>CAZCZI010000022.1:0-32998 GCA_964503045.1 uncultured Candidatus Obscuribacterales bacterium
CTCGGCTTTTGTGGCGAACTAAGAGAAAAAAAGGGAATTCAATTCCTTTTGCGTGCCCTAGCGGAGGTGCGAGCCGTCCGCCCTGCTTGCTTGCTTATCATCGGCGAGGCTCGTTTGCAGCAACAGGCGACACTTCAGTTGTTTGCCGCAGAACGGCCTGAAGATGCTCAGCGCATCATTGTCACCGGTCACATCTCCAATCCAATTACCATCGCCGAACATTTGCAAGTTTGTGATCTGTTCCTTCAACCATCATTGTTTGAGGGGTTACCCAATGCGCTTTTGGAAGCGATGTGCTGTGGTTGCCTTTGCATCACAAGCGATGCCGGTGGTATTCCTGAAGTGATTCAACATGGCGTCAACGGCTTCATGCTGCTGCGTGCGCAGCTGCACAACCTATCGACAGCCATTCTTGAAGCGCTGGAGTTGCCAAAACAAAAACAAATTGAGATATGCGACAACGCCCGCGCATCCGTTTTGAAACATCATTCTCTAAGCGCTGAGCGGGAGGCTTTGTCGCTTCTGCTAAACGAGTCGGGAGTACTCGTTTGAGGTTCTCAAACTTGAAAGCGCCTGCACCAATTGATTGCCCGCGCTCGACCAGGTGTGGCGTTCTTCAATGATTCGGCGTGCCAAACGGCAGGATTCGACTGTCTTTTCGTAATCTGTCACTACTTCCAAAAGACGTTGCGCTATTTGGCGTTCTGATGCTGGTTTAGTGAAGAACAGGCAATCAGTGCTGTCGCTCAACTCTCTTGTGACTTCTAAATCGCTTGTGATGACGGCAACACCACTTGCCATTCCCTCAATTACTTTGAGCGGGCAACATCCTTGAAGAATGTTGCGATCGATAGGTGTCAGCGGCGCAAGCATGGCATGAGAGCCGTGCAAGATCTCTGCCAATTGGGACTGCGAAGTGGGGGGTTCGAGAAAAATCTGATCTCTTACTCCAAGTTTTGCCGCCAGCCGAGTAGCTGCATTAATCATGCTCTGCTTGCCCGAGGCAATTATCCTCAATCGCGTTGGATACTCGCTTAGTGCAATGGCTCTGATCATGGTATCTATTCCTTGCCAGGGCGCCAAAGTTCCAAAGTATGTGATATCAATTGCGGTGCCTGGCATCCATCTCCGCGGTTGTTGAAAGTGGAATGTCTCCAAGTCAACCCCATTGCGAACGACTGCAATTCTGCCTTTAGCCACGTCACGCAGTGCCAAATAGTCTTTCGTCACTCTGCTTGGAGTCACTATCAGGTCTGCTGATTCAAGACATGTCTGTTCCTGCCCATACAGCTTCGCCATAAGAGCGTCGTCGTTGCGAAGCGCATCGTATCTATATTTGAGTTCGATTGAAGGCAGACCATTTACCTCAAAAACGAGCTTCTTGCAAAGCTCGTTCTTTCGCAACGAGATCCATAGTCCCTCAAATGGAGAGCGAAATTGAATTACATCAAAGGGAAGGTTCTGCTTAGATAGCCAACAGTCGAGCAGTCTCCTGAAATGTGTGACGCGTTTGACGAGATCGTCGCCTATCGCAGGAAGTTGCGTGTGAAACAAGCGCGGCGCGATCTCCATTTCGCCAATTGCAGACAGTCCCGGCGCGACGGTCACCAGGTCTACCCGCTGACATGCGTTTGCCAGGGCGCGCGCAAATTGGTCGATATGAATCGCCGCGCCCTTGGGCGCTGGAACCACGTCAAACGCCACGTACAGAATTCGCGTTTGCGGAAGTATAATACTGTCTGATTCGGACTTCACTTGAATCCTGCTGCGGCTGACCAAAGATAAGAGATATGCCTGAGTATCCTACAACTACTTCGAAGGTCAGTGATGCTGTTCGGGAGGTTGTGCGGCTGCGAGCCTACGAGCACGCAGCGGACTTGCCAACGCTAAAGGCAGATCTCGGCTCTCTTGCGACGCTTGATAAGCGCGACGAAAAGAAGCAGATATTTACCATCATTATTTGCATTGTCGGATTTATTTGCTTAATTGTCTTTGCTGAACACCTAAAAGGACTTCTTTTAATTGGAGCCATTGTAGCGGTCATCGCACTTCTGATCTTTATCTTGAAATCAGGAGCTCATTTCAGCGTTCCTGACGAGCGGTACCTGGTTGCATCAAAACTTCTCGACATGCTTGCGCGTGATACCGGTGATGATGCCACATACTCGGTAAAAATAGATTTTGAGAGAGTCAACGCAAAAAGAAATTTCATTCGAGACGTATTTGGCGGGCGGCTCTATGGCTCAAGATGGTTGGTGCTCAAAGGGCGCTTTTTAGATGGCACTGCATTTCAGTTTTCGGTAACTGAACTTTTGAAGATCAAGCATCGCAAAGGCAAAAGGCGTCCAAAAGGGTACAAACTCGACCTCCTAATGACTCTCAATGACAAGCGTTATGCGGCGGCGCAAGATCTGATTGCGGCTCCTGCAAAGTTCATCAAGCTTCCATCGCGCTGCCAGTTAAAAGCACTGAACATGAAGCGCAAACACTTTCGCATTTCGGTGCGTGCGCCCATGAGTTATGGAACACCGGCACAGACTGTCGACGAACTTTACGTCGCCGCGATTTCGATGTTTTTGAGTTCGTACCACGTTTTGAATTTGGCAAAGAAAGTTTCTCGTCTTGAGCACAAAGGAGAACAATCGTGAAAACCCTGGTCTTAGCTGGTATTGCGACGTTGATGATAGCGCAAAGCGCAAGAGCTCAATCTTCGAATCCTGTTCCGTTGGAACTCTCTAACGCGCAAGGCGCTCTAGCCTTACGTCTCGAAGTGGATGGAAACGGTGGAAAGCTTGTCGATGCAAAAGGTGCTGAGCAAGCAGTGTTTAAACGTAAGGACGATTCGAAACGTCGCTTGCTTTTGGTGACTGCGCAAGCACAAAACAATTCAATCGAATCGAAAAAGTCCGGCACATGGAAGCTGATGGATCAGCAAGGAACGGTAACGTACATCCTCAAAGCTGAGGAAGACGGGCGCTACAAGCTGAAGACACCGGACGAGCAAACTGTTTATCGCATCAAGAAGCGTGATTACGGCTTGGAAATCGAAAACGGTGACGACAAGTCACTGTATAAGGTGCGAGTCGATCAAGGGAAATTGGTTATGAAAGGAGCCGATGGAAAAGTCGTTTATTCGACAAAGTCGAACTCTGACCCTCTGATGCTCTGCTGCTTCGGATTCGACAAGTTGGGCGTTTGGCAGCGCTCAGCAATGGCTTGTGCCATATCCACAATGAGGTAACTGATTTGTCTGATTTGATGGATCCATGCCCACTCTTCGTCGGCTTTCTCTTCAAGAGACGCTGCGGCAGACTAACGCGAATCGGTTGTCCTTACTGCAAAGGGCAGGAATTGCCGGAAGACCAAAACACATGGGAATCTGAGTCAACCGATCCATATTTTTCAGATCGAATAATGTACTACCCTGGATTCAGCAATTACGGTTGGTGGGCTTCTGCCGCCAATCGTCCCACATCAATGAGAACGGATTTTTCCGACTCCGACGGTGCTTTGCTTGAAAGCGACGACTTAGACGACCTCGATTTCGAAGATCGCTTAGACGCAAGCTGAGTGGTCGATGAAACGAGAGAATCGGAGCCAAAACCAAAAATGGATCATCTACGCTCTCGGTGGCGGTTGGGGACATTTAACGCGTGCATTGTCTCTCGCCAGGATTGCTGCTCGTTTTCACCAAGTTGAGATATTGTGCAATTCTCCATATCTGCATTACGTGCAGACAAGCGATGCTTACAAGCAGGATTGTCGCGATCTTGATTTGACGATAACTGACTTTTCACACCCTTCCCAGAACAGTGCTACGGCACGGTCGCCGTCTTTGACTGATGAGGAACTTGTTGCGACTCAAATATCCAGCAAGATCTTAAATTCAAATTGTGACCGTTTGATTGTGGACACGTTCCCTCGTGGGTTGCTTGGAGAATTAGTCAATGTCTTCGCTCAGATGGACAATGAGAAACGTGATACGCACGCCCATCGTGTACTAATCTCGCGTGCGCTCAACCAACGCTATAGAACCAAATTTCAGATCGATGACTTCATTGACAGCCACTATCACATGGTCATCGAACCAGGGGATGTCACTGAGGACAACGGTAAATATGTGCGAACCGCCCCATGGCTTGTGCGCAGCTCAGATGAACTTCCGAGTCGAAATGAAATGCGATCGAGGCTCGGAATTTCTGATTCGGAAAGGTTGGTTGTAATCGTCTCTTCTGGGACTTCTGAAGAACAGAAGTTTTATCACGAAGTTGCTAGACAAGCCAGTCGAAGGTTTGAAGGTCATATCGTCGTTCGCTGTCTGACACCTGTTTGTCCCGCGGACTTGGATTCATCGACGTGGATTTCACACTGGCCAGGAATTGAGTGTATTGCTGCCGCCGATGTCGTCGTTGGCAGTGCCGGCTACAATACCATCAACGAGTGCGCTGCACTCGACATTCCGCTTGTGGCAGTTCCATTCAAACGATTGTATGACTGCCAAGACCTGCGAGCGCTTCAAGCGACATCGCAGGCAATTGATGTATCTCAGGTTTTAGATAGCTTATCTAACATCCTAGAAGTCTTGGCTGATTCGCAGTCGACGCAAACGGTGGTTCCTTCTTATGTGAGTGGCGCTAATGAAGCTTACCGATTGTGCACGTCCCGCCTTCCTAACCTGTGCATGGATACGAGAATGATCCGCTCTTGAACTTCGCACCGGCGATGCGTTGGTTTGCGTCGGTGTTCTTGAGTACCTTGATCTTTGGCGTGATCATCTTTGACTTTATCGATTGCTGATGATGTCCATGCGTGTGTTTATCCGTTGAATTGTTGCCACTGTGTGTAGACATTTCTGTTTCCTCCTATTCTTTGATGTGAATGCAGCTTGGAGCAACGTGCGCTAAGTCCAACCGCAGTCTTTGACACTCAGTCTTTCCTTGTCGTATGACATAGATCTAAATCCGCCGAGTGAGGTGTCTGAGCCTCAGTGGCACACAATTGAGAACCAGATTGTTTTATCGTGTTCCCCGCCAACTTGCTGTTTCATCGAACGAGTGTTCTTTAGAATTTTGATGTTCGGTTTCTTGTGTGCATCGAGTTTCTTGCTCGAATGTTCGCTCTTCGAGTTGTTTCTATTGTTGTGTTGATGATTTGACATGATCGTCCCCTCCGCAGGTCTTCTAAAAACATGTAATATCAGTAAACTTGCCGTAGTTATCCTTGCCACCCACCTGCTTTTGCAGTGAGTGCGTATTTTTCAGAACTTTGATCTTCTGTCGACGCATAACGTTCAGTGTTTTACTTGATTGATGTTTCGCATTTTTCTTATCATTTCGTTCGTGTAACATGGTTAGCCCCTCCCTTCTTAGGTGCTTCATTGTTTTGAGTCTTAACTGGCTCTGATCAGCGATTTCGCGCTTCGCAGATCAATCCGGATTTGTTTACTCCACCATTGGCTTTTCTCATAGAATCAGTGTTTTTCAGAACCCTGATCTTGGCCAACATCTTTCCAGTTCTACTGTTTTTTGAAATCTTTTTCTGCAGTGCCGACATTGCCTTACCCTCCCTTCTTAGGGTGCTGCATTGAGTATTGTTCGTGCCTTCTGATGTCTTCAATTTCAATTCCAACTTCACTGTATGACTGCAATATGGGGAATACGTGAGGAATACTGAAACGCTCGAAGTTGCTCTAGCTTGGGGGTTCGTACTATAATGAATTCTATCCCCGGTCCGACGTTTTAAATGTCTCTGGAGAATTGCATGAGATCCATACATCTCGGATAGACCAAGAACTCGGCAGGAGATCTGTATCGCTTCGGCACATGTTGCCGGGGCGTTTTTGTTTATTCATCTGCGGGGATAAGCCCGTTTTGAAATATGAAAAAACTGCGACCTGAATTGATTAAAAGGAGAAACCACCCACACATTCAACCAATTCGCGATTTGCAAATTCGCGGTCAGCGAGAGCGAACAAATTGCTTCTTTGTAGATGGGTATCGATTTGTTCGGCGTGCATTTGTGAATGGCGCACATTTTGAACGATTGATCGTCTCACCGGAGCTTGTGGAGAGCACTAGCAGCATTATGCATTTTGTTGATAGGTTGGAACGCAAAGGTGCACCGGTGTCTTATGTCACTGCTGATGTATACAAATCCATTTGCACAGCCGAGGATTCTCAAGGCTTTGGAGCAGTGGTAAGGCATCGAGTCTCAAAGCTTCGAAAAGTGGCTCCGAAAAGTGGGGTGTGCTGGCTTGCTGTCAGCAACATTCGCTCGCCGGGAAATTTAGGAACGATAATGCGCACCGCCGAAGCAGTCTCCGCGGGCGGTATCATCATGATTGGCGATAACGTCGATCCGTTTCATCCAGCAACTGTTCGTGCGAGTATGGGTTCTTTGTTTTCGCTCAGCCTTGCGCGAGCCAGTGCCAGCGAGTTTAGCCGCTGGGTAGAGGAAAACGATTGCTTTGTGGTTGGTTCGTCCCCGGCCGCAAAACTCGATTATCGACTCGTATCGTACCCGGAGCGCACAATCATTTTTGTTGGAGATGAACGAAAGGGGCTAAGCCAAGAACAATTGGATGCATGCTCGGTGGTGGTGTCGATTCCGATGTCAGGCACTTTGGACAGTCTCAATGTGTCGATAGCAACCAGCGTGATTCTTTATGAGGTGAGAAACCAGCGGCTGCCTCCGGCGCTGCCTGCATAGGGCAGCGAGTCGCACAGTCTCTACACCTTCGCAGAGCCCCTGCACCTTCAACTTGCAAAAAGTTGCAAGTGCTATACTCTGTCGGGTCGTCGCGGAAACTTGATGAGCGTTTTCACAATAGCCGAGCGTTTAGAACGTCTGCCGCTTACCGGCTATCAACGCACGCTGTTTTTCATAATTGCGACTGCCTGGCTTTTTGATTGCGTTGATTTTGCGATGATGACTTTTGTGTTGTCATCAATCAAAAAGGAGTTTTCGCTAGACACTGCGACTGCAGGCGCCCTCGGCAGTGCAGGATTCATCGGAATGTTTTTCGGTGCGGCCTCAGCCGGAATGCTCGCCGACAAATATGGAAGATGTGTAGTCTTTCGATGGAGTATGGTGATTTGGGGACTTGGCTCGCTGGCTTGTGCTTTTGCGCCCAACCCGCTTACGCTGATGATTTGCCGCATAATTCTTGGTGTCGGAATGAGCATGGAGCTGCCGGTTGGGCAGTCGTTGATCTGCGAATACATTCCGACTGCGAAGCGCGGAAGATACATCGCATTGTTAGAAGGATTCTGGCCTGTCGGCTTCGTCTTGGCGGGTGTTCTTGCCTACTTCATTTTGCCCGTTTGGGGTTGGAGAGGTGTATTTGTCGCTGAAGCAATTCCGGCGCTGTTTGTGTTGATTGTTCGACAGATTGTTCCTGAATCACCGAGATGGCTGAGCGATGCCGGACGAATGGAACAAGCTGAAGCCGTGATGAGCAAGATAGAATCCAAAGTTCGAGAGAGGCTAAAAGGGCAATCGCTTCCGGAACCAAAACACTTTGCCATCGCCAGTGGTAGCAACAAGAGCAACAACGGAAATTCTTTAACCGGCGCAAAACCCAAGGCACCATATATGGAGCTTTGGTCAGAGAAATTCAAAAAGAGAACCGCGATGTTATGGACACTCTGGTTCTTTGTGCTGCTGGGCTACTACGGTCTAACCACCTGGCTCGGAGAACTTCTAGTAGAACACGGATTCAGCAACGTCAAATCTAACGAGTACATTACACTCATCTCTCTTGCGGGCGTACCCGGCTTTGCTACATCAGCATGGTTGATTGAAAAGATCGGTCGAAAGCCGACCACAGTCACTATGCTTCTGGGCTGCGCGGTAACGGCTTTTCTGTATGGCAACGCACCCAACCTTACTTTTGTAATTGTTTTTGGATTGGCAATGCAGTTTTTCATGTTTGGAATGTGGTCTGCAATATATGCTTATACGCCGGAGTTGTATCCGACTCGGGCACGAGCAACCGGTACGGGCTTTGCAAGCTCAATTGGACGTATCGGTGCCTTGCTGGGACCTTATCTGGTAGGAGTAATCCTTCCACATATGGGACAACATGGAGTCTTTGCGCTCGGCGCATTGTCATTTGTGGTGGCAGCACTGGTGGTGGCAGCTTTCGGCGAGGAAACTCGCGGCAGAGTACTAGAGGAAATCTGAAGAGATCTAGAGAGTGAAGGAGTTTTCAATGAAATTGATATCTTCAATTGGTATCTCGGTTTTGGCAAGCGCAGCTCTTGCAGTTATCGCAGCACCCCACGCGCTTGCAGACAATCTCGGTTATATCGACAAAACCGGCAAGGTCATAATCGCTCCGCATTTTAATTATGGTGGTGACTTTACTGAAGGTTTAGCTGTCGTCAATGAGGGCGGCGAAAAGACATTCGTTATCGACAAAGCAGGAAAGAAAGTCACCGGCCCTTACGAGTTTATCGGTGCTTACACAGAAGGACTTGCTCGCTTCAGAGTGAACATGGACAGCAAGTACGGCTTCATTGATAAGACCGGAAAGCCTGTTATTAAGCCACAGTTCGATGAAGTCGAGCAGTTTTCGGAAGGGCTAGCGGCTGTCGTGATCGACGGAAAGATGGGATTTATCGACAAGACCGGAAAGATGGTGATTAAGCCACAGTTCCAACCATACCTGGCTGTCTTCTCGGAAGGACTCGCACCAGTTCGAGACGCGCAAGGCAAAGCAGGGTTTGTTGACAAAACTGGAAAAATGGCTATTAAAGCCCAGTTTGTCGATGTGCAGGAGTTTAGCGAAGGACTTGCTTCTGTCAAGGAATCCCTCCAAAGAGGTTACATCGACAAAACCGGTAAGTGGGTGATCAAGGCGCAATATGACGCTGCTTCTTCATTCAAGGAAGGGCTTGCTTGCGTTACTGTTGGTGGGAAAAAGGGATACATTGATAAAACCGGCAAAACAGTGATCAAACCCCAATTCAAAGAAGCGAAACGCTTCTATGAGGGATTAGCTGCCGTAACTGATGACAGCGGCAAAATTGGATTCATTGATAAAAAGGGAACGGTAGTGATCAAACCACAGTACTCATATGTATCGAGATTCTCTGACGGCGTAGCTGCGGTAAAACTCGACAACAAGTGGGGATTTATCGATAAGACCGGCAAGACTGTGATCAAACCTCAATTCGCCAACGCCTTCCAATTCGGTGAAGGCTTGTGCGCGGTCGAAGTTGTTCAATAAGTATTCGGGTTTTTCTAGCACCAAAAAAAGTTCTCTCGAAAATTGAACTTTTTGATGGACTCGAACGTATTAATAAATGGGGGTCGGTTAAGACCACCTTTCGGACTACGACCGTACATCAGTCTCACAAAGTTGTGGGGCGCAGCACTGGTGTGCGCGGCGTGCTTTCATCCCGTCCGTAAGGGGTTCGATCCCCCTGCGCTCCACTATCTACATAATACTCAACTACGAGCCGAATGCCAAGCGATCAATTCTAAGCCTTCTAGACCTTCCCAGAAGCCTGCAACATTTGCTCGCGATACCAGGCGATCGTTTTCGTTAGCCCCTCTCGAATGTCCATCTTCGGAGTCCATCCTAGAAGTTCTTTCGCCTTCGTTATGTCGGGAAGTCGTCTGCGCGGATCATCGGTCGGCAATGGTTCAAACACGATATCACTCGTGCAGCCAGTCATCTCTTTAATTAGCAGTGCAAGATCTTTCACGGTCCGCTCTTGCGGATTGCCGATGTTGACTGGAAGATGATGATCGCAATCCATCAGCCTGCGAATACCTTCAACAAGATCCGATACATATTGGAAGCTTCGAGTTTGAGAGCCGTCACCGTATATGGTGAGTGGTTTGTTCTGCAGAGCTTGGTCGATTAGGTTGGACACCACACGCCCATCATTCGCGCGCAGTCTGGGCCCATAACAGTTGAAGATGCGCACGATACGTGTGTTGAGCTTGTGCTTTTTGTGATAGGCCATCGTCAATGATTCGGCAAATCGCTTTGATTCATCGTACACACCGCGCGGTCCAATCGGATTTACGTTACCCCAATAAGTTTCCGGTTGCGGATGCACTTCGGGATCTCCGTAGACTTCAGAAGTGCTGGCAAGGAAGTATTTCGCGTTTTTCTTCAGGGCCAGTCCCAAAGTGTTGTGCGTTCCCAATGAATTCACTTTGAGTGTCTCAATCGGCAGATCGAGATAATCAATAGGAGAAGCCGGCGACGCAAAGTGCATCACCCAATCGAGCTCGCCAATTATGTGAATGTGGTTGGAAACATTGTGGTGGATGAACTCAAATCTAGGGTTTGACTGATGCCGTGCGATGTTCTGCATGTTGCCGGTGATCAAGTTGTCCATCGCCGCGACATAGTGACCTTCATCGATCAAGCGGTCGACGAGGTGCGATCCGATAAAACCTGCGCCACCGGTAATCAGAATTCTCAATGTCCCACCCCTCTGTAGGTCAACCCCGCAGCTCGAACATCTTCCTCATTAAGCGCATTGCGTCCGTCGATGAGCAGCGGCCACCGCATCATGCGACCAAGCTCTTTCCAATTTGCTTGTTTGAATTCGTTCCACTCCGTCACCAAAACTAGTGCGTCTGAATCTTGTGCAAGTTGTTTCAGATCGTCGCAGTACACGAGATCCAAATGTGGGTGCGCCTTTTTGCACGCTTCGTTAGTGACGGGGTCGAAGACCTTGACGCTTGCGCCCATCTTCAACAGTTGGTATGCGATGGTGATGCTTGGCGCATCGCGCAAGTCATCAGTGTTTGGCTTGAAAGACAGCCCCATCAATCCGATGGTTCTTCCTTTTATAATTTTGAGTTCGTCTTGAAGCTTTTTGATAACTACAAGCCGCTGGCGTTCGTTGACGGCAACAGTCGCTTCCAAAAGTGACGTTTGGTAGTTGTATTCCTTTGCCACTGTCATTAGTGCGCTTACGTCTTTGCCGAAACAGCTTCCACCCCAGCCAACTCCGGCGTTCAAAAACTGTCTGCCGATGCGTTGATCGAGACCGATGCCCAGAGCGACTTGTCTAATATCGGCGCCGACCTTTTCGCAGAGTCCTGCAATCTCGTTGGCGAAACTAATTTTTAACGCAAGAAATGCATTTGCTGCATACTTAATCAACTCGGCACTTGCCAAATCCGTCACGACAAAGGGAATTGACTTGAGTCCTTCTGGTCGCGGTGCGCATTTCGGCGGGTCAAACTCTTGCGAGATGATTGGCTTGTAGAGCTTCTTCATGACGCTTGCAACTGTTTCGTCACCGGCGCCGACTACAATTCTGTCCGGATAGAAGGAGTCGGATATCGCGCTTCCTTCCCGCAAAAACTCGGGGTTGCTGATTACTGCAAATGTCGGCGCTTCTGGCTTTGCCGAACGCGCAGGCACTGTTTGAACGTTTTGCACACCTTGGCTTACGAGCATCTCAACCCAATTTCCAGACCCAACTGGAACTGTCGATTTGTTGACAATCAGACGAGTTTTGGAGGTATCGAGCGAACTTCCAATTGCCCTTGCAACTGTCATTAGCTGCGAGAGGTCAGGCTCGCCGGATGGTAGGGGCGGTGTGCCTACGGCTATGAAGATGATTTGAGAGCGCTTGACAGCGGATTCGAGGTCATCAGTAAACTCCAGAAACCCTGACTCCATGCACTCTTTGGTAAACGATTCCAGATGCGGTTCGAAGAATGGAACGTTGCCTGCCTTCAAACTCGACAGTCTTTCTTGGTTGGATTCAACCGCGATGACCTGGTTGCCCAGATATGACAAGCAGGCACTGGTGACCAGTCCTACGTATCCCGCACCAACAACACAGACTTCCACTTCAAAACCACCCAGCTTGGAAAATGAAGAAACACCGCATGAGCGCTCAGGTTACCAGATTATATGCGATAGCGCCACGACAAGAGCTTAAGAGCCGAGTGCTTGATATTACGCGTCAAGGAGCATGCCTGCTTGATGAGCGGTTGTTCGAGCAGCACTCGCGATGATGGAGTAAATTGGTGCGGCACATGGAGTATCAACGAGTGGCAAGTAAGGCAATGGGTACACAATTAGACGCATTCATCTCGACCATCGGTCGCTTGAGAGCACCGGACGGCTGCCCGTGGGACCGCGAGCAAACGCATCGAACTTTGGCGCGGTACCTGCTTGAAGAAGCTTATGAGGTGCTGGAAGCGATTCATAGCGGCGACCCCAATAAGCTCAAGGAAGAACTCGGCGATCTGCTATTGCAGGTGGTGCTAAATGCGCAGGTCGCAAAAGACTGCGGCGAGTTTGATATAGAGGATGTGGCGCGGGGAATCAACGAGAAGATGGTAAATCGACACCCGCATGTTTTCGGTGATTCGAAATTGGATACAGCCGGGCAAGTATTGGCACAGTGGGACCAGCTGAAGGAAAAGGAGAAGGGCAACAAGTCAGGCTCAGTGCTGGCTGACATCACCAAAACGCTGCCCGCGCTTTTGCAGGCATTGAAGATTTCAGAGAAAGCCGTGCACTATGGATTTGAATGGAGGAACGAAGGAGAAGTTTGGCAAAAGCTAGACAGTGAGCTGGCTGAGCTGAGAGAAGCGATCTCCAATCCAGATCTCGACCATCCCGAAAAATCTGCCGAAGCGAAAATGGAAGTTCATCTAGAACTCGGAGACGTAATGTTCACGCTGGTCAACGTCGCCCGCTGGCATGCGATGAATCCGGAAGAGTCATTGATTTTGGCGATTGAGAAGTTCAAAGAACGCTTTGCAAAAATGGAAGAGATTGCTCCAAAGCCGCTCAAAGAGCTAAGCAAAGATGAATGGGCAGAGCTTTGGTTTCAAGCGAAGAAACAGCTTGGAAGTGCAAAAACTAAAACGTCTGAGAAGCTGGGCTAGCAGCCACGTCTTGCGTTGGTTGGGCAGGCTCTTCCGGTGTGGGAAGGGAGGGTTGCGACGGAGGTTGTTGCACAACCTGGCTAAATTGCGTGGGCGATGAATACTGCGTCTGAGTTGCTGAATCTCCTGTGGCAGCTGTCACTCGCACCGGTTGCTGAGTTCGCGCGCTCGAATTCTGAGCTTCGCGTTTTGCTTTTGCTGATGGATCTTCCTTTGTGACCTTCAAAGGAATGTTGTTATCCAAACCCAAATCGATATAGATCAAGCGATCCTTTAGTGGTTCCACTGCCGTGAGAATTGAACTCAACCTTCCCAATCGTCTAGTCAAAGACATATCCGGTGTGCCGAGTTTCAAGTTATATACGCCGTTTTGCACACGTACATCAAATGGTTTGCGCATGTCGACATTGTTGACTGGTTCTTTTGTTTGCTGAGAAATGAATGATATCCAACTCGCCCACTGTCCGACGGTTTCCGGAGTGAGCTTCATTGTAGGTGTTCCGTATATCTGAAGCGCCGGTTGCTCGATGTTTGGAAAGTCTTTGATCGGAATCATCTTTCCGGTTTGCGCGATCACGGCTTGAGGAGGGCTTTCCGGGCTCAAGGAGAAAGTTGCCCATGGAACTTCTTCTTGAATTTCGACTACGATTTTTGGTTCAGGAAATGCATAACGCCTGACGAATGCGCGTTTTACAGCCTTAAGCTCAGACACTTGATTCTCCATCTGTTTGGGATCAAGTGTATATAGTGGTGCGAAAACCGCAGATTTAAGGCTGTCTTTTACTTGTTGATCTGTGACTACCTTATTGCTTTTGACCTCTATTTGGCACTCCGGCGATGAGACGCACCAAGGCAGCCGGGTAAATCCGGCCGCTCCTCCGGTGAGTAGAAGCAATAGCATGGAATATCTGAGAAACTGGCGACGAAGCCTGGCGTGCCGCGTACCGTTGCGTTTCTTGCGGCGGCTCTTAATCCATTCTCTACGTTGTTCGGCTTCCATCATTTTGGAAATACTCTCAGCTATGAAAGCTTACACCGAAACCCCTTGAAACTTGAAGAGCCCTTTGCTTACTTCTTCGGCTGGACCGGTCATAAGAACATGATTATTGTTTTCACACCATTCCACAAGCAGGTCTCTGTAGGGGTAATGAGGCGTGGGTGGACCAAATCGAACCGTCATCTTTCTAGATATACGTTGTTCTAATACTCCGGCTACCAACGCAGCGGCGGCGCCGCTGGCGCATGCAAGCGTGGGCCCGCAGCCTCTTTCCCAGACATAGATGATCAATATCTTTTCGTTATGCACAAATGCAAACTCAACATTTACGCCTTCGGGAAAGAGCTTAGTCTGTCCATCAACTGCACTTATTGCGGCAGAGCCCGCAGCCTGTTGAATGGCAGGAGCAAGCTCTGCCAATTTGCGGGGAAACTCATTAATTGCGCCATTTCCAATTTCAATGTCTTTCATGAATGGTGCATCAAAAATCACGCAATGCGGATTTCCCATATTGACGCAGGTAATCGGGAATTCGTAGTCAGCAATTTTGATGCTTTCTTTCACCACGAAGGAGTTGGGTGTGTTTATTGAGACCGGTATGGATGAAGGCTTTAGCGTTGGTTCGCCAAGGTCGACGCTGTACCAATCGTTTCCAGTGGAATGGGAGCTGCTTACCGAAGTCACATGAATCAGCTCATTTTGCAGGTGTTTACCATTGCTCGAACAGGTGTCACCGTACTCAGGCGAAAGCGGCGTTGCCACAAGGAACCCAGAGTTGCGAACAATTCCGCGCTGCATCACAAACTTTGCAAGACATCTAAAGCCGTTGCCGCAAACAGATGATGCAGATCCGTCACTGTTCAAATATGCCCAGCCAATCAAGGGTTCGATTGGCATATTGTCTTTGATGAAATCAAAAATTCTGTACGCGCTGAACTCTGATTCTTTGTCCAGCCGCGCATCTATTAGATTTGCAGGATCAATCGAAAGAATCAAACCATCGGCGCCGACTCCGAAATGGCGTTCGCATACGCTTTTCGCCAGGATGTGACCGCGTTTGTGCCAGTGATTGAGAAGTTCAACTCCCCAGTCACTGTCTAGAAGATCGCTATCCGAGACCATCACGAAGTCATTACCCAAGCCATGCATCTTTGTGTAAGGCACTTCGTGTATAGCGAAATCTGTTTCGTTCATCATCACGTGTTGGGTAACCGCTCTCGATTATAGCGCCGGCCGGCTGCCGGTGTCTTTTATCAGGGGGCTCGCTCGCGTCGTTCGACAGATTTGTTTATACTCTGCGCTTGTGCAAAATTGCAAAATGGTGAATCGTCGAATCGTTTCTATTAAGGAACCCAATGCGAGTATATATATCGGTAGACCTCGAAGGCGTAAATGGAATTTCTCACTCCAGCCAAACACAGCCTGGTGAGCCAGGTTACGAGCGCGCGCTTTCATTGATGCATGCCGAAACCAACGCGGTCATCGAAGGTTTAATGGCCGGCGGCGCCAAAGAGATCGTTATAAATGATTCGCACTGGGACATGCGCAATTTGCGAATCGAAAAACTCAACCCAGGGGCATCTCTTATAAGTGGTTGGCAAAAGCCTTTCTCGATGGTTTCCGGAATTGCCGACACCAAGGCAGACGTTGCCTGCTTTGTCGGATACCACGCCAGAGCCGGTGTGGCTTGCGGAACATTAAGTCACACATACAGAGCCAAGGTTTTCCTGGACGTTAAACTCAACGGTCGATCAGTGGGAGAAACTGGCTTGAATGCCGGGTTGGCCGGATGGTTGGGGGTTCCTGTCGGCTTGGTCACTGGCGACGATGCGCTTGCCCGCGAGGTGGGTGAGTGGTTGCCCAATGTCACTGTTGTCGAAACAAAAACTGCTGTTTCTAGGTATTCGGCATGCTTTAAACCTTATGAGGAAACATTGTCCAATTTGGCGGAAGGCGCACGCCAAGCCATGCTCGACGAAAGGCGCTGGTGCCTAATGAAGCCACCGAGCCCATCAGAGCTGGAAATCACAATGTTTGATCCAGCCATGGCTGATGGAGCCGAGTTAATACCGGGTGTTAAGAGAGTGGCTGATCGAACAGTGTCTGTAAGTCATGATGATTACAGCGTTTTGTTTAAGTTAATGCTCGCAATCGGCGTCATTGGCGCCAGCCGCAAGGACGATTACTTTTAATCCGCGGCAGGAGCAGCTTCATAGAAGGGTTTCGGTTTTCTGTCCGGTTGCTTCCGGAAAGGGTTGGTCCCGTGCGCAAAATGCGTAGCTCGAAAGGTCCAACTGACCGGCACTTCAGGCTCCGGATTCGCTGCACGGGGATGTGCGTCTCCGGAAATCGTAGAGGTCGATAGTTAACCACCGAGTAGGGAAATTCACGCAACGCAATTCTTGACATCTCCGTCCGCGAAGGCACCCAACCGGATCAGCCAGCCTGGCGGGCTCTGCATCTGGTTATTAAAATTGTTAAATGTTATGCTGTAACCGTGGGAGACCCTCAGATCCCGGGTATCTAACAGGTGTAAGCTCCACGGACCAAGCGCTTGAACCGCCAAGCGTGTGCATCCGAGCGCCTGCTCGGACAAATTGTGCACGACGCAATGCGAAACCAAGTACGACGCAGGGAAATAGACACATGTTCCATCCTTCTTATCAGCACGTCTCCTTCAGACAACAAATCATCGGACTCAGCCAGAGCTATCCATGCCCGCGCTGCAGCTGCGGTATTCTCGAGCCCTATGGCTTGACCGAGACATTCCAGTGCAACAGCTGTCTTCGCGGCTTTGTGCCGCTAAGGGGCGGACGATATCTATATCCGTCGAACCGGCTTGGTTGGAAAGTTGCCCCGACGTTCTGGTGGGATGGTTTGAGATGGCACTGGGCAGGCACAACAGCCACTGCCAAACAATTGTTCACCATCGTCGCATTGTTTGTTCTTCCGCTTTTGGCGCTTAATGGCGCAATGTTTATGAATGTTTGGCCCGATCGCCCTGATTGGTGCACACCCACACTAATGACGGCACTTCTTGGGCTCCTGACAATTCAGACAATCTATTTCCTTTGTTGGGATTTCGACTTCATCTCCAGGCGAAAAGCCTGATCGCTTATAGAAACCAAGTTTTGATTTTCGAGGGCTGAACCGCAAGGTGTCGGCCCTTGGAGCTTTTTGAAGAATGCCCAGGGAAAGGCACGGTGCTATAGTCTTAGCGATCATGAACATCCTTGACACACCAACGAAGCGAATTTGATTTCGAATGACCGATGAATCGAGTCAGTTGAAGAGCCAACATGCGCCGGTCATGCTCGAAGAAGCGGTTGACCTTCTTGATGTTCGTGCCGGTCTGACTTATGTCGATGCCACCGCCGGCGGAGGGGGGCATCTTTCAAGAATCTTGGAGGCAACGGCGGGAAGCGATAGCAAAGTTGTAGGCATAGATCGCGACCTAGATTCGCTCAATGCTTTGAAAGTGCGTCTTGGAGATCGTGTAACCCTCATTCACTCTAACTTCGCAGATCTCAAAGAGGAGCTTGCCCAAATTGGTATCAACACCGTGAGCGGTGGCATACTTGCTGACCTCGGTGTTTCCTCTATGCAACTTGACGACCCTGAAAGAGGCTTCAGCTTTCTAAAAGAGGGTCCTCTGGATATGCGCATGGACCGCAATCAGAAGACGACAGCAGAGCATTTGGTAAATGCACTCGATGAAAAAGAGCTTGCAAATATCATCTTCGACTATGGCGAGGAGCGCGAAAGCAGAGCGATTGCAAGGGCAATAATTTCACGCAGACCAATCACTACGACTACACAGCTTGCTGACATCGTGGCCGGTGCCTTAACAAAAGCTCGATATCGCAAGCATGGCGGAGCCCGAAAGCGCGGTGCAACGGACGTTTCGCATCCCGCAACTCGAACATTTCAAGCAATTAGAATTGCCGTTAACAACGAATTGCAAAGTGTGGAAAAATTTTTAGAAGACGCCCTGTCAATCCTGGCTCCGGGCGCCCGTCTGGCTGTTATCACTTTTCATAGTCTCGAAGATCGATTGGTTAAGCAATTTTTCAGACAAGCGGCATCAACCTGCGTATGCCCGCCCAGGATGCCCGTTTGCACCTGTGGGAAAAAGCAGGAGTTGCTGATAATTACGCGCAAACCTGTGTGTGCCAGCGATCAAGAAGTGCTTGCCAATATACGTAGTCGTAGTGCTAAACTACGAGCAGGAATTAAGGTCGTTTAGGAGTATATATGACGAGCACCGTTCAAAAACGAAGAACGCCTCCGGTAAGTCTAACGACAAACTACTCACAAAGCTCCAAAACCTCGCAGCCAAGCACGGCTTCCAACACCAAGACATTTCAACGCGCCACGATGCCGGTCTCTTTGATGACATCGAGTGCGGTGCCAGTTCAACACGAACCGGTTTACAGACCGCATCTGGAAGTAATCGAAAACAACGTCCGCGCCGTCAGAAAGAACGGACTTCTCGCCAGAGCAAACAAGGCACTACAGGCAGTGCTGGTACTTTTGTGCGGTGTCACCATAGTTGGTTACGGACTCGATGTGGCGACATCCAACGATGTCGGCCGTCTGCAAGACCAAGCCAGAAGACTCAACGAGCAAAATTCCGAAATGTCAGCCAACCTGCTCAAGCAGATCTCCTACCAGGGGATTCAAGATAGCGTTGTTGGACGATTTGGGCTAAGAACCCCCGGTGAAGTTATTATTGTCAAGGAGATCGCTCCACCAGCCCCTGTCAGATTCAAGGCTGCGCGCCCGCGTCTGCCGCTGATGACAGGCTTTTAAAGAGGAAAAGGCTCTAAAGACATACAAGGATGACTCCCCTTGTGTTTAAGTAGTAAGGCAAAATCCAGCCGGCCAGAAGCCTGGAGTTCGATTTAGTGGCGAAGACCCTAGTAGAAAGAAACGAAACAACTCCCAGGCGCAGCATCCCCCTTCGGAGACGACCAAAGTCTCCATTGTGGCGGTTGAGAATCTGGCAGATTCTAATGCTCGTGGGCTTGGCAGGCATAATCGCCCGTCTCTATTATTTGCAGGTGATGAACGGCTCACTATTGGCCGACAAAGCCGCTGTACAACGCCAACAAACGAATTTGTTGGTGCATCGAGGTGCCATCACCGACAGGCATGGTTTTCCACTTGCGATTGATACCACCAGATATGATGTGTATGTCCATCCTGAGCTTCTGAAAGCCGGGCAAAGAGAGGCATCTGAAACAATTGCCCGCATCACCAAACAAGACCCTAATAAAGTCTACAAGCTTTTAACGGCTGGATATCCAGTAGTTACCATCGCCCGCCACCTTGAGCGCGAATCAATCGACGAGTTGCAGACTCTCAATTGGACCGGCATAGACGTTGTACCTCGCCCGTTTAGACACTATCCCGAGCGGCAATTGGCCGCGCACTTGCTCGGTTACGTCAATATGGATACGCGCGGGCAAGGCGGTATCGAACAAGCTGTGGAGAACTCTCTGACCGACACAGGAAAGATTCCGAAGCCGCAACTCGATGGCAGAGGCAAAACCATTCTTCTTCCTCATAAAGAACCGACATGGGACATCACACCTCCTTTGGGACGCCATGTCGAGCTTACGATCGACAATTACTTGCAGCATTTAGCAGAGAAAGAGTTGTTCGCCATGGCCAAGCACTCGCATGCATTGAAAGCGAGCGCCATCATTACAGATCCCACCAATGGTGAGATTCTCGCGTGGGCTAACTACCCGTCTTACGATCCAAATGAGTACTCGAAGTTTCCTTTCGAAGTAACGAAGAACTGGTCGATGGTTGACGTATATCAGCCAGGCTCTACCTTCAAAGTCATTACAGTCGCCTCAGGACTCGATACCGGCGTCATCAAGCCCAACTCTACCTTCTATGACGGCGGTTCACTTCGAGTAGGCAACCGAACGATTCGCAACCATGACGGTGGTCACGGCACGCTCGATCTTCTGCATCTCTTCATTCACTCGAGCAACATTGCCTCGGCTCAGATTGGTATGGCGATGACTCCCAAACAATTCCACACAAAATTGAAAGACTTCGGCATTGGCCAACCAACCGGAATTGATCTGCCTGGAGAATCACAAGGATTGCTGCTCGACTGGAAGTATTGGAAGCCTGTCGATGCGGCTACCACAGGATTCGGTCAAGGTGCCATCGCGGTCACGCCACTACAGCTGGTGGGTGCCGTTGGTGCCATCGCCAATAGTGGCACATGGGTTCAACCGCACTTAATTCGACGAGTGTATGATCCCCGCACCGGCGTCACCGAAAAATGGACGGAGCCCAAGAAACGCCAGGCATGTGCCAAGGAATATGCCAAACTGGTGTCGTCGCTTCTGGGCGACAACATCGCAATGGGTACGCAAATAGCAGGGCAAGTGCCGGGATATCGAGTCGCGGGTAAGACAGGAACAGCACAGAAGGTCTCTGCCAGCGGTCGTGGCTATCTCGCCGGCCAGACCATCGCATCGTTTATCGGCTTTTTGCCTGCCGAGAATCCACAACTTCTTTGCTTAGTGGTAGTGGATAGCCCTCAAACAGACGGACGCTGGGGCAACACAATTGCAGGACCAGTCTTCAACGCCATAACCATGGAGGCTGCGCGTTACCTAGGCGTTCCACCAAGCCCACCGAGCGGCAAGCAGGGCATTCGCGAACCCAAGCCAGTGATACCACCTTCGGTGAAGTACGCTGCGGAGCTTGGCGGTAAGGAACCGGAAAGTGTCCCAAGATGAGCCTGTAGAGAAGACTGAAAAGGCTCCGAGAATTGCAAAAACTTTCGGGCTCGTATCGAGTCTGAACCTTATTTCGAAGGGCTTTGGATTCTTGCGCGACGTGGTCGTCTTGCAAGCGATTGGCACATCGCTAATCGCCGATGCATTCAACTATGCAACCCTGCTTTCCGGAAACGTACTTGTGCTCTTCGGAGGAATCGGCGGGCCGTTTCACCAGTCAGCAAATACTGTTTTGGGAAAGAGAAAAGGCGATGTTGACTTAGGGAAGCTGGTTGCTCAGCTGTTTCTTTATACGTTTTTTGTGATGTCAGCGATTGCGGGATTGGTCTGGTTATTTTGTCCGCAAATAACGGACTTTGTGGTTCATGGTGCAGAGACTCTCGCCAGAGTTCATCATACGCCTGAATATCAGGCGAAGTTGTGCGAAGAGACTGTGAAACAGCTGAGAATTATGGTTCCACTGATTACCATTTCAGGACTGTTGGGACTTGCTTGTGGCGTGTCTAACGCACACGGGAAAGTCTTTGCTCCATCGCTGGCACCGATCATGGCCAGCCTTGCCATTATCGTGGCAATGGTCTTATTCAAATGCAACCATATTCCAGACGATCAAGCAGGCATCTATTTGGCAGTGGGTGCATTGGTCGGCGCTGTTATGCAGCTTCTGGTGCAGTTGCCGGAGATGTTCCAACTGAAGCTGAAGTGGGGGCTGCCACTCAAGCCAGAGCCCGGTTTTAAGAGCTATTGCGATATGCTCTTTCCTCTTGCCTTGAGTACATCGGTCGGTCAGTTGATGGTGTACATCGATGCATTCTTCTGTATGCAGCTTCAAGAAGGAGCATGGACCGCAGTTCTCAACGCCAATAGGCTTCTGCAGCTCCCTCTGGGGGTTTTGCTCATCGGTATGTTGATACCTTTGAATAATCGCTTTAACGAGCTCATCTTGCAAAACAAGACTGAAGAACTGAAAGAGACATTCAGACGAGGATTGCGTGGTCTCTGGTTTATATCCATGCCGATTGCGATGATACTAATTGCGATACCAGGTCCAATCGTTCAATTTCTGTTTGAGCGAGGCAGATTTGATGCTACATCGCGCGAGCTGTTTGTTGCCGTTCTTCTATTTTCGGCGCCATCAATGTTCTTCTATCTTGCGCGCGACATGACCGGGCGTGTATTCATGGCATACGAAGATACCAAAACTCCGCTGTACGTTGGGCTCGTGTCACTTTGTTTGATTAAGCCTCTAGCTAACTATTTGATGGTGGGGCCCCTTGGTGTAAGCGGCATCGCGCTTTCGACTACAATCGTAACGCTCTTCAATCTGTCAATGTTGTGGATATTCCTGATCCGAAAGCTAGGCAATATGGGAACCATTAGTCTAATTCGACCAGTGGTAATCATGCTTGTGGCATCTGGCGCTTGTGGTGGAATCGCATATTTTCTACACATGAAACTATCCGAGTTGCTTCCTGCAGACATGGTAAAGCTGCCCATGGGAATCTCGCTTACCTTGGCAGTGGATGTCGGAATCTCCACTATAGTTGGATTCTTAGTCTATGCAGCAATCTGTTTCGCCTGCAAACTCGAAGAAACTCAAATGGTAATGAAGCTACTGAATCGATTCGCGCGCGTCAAGTCCTGACACCGCGCGGGCGGGCGGGGCAAAGACGCGACCGCTGGAGACTTGAAGCAGCGCTGTTTTGGTGCTCAATGCCAAAGGCTTGAATAACTCAGCCGTCTTAAATGAAACGCGTACGCGCGAAAAGAGAATCACTGCAAAGATGTCGCCTGAATTGAGCATCCCGCCGAATCCGAGAACCGACTTTACGCCATATGGTTCGACAAAATCCTTTTGTGCATAAATGTAGGGGCAACCTAATGCGTCTTGCACGAAGAAAGCATTGAAACTGATCTGCTCGTTGTCGACCATCTTGAGGGCGTTGCCTTCATCCAATTGCAAATCCACAAGTGCGCCCAGATCCACACCAAACTGATTGATCAAAACACCCATCATGGGAAACTCTTTCACCAATTCGCGACTTGCCAGTGGAATTACTTGATGGTGTTGCGATGATTGACGCTTGTTCCAACTCTCTTCATCACCTGCCGTACCCATCAAAGTCAGGCAGCGCATGCGGCTTTTGACTGGTCCGCTGGGGTGTTCAAGCTCGCCGCGTTCCATCATTTTGTTGACTTGTCTGGCTAGCTCGGGCTCGAGCTCGTTATATGGATGTGTCTTGAATAGTCTCGCCAATACAAAAGCCGAGCGCTCCCCGTCAGAGAAGTTCTCTTTGAGGTAGCAAACGATTCGTTGCGACACTTCCTCAAAACTGTCAGCACCTCGCCCCAGCTCGCGAATATCTTCGCCGCAAGCGGACATGTCTGTGAGGTTGAACTGATCGAGCAAAAACATATGTCAGCCTCGGTAAGGTTACCCCGGGCAACACAGACTCCAAATTGAATTATCCTTTCCTGTACTGATTAATCTACCCACCCACTACCAGGAATCGTTGGTGATCTAGGGCAAGCCATTGCGGATTAGGGGAAATCTGTTTCGACCTTAAGCTGCAGAGCCCGCTGGCGGGGATTTCACTAGATAGAGTTAGATCTGCAAACAAGATGAACTTATGGGGGGTATCGAGTTAGATACTATCGAGTCTTTGCCCACTCGCGCATTCTGAACGCTTGTTGGGCTCTGCGTTCTTCTGCGGAATTCGAAGTTGCAAACGGTACTGGTGCGGCAGGAGGAGCTGAATAGACACGTGTCTGCCGGGATATTGGCTCTCGGTTACTTGGCGAATAGTTGGTTGCCTTAGCGTTAACATTGATCTCTGTTTCCGCCGCTGCGCAGTAGTGTTGTTCATCTAGTCCGTACACGCGTGTGACGTCCTTCCAATTGCCTCTAAGCGAGGGAGGTCGCTTAAACAGAGCATGGGCACGCTCTGAATCTGATAGTAAAAACAAAATGCACATGACCGAACTCGCTCCTAAAAACAGAAGCAATAGTTGGAGCCATGTGACTGACGTCACCAAGTAACACATGGAAGCAGTAGCCGCCATGAGGCAAATCATTTTCAAGTGACAGCGCATTTAACGCAACACCCGTGCACCACAGAGAGTAATATTCGATTTTCGAAAGTGGATATACAATACACTACCGATGCTGCACCGAGAAGTGTCTTTTGTGATGATCCGGTCGATTTATAGGTAGCACCACATATGGGGTCAAACACTTTGACTTCCAAAGGTGCCATCAATAGTGGCTTTCGGAAGGCAGATAAATTTGAACCATACATTTGGCTGGGTTCAAATCAACTCAAAAAAACTTTTTTTGTTCGAACTGTTATCGGACCTACTGAAAGGAAGCAGGCTCTGAAGAAGGGGCGCCGGTGCCGCCTTCCGGAGATCCGGAAGAACTCGCCCCCCCACCGGTGTTACCTGCTTGCGGTTGTGCCGGTGGTGCCTGCGGTTGTGACATAGGCGGAGGGAATTGTTGCATCGGCGGTGGGAAAACGTCGCTGGCAGGCGGCGGAAAGACGTTGCTTTGACCTTGTGGTGCCTGCGGTGCGCCTTGTCCAAGTGGTGCGCCATTGCCCTGCGGTGGCGCCTCCATTGAACCACTCGAAGGTGGCTGAGCCAATTCCGACATCTTGGAGCTCTGCCAGGTCGACCCGTCTGCAAACTTGACTTGAAGCGCTCTTACTTTTATTTGAGTCGAACGCGGGTCGACTCTCTCATGACGCCACTTCTGCGATTTCTGCATTCCAGGTCCCAACAAGGACATGTCGGGAGCATGAAAAGTTCCTCGGTCTTTGCCGCTTTCATCGGTAAAACGAATTCTGAATTTGACGGCGGCTACCTGCCGGTCGGAAATATTTTTGTAGTCAATATAAATTCTTGAGGCAAGAGGAATATCAAAGGGGTCGAGGTCCAGCTCGGTTTTTGCTAACGTTACGTCTATGGGACTACCGGGTTCAGCTAAAAATTCTGCCTGAAGCGGTCGAACTTTAACAGGCTCTTGAGCGTTTACATAATAGGTAGGCGCAGGAGGCAAGAACGAAATGGCAACCAAACCCAATCCATATAGACAGGATAGACAGGGACGCAGTCTCCTTCTCAAGTTAATAAGAGGCAACTTGCTGAAATTGCTTGTCATGAGCGCCTGTCTCCTCGTAGTTGCTCTTTCGCCGAACGCATTCTCAACTGACTCTACTGATCTAAGTCTTACCATACTTCATACCAACGACATTCACGCTCATCTCGAACCTTTTAAAGAACACGAGAAAACTGTCGGTGGAATTGCCCGAATTGCCCACCTGATTAGAGGTTTCCGCCAGAGAGAACCTGATGCCCTGGTTATTGACGCGGGCGACATCTTCCAGGGGACGCCGCTTTATACGAGGTACAAGGGTGAGCCGGAAGTAAACGCCCTAAATATGATCGGCTACGACATTTATACGATTGGGAACCACGAGTTCGACGACGGACCCGAAAACTTGGCGAAGCAGCTGGCGAAGGCAAAGTTCTCAATTGTCTGCTGCAATATGGATGCTTCATCCGTTCCTGCCCTAGCTGCTTTGATTAAACCGTACGTGATCAAAAAGGTGAAAGGGCAAAGCGTCGGCTTCATTGGCGTCATGTCACCTCAGTTTGAGACATTGGCGCTCAACCGCAGTGGCGTGGTGCTGAAAGCAAAAGACGCTGATTGGATGAAACCGATTGAGGAACAGATCGCAGCGCTCAAAGAAAAGGGCGTCAACAAGATTGTTTTGATCTCTCATTGTGGTGTGGACAATGAGAAGGATATGGCGCAGAAACTCAAAGACGTCGATGTCATCATCGGTGGCCACAGCCACACACGGCTCGACAAACCAGTCATCATCGATCACGGAGATTCGACGTGCACTGTGGTCGTGCAGGCATGGTCCTACGGTCGAGTACTAGGTAATCTCAAAGTGACGTTTTCGCCAACGGGCGTGATTGATCCTAAAAACGTGCGCTATTCGTTGATTCCGATTCGCGATCGCCTACCTGAAGCGAAGGACATAAAAGCATACGTCGATGAAAAGGTAAAACCGCTTCTACCGTTGAGAACTGACATTGCAGCCTATGCTGATGGACCTTTTGATAATCGATGGATAAGCATGCCGTTTGATTCGCCTATAGGTAATCTCATTTGTGATGCTCTCGTCTATTCCGGCAAAGAATACGGTGTCACGATCGGTTTTCAAAACCGTGGTGGTATACGGGCGCGTATCGAGCCTGGACCGATCAGCATGGAAAAAATCGAAGAGATGCTGCCGTTTGATAACCGCCTGGTCTTTGCCACCGTAAGCGGTGACAAACTAATTGGTGTTTTGGAACGAAGTTTTGCAGGTTCACTCGGTGGAAGCTTCCTTGACATGCATGGTTTGAAGGTCGCTTACGATCCTGGACGTTCAAAAGGTCAGCGCCTGTTGTATGCATTTGCCCAAGACGAATACGGCGATTTCAAACCGCTCGAAAAGAACAAGAAATACAAAATTGTCATCAACGATTATTCATTCAAGGGCGGCGAGGGGTACGACTTCTCGGGGCATGAAAAGCCGGTCTTCAATAAGGAGAAAATTTCCGATTCGTTGAAGGCATATTTGAAGCATACGCAGCATGTCGCGCCGCTTTCACCGCAGCGTATCGTCTGTGTCGACAGCACCATAGCTAAGCTCAAAACCGGAGTCGACAAGAAGAAAACCGTTCAGATAGCGGGTGTAAAGGCAGGCTCTAAGCTTACGTTTGTAATTGGAACAGATAGAGGCGTCGACTCCATTTCCGATCACATTGCCGTTCCCGTGGAGAATCCAAAAGTGCTAAAAGGCGGAGCCAAGGCTGATGCTAAGGGCGAGTTCTCATGGGTTGTGCCCTCTGAAGCAAAAGGCAAGTGGGTATGCGTCGTTGTTCAATCTCCCGTTAAAGGCGCCAAAAAGAGCCACGTAAGCATACCGATGGAAATCTGAGCTTAATCGCCGGGTTCCGCAAAGCGTCATTCACCGGGGTCCCACTTCAAGGTCATCGAACCGTTTTGATTGGGCGCATGGTTATCCCGTTCGAATACGAACGCACTGTCGGACACCTCCCCAGACGCTAAACGTTTGTAGACTGTTACGGTATCTTGAAACTTTTTCACGCTTTCCATCGCCATTGCCGTAGCAACATGCTCCGCCTTTTTGCCTCTCAACCCGGACTCTGAATTATCGATCGCTTGCTGCTCGTCATCGCGATATTTGTAGTCATCATTGTAAATCCTGTGAATCTGCTCCTGCTGCAGGCGTTCCATGTACCTTCCGAAAGCTTTTGCAAACACCGCCGGCCAGATTCCATAGGCACCACCATTGGTGTACATCGCCAACTCGGCTGTAGTGGGAGCTGGTGTCTCGATCTGCCTGTCATAGTCGGTTACTACAATCGGCTTTTGGACGCTCCAGACAGATGCACCGGCACGACTAGGCGATGCATCAGGGAGTGTGACTGTATACGATCCGTCCTCGTTTGGTTTGATAGCCCGCCAAATGTATCCGGGATCTCGACGCGCGACGTCTCTCAACCAGCTTTCGAAGGTCGAGTTGTAGAAACTACCGGGCTTGATTGCATCAGCAGTGATGCTGTTTACCGGATTGTTGAGATCTCCGTAGAGATTGAGACTTGCCTTCAGCAAGTTGTCTCGATGCGAATTCACCTCATTATTCAAGTTGATCACCGCTTTCGCCTCGTCCGTTGACTCTAGAGCTTCTCGATACTTTGTCAGGTCTTGCTTGGTAATGCCATCGTCTTCGTCGAACCATTCGTCGTTGTTTGCCTCCTCGATGTCATCGAATTTCGCCTTTGCATGCGCAATTATTTCTTTCTCCTTATTGTCCTTCGTAGAGTTACTGTATTGATCTAGCTCTGGTTTGGTAAGAAACCCATCTTTGTCACCGTCTATTTCGGCAAACTTACTCGAGCCCAAGGTCTCCAACTTTCGAGCGTCCTGAATTTCTGAAGTGACACGTGCTTGCAACTCGTGAAAGTCGCGCATGTCGTTGAGGCTCATCATCTCGCCAAACTCAAACCAACTATCATGATGAAGGAATTGGTAATATCGGAGATTTTTAACCAGGGAAGCCATCATCACTCCCTGGGCAGGACTCAACTTTTGTGTTTGCGCTGCGAATTGAATCTCGTTCTTGTCTAAGATCTGGTCATGGTTCAGGTCCAGAGCATCAAATTTGCTTGCAAGAAGGGAGTAGAAGCAGGAAGTGTTTAAAGGCGGAACATCGATGGT
This sequence comes from uncultured Candidatus Obscuribacterales bacterium, assembly GCA_964503045.1. Taxonomy (GTDB): domain Bacteria; phylum Cyanobacteriota; class Vampirovibrionia; order Obscuribacterales; family Obscuribacteraceae; genus CAYZJR01. The sequence goes on from CAZCZI010000022.1 coordinate 27,950, forward strand.
GGTTGCGGCTTTGGAGGGCGGCTGTTCGACCGGTTGTGGTTTTAATGACTGCGGTTGCGGTAACGGAACTCCCGGAATTCCACGCGCCCTGCTTAGTCTGCCAGTATCCATAACCTCGTTGTAGAGGTCTTCCGGAGTCTTCATCGAGTGATCGCTTTGCCTTGTTGTCGTATCTCGGACTTTGTGATCTTGATGTAGTGTCATCGCCAGTCGTCTTGCATCACCCATGGATTAAACCTCCAGCGCGTGTCGGGGATAATGCAATTTAGTGGGGTATGCCTGAAAAAGTCCTGAAGACCAGTCGACTACAAGTCGTCACAAAATATCAAGTCTAGTACGCCGGGGAGGGCACCGCTTGTGGTGTTGGGTGTTCTTACATCGTTTGCATTGTTTGTGTCTGCTTTGACTTTTCTTCTTGATGCAAAATAACAGACCTTCCTCGCGGATGCCTGCTGGACGATTAGTTTTGGTCTACTGGGTCGGACGACCGAGCGAACGCAATAACGTCGCCAGATTCTGTTTAGCTTCGTTGAAGTCTGGTTTGAGTTTTACTGCCTGTCTGTACTCCGCCTCTGCCAGATCCATCTTTCCCAATCTGGCATACGCGGCGCCTAAATTATTGTGCGATTTCGCATTTTTCGGGTTGATGCGAATTGCGGCTTGATAGTGTCCAACAGCCATTTCCAGCTTTCCTTGCTGCTGAAACATAAGTCCAATGTTGTAGTGTGCGTCAGCATAATTGGGGTCGATTTTGAGTGCTTTTTTGAATTCGTCGTATGCTCTGTTGTTATCACCTTGGGTGAAAAAGGTAACCCCGAGGCTGGTATGGGCTTGCGCGTAACCGAGATTGCGCTGGGCTTCAGGGCAAGTGGGGTCGGCTTTTAAGGCCGCCTGAAACTGTGCGATTGCATCCGGGTATTTACCCAGGGCACTGTATGCAACACCAAGGTTGTTGTGAGCTTCGACGTAATTGGGGTCGATATTGAGCGCTTGTTTGTATTCCTCGATCGCCTTTTCTACCTGGTCGTCTCCCTGATAAAGCTTACCCAAGCTGAAATGTGCCGGTGCGTTGTTTGGGTCGAGCTTGATCGCTTTTTGATATCCGTCGTAGGCTTTGTCCTTTCTATCCATGCGGTCGTTTGCAACGCCTAGGTTGAACTGATATTCGCTGTTTGATCCGTCGCGAGCCACCGCCTCTTGAAAGTTTTTTTCGGCTTCTTTGAAGTCGCCCTCGTCAAACTGCTCTACTCCAAGATTGAATCTTGGCTCGGCCAGTCTGGGGTCTGCATCAATCGCCTTTTGATACTGCGTCTTGGCAAGAGTCAACTTGCCCTGGCGGTGATAGATTTTTCCCAGCAGATTGTAGGCTTTGGCGTATCGCGGCTCGGTCGAGATAATCGTTTGAAGATAGCTGGCGGCGTCACCGTAGCGCTTCGCAATGTAGGCTTGGTGGCCCTTGTTGTAGAGAGAATCGATTGATGCGTCTTGTGCCTGGGCTGGTTGCATCGAGGCAGAGGTGCATATGAAACAGACTATGGAAACCAAAAGAGGCAGAGGCAGACAGATTCCGTAATATGTGGTGGTACCGGTAATCTGTCTTGAGCTTGTTTTGTCTTTGAAAACTGGAAGCATGTCGCCTGTGGTTATCAATGTGTTTCTGGGATTCAGTATAAGCGACTTTGCAAAATCAGGGTTTTGTAAGCTGTATGAATGGAAATAGGATATCCTTTTGTCCTTACCGTCTTGCACGGGCTGAGCGCCTGGCAGACCAGGGAGACCTCAATTTTCTCATCTGACCCTTTGAAATTATCAAACATGATCATGCTTCAAAAAGTCAAAACTGTTGCGCTGTCGGCCGTACTGATCTGTTCCACCATAGCTTTGATTCAGCCGGCTGCTATTGCCAAAGCCAAAGAAAACAAGGCATCGTCCAAGTCTTCAAGCAAGGACGACCCCGGTTGTCGCGAGTGCGTAGCGAAAGCCGCTTCGCTCTTTGCCCAGGGGAAATTGGCTGACACCGCCAATCTTCTGCGTGGTTGGAAAGATCGATGTCCAAACAACTCGCAGCTGTTTTTGATGTTATCGAGTGTTTTGGTGCGAGTGCCGGGACAGCAGCAAGAGGCTATGGAGGCGGCTCGAACCGCCAGTTCAATCGCGCCTGAGTCGGTACCGGCAAACACTCAGTATGCACTTACATTGATGGCTTTGGATGACAGCGCAGAAGCGGCCAGAGTCTTCGAGAGGGTGGTAAGCCTTGATCCGTCGAGCTACGAGGCATGGTCGAGTTTGTCGAATCTCTATGCCAAGCTTCATGAAGAGGAAAAATCGAAGTCTGCGGCCAGCAAAGCTGCATGTTTGGAGCCGCAAACCAAGACGGCGCGGCTGAGGCAGCTACGGTCGCTGGAGAGGGCCGGCAGGATTGCAGAACTCAAGGCTGAGTTCAGAAAGATGCTCTCTGACAATGATTTGGAGCCGGAGTTTTTCATTGATCTCGGCAAAGAGTCAATGACGATGGGCTTGTATGAGGAAGCCTCTCAGTCCTTGACCAAGGCGACATCGACTTATCCCAATGCGCCTGCGCTTTTGGAGTCGCTTGCGCAATCGCAGCTCTGGGCAAGGAAGTATGCAGCGTCGATTCAAACCGCCGACAAAATTTTAGCGGCCCATCCCAAGCATGCAAATGCCCTGGCCATCAAAGCTATTGCCTCAATTCATGTTGGTGATTTGCCGGAGGCACGGCGTTTGGCTGAAGCTGCATCACAAAGGCAATCTGAGGCACCTCTGGTACTCCTGGCGGTGGCTTGGTCGAAGAGCCGGGACGGAGATTATGCCGAGGCTTTGAAGAGCGTACAGCTGGCTCTATCGAAGGATTCGACGATGAAGCAGGCGCGTGTGCTCCTGGCACAGATTTACATCAAGCAAGGCTTGACTGATGAAGCCCTGGGTGAGGCTCGTGAGTTGGGAAGATGCAAGGTTTTATCTGCAAAGGCCTTTGGGCTCGAGTCACGCGTGCGATCGGAATCATCGAATGCTGATGACAGACAAGAGGGCTCCAAGTTGGCAGTGAAGGCATCTGGTCTCGACAAGGCTGATCCCGAAGCCCTTTTGGCGATGGCGGCTCTTGATCTCGCCGACAAAAAGTATGATGCTGCTCGCGCTTCAGCAAACGAGCTAATTGGCGAAGAGCCTGGAAACGGCGAAGCTTACTTGGTGTTGGCCAAGGTAGCGAGGGGCACGAACAATCTCGATGAAGAAAGAAAGATGCTGGAGAAGTGTCTTTCCGTGGCCAAGGACGATGCCGATGCCAGCTACATGTTGGGCAAAGCAATGCTTGATGTGGGACAGGCAAAAGATGCGGTGGCACCCCTTAGAGCGGCGCTTAGAGCCAAACCCGAATCGCCGGTAGTGGCGTTTGCGTTGGCTTCTGCGTTGGACAAGAGTGGCGACGGTACGGCAGCGGTCGAGTACTTCAAGCTGAGCCTGGCATCAGGGCTGAAGGGTCCGGACCAGACGGTTGCGCAAGATTCGCTCAAGCGGTTGGAAGGGAAGAGCAATTAGGTTGCCGCAATTTTATTTGTCACCTTCCACTGTAATTTGATTGAAGTTTTTCATGTATTGCTTCATCGGAACTCTAATCTCGCCTTCCTTGCCTTCTCCGCCATGCGGGTTTCTTATGATTACGGTTCCACCATCGGGGCCGCTCGGGTCGAATCCGACTACCGTGTAGGAGTGGCTCTTCGAGAAGCCGTCCGGTGTATCTTCGTCGCTTCCTAAGAGTTCGTCGCCGTTATTTTGGGTGTGCGCTGTACAAATGGACTTTCCTTCTTTGACCGCCTTCATTATTTCTTGTTTGACCTTTTCTTCGTCCCGGGGCCCGAAGTCCGTTTCTTTGGCGTCTTTTCCAGTCAATAGTTTGAGAACGTCTTTGTCTTTGCCGCCGTCATCCATTGCTTCTTGCACTGGTTTTCCGTCAACCCCCACTTTTTGATGTTCTACCAAGTATTGTCCGTAAGCCTTTTCGAGAACACTCGCCCACGCTCCGTTTTCACTGCCGCCGTTGTACAGACCTCGCTCAGCATCTGTCGGCGCCTTGACTGTGACGGGGTGAGTCGGATCACCAGGGAAGGTGACTGTGTACGTTCCATCATGGTTGTCCTTGATCATCTTTTGGATCATCTCGGGATGCTTTTGCGCAACCGATGCCAGTGATGCTTCGAAGAAGCAATCTCCAACTTGACCTTGGCGCACGGCATCAGGAGTGATGCTGTTGATCGGATTGTCTTTGTCTGCATACAGATCTCTGACAACGCTGCCATCTTGATTTTCAGCAGTTCGATTCAAATCATACTTAACTTCTCTTACCAGCACGTTTTCTTCAGTTGCTCGAACCTCTTTGGCATGATCGGTAATGTCTTTGCGGGTGATACCATCATTTTCCGGTCCCCACTCATCATTGCTTGTCGATTGCACTTTATCGAAGTTTTTCTTTAGATATTCAAGACTTTGTTTGTCTTGATCATTGGCCGATGCAATGGCCGCATCAAGTTCCTTTTGAGACAAGAAGCCGTCACCGTCTGAATCTGCTTTCTTGAATTTCTCGCCGTTGTTTTCTTCCATCCAGCGTTTGGCACCCTGCGCCCCTGCATCCTCCTTCAATACCTGCGCTTCTTGCGTATCGAAGATCGCCAGATCCGCTCTGGTGATGCCGTCGTTTTCGGGGCCCCATTCGTCATTGCTTAGCTTCTGAAGTTTATTGCGGTTGTCATAGAGGGCGGCCACGACTTGAGCGTCTTCTCCTTTGTACTGGTCGCTTTGAACCGCGCCGCTCAGTTCTTTCTGGCTCAGAAAACCATCATGATCTGTATCTATTTTGTCGAAGAGCGCTTCTGATTTTTCCTTGAAGTCCGCCGATTTTACCGGCTTGACTCCACCGGTGTCGCCGCCTGCGGTGGGCTCTTCAATTACAGTGTGTCCGATTCGTACTCCGTTTTCGTCGGTTTCGCCGGGGCGATCTACTGTGGTGACACCCACTCGTTCGCCCGGTTTTGG
>CAZCZI010000022.1:33098-63708 GCA_964503045.1 uncultured Candidatus Obscuribacterales bacterium
GAGAAAGTATTGGTGGTAGCAATGCTTTTCTCGCTCGGGGCATCCGAGAAGCTGTCCAGTTCAAAGGCCATAGTAAATTCCTGTGAATAGAAACCAGTGCTGGCACGTTAAGCGTGTGGAGGAGCGCTGCGGGGCGGCAGAACACTGAAGATTCCTAGGTTTTATCTGACGGGGCGTGAAAAAGTTGTGCATCTTGCCGGGTACAATATGGTGGATTAATCGGTAACATCATGGTCACCAGCAAAATCGCCTCCATCCAATCAGTCAACCCCGCTACCCGTGAGGTGTTAGGCGAGGTGCCTGTGATGGGCCAGTCCGATGTCGAGGCAGCCGTTGAAAAGGCATGGAAGTCCTTTGAAACATGGCAGCTTAAGGACTACGGCAAGAAAGCCAAGCACATTCGAAAGTTAAGGTCGGTTATAAGCAAGCATGCAGATGAGCTGGCGCAGCTAATTAGCTCTGAAGTGGGCAAACCGATGTCGGAATCCTATCTCACCGAGTTGACCGGACCCCTCGATACATGCACATGGCTCGTCGACAATGCAGAGCGCTTGCTTTCAGATCAAATGGTTCAACTGACCAATCCTCTTTTAGCCAGCAAGCAAAGCATTATTGCCTTTGAACCTCTGGGGGTCGTTGGTGTCATCGCTCCGTGGAATTATCCCTTCTCCATTCCGATGATGACCATTCTCATGGCAGTGATGGTGGGCAACACAGTGGTTTTGAAACCATCCGAGAAGTCACCTTTGATCGGAATCAAGATTGCAGAACTTTTCACCGAAGCCGGCTTTCCCGAAGGCGTGGTGACGGTTGTTACCGGAGATCGCTCGACCGGCGAATTTCTTTCGAAGGCAAAGTTGTCGAAGTTGATATTTACGGGTTCGGTTCAAGGTGGAAGCGCAGTAATGGCTCAAGCCGCTGCCAGGCTGACTCCGGTTGTGCTGGAGTTGGGAGGAAAAGATGCGGCCGTAGTTTTGCCTGATGCGCCGGTTGATTGGACTGCGAAAGGACTCGTATGGGGCGCCATGACCAATGCCGGGCAAGCCTGCGCATCAATCGAGCGAGTCTACATAATCAAAGGCAAGCACACCGATAAGCTGATTGCCAAGATTGTCGAAGAAACGAAGAAGCTGCAAATAGGCAACGCGACCGATCCCAAGGTTGATGTCGGACCTCTGATTGATGAAATTCAACTGTCGAAAGTTGCACAGCAAGTTGAAGAAGCAAAGGATGCCGGTGCAAAGGTTCTTTGTGGAGGGAAACGCCGAGATGACCTTGGCGGCTACTTCTTCGAGCCAACCGTAATTACGAATGTCGACCATTCAATGCGAATCATGCAGGAGGAAACCTTTGGACCTGTCCTTGCAATCATGATTGCAGACAATGAAGATCATGCGGTAGAACTCGCCAATGACAGCGAGTTCGGGTTGACAGCCTCGGTTTGGTCGGGAAGATTGGGAAGAGCAGAGAATGTCGCGCGCGATTTGAATGTCGGTACGGTGTATATCAACGATTGTCTTTTCTCCCACGCCTGCCCGCAACTTCCTTGGGGCGGGCTCAAGAAGAGCGGTTTCGGCAGGTCGCATGCGCAGTTTGGGTTGATTGATTTGGTCAATGTGAAACACATAAGTATTGACTCCGCCGGTGGTGTCAACCGCCTGTGGTGGTACCCCTATGGTTTACCCAAAATCAAGATGGTAAAAGGTGGAATAAACTTCCTTCATGGCTCATTCTTCAAGAGCATTGGAGGTTTCTTCAGCTTTGCATTCAACTGGTTCAAAAAGCCTAAGTAAACGTGTGGAAAACAAAAAGACTCCAATCACCGTGATGATCGTCGAGGACCAAGATATTACTCGTCTTGGTTTGAAGATTGTCCTCGATCAGGCGCCTGGAATCGAAGTTGTAGCCGAGGCCGCTGATGGTGATTCTGCTTGCGAACTTGCCAATGCTTTCAATCCGAAAGTGATTTTGATGGACGTCGGATTGCCCGGATTGGATGGAATCGCGGCAACGCGCGCAATCAAGAAAGAAAGACCATCGACTCGAATCGTCATGTTTACTTCGCATGATGAGGACCAAAGCGTCTTTGCTGCATTCGCTGCCGGAGCCGATGGCTACTGTCTCAAGGATGCTCCTCAAGACAGCATCATTGCGGCGGTGATGACGGTTTCACAAGGAAATGCCTGGCTCGATCGCAACATCGCAGGTAAAGTCTTGTCAGCGCAGTCGCAGCATGAAGTGCCACCAACATCAGAAGAAACATCGAATGTTGCGGCAAAGCCTGCCGAGGAGTTGTTGTTTACCGGCAACGAGATGAGTGTGCTCAGACTGATTGTCGACGGATGCACGACTCGAGAGATTGCTCTCAGTCTTGGACTCGATCTTGGTTCATGTCAAAACTTGATGCGACAGCTAATGGAGAAACTCGAGCGATCGCACCAGGCACAAAGTGCCCTTTCCGATCTCAGAGGGGCAATCGGAAAAGAGGCCCACGGTGCCAGACCACCGGGTGCGCCTGTCAACGCGCCACCCAAAACCGCACTTTTGATGGCACCGGGTGCAATCTTTGCCGAAAGGTACGAAATCATCTCGATTATTGGCAAAGGCGGCGTCAGTTTTGTCTATAAGGCGAAACACAAACACATGGGCCGAATCGTCGCCATAAAAACTCTCAGACAGGACCATCTGGAGGATGAAACGCTGGCGCGCCGCTTTGAGCGCGAGGCTCAAGCCGCGAGTTCACTCGAACATCCAAACATCATTCAAATATATGATTTCGGACTTGCATCCACTGGACAGATGTTTCTCGTGATGGATTACCTGGAGGGGATGAGTCTTGAAAAATTCGTCTCAGATAAGGGAGCTCTTTCGCGCGATCAGTTCATGAATGTGTTTTTGCCCGTGCTTGATGCCCTCGACTTTGCTCATGAAAACAAGGTTCTTCATCGAGACATGAAGCCGGCAAACATCATGCTCGTCACCAAAGGCAACGACGAACCGCTGGTGAAGCTGGTCGACTTTGGAATCGCTCGTGTCTTGACCGACAAGCAAGATTGCGAAGCAAGACTGACACGTGCAGGCGAGGTGGTCGGAACTCCGCTTTACATGAGCCCTGAGCAATACATGGGACACGATCTCGACCAACGATCGGACCTGTATTCGCTTGGTTGCTCTATGTACGAGGCGTTGACCGGTATTTCGCCTTTTTCTGGTGGAACTCTCTATCAGATCTTGGCGAAGCACATGAATGAGTATCCGGTGCCGCCTTCTGAAGCGAATTCAGCTTTGGACATTGCTTGTGATTTCGATGCGCTGATAATGAACCTGCTTCAAAAAGATCCCGATTCACGTCCGCAGTCGGCTTTGGATACGAAGAAACTGCTCATGGCCGCATTCGAGGCAGGTGTAGCGAAATAGACGCTGCCGGTCTCTTGCTATTTTGCCGGCTGCTTTTTGCGCGACAAAATGTTTGTCAGCAGCTCAATGGCTTTGGTGCACTCTTCATCGGTGTTTTCGCGTCCGAAGCTGATGCGAAGAGAGCCCATCGCTTCCTTTTCCGGTAGCCCCAGCCCTCGCAATACGTGTGACGGCTCGATAATTCCCTGATGGCATGCAGAACCGCTTGATATGCAGATTCCCTTCAAATCAGACTTTATGACGAGCCCCTCGCCTTCGGCACCAGATACGGTGATGCTCACGTGTCCGGGCAGCCTTCGGTCGATCTCTTTCGCGCCGGTAATCTTTACGTCTTCGAGTTTGGAAACGCAGTCCATCAAACGTTTTTGATGCGCTCTCAAACGATTCTGCGTCTCTTGCAGCTCTTCGAATGCAAGCTGAGAGGCGACTCCAATCGCGACTATGTTGGCAAGCCCTTCCGTTCCTGCAAAAAGGCCCATCTCCTGCCCGCCGCCAAAGAAAATCGGCATCAAATTCGTCAGCGATCTCACGTAAAGAATGCCGATTCCTTTGGGTGCGTGAAATTTGTGCCCCGACAAAGAAAGAGTTGATACCGAACTCGATGACATGTCGATTGACAGCTTGCCGGGAACTTGAACTGCATCGGTGTGAAAGAATATCGGGTTCTTTCGTGATTTGTTGAGACGTTCAATTAACCAGGCAATCTCGGGAATCGGCTGCACTGTTCCAATTTCATTGTTCGCCCACATAATAGAGACAATGCTCGTGTCTTCTCGAATTGCTTGTTCGAGCGAATCCAGTGTGACGGCGCCCTCTGCATCCACCGGCAAATAGGTCGCCTTCCAGCCTTGTGCCTCCAGGTGTTTGGTGGGCCCGAGCACTGATGGATGCTCTATGCACGAGGTAATGACGTGGCGTCCATGACCGTTGGCTTCGACAAATCTTGCCCGCCCGAGAATGGCGACGTTATTGCTCAAGGTGCCGCACGGGCTGAAATAGACTTCTTTCGGAGTGCAGTTGAGCAGTCTTGCCACTTGCTCTCTGGCATTGTCTATGGCTTTTCGCGCATCGCGACCGACTGCATGGATGGACGACGGATTTCCGAAGTCGTCTTCCAAGTAAGGAAGCATCGCATTGCGCACTTCTTTGCGCACACGTGTGGTGGCGCTGTTATCGAGATAGATGGGCGGCATGTTCTTTTCTCAAGGGAGAATCGTATTCTATTACATCTTTTGCAAAGGCATGGGTGTTTCCAACAACCTATAATGGCTCCGGTGAATCTGAGACTGATACTGCTTTTGCTTCTTGTCTTGGCGGCACTCTTGTTGAATCTCTGTTTGGGAGACGTTCCATACAGCCCTCAAGAGGCGGTCAATACTTTGATGCACCCGGAAAGCGGCTCTGTAGGCGGCGCTCAGCAGGTGATCTGGCAGTTGCGCTTGCCTCGAATACTGATTGGAGCAGTGGTGGGCACTTGTCTGTCGGTCTCGGGGTACATCTTGCAATCATTGTCTCGCAACAATCTTGCCGATCCATATTTGACCGGTGTTTCAAGCGGTGCCGGGCTGGCTGCGGCATTCGCCATGATTTGCGGTTTGGATTTTCAGTTCGTTCCGATTCCGGCATTTTTTGGTGGGCTCGCATCCAGCCTCGTTGTGGCTGCCTTGGCAAAAAGTCCTTACGGCTTGTCGGTCACCCGGTTGCTATTGGGCGGCGTGGCGCTCTCTGCCATTTGCGGCGGCATCATAACTCTGCTTCTCACCAACAGCTCGAGCCCATTGCAAAGTCAGGGCATTGCATTTTGGCTTGGCGGCGGCATCTGCGGGCGCACCTGGTCAGAACTTCCGGTTGCGTCCTGCTACACCTTCAGTGGTTTGATTGTGGCATTTCTCATGTCAAAGCAGATGCGTCTTTTGTCGCTTGGTATTTCGCAGGCGCAAGCTCTTGGTGTGCACGTAGCGCGCACTCAATGGATTCTTCTTTCAACTGCAGTAATGCTTTGCGGAGCGGCGGTTTCCATCAGCGGAATGGTGGGGTTTGTCGGTTTGGTGGCGCCGCACATAGCAAGAAGAATGTTTGGAAGAGACGAGCGAGTGCAGCTTGCAACCAGCGCCTTACTAGGTGTTTGCTTGGTCTTGCTCAGCGATCTTGCCGCGCGCACACTCGGTCGCGGGCAGGAATTGCCGCTCGGAACGCTGCTTGCCTTGGTCGGTGGACCATTTTTTCTGTGGCAAATTTCAAGGCACCAGGGAGAGGGCATGTAATGGAAGCGCGCTCTCTTGCAATTGGTTATGAGGGAACGGCTGCGGTGGTCGTGGACTTCTCATCGGTTTTTGAGGCAGGAACAATCACGGTGATCGCAGGGCCCAACGGCTCCGGAAAATCCACAATCATCAAATGTTTGGCCCGGCAATTGAAGCCGATTTCCGGTGAGGTCGTAATTGATGGTTCCAACATTTGGGATTTGTCTTCCAAGTCGTTTGCCACCAAAGTTTCATATGTTCCACAAAGTGTTGAACCATCGCAAGATTTGACGGTAGAAGAAATGGTCATGCTCGGACGCAACCCGCACCAGCCGTGGTGGTCATGGCAGGTCAACGAGGCCGATCTCGCCGCGGCTACAAAGGCGATGGAACGCACTGGTGTTGCAAGTATGAGGCACAAGTATTTATTGCAACTGTCAGGCGGTGAGCGCCAAAGAGCTTTGATTGCCTGCGCGCTTGCGCAGCAGACGAAGTACTTGCTTCTGGATGAGCCAACCGCGCATCTGGATTTTCGCTATCAACTCGAATTGATGCAATTGTGCAGGGAGTTGAAGGAGCAGGGTTTGTGCATCATTACAGTGTTGCACGATTTGAACTTGATCGCCCGAATAGCCGATCAAGTAGTGTTGCTTTCGAAAGACAAACCTGAAGAAGCGCAGTTGAAATCCGCAAATGGCAATGGGCGTCCCAGCCGTATTGCGGCAAAGGGAAGTACAGGTGAGATTCTGACTCGCCAGACGATTTCGGAAGTCTTCGATGTCGACGTGTCTATCTTGGACGATCCTGAGTCGTCCACACCTGTTTATGTTCTGCACTCGAAAAGTGCAACTTAGAATTTAATATCCACGTCGGCGAATTACATCGTTGTAGCCTGGCGGGAATTGTGGGCGCCGGTTGTTGCCCTGATTATTTCCGTGACCGTAACAGTCTTGGTTGCCGCCATAGTAGGGCGGTGCTTGCGGGCGCGGCCTCGGATAGTGCTGTTGCTGCGGGTAGTAGCGATTGTTGTTGTTATGGCTATAGGCTCTGCGATTGGCTTCATTGGCCAATACGCGGTCGAAGATTCCGAAGCCTAAATCAACGAATCGATCGAACTGGTCACGATCGCCGCCGCCGCCCGGGACAAACGGAGGCGTGCCCGGCCAATTGTTGCCGGTGCCTATGCGAGTGCGAGACGATGAGTAGCCGTCCGGTCCTCCGTGCACGCCGTCTTGCCAGACTTGCGTATTTTGCTGAGGATAGTAGTAGCCGTCGTCGTAACCACCGCGGCGCATTTGCCACTGTTCGTACATCAATCGCCTTTGCTGCTCCGCTTGCCACCGTTGCTGCTCGCGGATGTACTGCATTTGTTGCTGCTGTTCGTACATTCTTTGATACGGGTCATCGTAATAGTTGATGCGCCGATTCATGTTTTGATATGACTGATCGTACTGGCGATAGTCATACACCGGGTTTTGCCGGAAATCAAAGCCGGTTCTGTCGCCCATATTGATGTGGGCTTCCCTTATGAAGAAGTTATAGGTGTTGCCTTGTCCGTCGCGGGTTGACCAAGTCGGGGCTTGTTGAAACTCCGGAGGCACATCTTGATACTGCCTGCGAGCATCTTGAGGCATGTTGTTTCTGGCGTATGCCGAATCATACAGCTGCTGATCCGTCGATCGCGGCTGCTGTTGGTTTTGACCCACCTGTGAGTCGCCGCCGTTCCATCGGTCTGGAAAGAAATTAGGACCCGAACCCGAAGACGTATCTCTTCGTTGAGGATCGACTGGATCGTCGAATTTACCATTGGTCGACATGGCTCTCTCCTGGTAATCAGATTTGAAAATAGGGGGTTTTGTGGCTAGCCTCCGTATCTATACATATTCCCCGAAAGTTGGACTGTCAAATAAAGAAAAAGCGCCGAAACCCATAATTGCCGGGTTCGGCGCTCAGATTTTATCGTTTTGTGACGTTGAAACTGGCTTAATAGCCGCGTCTTCTAATCACATCGTTGTATCCCGGAGGCATTGCCTGCTGCGGCGAACGCTGAGGTCCGCGTCTGTAGGCGGATGACTGGTTGTAGGCATAGTCATTGCCGTAATAGTTCTGACCGGCATACTGCGGTTGTTGCGTTGGATAATAGCGGTTGTCGTAACCACCATTTCTGCTTGCTCGACGGTTTGCTTCGTTGGCGAATACTCGATCGAGCACGCCGAAGCCGAGGTCGATGAAGCGATCCATGTCATTGCGTCCGCCGCCGTAATCAGGCACGAAAGGCGGTGTGCCGTAATAGCCGTTGTCGTAGCCTCCAGTGTTTATTCTGGTGCGCGATGCCGTGTAACCGTCGCTTCCGCCGTGGACACCGTCTTGCCAGACATTCATCGGCTGCTGTGGATAATACTGGTCGTAATATCGATCGCGGTTGTAGCGGTTCATCATTTGCTGACGCTGCCACATAGCCTGCTCGTATTGATATTGGCGCATGGCTTGCTGGCGAGCTTGCTGCTCGTACATTTGGGCGTACGGATCATCGTAATAGTTTATCCGCCGATTTTGCTGGCAGTTTGGATCGTACTGACGATAGTCGTACTGCGGGTTTCTGCGATAGTCATAACCGGGGGTTTGATTCCCCATGTTGATATTGGCTTCGCGAATGTAGAAGTTATATGTATTGCCCTGACCATCGTGTTGGCAGAACGTAGGCTGTCTTCCAAACTCTTGGGGGACGTCCTGGCGATACTGCTGCCGGTCCGGCGAGCCTTGGTAGGCCGAATCATACAGGCGTTGCTGCGTATTCGGCGCCTGTTGGACTTGCGTGTCGCCACCATTCCACCTTTCGGGGAAGAAGTTGGGACCAGTAGGTTGTTGATTCCGTTGATCGACGGGATCTTCAAATCGACCGTTAGTAGACATAAAGTCTCTCCTAGTACCTAAAAGTGAGGGGTTGGCAGCTAGCCATGCGTTCTAAAAGGTAGTCTTCGCCGGAATCTTAGTCAATGGGAAGATTCCCATAGCCTTACCAGCAAACTGTTTCGAGCCATTTTCACTAGTGAAATTACGAATGAAGTCCCGTGCGATCTTCGGAGCGCGCAGCAAGTAGATCGCGAGATCAATGCAGCGAATGGGACACGAATTTCGTGATCACGCGCCGCGAGATCACGCGCTGCGAGGTCACGTGCCCCCGAGGTCACGCGCCGATAGAAAGTTGATGCAACTACAAAAAGCGCCACGGCAGACCGAGGTCTGCCGCTTTAGCCTTACCCACGCCAGGGAAAAAAAACTTACCTTCTGCCTCTTGTGGCTCGCTTGTTAGCTTCGTTTGCAAACACGCGATCCAGAATTCCAAATCCGAGGTCGGTCATGCGATCGAAGTCGTCACGCTGATTGTAGACGCCGCCATAATATGGATCGTACGAGCCGTTGCCGGTTTGAATTCTTGTGCGGGATGCCGTGTAGCCGTCTCTTCCGCCGTGCACGGAGTCTTGATACGCATCCATGTTTTGCGGCTGTGAATAGACTGGTGGATAATATCGTGGAGTCGGTTCGTAATAGCGTGGCTCAACATAGACTTGAGGCGGTCTTACATAAACCTGGGGCGGCTCTACGTAAACTCTTGGCGGCTGCACGTAAACTGGCGGGCGTTCATGATGACGCGGGGGTTGGCAGTTCCAAGGTTGTCGGTTGTTGCAGTAATAGTTATCGCGGCCGTAGTTGCCGTAATACCTGTTGTCGTCGTAATACTGAATGCGGCGCATGTCTTGCATGCGGCGGACGTTGGGGTCGCATCCGGCAAACTCAGGGCGACCATTGGCCATGTTGATGTTGGCGTGGTCTATATAGATATTGACCGTGTCGCCGCCGGAGTGATGTCTTTGGAATTCTTGCGGAACCCGCCCTTGTGGACCCCATGCTTGCTCAACGAATCGGTTTGGTTGGGCTTCCACGACTTGTTGCTGTTGGGGTTGCTCAAAACGAGAGTCTGTCGACATTGTTTGAACCTCTAAAAGGATGTTTTCGGCGGGGGGGAGAGTTTGAGCGGAACGCCGCTCACCTGCATGCTCGGTAATTTAAATATCAAAAGGCTTATGGTCAATGGGGAATTTCCCACTGGGGTGCGCATTGAAGGATCGGCGGCGGTTTTGGACCATATATGGAACCAATTGCCTTTTCGGCAATATCCAGCAAATCGCAGCAAAATCAGCGTAAAAATCGCAGCAAAGTCAGCGTTGCAAAACTAAACGATTTAATGCCTCACCACATGTGGTGCGCCTATTTGATTCCGAACACGACCATTAGTGGTGGAACAAATGTGAACAATCCAACTACCACCGCCGCTAGTGCCGACATCAAAACTGCCGCCGCAGCAGTGTCTTTCGCTCGCCGGGCAGCGCTGTGGTATTGCTCGTCGGCAGAAATGTCCACCAAATGTTCAAGCGATGTGTTGACGAGTTCGGTGGCAATCACCAAACCCATCGATAAGGTCAAAGCGATCCAGCTTTGCGGATCGATCTTCAACCAAAGTCCCAGTCCGATTACGAAGACCGCAATCGCGAAGTGAATGCGCACATTTCTTTCGCGCTTGAAGGCGACTGCTAATCCGTTGAACGCATGAAAGAATGATTCGATCATGCTGGTGGTTCTGGTGGCTTTTCGCGTCCAGGCCCGGGGAACCAAAGTAGCCCTGCCTGATCTGCGATTCGGCTTGTCGGCATTTCTATTTTGGTCCTTTGTTTGGACTGGGGCCGATGTTTCGAAAGTTGAGGTGTGCACGCGCTTCAAGATTCGTTCCTCAACTTCGTGTGGTGCCATTGGTGCCATGCGATCTTTTGTTCCTGATACCAGATATACATCTATCTCAATCAAACCGACACGGTCTTGGAAGCATTGAGCCGGCAATTTTACAGAGCCTGATCATTTGATCATTTCGTCAGTTCAGAACTTTAGGCTTTGTAAACAACAAAACGGTTCCTTCAGATTAGAAATCGCCAATCCATTTACCTTACTTACGGCAATTGAGCCTTGCAAACGATAACACCACAAATCAAGGTGTTCAAGCTAGGCGCCCTTGCGCGCTTAACGTCGCGGAAATCCTGCTTCCTCCAGGATTTTGGACTGCCTTCCGAACATGTCGGACTCTTGGTCTTTTGTAATGTGGTCAAAACCTAATATATGCAATGCGCCATGGACGAATAGAAAGGCAAACTCTCTGTCTTGTGAGTGCCCAAGTTCGTGAGCTTGCTCACGGCATTTCTCCATCGATATGACAATTTCTCCGACCTCAAAAGGCATATCGGCAACCGCCGGTTTTTCCCAACTCAGTGGAAACGAAAGTACGTCTGTGGCGGCGTCTTTACCCCGCCAATCACGGTTGAGTTCTCTGATGCGTTTGTTTGAAACAATCGTCAACGAAACTTCACCAGTTTGATAAATGTCCATCACTTTCTTTTTCGAGAGGTGCTTGGCGGGGTCTTCACTCAGGTTTTCAGTGACCGACTTCCAGAGCCTATTTACTGTTGTTTCAACCTTCTTGAGATTGACTTCGATTTTTCTTTGACGATTTGTGACTGAAACTGGCACGTTTGCTCCCTTTTGCTCCGCTTAGCTTGATATGTATGTTGCAACCTGGTAGGATATGCATGGCAAATGTGAAGTCGTGGGCTACAGTAGCCTACGGCATTTTCGTGTTTGTTAGTCCATTTTCATCAGGATTGAGAAAATGGATTACGGTACCCCCAGCGGTGCCGCGAATCAACGTAATTTTGTAATATCGCGATTTCCCAACGAGGTTGCTTGCCTGACAGATGACGAAGAACCCGCAAGAGGTGATAGCAAGAATAGAGGCGCTGGCGCAGAGCGTTTGCGATCCACTCGAGCTGTCTTGTGTCGGAGTTCGAATCGGCCAGCAAGGAAAGCGGCGATCGTTAGAAGTGACGATTTACAGACGTGGAGGCAGAATAGCGCTTTCTGATTGTGAAGCCGTAAGCAGAAAGCTAGACGAGTTGCTCGAAAAGGTTCAGCAATCTGAGAATTTGATTGAGGGCTCGTTCATTCTGGAAGTAGAAAGCCCAGGCATTGACCGCAAGCTGGTTACGCAGCGTGAGTTCGATGTCTTCAGCGGGCAGGAGGTGGAGATTCAATCGAAAGACTTAGTCGATTCATTGGGTTATCACTTCGCCGGCAAGTTGGTCGGACTCAAAGATGGCAAGGTCAGCCTTACCGGTTGTAGGCCGCTTGTCGACCCCGGTTCCAAAAACCTCAGGACCTCCAAAGGAAAATCCAAACACAAACCTACAAAATCCGAGTCGAAAGAAGCGGTCCGAGAAACCGAATCTCAAGATCTCACGCTGGAGTTGAAAAGGCTCACCACGGTCAAACTCCACTTTGCCCTCCCAAAAAATGACAATTAAATAAGAAAAATAGGAGAACCTCCAAGTGATCAAAATCGGCGACAAACTGCTCGAAGCGGCAGAAGAACTCGAACGCGAGCGCAACATTCCGCAGGAGGAATTCATCAGCTACGTGTGCGACGCGATCGTTGCTGCGTACAAAAAGAAAGTGCCAGATCACGATGTTGAAGGTGTACGCGCAATCTTCGACAACGAAACGGGCGAAATCGGAATTTTCGCTCCCAAAGAAGTTGTCGATAAAGTGCAAAACGAATATCACGAAATTAGCTTGGCAGACGCACAAGATCTCATTCCTGACGTTACCGTAGGCGAAGTCCTCGAAATCGAAGTGACGCCTGCTGACTTCTCTGAGTTCGGTAGAATCGCGGCTCAGACAGCCAAGCAGCTGATCACGCAACGTCTGCGCGAAGCAGAAAAAGAGTTAATCAAGAAGGAGTTCGAAGCGCGAAAAGGCACTTGCACCACAGGTCAAATCGAGCGTATCGAGGTGATCAGCAATACTCGCAACAACGTCATTGTCAACCTCGGAAGAGTGGAAGGCTGTATGCCTACCCGCGAACAGCTGCCGGGAGAAACATACCGCGTCGGCAATCGCGTCAGAGTATACGTTCTCGAGCTGCGCGAAACTGGTCGCGTTCCGCAAATCATTGTGTCGCAAGCTCATCCTGAGTTGGTTCGCGAGTTGTTCGAACTTTACGTTCCGGAAATTGAAGATGGAACGGTGGAGATCAAATCCATCGCCCGCGAAGCCGGCTACCGCACGAAGATCGCTGTTCATTCCGAAGATGCAGACGTCGATCCGGTGGGCGCTTGTATTGGCACAAGAGGTGTCCGCATTCAAAACGTCGTCGCCGAATTGCGCAACGAAAAGATAGACGTCATTCGCTTCTCGAATGATCCTGTCGATTACATCTCCAACGCGCTGAGTCCAGCCAGAATCACAACTGTAGCTCTGTATGACGATCCGCCCGAAATGGGCGGCAAGCGAGCTGAAGTGATCGTCCCGGATGATCAACTCAGTCTGGCTATCGGTCGCGGCGGTCAAAACGTTAGGTTGGCAGCAAAGCTTACCGGCTGGAAGATCGACATCAAGTCTGAAAGCCAAGCCGGTGGCTCATTCAAGAGTCTCAATCAAACGCTTGACGAACTCTAAAAACTAAGCACCAAATTGGTTGGTAGTGGGCTTGCCCAGCGAAAATTCAAGACTTTGCGTAACGTGTCGCTCTGTAAAACCCAGAAGCGAGCTGATACGCCTGACCGTGGACTGGACGAATAAATCCGTTTGTCTTAACACTGGTCAACGCAAATTGCTGGGCCGGTCCGCTTACCTGTGCAAGTCACGCAATTGTGTCGTGAATGCCTTGAAGGGCGGGCGGTTGCGGTATGCGCTCGAGGGGCGCAGAACCAATAAGCGAGCGCCAAACAGGACAATCAGCTGGCCTTTGAAGCCTGACTTTATACAGGTTATATCTGAAATGTGCACAGAACCATAAAAAACGTGCCACAATACTGTGAGGTACAAAAGGAGCTTGCATGGACGATCGCGTTCGAATTTATGAGTTAGCGCGGAAGATGAACATTCCCAACGGGGATATCATCACGGCTCTGCGCGAGCTCGGCTACGACATCAAGAGCCATTCGAGCACAGTCGACGCGCATGCAGTGGGTTTATTGATCGCACATTTAGGCAAAAAGAAAGAACAAGGCAAAGCTAAACCAGCAGCCGCAGCCACCAAAACAGCAACAAAGACGCAAGCGAAAATTCCTCCGCCGCCGGAGACGCCTGTCGTCAAACCAAGAGTGTTGTCACGTTACAGACCGACACCGGCTGTACAGCCCGGTCAAGAGGGACAGGTTTCGCCACCACCGGCGGCTCCACTTAGTCTTAACGGCCAACCGCAACTCACTCCGGTTCCGGTTCAACCGCAACCGTCGACGCAGCCAGCGCCACCGGCGCCTCAAGCGGCCGAGAAAACAATTGAAAAACCAGCCAAGACTCAGGAGATTTCGACTCCTCAGCCCGTGTCCATGCAGCCGGCTGCCCGTACTGCGGAGCCACTGCCTGTAGAAACGGAAGAACCGAAAGAGGTCGAAGAAGAAGAAGAAGAGATGGGCTTTCAGCCTGTTTCCGGCAAGTCCACCGGTGATGAGTGGTCAGACAATTCCAGATATGGCCCACGCGTAATTCGCAAGCTAGATCGTCCACCTGAGCGAAGCCCGCGCACAGCCGATGCCGACAAGCAAGAGGAAGCGGCAGAAGTCGAGCCGGCCGTTGAAGAACAATTCAGCGCCGAACCGGAAGAAGGCGGCGAGTACACAGGCAAAGGTCAGGCTGTTAGACCGATGCAACCATCGGTGCCCACTCCTTACAGAGTGGCGGCGCCTTCGATCCGTGCAACACCACCGCGCCCGCCGAAGTCACACCGGCATGCGCCGGCTGACAGGCATGGTGCCAAGAAAAATGAAGAAAAGCTCAGACCGGCAGCTGCCACCATTGATGTTCCTAAAGTGATTACACTTACAAACAGTCTCACGGTGCAAGAACTCGCAGAGAAGATGACGATTTCGGAAACCGAAATCATCAAGCGCCTTTTCATGAAGGGAATTATGCGCACCGTCAACCAATTGGTTGAACTGGAAGTAGCAAAAGAGCTCGCCATCGAGATGGAGTACGAGCTTGTCGAGCATGAAGCTGTTCCGATTGAAGATGGGCGTGTGGTGCAAGCCGACATGTCCGAAGAAGACAGAGCGGCTTTGGTTTTGAGACCACCTGTGGTGACTATCATGGGTCACGTCGATCACGGTAAAACCAGTTTGCTCGATGCCATCAGGCAAACGAAGTTTCTTCTGACCGACGCAGAAGCGGGCGGCATCACTCAACACATCGGCGCCTACCATGTCGAAGTCGAACATGAAGACGGCACTATGCGCCAGATCGTCTTTCTCGATACACCGGGTCACGAAGCATTTACTGCAATGAGAGCACGCGGAGCTCGTGCAACCGACGTGGCCATTCTCGTCGTTGCTGCCGATGATGGTGTTATGCCGCAAACCATCGAGGCGATCGATCACGCTAAAGCGGCGAACGTTCCTATCATTGTTGCCGTCAACAAAATCGACAAGGCCGATGCCGATCCCGATCGCGTACTTACGCAGTTGATGGAACATGGTCTGGTGCCGGATAAATACGGCGGCGAGACGGTTACTGTAAACGTGTCTGCCAAGAAGCGCACCAACCTCGACGAACTTTTGGAGATGATTCTTCTCGTCTCCGACATTCTCGATTTGCGCGCCAACCCCGATCGCTCCGCAGTCGGAGTGATTGTCGAAGCCGAGCTTTCTCGTGGACGTGGCGCGGTTGCCACAGCGCTGGTGCAGAATGGAACTCTGCGCGAAGGCGATTTCATTGTTGCCGGAAGCGCCTCAGGACGCGTACGCGCTCTGTTCGATGACCGCGGCGGACGCGTAAAGGCGGCAGGACCATCGATGCCGGTGGAAGTGCTTGGACTCGACGAAGTGCCACAAGCAGGCGATCGCTTTGAAGTCGTGGAAGGCACGCAAGAAGCCCGTGTGCTGGTGGAAACACGACGCGAACAAGACAAACGAGGGCATCATGTCACTCTCGAATCGCTCCACGATATGTTGGAGACAGGCGAAGTCAAAGAACTCAACGTCATCGTCAAAGCCGATGTGCAAGGAACCGCCGAAGCCATCGGCGAATCAGTGCGCAAGCTTTCCGGTGGTGAAGTAGCGGTAAGAGTACTGCGCACCGCATCCGGTGATATATCGGAAAACGACGTAAACCTTGCAGCTTCATCAGAAGCTATCGTGATTGGTTTCAACGTTCAGCCAGACCAAAACGCCACCAAGGTTGCCGACGCAACCGGTGTAGACATTCGCACGTACAGCATCATCTATCAGATTCTCGACGATCTGCAAGCTGCTATTCAAGGTTTGATCAAACCTGTAAAGGAAGAAGTGCAGATTGGAACAGCGGAGATCAGGCAGATCTTCAAAGTCGGCAAAGGCGTCACCATTGCTGGAAGTTACGTAACCAACGGCAAGATTCAACGCGGAGCTATAATCAGGGTTGAGCGCGACGGCAAGATTGTTTATGAAGGCAAGCTCGACAGCCTTAAGCGATTCAAAGACGATGTGCGCGAAGTCCAACAAGGCTTCGAATGCGGCATGGGCTTCGAGAAGTTCAGCGATGCACAAGAGGGTGACAAAGTATTGGCCTTCGTGATTCAAGAAGTCAGGCGCGATCAGCCGCGCAACTAATTTACCTGGATCATTTAGTTCCGAATCTGTGAATACAGATGCACAGGAGGTTTCAGCTATGCCTGCCGAGCGATCGCAGAGGGTATCACAATCTATCAAGAGAGAATTGTCGACGATCATTCAGCGTGATCTCAAAGACGAACGCATTGCCGGATTGGTCTCGATAACTGAAGTCGAATGCAGCTCCGACTGCCGTTCTGCAAAAGTCTATATTTCCGTCTTTGGCGAAGATGCTGCCAAAGAGAGCACGATGGAAGCTCTCAACGATCACGTCGGACAAATTCGAGGGGAGATCTGCAGGCGCCTTGGGTTGCGCTTTGCACCGGAACTCTTCTTTAAGCTTGACGACTCACTCGAGCGCGGTTCAAAAGTAACCGAGTTGCTCGGAAAAATTTCTCGCGGCGAAGTGTAGATCGTCGAATCATGTTTGGTTTTCTCAATATCGCTAAGCAGCGTGGCGTTACCTCGCATGACGTTGTGAATCGTGTGCGGCGTATAACCGGCATCAAGCGAAGCGGGCACGGGGGCACTCTTGATCCTGCGGCCGAAGGAGTTTTGATTGTCGCTTTAGGAAATGCTTGCCGGCTGCTTCGATTTCTGGATGACTCGAAGATTTATCTTGCAGAGATATTGTTGGGAACTGTCACAACCACGGACGATCTTGAGGGTGACGTTATTGGCGGCGACGATAGCAAGATAGCTGACGAGAATTCGATTCGCTTGGAACTTTCAAAATTTGTCGGAGAAATAGAACAGAAGCCGCCGGCATTCAGCGCCGTACACGTCGGCGGGAAACGGCTCTACGAGCTGGCCCGCAAGGGGGAAGTGGCACCGGATCTATCGACTGTGCCTAAGCGCACTGTTCGCGTAGACCAAATCGATCTGTTGCCGATGATTGAAGAAAAAGTAGTGCGTGCACGAATTTCTTGCGGTGGTGGCACCTACATTCGTTCGATTGCCCGCGACCTCGGCGAGCGGCTTGGGTGCGGGGCTACGCTCAAGTCATTAGTCAGAGAAAAAGCAGGACCATTCAAACTGGAGGAGGCGATCACATTAGATGCGTTGCAGAGCCTTTCCAAAGATCAACTGTCGGCCGTGCTCGTTGATCCGATCAATGCTCTTGCGACGCTTAACGTGGTCAACCTCGAAAAGCTGGATGTTGAGCGAATTACCAAAGGCCAGGCAATCGTCGTTGCAGGGTCTTCTTTTGGTTTTGTCGGACCAAGGGATGGCAAAATAGAAAATGATATGGTGCTTACCACTTTTGAAGGTAAAGCAGTAGCTGTATGCAGGCATCATAAGTTAAATGATCTGGATGATAGCCAGAAGCTCGAACCCGAGGTTGTCTTAAACAATGCAGTCTGAGCCTGATTCTGAGCATAAGTTGGATTCCGGAGGACCTCCCGTCTACGAACGATCGTGGATTCTCAACTTCAGTTTGGTCGTTTACGCAGTTCTTCTTTTGATTTCGACTGCTTGGTGTTTGCTGGCCCGCATCGATATGATGCCTTTGTTCAACATCTCCGATCGCATCGCGTTGATTGGAGTCGGAGCGGGGGTTTCAATTGCGCTGATTGGTTTCTTCTTGATTTGGATTAGCCACTACTTCAATTTGAAAATCTTGCCGCTTGAGCCATTTCACAAGATTTTGTATGAAGAGCTGGCACCGATGTTCAGACATTCTTGGGCCATCGATTTGATTGCAATCGCGTTTGTGTCGGGCTTCTGTGAAGAGGTTCTTTTTCGCGGCGCCATGCAATCGCAATGTGGACTTGCTTGGGCCAGCCTTATATTCGGACTGATGCATTGCCCTAGTCTGAGATATCTCCCCTATGGTATCTGGGCGACATTCGCTGGGCTTGTCTTCGGATATCTCAAGGATTATTCAGGTAGCTTGTGGGTTCCCATCATCGCCCACATAGTCAACAACACAATCGGACTCTTCTATCTCAGGCACTGGATTGGCAAACAACAGCCACCAGCCCCACCAACGAACAAAGAAGACGGATAAGGACTTATAATAGGTCTTTCGTTGAGACGTAGCTGTCTGTTTGGGAGGCGAGGTAGTAAGCCGTGCTTGGATCTTTTTGTTGCACTGTTCGCTTGTCGAAACTGTATTTGGTTGTTGCCATTGCTCTTTCCAATTTGACTTTAGCCGTGCCCGCAACCACCGCGCAGGCTCCCACTCAACCTAATCAACCGGCTGCCGAGGCACCGGTCAACTTGACGAGCGCGCCTCTGGCTGCCAGTGTTAAGCAGTATCGGCTGACTCCTGATACCCAGACTTGGGATCGCGTGTGGTCGACGCTCAAGGAGTTTCTTTCCGATCCTCGACTGGCGAAAGAGAGCGCAACGGCGCTTATCAAGGCTAATCCGTGTTTGACTGATCTCAGACTAAAGGTTGTAGATGCCGGTGGAGCGCGCGTTTTCGCTTTCCCCTCGGTCTCTGAATCTCAAGCCATATTCTTGCAGTGGAATCACGCTCAGCCAGCGAAACCAGGCGTTGCTGCACCCGCTCAAGTTAAGGTGCAGGCAGTGCAAATTCCGCTTACCGTAGCACTTTCCGATGCACACATCGTCAGAACAGTGGCCTTCAAAGAGGTCAAGAAAAAAAAGGTCAAAATCGAAGGACCGAAAAATCTGATTCTGGCAGGCAATGACAAGACTTCAGGACTTCTGTGGCTCAAATCGTTCAGATTGGCAGACAGCGTATGGGTAGAGACGTTTGATGTTCTGTCGGCTATTCCACCCTATCTTTTGCAAAATGTGGGCGGCAAAGCCAGCTTCTGGGGCAATGACTTGATTTTGACAATTGCCGGATCAAAGCCGCAGGGCGCTGAAGGCGGCTCCAAATCTGTGCCTTCTTCGGGGTATCGCATCGCACTCAAACTTGTTGATGGCAAGTACACGTTAGAGGGACAAAAGACTAATGACATTCCTCTTTCGGTGGTATTGCAGTTTTCGCAGGCGTTGGCACTAGGTCGTGCAGACCTTGCTAAGGCCTGGCTTGCCGATCCCAGGCTAATCAGCATTCCGAAGTACATCGGGCTTTTGGGGCGTTCGGCGCCGACAAAGCTTGTAGCAATGACACTGCCGGCTTCCGGTGGTGTGCGCTATCGAATGGTCACTTTCTTGAAGAACGACTTGATTATTGACGTGGGCAAAGTAAAGCAGCAATGGGCGATTAAGGCTTTGTTCATTGCCCCTCCCGACCCATTGGCCCTGAAGTTGTCGGGTGTTTCCGCCGGAACCCTAGAATCAAACCCAAACCCAAGCCTATCTGCATCACCCCCGACTGAACCTCGCTGAGAATCGCTCGTTTTGAAGAACATCTAGCAATATAGAAATGCGCTGTGCGGGGCATATAATCACCACGTAAGCAATGAGATTCTAGTGACTTCTTCCGAACAAGACTTCAGTCAAAGCGCTCCGAAGGCCAGAGAGATGGGTGCTCTGGACGATAAGAGCTACTTTGCCTCCTCTTTGTCCTTTCTCACCTACTCTTACCGCGAGAATCTATTCGCGCAGCTCGATCGGTTGATTGAAACAGGAAAAACGCTTGATGGTCTGATTATAGATTTGATGCAGACCGGATTTTCGCTGCCTCTGGAAGTGTTGGTCAAATTCAGTCTCTACGCGAAGCGTCTGCTGAAGCCGCAGGGGGTTTTGCTGTTCGTCAAAGCCGATGGTGCCATCACATTGACCAGGGACGATCCGGGCGGTGGTTTAACCTTTAACGTCTACGACAGTCCATTCGGCATTTTCGCTCGTCATCCGCTTCTTGCTGATTATGTGTGCGCGACTGTATCTGGAATCGACAGAAGGCGCTTGCGTGGAGGCGGAAGCACGCTGGCCAATCACATACTGTTTACCTCCACACCTGTTTTGACCGACGCAGGCAAAAGAGTTAAAGGCGATTTCTCTTTGCCCGCCCCGCAAAATTGGGTAATTCAAGGTATCGACGACTACTCATCAGTCGAATCTATCGTCAGGGCGCTTGAAACAAGAAACCAATTGCCTTCCGATGAAACGTTGAGAATTCTGCAAGAGTTGGAAGGTGGCGGTTACATCTACTCGATTTTTTCTCGCATTCAGTTTCTTGCGAATTGCTACCACAATCGAAAGCCTTTCAGGCTGGGGCGTTACATGGTGGCTGCAGGCATCTTGTCGGAGGCACAACTGCAAGATCTGCTCGAGAAACAATCGGAAGAAGGTTGGGGAAAATCACAAAAGACTTTTCTTGGAATGCTCGCAGTCAAGCATGGCTATATCAACACTCGTGAATTGGAAGTGCTGCTCGACGATCAATATTTGTACGGCGGCTATCACAAAAAGGCAGAGGACGATTCGCCTACGACCGCGCGCAATATAGAGACCATGCGCGATTCCATGATTGGAAGTTTGGGCGCGATTGATACGGCAGGGCTTCTGCAATCACTTTCAACCGCAAAGAAGACCGGATTGCTGACAGTGGAGAACAGGGACAAGGTAATCAGCGTCGCTTTCTCGCAAGGCAAGCCGACACATGCTCGCATGAGTCGTTTGAAAGGCTATAAGGCGATTACTGAGTTTCTCGTAAGTTGGACAGAAGGAATTTTCGTCTTCAGAGACAAAGGAGTTTCGCAAGAACTCGACGACGGTTGCACTCTTAACGAACAGCTGGACAAGATGCTCTTGGACTCAGCGCTTTATCAAGATCAAGTCAATCAAATTCTTGCTTTGTTGCCATCTGGCCGAAATACAATTCTTGAACGGGTGTGGAATTTTGAAGCGCTGTGGAGCCGCCTAACTCAAAAACCGATTAAGTACATGGACGAAACTGTCGTTCAAGATGCCGATCGCCAGGTCATCTCTGAACTGGCTATGCATGTTGATGGTTTGTCTACACTCGATGAAGTGATTCGTGCTTTCGATGTCTGGCCGGTCTACATGATCATAAAGTCAATTCATCTTCTCATCGAAAATAAATTGGTCAATATTCAACAGGCAAGTTTGTTCCGCCCATTGTCTGTATTTCAAAAGATCGCTGCCGAGCTGCAAAAGATTATTGGGCGTGACGACAATCGCGCCATACTTCAAGCAAGTCTGCATTATGTGCACGGCGAATCGCCTGCTTCAAGTCGTTTCCACATAGATCACGAAGGACGAGTGAGCGTGAATTTGAGCCAGGTGAAGCGGTCGGGCGCGCCTGTCTCCGCAGTGCTTCTCGAGTTGCGCCGATGGATGGAAGCCTATCTCGCATTTTGTCGGCGCCAGATTGATCCTCTTGTTGTCGATGGTGTAGTCGCCACTGTTGTAAACAGTACGTCTGGAGACGGCACTCAGTAGCTTTATGGTGTAATCTTTGGGTGGAGAATTAGTCGTCTCCACTTTTTTTTGCGTGTGTCCGTAGATTCATTGGAATTGAATATAGATAGGGTGAGCCAAATAAAATGAAGTTCAAAGTAGAAACTCAAGCGTTGTCAAAAGCCAAGTTCGATGTATCGGTGATTGGCATATTTGAAGGCGAAGACGTCGGTGAAGTACTGCGAAAGGTGGATCCGGCGTTCCCGAAGGTGTTTCTGCAAAACCTGGTGCAAGCGATAGAGCTCGAACGATTTAAGGGCAAAAGCGGACAATCTATCTCACTGCCGACATATGGAGCAATCGCCTGCAAGAAATTGCACCTCGTAGGTCTTGGCGCATTCAAAGATTTTGATTCGCAGCTCACGCGCAAATTGGCTGCCAACCTGGCTCGTCGGCTGGCAAGCAACGGCACCAAGCCGTTGGTGATGTACGCCTTCAGATTCGATCCGATTGTCTCGTTGGCAAAAAAGCAGTCTCAAAGAGTGGCGGCAAAGTCGGCCGGTAAGGTGCAGGAGTCGAGCGGAACGTCAATTAAGAATCACCTGCAAGCATTTGTTGAAGGTTGGAAACTCGGGTCATACACTTTCTTGAAGTACAAGTCTTCCAGCAATGGAACCGAGGCCGCTGCAAAATCCGCTTCTCGCTCTCATGCAAAGGCAGTGGCGGTACCGAAAACCGAGTGGGAGTCCCTTGCTTTTCAGGGACTGAAATTACCGGCAAAGGACTTCGCGAAAATTGTCGCGCGAGGTGAAGCGATTGGAGATGCTACATGTTTAGCGAGAAAACTCATCGCTGAACCGCCGGCATTCATGACACCAACAATGCTGGCTCAAGAAGCCAGAAGAGTAGCCAGAGATTCGGGTCTGGGATGTCGTGTATTCGAGCTTCCGCAGATCGAGAAAATGAAGATGGGATCTTTTCTTGGAGTGGCGCGTGGTGCGAAAGAACCGCCCAGATTCATCGTTTTGCGATATGAACCTTCGACGACTCCCAAGCGGACTATTGCTATTGTCGGAAAAGGAATTACATTCGACTCGGGCGGACTCTCGCTGAAACCGGCTCAGAGTATGGAGCATATGAAATACGACATGTCTGGCGCTGCTGCAGTGATTGCCACCATGCAAGTGATCGGAAAAATCAAGCCATCAGTGGCGGTGCTCGGTGTCGTGGCTGCAACTGAAAACATGCCTGGAGACGGGGCGCTGCACCCCGGCGACGTGTTGACGGCGATGAACGGCAAGACAATCGAAGTAAACAATACAGATGCCGAAGGGCGTTTGATCTTGGCTGATGCGCTTACCTATGCGGTTCGCGAGGGAGTGGATGAACTCATCGATGTCGCCACCCTAACAGGAGCTGTCGTTACTGCTTTAGGTCGTGTTGCAGCCGGCGTTATGGGCTCCGATCAAGCGCTCATCAATAGAGTTATAGCCGCTGGTTCGCGAGCCGGAGAGAAGTTCTGGCAGTTGCCAATGTTCGACGAATACAAGGAAACGCTCAAGAGCGATATCGCCGATCTCAAGAATGCAGGCTCACGTGGTGAAGCCGGCAGCTCGAGCGCCGGCATGTTCTTGCGTGAATTCGTCGACGGCAAACCGTGGGCACACCTCGATATCGCCGGTGTGGCTTGGTTGGAAAAAGAACGCGACGAATGCAACAAGGGTGGCACCGGATTTGGTGTGCGCACGCTCTGTCACTATCTGCTCGACGGCTAGGTTCTCGCGCTGAGACTGCAGCTCCATCGGGCCGTCAAATCGTTCCATCTTATGCGACGAGCTGAGTGATCGATCGCATCAGCGGTATGAGAGTGTCAGTGTCTCTGCCGTCGGTGACGGTGACCAGCAAGCCACCACCGAAGTCGGCAATCACGAGATAGCCTCGCGGTGTTTTGGAGACGACTTGGTGCACGCGCTCGTGACCCATCTTGCGGATTACGTGCTCGGTGTTCATATACACACCAAGTGCCCAGACGCCGACTGACTCTGCATCCATATCTTGAGGCATCGTGTTGGCAATCAGCAAACCATCATGTCCGACGATTACCGAGCCGACCACTCCGGGTTGAGCGCCGATATGCAGGAGCAATGATTGCAGCTCTTGAGACGCTTCCAATGTGAGGATGCGCATCTTCGAGTCATTGAGATCTGTGGCTGTAATCTTGCCAATCTTCTCGAGGTCCTTTTGATCGAGCAAGAACTTACCGATGGAGGCGATGCGTCCTGAGCCGCTGTCTTGGCTTTCCATCTTAGGATCCAAGCGACCGATACCTTCGATTTTCGGTGGTGGCAGTGCGTTATTGGCTGCATCGGAGATCGATTGCACGATTGAGTTGACGCTCTTTTTGGGAACGCCGGCATCATAGACGCCAAGATTGGTTTCGAAGATTCTGTCAATCACTCCATCATCGATGGAGAATAAACCGCCGCCGCTGGGTCCGTTTCCGCCGCCGCCACCGCTTGGAGGTTGCGGTTGAGGAAGTGGTGGCGCCATTGGTGGTGGCGCCATTGGTGTCGGTGCCATTGGTGTCGGTGCCGGTCCCGGTGTCGGAGCCCCCCAACTACCGCCTCCACCCGAAGCGACTGCCGGTCCGGGCGAGGCCCAGCCGGTAGGCTGCGGTGAGACTACGGGCATGGTGCCGGATGCGGTTGCACGAGCCGGAGGACCCCATCCGCTACCACCAATGGTGCTTGGCTGCGGAGGAGGAGTCGGAGCAGGAGTGACTGCTGCTGCCATTGCAGGCTGTGGAGCGGCACTTGGTGCTCCGGCTGCAGTCCACTGAGTATTATTGTTAGGCGCAGCGCCACCTGGTGTCGCTTCATTGACGCCGAGATTTTGGCTAAAGAGTCTATCCATCTCACGATCATCCAAGCTGAACAAGCCGGACTTCGATTGCTGCTGACTCATTTGCGGAGGCGGCGCCGGAGTCGGTGGCATTGCGGCCATCGGCATCGGTGGCTCCGGCATCCCTTGAGAGCTTACTCTTGCCGAGACTGCTGAAATCTTGGGCTCTTGTGATTGATCGCCGTTGGCTGGCGGTGCGCCCCAACCTTGCGGTGCACCACCATATGATTGCAGTGCTGGTTGCGGTGGTTGAACAGGCGGTTGAATAGGCGCCGCTGCTTGCTGTGGTTGTGGAGCTGGAGCGGCGGACTTTCCGCCTAGCGGAGCTGAATCTTTGACGCCGAGATTTTCACTGAACAGTTTATCGATTGCATTGTCATCGATATTGAATAAACCACTAGGCTTGTTGTCTTGTGCCGGTGTTGGTGCTGCGTTTGCGGACCATGCGGGTGTTGTTGGTTGTGCGCCCCAAGCGCCTGCGCCATTCGACGGTGCGGCTGGTTGCGCAGGTTCTGGAGGCTGTTGTGCGGGTGCGCTGCCCCAAGCTCCACCTGATGGTTGTCCCCAGGCAGCTCCACCTGTTGATGCCGATTCCCATGCCGAGGGAGATGGCTTCGCCGGTGGTTCGGCGGCCGCAGGAGGCTGACCCCATGCCGAAGCCGTTGGTTGTTGTGGTTGCGGTGGTTGCACTGCTGGTTCAGATCCCCAAGCAGAGGTTGGTGACTGTCCACCTCCACCCCATGCCGACGGTGCGGTATTTTGTTTAGTGGTCCAATCTTTGGCAGACGGCAGTGTGTCAGGAGCCTTTTGCGCAACCGGGATGTCCCAACCACTGGCGACAGGATCGATCTTGTTGGCCTCATGAGGCTGCGGTTGCGGTGCCGGTTGCGGCAGTGGTGCCGGTTGCGGCAGTGGTGCCGGTTGTGGCAGTGGTGCCGGTTGTGGTAGTGGTGCCGGCGTTTCCTGCGCTTTCGTGCGCTCTTGAATCGGCACGTCCCAGCGATTTTCTTGAGGTGTCGCTTTCTTACCTTCTTCGCTCAGTACTTCACCCAGCCGCTCGAAGATGCGGTCGGCCGGTACCCCTGATGAAGACGAAGGTGCTGGTGTCGGTGCTGGTGCTGGAGCACCGCCGGTGGCGCCGCCGCGCTCTTGAATCGGTACATCCCATCTTTGTCCTGCACCACCAGCCGTTTGATTGGCCTGCATTGGCTGCTGGTTGCCCCAACCCTGCCCTTCCGGCGCGAAAGATTCAGGTCTCGGCGGTGGTGGATTTTTAGGCGCTAGTGCATCAGCTGATGGCGTGAATGCTTGCCATGTTCCTGTTTCGATTTGTTCTGCTTCTGCAGACCAACTCGGTTTATGCTGCCCGCCCCAATCGCTGGCCGGCTGTGGCTCTCCCCAACCGCCTGAAGCGGCCGGTTGTTGGTTTTGTTGAGCGGGAGGTGTGCCCCATCCTGCTGCTTGCGATCCTGCTTGAGGAGCGGCTTGAGGAGCCTGATTCGCTTGCGGTTGTTGGTTGCCCTGTGGAGGACTCGGTGGACTGCCCCATGCAGTTTGAGTTTGTAGAGTGGGTTGAGTCCAAGCGTCTTGTGCTTGTTGCGGCTGTGCCCAAGTTGATTTGTCTAATTGTTGGGTTTGAGCTTGTGCCGGTTCGGCCGGTTTGGGTTTGTTTTGATCCCATGTGGCGTCGCCGCCCCATTCCTTCTTATCTGACTCGGCTTTTCCCGCTCCCCAAGAGCCGCCACCAACAGCGGTGCCTCCTGGTGAGCCAGCACCAGCCCAATTTTCTTTGTTGGCAGGTGTCGTCCACGGATCGCCGGCTTTCTCTCCACCGCCGGTCTGACTCCAGGCTTCTTTAGGCGGAGTTTGTCCCCAGGCGTCTTTGGCTGGTTCTCCGGGTTTTAATGGTTGTGGCTGTTCCCAATCTTGCTTTTGTGCAGATGGAGATTGTGGAGATGATTGAGATTGCGCACCGGATGGCTGTCCCCAAGCCTGATTCTGATTAGGTTGGTTTGCCATGGGCTGACCCCAAGCATCTTTTTGCGGTGCACCTTGAGGTGCTTGTTGTGCTGGTGGTGCTGGTTGAGCTTGTGCCGATTGAGGTGGTGCGTTTTGTCCCCAAGCTTCACCACTAGGTGCTGAATTTCCCCAGGCGTCTTTAGCTGGAGAAGCAGGTCTCGGCTCAGATGGCTGTCCCCATGCCTCGCCTTGCGCGGCCGGTTGACCCCAGGCATCATTTTGTGGTGCTGGTGCTTGATTGGCATTGGCTTGCAAGTTAGGTGCAGGTGCTTGAGGAGGCTGTCCCCATGCATCTGTCTGATTGGCGGCGGGTTGACCCCAGGCATCATTTTGTGATGGCGCTGGAGGTTGGCCCCAAGCATCTTTGGGCGGTGGCGCCGACGGTGCAGGCCCTTGTTGAGGTTGTGGCTGTGCAGCCTGAGCTGGTGGCTGACCCCAGGCTTCTTGGGCCGGTGGTTGACCCCACGCGTCTTTTTGTGGTGCTGGTTGCTGAGGTGCTGCCTGTGCAGGTGCCTGTGCAGGTGCTGGTGCAGGCGATGGTTGACCTTGCGGTTGCGTACTGCCAGGTGGCTGACCCCACGCGTTTTGAGCTGGTGGTTGGCCCCAACTGTCTTTAGACTGCTCACCTTGTGCGGCTCCCCAACCACTGTCTTTGGGCTGCTCGCCTTGCGCAGCGCCCCAACCGCTGTCGGCTGGTTGTCCTGGTGGGGCCCAAGCCTCTTGGTTGGGAGCCTGTGCTGCTGGTTGAGCTGGTGCTTGTTGTTGTTGTCCTTGTTGCTGGCCTCCACCCCACGCATTTTGCGATGCTTGTGGTGCTCCCCAAGAATCTCCGCCGGGTGCCGGAGGTGCTCCCCAAGAAGCTTCATTAGGTTTAGCGCCAGGTGCCGGTGGGGTTCCCCAGGCGTCATTGCCTTGTTGTTGTCCGCTGCCGCCGCCCCAGGCGTCTTGCTGTCCACCGCCAGCGCCCCATGAATCCTTGCCGGCGCCGTCAGGTGGTGAACCCCATGCGGGTTGGTTGACTGGTTTCGACGGTGGTACCGGAGGCATTTGCGGCGGTGATTGAGATTGTGCAGGAGACTGCGCAGGCATCGGTGTGCCCCACGAGTCTTTAGCTGGTGGCTGTGCACCACCGGGAGGTTGTCCCCAAGCATCTGGCACTGCCCCGCCTGGAGATTGCGGTGGTGAACCCCATTGGCTTTGACCTGGTGCTGGTGCTGCTCCGGGTGGTGCTGCTCCGGGTGCGTCGTCCGGCTCATCCCACGAACCGCCCTGCGGTGGAGGTCCCCAATCGTCGCCTTCTCCTTCGCGAATTCCTGGATCTGTGCCTTTAGGCGGGCGTCCGTCGTTGTCCCACGAACCTCCCCAGGCTCCTTGCGGCTTACTGCCTCCAGGCATTCCCCAACTGTCTTCGGGCTTTCCACCACCGCCAGATGGTTCCATCCCTGGCTTCACAGGCAGGCTTATAGGCTTGCTCCAACCGTCATTCGGTCCGCCGCCGCCTGCATTCATAGGGCCGCCCACTTCGCCTACTGGTGGCATAACGCCTTCCATGTCGGCAGCACTCATTTTTTGAGATTCGGAAATCTTTCTTCGAATTGACTCTGCAAGAGTCAGAGGTGCATCGTCTGATTGTCCGCCTCCAGCCAATGGAACTGCAACGTTAAGACGCTCGCCAAGAGATCCAGTCCTTGACTGCATCTCGCGATTGTCGATCATCTCAGCTGCTTCTTTGCGCTTGGTCTTATCGAGACCGGTTCGCTCCAACCGGCTCATTTGACTGGCAGCTTCTTCCTCGAATTCTTTCTGTTCCTTGGCGCTTTGCTTGCTGCCGCCTTTGGACCCTCTATGCGGAAAAGCCGAGCTGTATGTTTGCAGTTCAGCCGTGGACATATCTTTGGCTTTGTTCTTTCCGGCTTTTTCTTTCTTCTCCGGTTTCCCACCGCCACCGCCGCCAGCAAATATTTTCGTGAAAGCAGAGAAGACATTGCCTTTTGCTTCAGGCAACTGCTGCTGGATTGTTCTAGCCAACTGTTCTTTGCTTGGGGGCTGAAGCTCATCAGGCAGTGGAACTTCCAAGGCCGCTTGAATCATCTGGTCGAGCTGGTGGTCGAACTTGGCGCAGGATTCGCATGATTCCACATGGTGAACCAGTGCTCGTGCGTCCTGTGTCGCAAGGTCGACATCGAACCGCTGCTGAATCAAAAAACGAAAGCGGGTGCAGTTCACGAGCTCTAACCTCTACCTAGACATTTGACTATTTGCACACGAGCCCTGAACAGGGATGCCATTACTGTGTCGGGGGTTTGATTGAGTACTATTGCAATTTGATCGTAGTTCAAATCGAGATGGTGGCGTAGCAAGAACACCTTCTGTTGATCTTCAGGAAGGGTGCTCAAACATCTTTTTACCCGTTGTATGCCTAAAAGAACTGTTGTTTCCCAATCCATGTTGGAAGAACCATCTTGCATCGGGTCAGCCGGGTTATCTATTGGGGCATCGGAGTAGGTTGCGTGATATTCACCGCAAGCTTGAACAACAAATTTCGAAAGCCAATCCCAGATGCTTTGGTCGCTGTTTTTGGGAACAGGCTGCTTCATCGCGTCGTTTAAAGCGTTATTGAAGGCAGATATGGCGATTTCGGTGGCGTTTTCAGGTGTGCCAGAGGCGAGCAGCCCAATGGCGTAGAAACGCTCTTGATGAAGATAGATAAACTCGTTGCGCTTCTCTTTGGCGCCCTTTTTGAGCTCGGCAAGAACAGCCGATGCTGGTTGATGAAAGCTATTGCGAGATGGCAAAAGAGGCATTATGTGCTCAACGACGAGATTCTAAGAATTTATGGATATGAACGCGGACCGAGTTTTACCGGAATATCCCAGTACGATCTGGAAGAACCCAGTAATGGGCCCTGTTGGTCAACACGCGCTAAGGTCAAAAAAATTTCTGCCCTGCAAGCAGGAATTTCTACTACCCTCACCCGCTGCTTACCTTTCCATCGGCCCCAACTCCGAAAGCAAGCTGCAAACCGCCAAGACGCCTATCTTCCAGTTTACATGAAATATGGCTGGCGCCAAGGCCAGCCGGGCTTTGTGACGTGACTTGTTATACCCTCCTTAATTCTTTTATGCGTGCAAAGCCGATAACATAGATGTACCACGCTGTATTAAAAGATCTCCTTTCCCACCAGACCATCTCGAAAAGTAAAGCAATTGATAACTATGTTTTTGGAAGACCCACAAAAAATACTGATAAAAACGGCTCGCACAGGTGCATTCAATCTTCAATCAGTAACCGCGTCACCGCGAACCGTCACTCCCATTGACGTCCAATCAGCCTGCTCCAATGTCGCTTTGGAGTTCGCAAACGAGACACCACCAAGCGATACGGTTGTCAGTGTCGTCAATTATCTACTCACTGAATATTTTGCAACCTCGCACTCAAGTGGGTTATACAACCGGCAAAAACAACTCTGGGAGTCTCTGGCGAAAGCAGTCGAGGTAGTCTGCACCCGGCTGATCACAGGATTTTGGAAGCGCGTCGACGAACCCTTTGTAGATATGCTGTTTCGCGACTCACGTGGAATCGCCCTGCTTTATGCGCGTGTAGTGGAGCAGCCCGTAACAGAAGGGAAAGCAAAGGAAATTCTCAACACCCTTCTAAAACGAGCAGCCAAGCTGCAATCCAAAAACGCACTCACAGGCGTCGTATTGGTTTTTCCACAACCATTTCCGGAAAGCGTCTTGAACAGAGTCAAAACCCTCATCAACGCCGAAGATCCCGTCGCCCGCTTCGAGTCAAAACTGACGGACTTAGGGCTGACAGTCATCTTGATGGAGATCGATTTGGCAGATAACTCCCTTAAACTCCTGCAGCCCGACCTCTCCAAAAAGAAGTAAGAAGTAGCGGTTCGCGGATTAAGCGACGGCACAAAGGCCGCTCAAGGCCGACAGTTCGGAGCGACCGAGTGCCTTCGGCACAAGCGAGTGTATGGAAGCGTTGCGTCAGCCGCTCAAGGCCGACAGTTCGGAGCGACCGAGTGCCTTCGGCACAAGCGAGTGT
>CAZCZI010000022.1:63808-88210 GCA_964503045.1 uncultured Candidatus Obscuribacterales bacterium
TCAGCCGCTCAAGGCCGACAGTTCGGAGCGACCGAGTGCCTTCGGCACGAGGGAGCGGAGAATTACAAAGGTATATTGCCGTGCTTGCGACTCGGCCGCTTTACTCGCTTGTTCTTCTGAATCTCCAGTGTCTTAAGCAAAACGTCGCGGGTCTCTTCCGGCAGAATCACGTCATCGACGTAGCCGCGCTGAGCTGCAATATACGGATTGGCAAACAGTTCGCGATACTGGGCAACGAGTTCTTTTTGTTTCTTTGTTTTGTCTTCGGACTTTTCCAAGTCTCTGCGATACAAGAGATTGACCGCGCCTTCAGCCCCGACGACCGCAATTTCAGCTGTCGGCCAGGCAATATTGAAATCGCCACCGACATTTTTTGAACCCAAAACATCAAAGGCCCCGCCATAGGCTTTCCTTGTTATCACAGTCAATTTCGGCACGGTTGCTTCGCAGTAAGCGTACAGGAGCTTGGCTCCGTGTCTGATAATGCCGCCGAACTCTTGAGCGGTTCCCGGCAAATAACCTGGTACATCCACAAAGGTAATCACTGGAATGTTGAACGCATCCAAGAATCGCAGGAAGCGAGCACCTTTAATTGATGCATTTATATCCAAGCTTCCGGCAAGAGACTTCGGTTGATTGGCGATGATTCCTACCGGATAGCCGCCCAATCTCGCGAATCCAGTGATGATGTTGGTTGCCCAAAGTGGCGCGATCTCAAAGAAATCTTTGAAGTCGAAAATGCGAGTGATCACATCATGCATGTCGTAAGGCTTTGTCGGATCTGATGGAACGATGTTATTCAGCTCGCTCATATCAGATGGAACGGCCTCGTCAGAAACCTCTATATAAGGAGGGCTTTCTAAATTGTTTCCGGGAAGATACGAAAGCAACTTTCTTGTCAGATAAAAAGAATCGTCCTCATCTTCCGCCATAAGCTGAGCAACACCGCTTCTGGTGTTGTGAACGGCGGCCCCGCCTAGCTCTTCCAGGGTGACTTGTTCGCCTGTTACAGTCTTTACGATCTCGGGACCGGTTACGAACATGTAACTTTGATTCGCCACCATAATCGTGAAGTCTGTCATTGCTGGGCTGTAAACGGCTCCACCGGCGCAGGCACCGTAGATTACTGAAATTTGCGGAATTACTCCGGAGCTCAAAACGTTTCGATAAAAAATGTCAGCGTAGCCCGCCAGTGAATTCACACCTTCTTGGATGCGAGCGCCGCCGCTCTCATTCAGCCCAATCACAGGACAACCTGCTTGTGCCGCCATGTCCATAATTTTGCAAACTTTATTTGCAAACACTTCGCCGAGGGCGCCACCGAGGAAGGTGCCGTCATGCGCAAACAGATAAACAGGTCTGCCATCGATAGTGGCTTGTCCGGTTATTACGCCATCTCCATCGATTCGTTTTTTCTCCATGCCGAACTCGATGCATTGATGAAGAGCCCAGCGATCGATTTCAACGAAAGAGCCGGGATCAACTAATCGTTCAATGCGTTCGTGTGCGAGCAAGAGTCCCTTTTCATGCCGCTTTTCCTTCAAGGTCTCGCGACTCTTTTGGATTGCTGCTCGTTTCTCTTTAAGTTGAGAGTTGGTGTCGAGTTTCGTTTCCATTTTGGTGATCCTTTATCGATTCTTTGAACAAGCCTGCTGATTACAGGAAATGCGACAAACAGAAGTGAACGATGGTCAGATAAATAGTCATTGTCGAGACGTCGAGGACGCTAGTGATGAATGGTCCGCTAGCGTGCGCAGGTTCAATCCCCACTTTTTGGAAGATCATCGGCATGATCGTGCCAATCACGACTCCGCAAGTCATGGTTACAAACAAGCTGACTCCGACAATCCATCCGAGGTTGTACTGATGCGGATCACTGCGATGGAAAAACATACTGACTGCTGTTGTTAATGCGCCGCAGCAGATACCAAGCAACATGCCGACTTTAAGTTCGTGAGTCAAGTTCTTGATGCCGGCTCGCCAGCTCAAATTTTTTGAACTTCCGCGTATGATGATACAAGTGCTTTGAGTGGCGACGCTGCCTGTGACGCCGGACAAAAGAGGCATGAATGATGCCGCCGCGACGGTTTGTTGTATCACGTGGTCGAAACTCGTAATTACAGTTGCCGAGCCGGTTTCAATCATGAGCGTGACGAGCAGCCATGGAAGCCGAGCTGCAAATGCAAGACGAACATTTTGTCCGATGTTTTCACTTTGCTCGGCGCCAGTCGTGTTGATACCGGATGATTGATAGATGTCTTCCGTTGCTTCTTCTTGCAAAACGTCGATGACATCATCGGCGGTGATAATCCCGCACATAACACCATCTTCATCGACGACCGGCAATGACAGCAAGTCATAGCGACTCAGCTTTTCAGCTGCTTCTTCTTGGTCGGTAGAGGTGGTCACGGAAACAATTTTGTCTTCCATGCGACTTTCGACAAGGGCTTCACCACTGGCGGTGAGCAGCTCTTTCAGTGTGACTTTGCCGACCAGATGCTCTTCTTCATCGACTACGTATACGTCGTAGATGTCGTCTTCGATGTCTTCGTATTGTTCTCTCAAATAATTGAGCGCTTCGTCGACACTCATTTTCGCATTGAGGGCCAGATAATCGGTAGACATGATGCCGCCCGCCGAGTCTTCTTTGAAGGTCAGAAGATTTTGAATGTCTTCTATAGCTTCTTGGTCGGTCATCTGGCTGATGATGGCTCTTGCCTTTTCTTCAGGCAATTCCGACAAAAGGTCGACAGCATCGTCGGGAGACATGCGAGAGACAATCGGCACCACGCCGATATCTCCGAGTTCTCTCAAAAGTTCAACTTGATCGTCCGGCTCTAATTCGGCCAAGACGGCACTGGCATTATCGAGATCGAGCAAGCGAAAACAAGACAAGCGATGTGGCAAGTCCATTTCCGAAAACCACTCCGCCAGGTCGGCGGGGTGTTGATCGTTGAGAAGTAGTCTTAACTTTTGCCGTTCGCCCTGGTCTACCAGAGTCGTGAGCTCATCAAGAGCTACGGCTAGCTTCTCAGTCACGACAGGTCCCCGCCCTACAAAATCTTGCGCCAAGTTAGATGAGATTGAGATTCCCTAAGCGAAACCGAAACAATCTCATGCATAACCCTAGCAAGTCGAGCAACCTGACAGTAAGGCAAATTGTCTAATTGTGTATCAGTCTTCGAGATATCCGGCTAGTTTGCTTGACCATGCCGGCTGCCTGAGTTTTCTGAAGGCTTTGTGTTCAATCTGTCTTACGCGTTCGCGAGTGATGTTGAACAAACGTCCCACTTCTTCTAGAGTGCGTTGGCGTCCATCTTCCAGACCGTAGCGAAGATGCATGATATCGCGCTCGCGTGGAGTCAATTGGCTCAGCATGCGGCTCAAGTCTTGGCGCATCAACTCTTCTTCCGTCGTGGAATCAGGTCTTGAAGAAATGCTGTCTTCAATCAGATCTCCTAAATATGTCTCTTCGTCGCGATTGAGCGGCATCTCCATAGAGATTGGTTCTCTGTCGGCTTGGATAATTTCTTGAATCTTATTGACCGATAATTCCATTGCGCCGGAAAGCTCTGATTCATTGGGTTTGCGTCCCAGTTCTTGAGCTAAACGTGCACTGGTCTTCTTCAGTTTATTGATTGACTCGACCATATGCACAGGCACGCGAATCGTGCGTGACTTATCGGCAAGACCCCGGCTGATGGCTTGTCTGATCCACCATGTGGCATATGTGGAGAATTTGAATCCTTTTGTATGGTCAAACTTTTCCGCCGCACGGATGAGTCCGAGATTGCCTTCTTGAATCAAATCTTGAAACGGCAGCCCGCGGTTGACGTACTTCTTTGCAATGGAGATAACCAGTCGGAGATTGGCTTGAATCAGTTTCTTCTTGGCGTCCAGGTCGCCTTTTGCGATGCGGCGAGCCAGCTCGATTTCTTCGTCGGGCTTGATCATTTTTACGCGGCCGATTTCGCGCAGGTAGAGCCGCACTGAATCTTCAGTGAAGCCTTCACTACCGGAAGTGTCCACTTCTTCTTCGAGAAGATCTTCTTCTTCAAATAGTGCTGCGGCGTCTGCCGACCAGTCGTCTGCTACGTCGTCGCTGACTTTTGCTGCCAAGTTACTTCAACTCCCGTTTTGAGTAAGTAGCAAGATTTTGCTTACTGTGTATTTACCCAATTCATCTGTTTCTTTAGCAGTCAAGATGTAGATTAAGTTTTGTAAATTTGTCTAATGAGCGTGTGGTTTATTAGCTGCGACGGGGCTCTCGGCCATGCCGACTGTTCCGCATTTGGGAATTTGGGGCATGACATGAGCGGAGGCATAGGCCGCCACTAGTAGTTGAATGCAGCCATTCGCCAAGAAGGCTACAATCTCATCTTCACCATCTTGCAAACCCAAACCCAAACCCAAACATAGATACACCGTGAATCGACATGATTGAAGGCAGTTTGAGCGACGTAAGTCTTGCTGGACTTTTGCAGTTTCTCGCTACAGAAGTAGATAAGTGCTTCTCGGTGCGCATAACTCGAGGCGGGCAGCGCGGCGAAATTAACATTTGCAACGGCGACTTGATGCAAGCGAACTTCGGTTTGCTGGAAG
Source organism: uncultured Candidatus Obscuribacterales bacterium (assembly GCA_964503045.1). Classification (GTDB taxonomy): domain Bacteria; phylum Cyanobacteriota; class Vampirovibrionia; order Obscuribacterales; family Obscuribacteraceae; genus CAYZJR01. The sequence continues at coordinate 68,411 of CAZCZI010000022.1, forward strand.
GTGACGACGCTCTGTGCGAGTACCTGTCATGGAAAGAAGGTCATTTCATTGTCGAGCGTTTGCCCACGCTTGCCAAGAATTCGGTGAAGCGAAACCTCGGTGTGCTCGCGTTGCATCCGGGCAACACATTTGCTGATCATTGCCTGTATTTGATTGAAAGCAATGTCGGACTCAATACCGAGCTTATCGCTTCAGATACGTTCGGTACGCAGGAGTGGCACCAAGCGCTGCGTACGCAACCATTGGAAAAGCATGACTTCGCAATCATCGGTTGGGTAAGCGACGGCAGAACCATGCGCCATGCCATGCGAGAGTTCAGTCTCAATATCACAGAAGCGACTGCCAGTCTTTATCGGCTTGTGTTTACTAAATCAGTCGTGGCAGTGCGACCGACTTTTACACCTCCTGCACTTTTCGATGTTATGGAGTCGCTGGCTACACAACTGGAGTTGGAAGAGCAAGCTTCGGCTCAGTCGAGTAGCTCGAATCCAAACAGCGATTCAGGGAAATCACATGGCGATGGGCTTTCTGTAGATCTCGGAGGGCGCGCGTCCAAGGTTTCGGATCAAATTGCAGGAACAGTCACGGTATCGAAAGCCGGCAATCAAGAGGCAACTAACATTACCGGTGAACATGAGATTTTTGCAAAAGGAAGCGAGGCCGTCGCTGAAAAAGAGAGTTCTGGAAAGGCTGCCGGTAACGACGGTGCAAAGCCGGATGGGGATGCGGTATCGGATGCGATGCCTCCTGCCTTTTTCAACATTCGCAGAACCGATCCGTTGCCCCTTGTTACGATCGACATTGAAAGACTGTTCCAATCAACATTTACATTGACTCAGTTTGGGGAATTGGCATTGACCAATCAGTCTCTCGACTCGTTTTTGCGCCAGGTATTGTCGGCCGTGGAAACCGGCAAGTCGTTTATCGTGACTGTGAATGAGTCGACGCGGCCTCATCCGTCAACCCTCGCTACATTTAGATACTGTTTTGACCGGGGCTACGTAAGCCAACCTGATCCGGTTTTGATCGTGACTTGCGATCTTCTTTTAGGGCGCGTAGAGCTTGAACAGTATCTTTTGCAGCGCAGGCGCATAACCGGCGACGAACTGCAAGCACTGGTGCGCATGTCTACGAGTGAAGGGCGCGCCCTTCCTGATCTGCTTGTGGCTCACGGTTTTCTAACGGAAGGTGATCTCGAGCGCTGGACGTCTGAAAAGAGCAGATTCGCTGCGCGCACGTGAAGCGCCTCAACCATTAAGAGTGGCATACAGTCGCATAAATGGATTTGTGATATATTTCCCCCCTATCCGCCTGAGAAGTCAGGTGTAAACATCAACTACATTAGATTGCGTTGAGGGCAACCACTTTTATGACCAACAAATACAATGCGCGTGAAAAGAAGAAACGCCGCCTGGCTAAAGTCAACAGAAAGAAAGCACGCGTGCGCGAAGCGATCGCCAAAGCAGCTGCCGCCAAGTAACTTTCGTGAATGACGATAAAGCTTCTGCTTAGTAGGTGTTAACTAGTTTTGACAGCCGGTAAAGGCGCTAAACGAATCATGTCCGGGATGCGACCCACAGGGAGATTGCATCTCGGTCACTACTATGGGGCGCTTCTTAATTGGGTTAGATTTCAAAGCCAATTCGAGTGCTACTACTCGATTGTTGACTGGCACTCGTTGACCACCAAGTACCAGGACACATCGCAACTTCAAAGCCACATTTGGGAAATCGCACTGGATTGGTTGTGTGTCGGAATCGATCCGGACGTAGCAACCATTTATGTGCAATCAGCGATTCCTGAGATTGCCGAGCTGCATCTTCTTTTGTCGATGATCGCGCTGCAAAACTGGGTTGAGCGCGAACCTACGCTCAAAGACACCTTTCGCATGCTGGCAGCTAACGAGGACGAAGCTAGAGCAAAAGCGACTTACGGATTGTTTGGCTATCCGGTGTTGATGACGGCCGACATTCTTGCCTTCAAGGGAGAGTTGGTACCCGTCGGTAAAGATCAGGAGTCGCATCTGGAATTTGCCAGAGCCATAGCTCGACGATTCAACAGTATTTACGGTGTCGATTATTTCCCCGAACCGAAGCCGGAATTCACGGCCACGCCGTTGGTCAAAGGCTTGGACGGGCAGAAGATGGGCAAATCGTTTAACAACGACATCAAAATTGCCGACACTGCCGATGATACCGTCAAAAAGACCAAGCAGATGGTCACCGACCGCACGCGCATTGCCAAAGCAGACCCCGGTCACGTTGACCTTTGTGAAGTGCCATGGCCATGGTACCAAGTCTACGCCGATTCTCAGAAGCTCGGTATGGTCAAACAGGAGTGCGAATCGGCCGCGATTGGGTGCGTCGATTGCAAAGTCAGACTGTCAGGTATGATCAACGAGTTTTTCGCCCCATTTAGAGAAAAGCGCCAAGAGCTTTCAAAAGATCCCGATTCCGTTCGTAAGATAATCGAGCATGGAAACACGAAGGCAAGAAAGGTAGCCAGGCAAACCATCTCTGACGTCAGAGAGATTATGGGACTGGTTAGTTGGCAGAGTTAAGCGCAAAGCTTGAGAGGCTTGAGGCTTTCATCGTCGTGCTTTTCGCGGCGACATTGCCTTTCAACATTACTACTCCTGAGGCGGTGATGGTAGTGGGCATTTGCGTAACCGTCGCGCGTATGAGTTTGGAGTATGCAACGACCAAGAAAGTCGCTCTGAACATGCTGCAAGCGCCGCTTGCCTTGCCGCTTGCGTTGATGGTAGCGGCGATAGCTTTGTCTGGTTTGGTAGCCGGTGGAATTGGTGAAGCATTCAAATCCGTCTTCATGCTTAGAACCATCGTCGTCTATTTCTGGGCGTATCAAATCTTCGCTACCAAACCTCATTTGATATTTCGATCAATTGAGTGGCTTCTTGCAACGGGCGCAGCTGCCGGTTTGTTTGGAGCGATTCAGCAACTGTTCCACTTCCATCCTTTTACTTATCCCTATCTTCAGGGAACCGGATTTCAGAGCGGTCCCATGGAGTTTGCCGGGCAGATGGAAGTGTTGAGCATGATCGCTCTTGCATTGTTTCTCAAAAAAGGAAAGGGAGCATTCAGTGCCTGGTTTTTGAAAGTGCCAATCTTTCAAGTTATCGTGCTGTGCAATATTCTAGGCGTCATTTTCGCCAGTGAAAGAAGCGCATGGTTAGGGGTAATACTAGCCTCGATCTGTGTTTCTTTAATTGTTTCTTGGCGAGCGTCATTGGCGGTTGTCACCGCACTTATCGTCGCCGGCTCTGTTGCTTGGTTTACGGTGCCCGTTTTTCAAAAGCGTTTGACACCTCTGGCTGATCCCAACCAAGATATCGGCGCACGTGTGAGATTTCAGGTTTGGGACGAGGCCATGAAACAGTTCCAAAAATCGCCGGCTACCGGTATTGGATTTCGCAAGTTCCCACAGTTGGACATTCCGGAGGCGATCGTTCCGGGACGTTCAAAATATCTCGACCATGCGCACAGCAACTATTTGCACATTTTGAGCACGACTGGAGTCGTCGGACTTCTTTGTTTTTTGTGGCTTCAGTGGTCGATGGTTTTGACGGCGTGGCGCCGCTACGCAGGGCATGGCGACGAGGCCGCCATCGCACTGGGGATACTTGGGGCCGTAGTATCGCTTATGGTGGCGGGTATTTTTGAGTACAACTTCAAGACCGGGCAGGTTCGCCTGACGCTTTGGTATGTGCTGGCGATGCTTGTGAGTTCAAAGGCGTATCTTCATCCAGCTCTTGGAGTGGAAGCGCCAGGCAGCCAACAGCCCCATGATAGTGACTGACGTCGTCATCGATATCCAGGCGCCATTTGGTCCCAGACCACAGCTGACGACGAGATAATAAGCAAGCGGCAATCTGATTACCCAGTTAGTGAAGATTGTTATCCACATTGGCGTGCGCGTGTCGCCGGCACCTTGAAGCGCCCCGGAGAGCACCATTCCCAGTGCCAAAAATGGTTCGGCGATGGCATTGATTTGCAGATAACGCATGGTATATGCAGTGGTTGTTGCATCATGGCTCATCGCGCGAGCAAGCGGTTCTGCGAAGATGAACATGCATGTTCCCAAAATCGTCATCATTGCCACACCGATCATTGTCACGTTCCAACCGGCCTGATATGCACGCTCAGTTTCCTTCGCTCCCAGATTCTGTCCGACAATCGATGCTACAGAGAGGCTCAACGCCATAAGCGGCATAAACACTAGCCCTTCAACACGCATGCCAATCGCCCACGATGCCAGTGCAGAGTCTGGTGTGGGGCATTTGCCGAGAATGTAGAAAAGAACGAATACGCTGAGCGCCCAACCCATGCGTTGCAGTGCTGATGGAAAACCAATTCGTATGAGCTTTTTGATACTTTCTTTCTGAACCGGCAGCAGTTGGTTGAGACACGGGCCTAGTCCGGATGCTTTGATGCGAGATAATGCGATGATGCTGCCGATAGAACTGGCAATTACACCCGACCATGCGATTCCCATCATGCCCAAACCAGGCACCGGCCAGTCGTGAAGCACGGTGAGGTAATCACCGGCTACATTGACTGCAGTCATTATCGAGACTGTCAAAAGCGGAGTCTTTGTGTCTCCAATGGCTCTGAATGCCGCGTTGCAGATGCAGACAACGCTAAACGGAATTAGAAAGAAGCTGTAGTTTTGAATATACAAAGTGCCGGCTTTGAGAACGTCCGGCGAGTCGGTGAAGAATGAAAGAGCTTGGTGGGCGCCCAATAATGCAATTGCAGTGAGCAACAAACCGAGACAAAACGAAAAACAGATCGATTGGCCGGTTTCTCTGATTGCAGTTTCCTGGTCACCGGCGCCGGTTGCACGCGATACGAGTGCGGTGGTTCCGACTGCAATGGACATCAGAAAAACCATGAAGACGAAGATTATTTGCTCGGACACGCCGACTGCTGCTTGCGCGGCAGATCCCAGATGTTGTGCCACATTCACGTCGGTCAGCCCTACCAGCGAGCTGGCCAGCGTGGTTAAGACGAGTGGCCATGACATTATCCAAATCGCGCGCCATAGGCTGCCCTCAACTAACGGTGCAGCTGTGGACTTGGGTTGGTTTGGTGCCGACTCAGAGCTTTCTTCGACTTTGGTTTCCATCCAGTCAATTGTAAGTCAGTGCGCGCGGCCAAAACTACAAAAGAATCCAAAAGGAACGAAAACGAATTAAAAAGACGCAGAGCCCCAGTGGCTTTGATTTAAATATGAGCAACAAGATCTTGGGCGCATCTTGCTAGTCTGTTATATATATTTCCGCGCCAAGTAAGTGAATGCAAGGAGATAGGTCGTGAAACTTCACAGCAGAATGTACGGATGGAAGTACGTGTGGAATGAGTTTGCCGATGAATACAAGGCGACGCTCGACGACCCGAATCCTGACTCCAGTCACGAGCGTGTGAGCATCATGGTGCCGGTACAAGGGCGCCCGTGGACAATCGTATTCACAATGCAACCGGCGAAGAAAGGCGGCAGTGCCACCACAACCATTGAAGCCACCTTCACCGCAAAAGCCGATTTCAAATTTGCCCTCCATCGCCAAAAGTGGGTTGATGGTGTAAGCAAACTGCTCGGCATGCAAGACATAGAGATAGGTGATCCCGAATTCGATGCTGAATTCGTAATCAAAGGAAACGACGAGAAGGTCATCAAGAAGATTCTCGAGCCACCGGCAATGCGCCGCGCCTTGCTGGACGAGCCATCACTGCAGCTCTCCGTTGAAACCGAACAAGATCAAAAGGCGCCGAGCTCCCGAGCCCTGCACGATCACAACGGCACAATAAGCGTCCGCACTCAAGGAGCAGTTGACGATTTCGAGCGCCTCAAAGCCATCTACGAGTTGGTTTGGGCTATGTTGGACCAATTTGTAAACGCCGGAACAGCCAAAGTCTAGCCCTCAGCCTGTATGAACCAATCAGCCTGATTCTTTGTCTGGTGTGATGCTAAGATGCATCCACTTGACTGATAGAGGTTTTGACATGTCTAGACGCTTGACATTGGGCTTGGTAATTGCGTTGACCTCATTACTAGCCGGCAGTGCTGCCTTGGCTTTACCTGGCGATGAGCCGGGACCAGCCAAATCGGCGCTGTCCAAAATATTTGCAGTCCCGAAGGCAGCAGCCAGTGTGCTTTGTGGCATTACCATCGGTATTCCGGTGAGTATCGCCCACGACATCAGCGCCGAGACCAAGAAGATGCAGGGAGTCATCGAAAGAGACCTCTCCGACGCCACACCGACGCTTCAAGAAAGAGTTGTCGCCTCAACCATGAGCGTTCCTTATGGTGTGTTTAGCGGGCTAATCAAAGGTTCTATACAAGGAACGCAAAGGGCAGTTGAATATGGTTCGACACAGCCATTTTCAAAAGAGTCTATGAGCTTGGAACAGCCCAAGTAGCTCTGACTACATCTAATTCCTCCAGTTCCAACTTTCCAACTGATCCAAGTTTCCGCCAACACGAACATTTCATGCTCGCCGGTGTACTTTGGGGTTCGTAGTTTCCCCAATGACATCTTTGGCGTTCACATAGATGATATTGATCCAGTCGTCAGCCCCGACGTAATTAGAATGAAGAACCGGAGAACCGCTCCGCCTCTTTTGTTCGCCCTTTTCCCATGAAAAACATCGAATCCGACAATTCAAATTCCTCCTCAATCGGCGATTTCGCTCAGTCCGCGCTTTATGCCGGTGTCCAGACGCCAATCGACGGCATCACACAGCTGGTCAACCACACGGCAGGTAGCGATGTCTTGCCTTCGGTGCAGCTCATAGATGCTCCTCAAGAAGCCGAGTTTGGCAGCGCCAGATGGCACGTTCAGCAAGTCGGCGGAGCCGCCGGCATGATATTGCCGTTTTTGGCAGTCTCCAAAGTCACCCGAGGCGCCATGGGCAAGGTCGGCTTGACCGCAGCAGAATCGGCGGTCGGTACGGAAGGACTTTGGAATGCACGAACCAAGCTTGCCATCGCCGAAAGCAGCATCAGCGGATTTGTATATGACGCAGCTCTCAAGCCAGTACAAGCAGGGGAAGGAAACTTCTGGGAAGCACGCCTGAAGCACGGTCTGACCGGTGCGGCAACATTTGGAACTCTCACCGCCGGTAGTATCGGTTTGAGAGGACTCGGCTCAACCGCTTTAGCAAGAGCAACCGGTACTGCATCGCTTCTGAAAAACGAAGTGGCTGCTGGGGCGCTTTCCGGTTTGCCTGCAGGTCTTGTCGCTGCAGAATCGAGTTCGCTTTTGATCAATGGTCGCCACGCAAGCGCAAAAGATTTGGCGCAGTCTGCATACACAATGACGTTTGTCGGCGGCGCGCTGAGCGGCATGCACCAACTGGCCGGACAACAGGCTCGCAACGCAGAAAACATAAAGAACTTTGATCCCAGTCGAGTTTCCACAATTATGGAAACAGCCAAGACCAAGTTGAGCGGCCTTGGCGACAGAGTTGATTCATTCATGGCTTCAATCAATCCACTGCTTGCGATGCAACCTGAATTTGCCATGGTCGGTGGTGGCAATATGAAAATGGGCGCTGTCGAGTTGGCGCGCAGGACTTCTAAACCACAAGACAACGTCTTGCAAATGGCTGCTGTGAAAGAGCCAGGATTGAAACCTGGCGATCACTCCACCGTTTCAACTGTTCTTGGTGATGGTGCAGCAAAGGGATCCACGGCCAAGGGAATGGAAGTCACCGGTGACGGCAAGCTTCAAGAAAGACAATCAAAGCGCGGACGAAGAGATGGCAGCGAAAAGAGAGAAGAACAAGAGCGCGAGCCTTTTGCCGAAGAAAGGCCGACTTTAATCCAAGCTCTTAGAGAGCAAGGTTTTGACAATGTCGCCGACTTCGTTAGGAACAACGCCAAGTTGCGCGATCAAAAAGTAGTCCGCGAACTGGGCAACGGCAACGACAGCCCTGTCGTGTTAGAGCTGGCTCCTAGCCCAGAGTTTCCTGAAGGTGGCGCGCTAAAGGTGACCATTCCCGAAGGCGGCTATGATAGAACCTGGGGCAAGAGATCTTTTGACGCCAAGCTGTTGACCAAAGTACACGAAGTCGATGTCGAAGGCACGAGTGCCATTGCCTATGTCTATGTTCAAGAGCTTGTAGATGTACTGCCACGGTATACGCCGGACCAACTCAACGAATTCTTCGCCAAAGTTGAGGAAGCAGGACTGGAGTGGACAGATCCAGGCGATCACCCAACCAAGCAAGTCGGCGTCAGCCGCGAAACCGGAGAACTGGTGCTTATCGACTATCCATGTGTCGACAAGCCGGGCTCCAACGAAACTCTGCAAGCAATTATCGGCGGCAAAGAACGAGCTGAAGAAATCTGGGAAAAAGAAGACAAGGCAACCGGACCACTCGAAGAAGATGTTCCGAAATACGATCAAGAGCGTGACGTTGACGTAGAGCGCCGCAGACAAGATGTACTGTCTCAGAAGACTGAAACAGATCGCGAGATTCTACAGCAGTTGATAGATGGTTTCGAACTAAAAGAAATCGCAGAATATATTGCCTTGACGCAGGGCTGGACTAAAGGAAGCAAGGGAATGCCTGACACGAATCGCGCATTGCCGCTAGTGAAAAAGGTGAAGGCCGAAGCTGAAAAACTGGGCTTGATTGAGAAGAAAGGCAAGACGACCCGCCGCGAAGAATCTGACGATCCAATGGCAACTGAAGACGAATACTAGTGGTTCGGCGACGAGTTTGAAACGTGCTCCATCAACTCTTCGTGCCAAGCATCCATTTCGCTTTGTACCTTTTTCGCATCAGGACATTTGGCAATCTCTTTGTAGATCGCCAATGACTCTTTGTACTTGCCCGCGTGACAAAGAATGTCTCCGAGCGACCATTTGTAGTCGAAGCTGTTAGGTTTCAATTGAAGCGCTTTGCGGATGTACAACTCTGCTTCTTTGTATTTCTTGCGCAGCATGCAAACATCAGACATGGCGACGTTTGCCTCTATAAACTTCGGTTCGATTGCAAGCGATTTCTTGAAGTAATCTTCTGCGCTTTGCACTTCGCCCAAGGTTCTCGATGTGTTTCCCAACTGAAACCAGCCCACATACGACGATGGATAGACACGCACCGCTTCTTTGTAGCATTTGATTGCTTGGTGAATCTTTCCGTCGTGCATCCAAACCTTCCCAGCATCAATTAGAGCACCGCTCTTTTTCCACGCCTTTAGGTCGCCACCGACGAACTTCCCGTGGCTATCAGTGTTTGATATGGATTGACTCGTTTGTGCCCAACCGGAGAAGGGAGCTACTATGGCAAGGGTCAATGCCAATGCCAACAACAGCGGTGTGCGCGTGCGCTTGCCCGACATCTATGAGAGAGCCGCTTTTACTTTCTTGCCGAAGTGATCGGTCAACCGCTTTAGTGTCGGAGAAATGTCGTCTTCAGAAAGAACGGCATCGATCAAGAAAAGTTGATCGCTCTTATCTGCTTCTTTGAGTGCCTTTTGAAACTCGTTGCGCGTCGTTGCTTGGGCGCCGCTTCCGCCGACTGCTTTTGCAATCGCCGTGTAATCCCAGCGTTGTAAATCGTAGTAGTCGCGTTTCTGATCGATAAATCTGAGCATTGCATAACTGGCATTGTTGAACACGATAACGATAGGCTTCAAGCCTAGTTTGCAAGCTGTGCTTATCTCCATGCCGGTCATTTGGAATCCACCGTCGCCGACTAGAATTATTGCTCGTCGTTTTGGATTTGCAATCTGCGCACCAATTCCCGCCGGCACTCCGAAGCCCATCGAAGAGTAGTATCCGGGCGCGATGAAGATGTCTGTCTTAAGGCTCATTCCGGCATACAGGCAATCGCCCACATCAGAGATGACGGAGAATTTTTCACTCAGCAAAGAGTTGAGATCTTCAATAATTCCGGCAACCGTAAGCGGATTGTCGCCAGTTGTCGGATGCAACTGCTCAGGCTCAATGGTAGGAACGGTGAAGCGCACGGCAGGCTTGATTTTGCTTGTCGTGGAATCAAGCAGTTGCTCAATTATTGATTTGAGGTCGATGCCGTGATATGTGTGATATCCAATCGTGAGTTCTTTCGCGGTCGCTTGAATAAGCGTGGCAGCAGGCAATTTTGCTGTGTAGCCGCCGGTTTCCATTTCTGTAAGAACTGCGCCCAACGAAATCACGCAGTCTGCCGACTCGACATACTCTTTGACTTTGGGATTGCCAAACTGACCAAAATAGTTGCCAATAAAATTTGGATGGCTTTCCGGAAAGCAGGCCTTTCCTAGGATTGACGTGACCACCGGCAGATTCAATGCTTCTGCAAGTGCCACCACTTTTTCTTTCAAACTAAACCGCCGAATTTCGACGCCAACTAGAAGAATTGGTCGCTTCGCCCCTTTGAGGCGATCGATGATTTCGTTAACGGCTTCTTCCATTGCCGGTGATTCGCCTTCAACTGACGCTGGTGCCCGCGATACCGTTTCGATTTCGCAGTTGACCATGTCTCTGGGAATCTCGATATAACCTGGTCTTGACTGCTTGAAAGTAGTATCGAAAACTCTGTCGATTTCTTCTTGCGCGGTTTGAGGGCTGCTCAAAATTGTTTGAGCTTCCGTTACTTCTCTAAATACATTGAATTGTGTGTCGAAGGTTTTTACGCAGTGATGGAGCTGAGGTTTTTGGTTTCTGAAGCGAGTTTCGGGGCTGCCGCTAATAACTAAGACCGGCGATTCTTCAGCATATGCGAGGCCCACTGGATTGATCATGTTGAGGCCGCCGGCGCCGTACGTGACGAGCGCTACACCCAAACCACGAAGTCTTGCGTAGCCATCGGCAGCAAACCCAACTGAAGGCTCGTGGGTCAGAACCACGGTTTTCAAGTCTGTTTTGGCTTGAGCGGCATACAGAGGAAGTACGAAGTCACCAGGAATACCAAAGGTGGTGTCTATCCCAGAGTCTTTGATGCGCTTGAAAATGTAGTCAGCCAGCTTGGTTTTTGCCATGAAAGATCACCTATCAATGCCGAAGACAGCGAAGCGATGTCGGCTGCCTGAGGGCAGTTGTCGACAAATACTGTCAACATTCGCTGGCGAGCCACGATTCGCGCGACAAAATTGTATCGGATTGCCGCTACTTTTGGGAGGAATGGTAAGCTTACTATCAACTCCTAAGCAAGCTTTCAAGATTTTTTGCAATGCCCAAATCAAAACGAAAAGGAATGGGAGCACGCCGCCAACCGCCGAGCGTGGCAAGCAATGATGATCTTGATGAAACCGAAAATGGCGAGCTGGAAGTACCCTCTCAGCAAAGATCGAGGCAACCGAGACGGCGCACTGTGGAGCTTCCAGCCGAAGCCCTATATAAGCGTCCCTTGTGGGTTCATTTCATTCGTTACTTTGGACTGATAGTAATCATCGTGCTTAACGTCAGCATGGTGATGGCCAACATCGAGCACCATCAGAAGGGCGAAGTCATTGATATCTCCAAAGAAATCATCTGCTACCTGTTTCTTCTGCTGATCGACGCCACCATGCTATTCCCCATCCTTTTTGAGATCAATTCAGCCAAAGTTACTCTTGAGGGAATAAGAATCGGCACTACGCTTTGGCGCCGCACTTATAAGTGGCAAGACATAGTCAAATTCAATCGTGGACCGTCTTATCTAAAGCTGGCAATTATCAAGACGAAGAGATGTTTTTATTTGATAAATAAGAAAGACGTGAAAGAGTTCGACATGCTGGCCAAAGTTATCGAGGCGAGAGCCGGAAAACCAGGACCTGAGCCGGTTATTGAAGCCGACAAGGCTGTCCCTGCAATCGAGACCGTCAAGCCGTCGAATGAAGCCGAAAAGGGCGACAAAGGCGGCGAGAAGCAGATTGTCGAGCCGCAGAATCCATCGGTGCAAGACGAAGCCACGTCGTGAAAGGCGCGTGATTTATACTATGTAGGCGTTCTTTCTATTTTGATGGGCGCCGCTTTCGATTGGGACTTAGGACTGAAATGGCTAATTTAGTGATGGCAAAGGCAAAAATTCGCGTACTGATTGGTAAACCCGGGCTCGACGGGCACGATCGTGGCGCCAAAGTGGTGGCGCGGGCTCTCAGAGACGCAGGTATGGAAGTCGTCTATACAGGCTTGCACCGCTCTCCTGAAGAGATCGTCGAAACGGCGATTCAGGAAGACGTCGACGCCATTGGTCTTTCGGTCTTGTCGGGCGCCCACATGACCCTTCTGCCGCGGGTGGTGGAACTTTTGAAAGAACAAGGAGCCGATGACATCCTTGTATTTGGTGGCGGAGTCATCCCCGACGAAGATCGACAAGAGCTTCTAAAGCGCGGAATTACTGAGGTTTTTGTGCCAGGGGGCGGAACTCAAAAGACAATCGAGTTTCTCAAGAACCGATTCGGCGACAGGCTCAAGGACTGAGCCGCCGGATTTTTGAAGACGGGAAACTAGATTAAATTCCCTTAGGGCAAGTCTATTTGGGCTTTCAAGACGGGTATATCCTCTTGGGAGTAGATCGCGAAGCTTAAATTTGATCCTCGTACATTAAATCAGCGAGACATCTCTTGAAAGCCTGGTATACTTCTCGTGTGATGGACTATTCACCTCCTTTTTGGGGCCCGCAACGTGGAAGATTTCAACTCTAAACCAATCGAACGAATGCCGTTCTGGGAAGGTATAACTGAAGCCTTTGGGATCGTTGCGGAGTCGCGCCTGCCAAGTCGCAAGAATGCAGTAGAGACGGTCGGAAAGACCAATCTAGTGTTCGCGATGGCAAATTGCGGTTCCGCCGAACTCGATGAGTGGGACAAGTTATACTCGACCGACACATAGGCAGTTTCAATTTAATCCCAAAGTGAGGGTTCGAAAGAGCCCTTTTCGTGTTGGCGTTCATATCTGAGTTGAATTTCGGGCTCTTTTAGCTGCTGCTACAATTAGGGCAATACGTTTGTATTGCTTTATTTCTTCCATTTACTAGTTATCGTCGTTAATGTCCTCTGCAAAGCCTCCTACACAGTTTCGTAAAGGTGATGTCGTATTGGTGTCTTTTCCGTACACCACGGATGATGGACAGACGCAAACCAAACGCCGTCCTGCCGTGCTGATTTCTAACGACTACAACAACTCTCGCTTGGACGATGTGCTGCTCGTTCCTTTGACAAGCAACACGACAAGAGCAGGCAGGGAGCCTACGCAGGTTGTCGTGGCCATGAATACACCGGAAGGGCAGCAGGCAGGGTTGCGTCTCGACAGCGTCATCGACTGCACCGTCATTGCTACCATTCCCAAAACACTCTTGGTCAGCAAGATTGGTGCATTTCCTCAAGAGGTTATGGAACGCGTCGATCAATGCTTGATGATCGCAATGGCAATTGGAAGACCGATAGGACCGGCCGGAACTCCTGAAGACATGCCGCCTGCATAGTATGAATGTGTAGTTTCGGTCAGCCTTCGAGGCGAACCGAGGTGCCCACTTCTGCATTGAGCGAGTCGTCGGCGCGACCTTTGTGGATTGCAATTTCAAGGTAGCCATGGCTGGCCCTGAAGGCCACGGGTTTTCCTGTTTCAACTGATGAATAAGTTCCGCGAATGTCTGCCACGTACTTGCCCTTCAAGTAGCATCGGCCGCCGGTCTTCACTTTGTCGTTGGGAATATTGCTGATCAAGTTTCCAAATCGGTCTATGTGAATGACGCTGCCTTTGATCTTTCCATCGACAGATTCGACTTGGTGATCCGTAAGTTTCGCCAAAGAGTCGATCTCAATCGGAGTGCCGAATTTATGCGGTTCTACACCGTTAGCTAAATGACCTGCCACCGGGCCGAAAATATCTCTTGTGTGAAATGTATGAGAAACATATGGCAGCCAATACTCTTTCTTGTTCAGTTCAACGGCGTTGAAGTCGGCTTGTTCTGCCAATACCAGTGAGAAGATTCCGTTGTCGGGACCAATGAAACATTCTCTGTCGTTATACAACAGTATGCGTCTTTGATCGGATCCGACTTGTGGATCGACGACGACGATATGAATTGTTCCTGGCGGAAAGTACTTGTAGGCGCAAGTGATGATCCAAGCTGCTTGTGCGACATTCCATGGTTCGACATCATGCGAGACATCGACTATGTTTGCTTCGGGTGCGATTGACAGAATTACACCTTTGACGACACCAGTGTAGCTGTCTTTCAATCCGAAATCACTGGTGAATGTGATTAGAGGTCGCGACATATGGTGTGAATCTCTCCCTTAATTGCTGTATGCCACCACAAATGCGGTTGCGAATTCCTTTTCGTGACTGACCGAGACTTCGAATCTGGTCAGTCCAAGCTTTGCTGCCAACTCTTTTGCTCGTCCGTGAAGAACGACATTTGGTGCCCCTGACGGGTGCCGCACGATCTCGACATCTTTCCAGCTAATGGTGCGCCAACCGGTGCCCAATGCCTTGGAAACGGCTTCTTTGGCTGCAAATCGCCCTGCAAGAGTGGTGGCTCTATGGGCGGGCCGGCTCAAAACGTACTCGACCTCGCCGGCAGTCAGAATTTTGTCGAGAAACTTCTGGCCGTATTTTTCATATGTTTGTTCAATGCGCTTCACTGAGCAAATGTCCGTTCCGACCTTCAGTTCCACATCAACGTTCCTCTTGATTCTATAGGTGCTTGCTTATCGACCCTCTGTGCGGGTTCCATACAAAAACACCAATTCTGGCTCCACCAGATCTTCGTGCAATTGAGTAACTGTCTTGTGCAGAGTCGGATGCATTAGATTCGGTGCGATTTCCAGAAGCGGCACCAGCGCAAAGGCGCGCTTGTGCATTCGCGGATGCGGAATGTGCAAACTGGATGAATCGCAGGTCTCATCACCAAAAACGAGAATGTCGAGGTCAATAATTCTCTTTCGCTTGATCGGATTGTGACGGCGTGCACCGCAATCCGACGCGTGCATCTTCGTCAGCCGATTTTCAACATCGAGGCAGGCTTCCAAAAGCGATTCTGCCGACATATTGGTCTCGATTGCCGCCACAGCGTTGACGAACCACTCTTTGTCATATTCGTCGCCCACCGGCTCTGTTTCGTACAGACTCGAGCATTCGACTACCTTGATGCCATGAATGTCTTTCAAAAGTTGCATCGCCTGCTGAACGTAACCCACTCGATCGCCGTCATTGGAGCCAAGTCCAATATAAGCCCGCACCTGGCGATGATTTCCTCTAACTTTTCTTTGCGGGTCTGTCACTGGTGGGAGTTCTGAGTTGCTAAGCTCAGACATTATATACAATTATGTTTGTTCAACCTTTCAATCGTCTGCTGCTTGATTTCTGAATTGGTCGTCTTTGTGAGGACTTCAAAGGCAGACGGCAGCCTGCTAAGATGCAAGTGGGAGTGCTTGGCGGAATCTCCCGGTATCAACTTTTGGCGTTTGGCTAGCTCCCTCCTGGTGCCAGGCACTTTTAATCAGATGTCCTATCTGCTCATTCTGGCTGCTGCCAGCATATTTCTAGTGCTACTTGTCCTGTCGGTCGGGATATATTTGGCGTCGCGACCTAAGGCCACACTGCCGCATCGTTTTTGCTTGGGCGATTTCTACATTAAGAGCGGACGCGAATTTATAGAGCACGGCGACTTTGAGCGCGCCATTATCGAATGCGATAAGGCACAGTTTTTTGCTCCCAATCATATAGAGGCGATTTTGCTTCGTGCAGCAGCCTATGAGGCAATCGGCAACGATGAGATGGCGAGCAGGGATCGCAAGATTTTGCAATTATTGCAAGGGTAAAAGTAAGGCCCAGAACTGCTAGGAAAAAATTGCTTCGACAATCATGGTTGTGTCACCCAAGTTTTTGAACAGGTAGTCCGGCTGATGCCGCTCGAGGTCTTCCCAGGAGGTTCTTCCAGTATTTACGGCGATTGATTTGGCGCCGTATCCTTTGGCGCACAGAACGTCATTTATGGCATCACCGATGATGACAATTTCGGCTGGAACAAAAGCAATATTGAAATGTAAATGGGCTCGCTTGGCGGCGATGCCAGGCAGATCCATGCGGTTTGCGGAGTCTGAACCATAGGCGCCCATCTCAAAGTAGTGATTGAGCTCGAAGCGATTGAGCTTCATGCGAGCCCCGCGTTCGACATTTCCGGTAAGCAAGCCAAGATACGAGTCGCTGCGCGCTTTGAGGCTGTTGAGCAGCTCCACGACGCCCGGATGAATGATGTAATAGCGCGATGCCGCAATCTCGTCTTCCAGAACTGAGAGATAAATCTCTAACAGCTCTTCCATTCTTCTTTCGATGTCCAAGTCGCTCCAACCGGCTGCACGCAGAATTTCAGTGAGAATCTGCGGGTCGGTCTTGCCGGACATGACTATGTTTGCTGCTTCGGACGGAACCTTGAATCTCTCTGCCAAAACGCGACCAATTGCGCGTCGGCCGGCTCCATCCGAGGAGATCATGGTTTCATCAATGTCGAAAAGAATCAGTCGCTTCATTGCGCTTGAGTGCCCTGCCTATAGGATTCGGTATTGGATGCACCGACTTACTCGATATGTTCGCTGTTGCGCACTTGATCGCGTGCTTGTTCGCGAATTTGATCTATTAATAAGTCTTGCGATATTTTTCGCGGCAGATCCTTATCTATTATCTCGCTTAAGGACGGCCATTCAATTATTGCTTGCTCTTCTTCATAGATTCTAACCTGGTCGCGACCGCTGTTCTTCGCGACATAAAGTGCTTTGTCTGCCTTGTCGATGAGGTCGGCCATGTCCACGGCTTGTTTGGGGAAGGCAGCTGTTCCTAACGATGCGGTGATGCGTCCCAATCCAGGCACATGCGAGTTGCGAATCTGACTGCAGAGACGATCGGCAATTAGTGCTGCTTCCAACAGTGATGTTTCAGGCAGAATAATTCCAAACTCTTCTCCGCCATATCGAGCTGCCGTATCGCCGCTTCGCAAGAGGGTTTTCAATATGGCCGCCACTTGGCGAATAGCTTGGTCGCCGACGGGGTGGCCGAAATTGTCGTTGATGTATTTGAGCTTGTCGAGGTCGATCATAATGAGCGACAACGATGTGTTCTTTCTTTCTGCCAGTCTGAGTTCTTCGCTCAAGCGGTTCTTGAAGTAGATGTGGTTGAACAAGCCGGTCAATCCATCTGTAATTGCTTGATGCCGCACTTGAGCGAACAAGTGAGCGTGCGTAATTGCGACTGCGACTTGGTCGGCTATT
The DNA here is from genome assembly GCA_964503045.1 of uncultured Candidatus Obscuribacterales bacterium. Lineage (GTDB taxonomy): Bacteria > Cyanobacteriota > Vampirovibrionia > Obscuribacterales > Obscuribacteraceae > CAYZJR01. The sequence goes on from CAZCZI010000022.1 coordinate 85,631, forward strand.
GCTGCGACCAAACGAATTTCGTCCGGGCGCCAATTGCGCAGGGTACGGCATTGATGCACGATAAGGAGTCCGACCAGACGGTTTTCATTGAGCAGTGGTGCCGCGATCAAAGACTGTGATGCTGTGTGATCCAAGAAGTCCTTAAACGGCATGGCACGGCTGTCTGCAAAGACATTGTTGATGATTGCAATCGGCGCATCACGCAAAGTGGTATTACCATCTTGCTGACCCGCAGGTGGATCACTGTTCAGTTCGGTGAGTCGATCGAGGTTGATGCCGAGCACCGTATTGCGTCCAGGGACCTGGCTGTTGAAGGACATATTAGGATGGAAATCGAGGTTGTCGGGATACATGCTTATCCCTTGCATCGATTGATAGAAGTCTGTGTGTGTTTCGTGCGTGATTACCAGCGGACCTTCCGCTCTTGGTTGTGCGATTTGAATACGATCGGCGCCCAGAGCCATAAGCAATTCTCCGGTTACGGTAGCGAGCGTGGTATCAAGATCCAGCGAGCTGCGCACCGATCTAACGATGTGATTGATGAGCACTTCCTGATCGGCAAGTTTCTTGGTGTAGTTGTATAAACGCGAGTGTTCCATCGCCAAGGTGACTTGTCCGGCAACCGCTGCAACAAGCTCGAGTTCGGCGTCGGTCCATTGTCTCAGATTGTCGCATTGATGGACGAGAATCATCCCCAACGGACCTTCTCTGGTGCTAATCGGGCAGGCAATGAGGGAGCGAATCGACTTCCAGTCGTTAGGCGAGCCTTTTGAATTTTCAAACAGCGGTGTAGGTCCGCGCTCGTCGCGGATGTCCATTGAAAGCACGGTTCCTTGCTGCAAGATATTGCGCAGTTCGCTGTGCTCAGTCACTAGAATCGAACGATTCTTGAGTGGGCTGCCACCAAGTTGTTCGTTCCACCAAACATAGTTGAAGATCAACTCGTCATCGGCAACATCGGCTGTGTCTTTGGTGTCGAGAAGTGCCAAGCAGCACCGGCTGGCTTCGAGATTTTGTCCGAGTTCACGCACTGCCGTGTTCAAAATGTCGTCTAGATCCAAGCATTGGCGAATTGATTCGGATATTCCTTGCACCATTGTTTTGTGCTCTTTGTCAGACTCGAGCATCATAGCCATCTCGTTGAATGCTCGTGCAAGTAGCCCTAGCTCGTCGCGAGCAGGCACTTTGACGCGCTTAGAGAAGTCGCCCTTTCCAATGGCAATTGCTTCTTTCACCAACACATGGATTGTCTTGGTGAAGTGACTGGTGACTGCACACGCGAGTGCCACGGATACGCTGATTGCGCATAAGGCGAGCACCACCATGATCATCAACCAGTCGTGCGCCGCTCCATAAATCGAATCGGTTGGCACGCCGACGACCACCAGCCAATCTGTGGAAGGTACGCGATCGAATGCGTATGCTCTCGGGGTCGGATCTGCAATTCCCACACCTTCGATTGTGCCGCGCACCTTTCTGGAGGCCGCTTGTACGGTTTTGGCGTGTGAGAAGTCTTTTCCTTCCCAGTATTCATTTTGAAGAGTGCGGGTGATCACTCGTTTGTTTTTGTCGATAATTGCCACCAGCGAACCGCTGGTTGCTGCGTTATGCCCGTTGGGTTCGCCGATTTGGCTTGCTTCTGCCAGCCCACTAAATAGATTGAGAACAGCTCGCGGTTTGATAGAAGCTACGAGCACTGCAGTCAGCTTTCCGTCGCGGATGATCGGAACACCGGCAAGAAGTGCAGGTTTGCCGCTCAAGGGCGATGACCGTACATAGTCCGACACCATGGGCTTTTTGGCTTCTACCAGCTTCGTAAAGAAAGCGCAGCTGGAGAAGGGTACCGTACGCTTTGCTGATGGCGTCGTTGAAACGACCGGAACACCCTTGGTCGTCACCAGGTCAATCTCAGACCAATCAGGCTGTGCGGCCAGCGCGGTGGTCAAAATATTTTGCGTCGAAGCTACATTTGCAGTCGATACTGACTGGATATCCGGAAGAGATGCCAGTGCGCCCAGAGTTTTGACTTGCGCCTCTGTCCACTGTTGAAGGGTTCTTGATGAAATTGCGGCTTGGAAGGTCGTAGCGCGTTCTGCTTCGTGTTTGAGGGTTCGATACTCTTTCCAAAGTGCAAAACTGCCGATTGCCAAAAGCGGAGCTGCCACCCCAACGCAAAGGAGCAGCATGCGAGTGCGTATATTCAGATTCGAGAGCTGTGTGAGCTTTGGAAATTGCACCTAACGCGTCTCCGGATTGGGAGCTCGGTTTCCTAGAATTACTTGGTTGGGAAAGAAACTGCTCTGGATGGCGCTTTCGTAGCCTTGGCCTAGATCGTCCTCTGCGGTCCCTTTTGTGTCAGACCACGAGATCTTGCCAAGATTATAGTTCTTGTATGGAAAAGGGAAAGGGAATTTCACGCAATGCAACGCAGAAAGATCCGCTTTCAGTGGGAAAACACGTATTAATTTCATTCCATTCAAATTGCGATTGCCTATTTTTGTTAAGAAGGTCGAATCCTGTGGTGCGGTTCTCGAATTGATCTCGCCACGCGAGATCACGCGACACGAAGCAGGCGACGCG
>CAZCZI010000022.1:88310-96238 GCA_964503045.1 uncultured Candidatus Obscuribacterales bacterium
CGAAGCAGGCGACGCGTGGTTTCTTTAACGCCTGAGGCTGTTTTCGAGGTGAATGCGGGTGTAGCGGGAGCTTTCCAGTTCGCTTATGAGGTCGAAGGCGCGTTCGGTATCGAGCGGAATTTTGCTTTCCAGCTCCAGGCTGAGCCCCATATGCATGGCTACGAGAATCTCTTCAGCTGCAGCTTGCTTCTTCTCTTGTTTCAAAAACACGTCGACTTTAACCATGCGCGCAATCAAGCAGGCATCTTCGAATTCGAGAGCACGCTCCGACAGGTTGAGTGCACCTGTGGCGTCGCCTTCGGCGAATGCCGCACAGGCTGCTGCGGCAAGCAGGCTTGCTTTCAGCTCCCCATCGACTCCGGGAAAGTCCGAAGTGTAGATAAACGACTTGCGGGCTTGCTTGTACTTTCTTGTGCGATACGCCAAAACCGCTTCCAAAAAGTGTGGGTAGAGGGTGAAGCCGCTCAGTTTCTTAAGCGTGTTTAGTTTCTTTTTGGCTGCTCTTCGCATTCCGGCACGATCGAACATAAGCCCTAATTTGCAGGTGATGCTCGCGCTTTCCGGGCAAACCTTCCAATCATGAATTGCTTGTTTGAGATCGTCGCTAACCATCGGGCGCGCCAGGCTCGAGAACCACATTCTTACATGGCTGTTGCGAATGGCAATAATGTAAATCACTGCAAGCACCGATTGCACTATCACTAGTGGCAATCGCTGCTCTGGGCTGCCGGCAGTAAATGCCAGCTGCCATTTGAGGCCGCCAAGCCCGCACAGAGACATAATCGGATCGGCTATAAGATTCAATCCGAGAGTAAATGCAATGGTGTAACCAATCAATGTTGCCAGAAATGGATGAGGGCGAAACAGCAGCGCAGGCATCAAAGATAACGCCAATAGGCACTGAGCGATGGTTCCCGAAAACAAAACCGGAATGATCATAGAATCAGACGACAATCCTGCCGGTTCCACCTGATACCACAAGAAACCATAGCTCCAACTGCGAATGTAGCCGCCCAAAAGCTCGCAGCAGACGCTGGTGGCGCGCAAGTCGAGCAAGACCAACATCGGAAAAACCAGGAAAAAGACGATTCTCCATACAAAGGTTCTGTCTTCATCGGTGAGATCTTCTCGCGACAGTCGATCGCGATCGGACCAAAGTTTGACTACCGTCGAAACCGATACCAGAGCGGCGACCGCGGTTACGCACCAGAGATACAGATCGTTCAAATGAAACTGCATTAAGACTTCCGTTGTTTCCAATTAGGCTCTTAGTCGGAATCCTCTTCCTTTAGGGAGGGAGAGGAGGATGTCAAATTATAGAAACCCGATTCATGACAAGCGTGAGACAAAATTATGAATCAGGTTAATAAGAAGGAACGTAAAGAGAGAATTCCTTCTAGATTTTTGGCGCCGAGAGCTGGGTCGTTAGGTGGTTTGGTGGCTGTGGAGCAGTGTCGTCACCACGTCTTTAGTTTCTTTTAGCGCGGTTTTGAGATCGTTAATGCTCGCCTCGATTCTCTGAAAGTCTTCTTTTTGCGCTGCATGTTCAATTTCAACGCACACTGCATCCATGCGGCGGGCATACATGATGCGGCTGGAACCCTTCAGTTGATGGGCCAGTTTTGATATTGAGGTTGAATCCCGTGCCTTTAGTGCCGACTCAAGTTTTGCGATTCATTTTCCAACAAAGTTGTTTACCCGCTTATTAAGCACGTTTTCGAGTAATCGCCAACTCATTGGTCACGAGACTGCTCAGTGTTGGATCTAGCCATGTCAACTCTCGCGCAGTCAAGAGTTGCTTCTCCGCTTCTTTGTGCATACCAGCTTTGTTGAGTGCTGTGGCTAAGTAGAATCGAGGATCTGCGAGTGATTGATCCGTAAGCGATGCTTCGGAATATGCTTGAATTGCGTCCTCCCAATTTTCGATTCCAGTCGATTTCTTGCTCGCTTCGTTTTGATGAGCTTGCTCCATCAAACAATGCCCGATCGCCATATGTCCACGGCAGCGGAGGGTTTGAGATGCGTTGGGAGCTTCTGCAACTTCTTCGAAACACTCAATTGCTTCATCTAGTTTGCCCTTGCTTTGTTGAATGTATCCTTTCAAAAGCCAGCGGTCGAGCAAACCTGGATCGAGTTTTTCCACGATCTTCAAACATTGTTTGGCGCCGGCTTCAATTCCCACTAAATAGTACGACCACGCGAGATTAAGATAATTGACGGCAGTTGGTTCTGTCTTGATGCGTTCTTTCAGTTGACCGAATTGTTTAGACCAAACCGGTCGCGTTTTGGAACTAAACCAGACTTTCGGGGTGATACCAAAAACACCCCAACAAAACACCACGACGATAATTGCATGCACGACTGCTATAGCGGTCACCAACGAGTGAGCGGGCGAAAGATATATTATTCGCCAGTCTCCATAGACATTCATCAAGGACATAAGTGCGTAGCTGATTGTGTTGCCACCAATCGACCACAATCCAAAATACACGCAGAGTGCTACCACCGGTGGTGACTTGGCGAGGTATGCGATAGTAAGTGCAATCAGTCCGAGTGTGACATCAACAATTGTTCCCGCCAGGGCAATGAGAACTTGTTGCTCGGGGGAAAATGCAGACTTTGAGGTTACTTCGCCGACGAGCAGCGCAAAGTAAAAGCTGTTTACCTCTCCGCCAAAAAACTTGATGGCAAACGCGTGTCCCATCTCATGAAGAAACACCGCGACCGGCAAAATAAGAATGAATGTGGCTCGCATCAGCAAACTGCGATCGTTGGCAGTCAAATCGTTGTCAAACAGACTTTTCCAATTCTTTGCCACATTCCTGATCGTGACGATCATCAGTGGAATCAACAGAATCAAAAGCCATTCGTTTGAGCGGATGTTCGAGTTCATTCTCAGAGAATACACCAACTGAGACGCGTTGTGATCCCAGGCGCCTATGAGCCTGTGACGTCTTCAAGGCTTTTGCCCAAGCTTTCGTGAAAATCTAAGTTTAGGCTGTGCTTGCCAGATATCTTCTTTCTATAGGAACCACGGCGGATAGCGCTTCCAAAAGTTCATGCGCGGTTGGACGAAGCAAAAAACGATCTGCCAGCTCGGCAGTTTGAACGGCGGTGCAAACGGAATTTGCTGCCTGGTTAGCGGTGTCTCTGCCGTTGAAGACAATGACAATCGCAGTGTGCGGGCAGACGCGGCGAGCATGCGCTGCCACACAGGCAAGCGCCAAGTCCATTCCCTGGAAGCACAAAATCAAGCAAGCGAAACGCTTTTCGTCAATCAGTGAAGAGGCGATTTGCGGATTGCCGGTAGCTAAAACTGGTAAACCGACACTCGACAAAATCGACTCGGTTTGCCTGCGCGAGTCGGGATCGAGGTCGCAATAAATCATCTCTATATCGGTGATAGAGCCCATGGTTTCCGCCGTTTGTAACGCCAAATTCACAAGATTAGCAATATGTCATTCATCTTACGCGCCTGCCAGGCAGCGCAGGTACCAGCACCCATATAAGTTCGTATGGGCAACCCCTCGTCTGCCAGAAATCAGGGCTTTTCTAGCGACCAAACAGCCGAAGCAGGACCACGGAGATTGAGTAAAGACCAATCAAGGCGCCCATAACCAAAAGCATCGAAAAGGCTGTGGGATCGGGCGTAATGATGAGAGCCACCACCGATGAGCCAAAAACCGCCCAGCGCCAGATCTTGATCAATTGGGTGGAGGTCACCAAACCTGTGAAGGACAGGGCGAAAATCACAACTGGTAGCTGAAAGCACAGCCCCATGTACATCATGATTGTCGTGACAAGAGAGATATAGAAATCCAGGCGTTGATTGATCGGTGTGACGCCTGCACCAAATGACCCAAAAAAATGAAGCATGGGCGGCAAGAGGCAGTAATAAGCAAAGGCGGCGCCGCATATGAATAGAAATGGGCTGCCCAGTACAAATGGCATAAGTACTCTTCGCTCTTTGCGAGTCAGTCCGGGTCCGACGAATCTGCAAATCTCAAGCAAAATGAAGGGCGACGCAAGAACAAGCGCCATGTAAAACCCGACTTTGAAGAAAACTACGATTGGCTCTTCCAGTGAAAGAGCCTGGAAAGTGATGTTGCCGGCCGGAGCTTGAAGGAATCTCATCACATTTTTGCAGAAGAAAAGTGACGCTAGAAATGCAATGCAAACGTAGGAAACCCCTCGAATAATGCGGACTCTGAGCTCGTCGAGATGCTCGACAAGCGACATCGATTTATCGCCAAAACCCTGTTCTTCAGGAACTTCCAGCGGCGTCTGCGCTTCCGGCTCAGACTCGGTCGACTCTTGGTGCTGTTCGGTCGAATTTGGATCGAAGTTGACCAAGGACACGGGCTCTTTTTCAGCCTCGTGCGCCGGCGCCGCCGTTAAGTCTTGTTGATTGCTTTCAGTCAAGGTTCGATTTCGGTTGGAACAAGCCCATTCTATCAACTCCAGGCACTTTCTCTGTTTCTCAATTCAGTAATTCCTCTCTCACGCACAATTAAAGACCGGGAGTTTTCAGTTGGTTTGCTGTGTTGTTCTGTTCCGCAGGCACCTTCTCAGCCTGTTATGCGTGCACCGAATCTGGTGCTTCAAATTTGCTTTCGAATTAGCCTGGCGAGTAGAGAGACCAGCAACTCGTCCGCCCCTTCACTCCTTTGGCGCCTTCTACCTTTCTCATTCGATTCGTGTTGTTTAGTTGTCTGACTTTCAGTTTTACACTGTGCTTCTTAGACTGCACTTTGTTTAACTTGTCTTCCTTGTTTCTAATCATTGTCTGACCCTCCGAATTGCCACTTTTCGTGGAGGTGTCGCTACATAGTGTGACCCACGCAACCGGCACAACTAGTCTGCTTCTTTCCTCCACCCTTGAGAGCTTTCATTTTGTTTGTGTTCGTCAGTTCTTTTAACTTCAGTTTTGGATTTGTTGCTTTTTTCAGTTCCGCCTTACTGCTATTCCTATTGGTTTTTTCCTTCATATGCATAGCCCTCCCTCCGTTTATTCTCTTGCCAACCCTTCTTCTTCTCGAAATCGTGCTTATGTGCACAACTTAGATCCGAGTCGTGAGGAATATGTGAAGGGCGGTAGAATTTATTGCGACCCTGCGAACGACCAAAAAACCAAATGGCAAACGATCCCAAAGAGCCAAGCGACTCGATCAAAGAAAAACCGGTCGAGTCAGGTGAAAACACCAAGAAGCCCAAACTCACGGGCGAGAGAATGGTCTCGGCTAAGGAAGTGCAGCGGGCTGAACAAAGCAAATCTAATCCACGACTTAAGTCGGCTGCAGATCTCATGAGCATCAAGCCTGGCGAGACGCTCGAACAATACAAGGCGAGGGTGAGTGAAGCTGAAAAGACTCAACCGAAGAATCCGCTGGTCTTGTTCGACTCCCAGAAAGGTGTGGCGTATACCGCAGATGGTGTCGAGCAATTGAGTTCGCATGCTGATACTCGCACAGTCTCACAGAAGGCCGGCGACTTTTTCAACGCAGCCATGCGCCGTGCATCGAGTTTTTTCACTGATTCAACACAACAGCAAGCATACTTTTCCGGGTTGCAAGATAAAGTAATAGGTATTGGCGAAGGGCTAAACGAAGCCAAAGAAGAAGTTAAGAAGTTGGCAGGCGATGGCTTCAATGCGTCGATTGGTGCAAGCACTGAAGCACTAAATGCGATGGCACGTGATCCGCGAGCGGCCGAGAAAGCAATTCACGAACTCTCCAACCATATTCGCGAAACGGTTTCGGACATGGCAGGCCAAGCCATCGAAGCCATGGCTCGAGATCCGCATGCGTTCGACAAAGTGATGAATCAGGCATTTGAACACTTAAAAGACGCAAGCGAAAAGTATTCGCACATGACTCCGCGAGAACAAGGAAGAGTGATCGGGAAGTTTATGTTCACAATGGTGAATCCGGAGGGTTCACTTGAAGCACCGCAACTTGCGGCCCAAGCTACAATGCGCGGCGCTGGTGCGGTTGAGAAACACGCTCCGCAGATTATTGCCTCGTTGAAAAATTTGAGAGCCACAGCTCCAGAAATGGCAGAACGTGCCGAGCAATGGCTCAACACTCACATGCCTGGTTGGAAAAAGACTGAGGAAGCGATGGCGTCTGCGACAGGGAAAGTTGAGCAGCCCCATGGTGCTCACCGAGATCAGGTAAAGACGGTTGAACGTCACGAAGGTCATGGAGAGTCGCGCGAGCTGCCGCCGAAGACGTATGAACAGTTTGTAGCAGAGCTCCAAAACGAAGTTCGCAATTTGCCGAAAAAACAACTAGAGTTTTTGGAGAAACCAGGCAAGTTTCCCGAGCGTCCAATCGAGGTCGAGCCGATCAAGCGCATTCGCGATCGTTTTCCGGAAGTCGATGAGAGAACCGGTGGATGCTATGACCCGAAAACTCACAAAATCTATGTAGCGCAAGAGGTATGGAGCCCGTCGATGGGCAAGTTTGTGCAAAACGATGATATTCGTTTTGCCTTGCAGCACGAGATTGGGCACGCTTTTAACGACAAAGCGGACCTTGAAGGGTATTTGTCGACCAAGTTGAAAGAGTTCCGCACAGCCTATGCAAAGGACAAGCAAGCAATAATTGCCAAGGACACTGCTGCCGCGCAAAGAAGAGCTGCCGGTCACAGAATACAGGGCGAAGACGAAGTTGGGGTTTGGGACAAACTAGGCTTGCACAAAAAAGAAGCGATATCTATGGAAGCAGCTTGGGATGAGGCGTTTGCTGACTTGTTTGCACACTCCCAAGGATTGACTTCAAAAAATCCGTGGTCGCAAATGATGAAAGAGAACTTTCCTAACAGTCTGGAGTTTATGAAGCGAATGGGATATCTGAGGTAATAGGCGAAATAATATATGGATTTCTTTTCTCACGCCGATGCGTTTCCTGCGAGCTTCATTTTGGAGGCTCAAGACTTTCCGTTTCCTGTCGACCTACTGTCGGCTCTAAACAAGCCATTTAGATCGTTTCTCGATCTTCGAGCGCATCACGGCAGATTCTGGGCTCTTGTGGCATGGGAAAGCACCGAGGCGGAACAACCGATAGAAACGGTCGAGGAGTTAGTAGCGTCATTTCCGAATGAGAAACATGCAATTGAATTTCTTTCCGACGAATCCAGCAGGCTGAAGAATCTCGGTACTGCAATTGATGATTTCGCGGACTTGGGAGATCAGTTTGTCGCGTATGGGCGTGACGATGTTTCTGAATACGCGCCTTCGACCTACACGATCTTTTGTACTGTTCGGAAGTCTTTTGCTGTGGTTAGACTAGTTGCAGTCATCAACAATGAAGATCTGCCGGAACTTCCATTTGGCACAATCGAAGCGCTAGTCAAAAAGGCGGTCGATAAGCTCGATAATGGTGTGCTTATTAGAGTTTAAGTGATGGAGTGCGTGTCGGCTGGTGCGCTATGATCGCTGCGTAATTCTTGAAGGAATCGTCTATGTTCAAAAAACTAGTAGCATTGGTTGCAATTGTCTTTTTTGCGGTTGTGTCGGCGCCCTTATCTCAAGCGCAGTCTGGCGATTCAGCTAAGTGCTCGAAGTTTGTGCAGGACTTTTACAACTACTATCTTAAGCTATGCGAGAAAGAAGGAAAGAAAGAAGGTCCTCTCGAAATCGCAATGAAAGAAAAGCCTGGCATCATGAGTCCAGAGCTGAAGAAGGCGCTTGACGAAGACGGAGCCGCTGCAGCCAAGAGCCCCGGAGAGATTGTGGGTTTGGACTTTGACCCCGTGCTGAATGCGCAAGACATGGGGAGCAAGTACGAAGTCGGGAAAGTGACTCCCAAGAAAAACAGTTATCTGGTTGAAGTTTTTGGAACTTGGAACGGCAAGAAGAACAAGGCACCAGATGTGGTGCCTGAAGTGGCAATTGAAGACGGCAAGTGCACGTTCATCAATTTTCG
>CAZCZI010000023.1:0-94692 GCA_964503045.1 uncultured Candidatus Obscuribacterales bacterium
TGACTCAGGCGCTGGCTTCAAGGGCGGAAAACCAACCTCCTGCCATCCCGACGACCTCAGAGCAAGAGCCAGGGAGCAAAAGACTCGCTCCTACCCGGGAGTCACTGCTCCCCAAAACCCCCGCCAAGAACGCCCCTCGGGTTTGCTGGAGCGACCCGACCGTCAAACCCAAGGTCGCCATGCTGTGCATTCACGGTCTCAGCCTGCACAAAGGCGCCTTCGAAGACTTCGGCAAAGAGATTTGCAAACACGGCGTCATCACCTATGCCATCGACTTGAGAAGCTTCGGCGAGTCCAAGACCAAAGACTACTCGCGGCTCGATTTCGATGGAATCATGGCTGACATTCACCAAGCCCTGGTCAACATTCGCAAAGAAAATCCTGGGCTGCCGGTCCTCATCTTGGGCGAGTCCATGGGCGGAGCCATCGCGTTGAGAGCCACGGCGCTCTATCCAAACTTGATTGATGGTTTGATCTCTTCGACCCCCGCCCGCGATCACTACAGCCTTGCAGACGCGGCACCGAAAGTGATTGGAGGAACTCTTTTTGGCGGCGGCTTGAGTGCGCCGATCAAAAATTTGGGATCGGTGGTGATCGAACACGTCAGCAAGAAGGAAGATTTGAAGCAGCATTTGAAGAATGATCCAATGATGCGCATGACTTTTTCGCCAAGCGAGCTCATTTCCTTCGACAAGTACATGGCAAAAAACTATGACATCGCGCCTTTGATCAAGGAGACTCCTGTTCTTTTCATTCAAGGAGTCAACGATAAACTGATCAAACCGGCAGGAACATGGAAGCTTTTCGACAGCCTCGGAACACCAAATCGCCAAATCGTTTTCAGCAAAAGCACAGAGCACCTGATCTTTGAAGCCAATCAGTTTACGCCGGAAGACATCAAATTCGTACACTCATGGGTCAACACCAACATTGCAAAACTACCTTCAAGCGATGAGGCAACCGATCCGTTGCTTGCGCTACTCCCTACTGGGGTTACGCCCGGCGCGAAGGTTCCCATTATCACCCCGGAGTCGAGTTCTACGGCAACATCACCCCCGGCTTCCGGCGACACCCATCAACTCATTGAGGGGCCAGATGGTTTGACGACCATTGCGATGGTTCCACCCAACCTCTCCCAAACCGCGCCGACCATTGCACCAACTGCAATACCAACAGAATCGGGACCTGTCTCGTCCATCATCAACTATTGGATAGAACTTTGCAGAAACGATGTTTTCTATCGTTGCAACAATAAGACTATGTTTCGCTCGGGTGATGCTATTCGCTTTCATGTCATTCCGGAAACGGAAGGATACGTCTACCTCCTAATCACGGACAATGCAACTGGGGTAAAACATGTGTTGTTTCCCAATGCGAAGGCCGGCACAAAAAACAATCTGCAAGAAAAGAGAGACTACGCACTTCCCGCCACCAGTTGGCTCAGGTTTGACAAACATGTAGGCACCGAACGCCTCAGTTTGATCTACTCCAAGCAACCACTGGAGGTGGCACCGGAAGAGTTGCATCCCAGTCTAATCACATGTTCCATTTCATCTGAAGTCAACAAAGACAAGATCCCGAAAGAAATGAACGTAAAATGGAAATGGGCGGCTCCCGTGCCGATTCCCAACAACTTCTCCGGCACGTCGCAAATCACAAATGCACACAGCAGTCTTGTGCGATTGGAAGCCAAAAACGAGCGCGGCATGGTGGCAACTGAGATCGCACTCAACCATCGATGATTCGAAGAGTACCGGAGCGCTCGGAAAATTTCAGGTCGGGCAACTTTCCCAGAGTCGGATTCACCCTTCACTAGTCTGACAAGCTAGTGCTTTCCACCGAGCAACTCTTCCAGCAACGATGAATCGCCCGTGGTGACTTGTGTTATTTGCTTTGCTTCTTTGTAGCTGGGGTCTATTGCAAACAGTTTCGCGCTATGTTTTTGACGACTCATCTTGAGTGTGTCGAATTGCACTATGGTTGGCGAATTATCAGAGTATTGATTTTGCATTTTGATAGGTACGCCTCCGAGTTGAGGTGTTCCCTGAAAGTCGTTAATCACATTGGACAGGCTCTTTGAAAGCGGAATTTCCATGTCGTAGATGATTACATGAGTCACGGTGAGCGGCGTTCGCTTTCCGGAAAGATAACCTCCACGTCCTCGACCGCTAAACTCGCTCGTCTTCTCGACACAGCAATAGCACACTCCCTTAAAGCCGATAAGCTGTTCATCTTTACACCTTTTCCAGGCCGAGAGCGCAGGAGTCTCGATGTTGGCATAAATCGATGCGCGTCCAATCTTCGATACAATGCGATCGATCGGTTGGCGAAAACGCAAACGCTTCGGAATGTTGATGACAGTCAGCGACTTGCTGTCGGCATCAGCTATAACGCTATAGCCTAGGTCGAGATTATCGATGCGAATTTTTTTGGCACAGATGAACATCTCTTGCCGGCCGTTCATCTTATGCTTTTGCGTGATCTTCCAACCTGGCTCGGTTACCTCGGCAGCCACCGCTGGGTTGGGCTGTGGAAAGACCAACGTTGAAGCAACAGTTGCATATATCAGGAGTCGGAACAAGGGTCCTAATCCAAGCAGTGTCTAGTTGGACGGGCTTCCTATAACCTCAGGGTACTCTATTTTAGGCAATTTCGGAACGAAATATCAGCCGCTCGAAACCTGGAACCCGGAGCATTAACGTGTCACCCTGCAACCGAGACCAAATTGGCAACACTCAAACTACACTGCACTTCGGCAGCTCCGTCCAAGATGCCTGCTGTTCCTTCGAAAAGAAAGTCTCAACATCAATAAAACAATCTGCGGCTCCTGTCGGGCAATCTCTTACACACTTGCGGCAGCCTTCGCATCGGGTCGCATCAACACAGAACCGTCCCAATATATTTTCAATCGCCCCAAGTGGACAAGCCAATTCACAAGCTGAGCACTGAATGCAGGTCTGAGGGTCGGTCACATGTTGCTTTTGCATTATTTTTGACCAAGCAAAACCTTCTTGGGTTCGACTTCCGCTTCTTGGGCGTACCCAAACCGCATGTCGTAATCGGCGCCGATATTTGCCGGAATCTCCAGACCCAGCTCTTTGAGCCGCTCCGAGACAATCTCCATATATTCTTCTTGCAATTCTTGGGACGTTTTACACTTGAGTCCGTACTCAAAATACTTGGCAAAATTCTCTGAATCATCTGAAGGTCTTCCGGAAAAGCCTAGACCGATTTTCATAAACTTCGGCACCGCCGCCTGTAGACGCGCCCTTCCTGCTTCACCGTCAAATTCGATTACCCGGCGAGCTGCCCAAACTCCAAAGGCGAGATGCCCCTTCTCTTCCATCCAAATTCTTTCGCTGGTTTTTCTCCACGGCAGATATGACGACGTTCTGTACTGCCCAAGAAATGCAACCGCTGCCGGTGTCACCACTGTGGAAAACATCGCAACGTCCGACCAGTCATCGAACAACTTTTGCCAGTTCTCCTTCCTAAATCCGTTGATTACACGCACTTTCTTTGGATCAGGATTATCAGGATTTTCCAAAAGATGTCTCACTCTTGCATTGACGTCAATGCCCAACGGTTCCAAAATTTGCCAACAATACCAGCCATGCCCAAACTCTTCCATTGCCTTTTTTGCAAGCCTGAATGCTTCCTCTGGTCGTGGAGCAAACCGCAAATTTTCACTCACTCGTTGCCCGCCGGCAAACTCTGAGTCAGCCTGAAACGAGAGCAGAGCAATAAGCGCATTTCGATAATCCTCAGGCAGTTTATCGCCGGCATCGTACTCTTTCATACTCAATCTCCACAAAGTGATCACTTCATTTTTGCAGTTCTGCCGCCCGGCGATATCAATCTTTAGGATGAGTAAGACCCGCAACCACTGGGCGGCCACTGGGCGATCACCAAAAGGTAACTACTGTTCGGGTTTTGGCATCCAAGCTATAGTGAATTCAGTGGTGAGTCTCGACTCCCTCAAAAGTAAACAAGGAAATCTCCAGAGCACGCAGACCTCGGCTGACCGACACAGCTGAGGTCTGGGCATAGGAAGAAGAATGAAAAAAACGACAATCGAACAAATTACGGAGTTGTTCACTGACGAAGGGCGATGGCGCATCGTCCCCATGGGAGCCGCTATGTGTGGGCTGGTCATGGTGCTTTTGGGTCTCAGTATTATTATAAGAATGAAAATCTTTAGCGATGCGGCATGGGGAACAATCATGACTCTTGCCGGGTTGGCAATCGTCACCGTAATGTCTGCAGTATTCTTCTCACAAGACGAATCTGAAGCTCAGGAAGAGTCGCTGATTCAAGCTAAGAAGAACGCGGCGGAGCTGCCGGGCGCAGGTGAAACATACCTCGCAGAATCACAAACACCAGCGGCAACACTCCGGCAACAATAAAGGTCAAGTCACCCGCAACGCGCAACCATGTAAATACTTGAAACAGCGATGAATGAATGAATTCGTAACTTCTGGCAAACCAGAATCCCTGAGTGAAGCTGGCTAGCATTTGAATGATTCCGGCTGGGAATATGTTCAGCACCAGCATCAGAACAAGTCCTATGTTCAATCCCCAAAATGAGATACCAATCAGGCGATTGTTCCACGCATCATCCTTTATAAGGTATCGGGCACAAAATAGAATGGCGGCTATAGCCAACATTCCGTACACTCCCATGAGCGCGGCATGTCCATGATTTGATGTCAGGTAGGTCGCATGCTCGTAGTAGCTCACGATTGGTGTATTGATGAGGAAGCCGAAAACGCCGGCACCTACGAAGTTCCAAAAACCGACCGCAATCAAAAACATCATAGCCCAGTAGTGTGAGAAGTTTTTGATCGATCCATTCACACGAGCAAGATCGACAAACTTCCACGCTTCGACAGTAAGCAGTGTCAGAGGAACGACCTCGAGAGCAGACAACATGCTACCAAGCGCCATGTTGATCGCAGGCTGAGCTGTCCAATAGTAGTGGTGGCCGATTCCGACGATTCCACTGCCGAGGTAAAGCAAAATATCAACGTAAATTACTGAAAGCGCCGATTTCTCGGTCACCATGCCGAGGCTGCAGAAGAAGTAGGCAACGATGATCGTCGTATAGAGTTCAAAGATGCCTTCCACCCAAAGATGCACCACCCACCATCTCCAGAAATCAGCAACAGCAAAGTTGGTGCCTGGGTGATACATCAAACCAAAGCTGAAGAACAACGGAATAGCAAAGACGCCGTAGAGCAGCATGTAGGGCAAGCTGCCGTGATCCTTCCCCTTGAGCAATGGACGAATGCTTCGGAAGACAATCACCGCCCACAGTACCATTCCAACTGTCAACAATATTTGCCACACTCTTCCCAGTTCCAAATATTCCCAGCCTTGATGGCCAAACCAAAACCAAAGATTGCCGAGCATATCCTTGACGCCAAGCCATTCTCCAAAGATGCTCCCGACTGCGACAATGACAATTGCAACAAACAGAATCTTCACGAGCCAGTGCTGGCCCGCCGGCTCCTGCTTAGATAACATCGGTGCGATAAACATGCCGCCCGCCAACCAAGCTGTGGCAATCCAAAATATGGAAAGCTGCAAATGCCAGCTCCGCGTGACGCTATACGGCAAAACATCGCGAATGTCTATGCCGTACAAACCGTTAGATTCGACGATGTAATGCGCCGTGACGACACCGAATGCGGTTTGAAACAGAAACAACAAGACCACAACGATCAAATACGGATAGATTGAAGTTTGCGATCGATACGGTTCAAACTCTTTGACGTTGTCGACGACTTCGTGACTGTCTTTCACCCAGCCGAGCCCCGGGAAGGCACCAAGCAAAAACTGCGTCAATCCAATTCCACCGACCAGCATGATTAAACTGAGCGCACTCCAAAGAAAGACTTGGCTGTGAGGAACATTCCCAACCAGTTGCTCAGGCGGCCAGTTGTTGCTGTATGTGTAATCCTTTTCGGGTCGGTTCGTCGAACAAACCCACGCAGCCCACGCAAAAAATCTTGCCAGCTGGAGGCGCTCCGTTTGGTTAGCGATGTAGTTGACGGGAAGCGGCAACTTGCCGCTTCCGGCGCCGAATTCATTGTCGTAATGAGCGACGAGTTGGCGATATGCCTCAGCCTGATTCTCGGTCAGGGTCAACGTTTCGGTCGCTGCATCGAAGCGGTTCTCTTTGAATTCTTTGGAAATGGTAGAGACGAGTTCGCCCTGTTGCGGAGCGGTCAACTGTTCAAATGTTTTGGAGTATTGCTTGTTTGCAACTCGGTCGAGCGAGATCACAGCCTCTCGATGGAGATAGTCTGCCGAGAAATCCGGACCGTTGTAGGCCCCATGACCAAACATGGAGCCTACATCCATCAATCCATATTTCTGAAAAACGGCCTGCCCAGCCAGTATGTCTGTTCCTTCAAAAAGAACTTTTCCATCGCTGCCTGTTACTTGTTTGGGTATCGGCGGTGCTTGAGTTGTCGTCTCATGCCCCATGAAAATCAATGTTGAAAAACCGACAAATAGGACAACCAGAACCGCTAGCTTCCATCTCCAAGACATAAATTGAACGCTCCACGCCGACACCACCAACATTGACAGATTCGAGCCGTCGCTGCATCATCCGGTAAGGCGATATGAACTCTAAAAAATGATTCGCCGAGTCGTTACTACAAGGATCATCCTTAAGGATGATTTCTTCAATTTCAATCTTTGAGGCGAGGGCGGCGGTTCTTTCCTGCGAGATACTGGCGAACAAGCAGTTAGGAGATGACCATGGCTTCAGCAGTGTTCAACGACTCGAAGAAAACGCCGACAACCGGCGACTCACTCGGATTGCAAATCGCCGATGCAGCCAAACTCGACGCGGCGGATGTCGTCAAGACGCTGCGCACCGACCCTATAAATGGTCTGGATGCCAAAATCGCAGACGAGCGCCTGCAATTCGCGGGTGCCAACCGCATGTCCTCAATTAAAGGTAGAACAGTCGCGAATCTCCTAATCGATCAATTCAAATCCAGCGTCGTGGTGCTTCTGCTTGTCGCTGCCGTAATCTCAGCCTTAAGCCATGAGCAAATTCAAATGTTGGGAATTCTCGCCGCTGTTGTGATCAACGCAGCGATCGGCTTCGCCACAGAGTACAAAGCGTTGGTCTCACTCAGATCGCTAGAAGAGTTATCCGGTCCTCTCGCTAGAGTCCGTCGCGGTGGCATAGATCAAGAAGTTGCGGCCTCTAACCTGGTGGCAGGCGATTTGGTGATTTTGGATGCAGGGTGCCGGGTGCCCGCCGACTTGAAATTGTTGCAAGCACCCGGTCTTGGGGTTGATGAGTCGATTTTGTCAGGTGAGAGTGTTCCCGCCTACAAAACAGCAATGCAAACAGCCGACACGACACCTCAAGCAACCGTTCTCTATCAAGGAACTCTCGTTGTCTCCGGACGTGCCCGTGGTGTCGTCGTCGCTACTGCAAACGAAACCAGGCTTGGCAAGCTCGGCAAGGAAATTGCAGAGATTACAGCAACTGCGACGCCTCTGGAAAAGAATCTCGACCACATGGGCAATGTGTTGTCTGTGATGACGCTTATTATTTGTGCAGTTCTCTTTATAGTTGGCTATCTCCAACAAAGAGACATTTGGCAGATGTTGCAGATCAGCATCTCCTTGGCAGTAGCGGCAATTCCAGAGGGTTTGCCTGTAGTGGCAACGCTGGCACTTGCTGTTGGAACACAAAGGATGGTTCGTCTCAATGCGCTAGTGAGAAAGCTCAGTGCAGTGGAAACGCTCGGTTGCACACAAATAATCTGCACGGACAAAACTGGCACACTGACTCAAAACGCAATGTCTGTCAGTGACATCGCCATCGACAAAAGAATCATCAACGTCACCGGAACTGGGTATGCTCCAATCGGTTCTCTCCAAGAAACCGGAACAACCGTGTCGGCCAACACAGACCCGATGCTTCAAATGATGCTAACGGCAGCAGCCCTATGCAATGATGCGAGAGTCGAGAATCACGAAGGCAGTTGCGAATGGCACGTTCATGGAGACCCCACTGAAGGTGCATTGATTACAGCAGCAGCAAAGGCTGGTTTATCTCATAAAGAACTCAAACAAAAGTACCCCAGACTAAATGAATTGCCTTTTGATTTGGAACGCAAAAGAATGACCACAATTCATGATCTCGGTGAAGAGGGCATGACGGCTTTTGTCAAAGGATCTCCGGAGGTCATGCTTCGTCTTTCATCACGATATCTCTCCCAACACGGAGTAAAACAAATCGATTCGGAGACGCGAAAGTGGTTCTCTGCGATGAACAGTTCATTATCAGCTGAAGGCAAGCGTACATTAGGTATCGCTATGAGGGAAGTGGCGTCGCATCAAACCATATCTAGTGCAACGACCGAATGCGACCTCATCTTCCTTGGCTTGATTGCCATGCGAGATCAACTGAAAGACGGCGTGAAAGAAGCGGTGCGTGAATGTCAAAACGCAGGAATCAGAGTAATGATGCTGACGGGCGATCAACCAGCCACGGCGCTTGCAATTGCAAAAGATCTCGGCATTGAGGGAGCGGCTAGCAACAAGGTTGTCTCCGGCGACGAGTTTTCGGAAATGAGCGACGCCCAGAAATCGGAAGCCCTGAAAAACCTCTGTATTCTCGCCCGCGTCAAGCCGGAAGATAAACTGTCAATCGTCAGGATGCTTCAATCGGATAGCCAAGTTGTGGCAATGACAGGCGATGGAGTCAACGACGCTCCCGCATTAAGACAAGCCGACATCGGTGTGGCCATGGGACGCTCGGGAACAGCGATGGCACGCGAGTCTTCAGATATGGTGATCACGGACGACAACTTCAACACTATTGTCCACGCCATTGAGCAAGGGCGAAACATCTACAACAATATCGCGCGCGCCATTGCCTACTTGCTCACAGCCAGCCTGACTTCAGTATTTGCCGTTACCTTTGCGGTTCTTGGCGGCAACGAATTGCTATTGTCACCCCTGCAAATACTTTGGCTCAACTTAATCATGCACGTATTTCCGGGCTTGGGGATAGTTCTTCAAAAAGGTTCTCCGGACATTATGAGTGAGACTCCCCGCAAGCAATCGGACAAACTGCTGGGCCGGTATCAAATCATTCAAATCGCAGTAAGAAGTTGTATCTTGTCGCTTTGCGCCATTGGAGCGTCTTCTTTGTACCAGGGCTCACCTGCACACGAGAAAGAGGGAACGATTCTATTTGCGACGTTGTCGCTAGGGCTGCTGCTACAAGCTTGGTCTTGGCTAACTGCAGGTAAACCCGGCTTCAGGCAAAAATCTCCCGGTTTCAACTGGTCGATGTGGATAAACACGGGCATTGGAGTTGCACTGCTAGCGGTGGCGATTTACTTGCCGCCACTGCAGAGTGTTCTGGAGACAAAAGTGTTGAGCTTGCACGATGCGCTGACCGTCTCAACTTTCGCTTTGGTCTCCTACGGGCTCTCAATCGTAGTTGGATTGAGGCGATCGCAACCGTGAGTCTTACAATCATTCCTTGGAATGATGCGCTGACACAACGAAACTGTCACATTAAAAATTTGGAGCATCAATCATGTTGTTGGACTTAATTGCAATTCTTGGACTAATCATCATTTTGACATTTCCAATTTCGTTATATGTAGTTGCGCGCTGGGGCTTCTCAAAAGCCGGAGAAGATCGGTAAAAGTGCCTCTAAAATTTCCCAATGTTAGACTGTTTCTGTTTGATCTGCTCACTTGCGGCGGGCTAACTGGCCCTGAGGCAATTGCAACAACCGCATGTGAGTATGGAATCATTCCTTTGGACTGCATGAATGAAGTCATTGCTCAAATCGGACAGGTTGACGGATGCCTGTGCGTAGCCACGCTCAAAAACGTTCTGCGCAAACATTTTGCCGTCAGAGCTCAGCAATCAGGACTGCCGGAAGTGGATGCTGACAGCGTTTGGAATGCCATTGAAACCGACGCTCGAAAACACCAGAAACTAGCATCCTTGCAAGACTCAAACTACAACTGCCCCCCTGATTCTAAGACATCAAATTGCTTGATCAGTTCGCCGGCACTGTTTGACTTTCTGTTGCAGCACATTCGGCGTTACCCTTGATCAAATCGAAATGAAACGTACTGCCCTTGCCCACAACGCTGTCACACCATATTTTTCCACCGTGAGCCTCGACGATGCGTCGGCACAAATAAAGTCCGAGTCCGGTGCTGGCGTAGTAACGGCCTGTTGACCCTGCCTGCCAAAAACGCTGGAAGAGCTTCGGCTTATTTTCTTCCGGAATGCCTCGTCCTGTGTCGCTTACGCTCACAGTCGTTTTGTCTTCATGTTGTTTCATCGATACACAGATAGAGCCGCCAGTCGGTGTAAATTTCAACGAATTGTCAATCAAGTTTTGAATCACGCGTCGAATCTCGTCTGCATCACACAGCAAGTCCGCCGAAGTCGCAGGCAGTACCGCCCTTAACTCGACGCCCTTTTCCTGCGCCAACGGCATAATTTCCGTCACAATTTGGATAATCATTGCCGAAACATTGCAAGTACGCATAATCATTTCTTTGTGACCGCTATCGAATCGATACACGTCCAAAAGTGTCTGCACAAGCCCATACAAAGCAGTATTGCTTTGCAAAATCGTATCCAGTATTTCCTTTTGAGACTCAGAAACTGGTCCGAAATCGCCGTCGATCAAAAAGCGAACTGCTCGGTTTGTTGCGGAAACAGGCGTCTTGAGATCGTGCGTCAGAGTAGCGACAAAGTCCTCTCGCTGCTGTTGCAGTATTACGCGATCGGTGGCATTTGAAAACATACCCACTAATCCTGTTATTTTGCCGGAGTCATCCTTCACCGGCCAGATTGCCCAATCCCAATAGGAATCTTCTGAGCCTTTCATTCTCAGCGCATCAGCGGATGCGCGAAAAGCTTGACCAGTCTCAAGTGTCTCGGAAAGGTGCTTTGGACTCAAACCCGGTGCGACATCGAAAATAGTCTTACCTATTACCGCGTCACGATCTGTTGCCCCGATTATTTCTACAAATTCGTCGTTGCACTCAAGGCAAACAAAGTGCTCACTTAGACTCAAGATGCCTATCGGAGCATTTTCTACAATAGACTTCGTGACTCGTTTTTCTGTTTCCAACTCTCTAATCGCGTCACGATGCTTTCGAATGGAGAACTCCTTGGCCCAGATATAGCATTCAATGGCCAATCCCATATCAAAAAAGATCAGTTTCATCAAAGCGGAAATAGCTCTGGGGAGCTTTTCCGGTTCGTTTGAATATCGTTCGGCGACTCGCGGCAGAAACCAATTCAGCACCCGATTGTAAGCGCCGATATACCACTTTGGATCGAGGTCGACGCGATGGTGCGTAGCGCCGACATGCAATCTGTCGTCTACGTAGTCCAGACCATAGTCTCCCTTTGTCAGTCTCTCGAAATATTTCTTCTGAGATTGCTGTGCTCGACTGAGCGTACTTTCGTCAGAAAAAAAACTTCTGGTTTCCTCAAACGATAGAAAGTGCGCATACATTCCTTCGATCAAAGAATCAATGCTGTCTGCGACCAAAGAATCGATTTCGTCTTGAATGATCTGTTCATCTTCCGGAGCAAACTCCAGCCATCGCTTCCGAAGATCGATTTCCGCTTCGGTCAATTTAAGGCTCGGCCCCGTAGTAGATGCTGTCATTTGATAGCCCCGCAGCTCACCACACAAAAACATTCAATTCGAAAAGTCACAGGTTATTTAGCATATAATGGGTCGCGTGTTCAAACCGCATCCATCATAATCGGGCACAAATCGATGACCGAACAATCCTCGGTAGCCAAGAAGAGCATACGAGTCGTACTAGTCGAAGATCATGCTTTGACCAGAATTGGACTCAAGGCCGCCATTAATCGCACCGAAGACATCGATGTCATCGGAGAGGCAACAAATGGGGAAGAAGCCATTAAGCGAATCCGTGAATTAAAACCTGATGTCGTGCTCATGGACGTAGGTATGCCAGTCATGGATGGAATTCAAGCCACAGGAGAGGTCTCCCGCGAGCATCCGGACGTAAGGGTAATCATGCTCACACAGCATGACAACGACCGAGACATTTTGGCATCTCTTGCTGCAGGGGCTTCAGGTTATTGCCTCAAAGATGTTGAACCGGAAAGACTTTACACGGCTATTCGCTCGGTAAACGCTGGAGACGCATGGCTTGACGCAACAATTGCAGGTCGGGTTTTACGCATGTACGCAGGCGCCGACCCGTCCAAGGCATCAACGACAACTGCGGCAAAACCGGCGGCACCAACCAGCGAGCCGGCCATCGCACAGTCACATCAAGAGATGGACAGACCGGCGCCTGAGGCATTGTCTCCCCGAGAAGTAGAAGTGTTGCGTCTTATTGTCGATGGCTTGTCAAACCAGGAGATTGCTGAGAAGCTCATAATCTCCCTGGCTACCGCAAAAACGCATGTACGCAATATCTTGAACAAACTTGCAGTCGATGACCGCACGCAAGCGGCAGTGCATGCCATGCGCCGCGGGCTCGTCTAAACCGCCTAATCAGCAAAATCAACCTTTCGGACAATGTGCACGGTCCATGACTCATCACTGAGAAGGAAGTAGATTCGTGCAATTTGTCTCACAATCATGAAGTAACCCATTGGTGGGAAACTCCACGTCAAGGAGCGTCATAGCATGAGAGTCTTGGTACCTGTAGAGGACAGCCTGTTTGGTTCGGCGATTGCTCTGTTTATAAGCCGCCATCAATGGCCTGAAAACACCGAATTTCGCGTTGTAAACATGGTTGAGCCACTGCCTTGCAGCATGAATAGAAGTGCGGGACATGATCTTCTTAAATACGCAGCCGTCGAGATTATCGACAGAGCCAGCAAGTTGGTGGATGAAGTCGCGTCAAAAATAAAACTGTCCCTGCCTGGGTCATCGGTAACTCCACAAGTCATTGAAGGTTATCCCCAAGACGAGCTCTTGGAGATTGCCGAGAACTGGCAAGCAGACCTCATTGTCGCCGGTTCACACGGCAGAAAGGGCTTCAATCAATTCTTTATGGGCAGCACATCCTTGAGATTGGCGGCCGAAGCAACCTGTCCCATCTTACTGATCAGACCTGATGCACGCACCCTCAAGCTCTGGAATGCCATCGATCCGGATTCGTCAGCCCAAGATGTAATTGAACAAAGCCTCAAGGACATCTACAAAGAGCAAAGAGCACGAAAGATTCTCGTAGCGGTCGACGGAAGTGAAGTGTCCAACGAAATCATTAATTTCATAAAGAAGCACTCCTGGGACGAACCTTGCCACTTTAAAGTGTTGCGGGTTTATCAGACGCCTGGTTATCTGCGCTTTCTGCCCGGTAGCGACCTCGAGGAAGTAAACAAAGACGCGTTAGACGACGAAAGAGCATCACTGAGAAAGTACGCTGTTAAGCTTCGAACCTTCTTTCACTCACCAAGAGTAGAAGAAGAGCTCGTTGAAGGCGATCCAAAAACAATGATAGTCAGAACAGCAAGAGATTGGGACGCCGACCTGATCATTGTTGGCAGCCATGCAGAGCACGCCAGACGCCCCTTACTTGGCAGCGTATCACTGTCCGTTTTGAGTTCGGCACCATGTGCAGTACTGGTGCTGAGACAATCACTCACGCAGAAAGAGAAAAACCACAGCACTCAGTCCTTAGTCGATGTCACTATGATTTAGGTTTTGCATACCTGATTTCTACCATGTGTGTAGCGCATGTATTGCAAGGATCGTAGGCTCTGACTAAAGTTTCAAGACTCGCTTCAAGCTGTTGCGGCGTCTGCTTTTCCATGTGCTCTTGAACGACGAAGCGAATATCACTCTCGATTCTTGCGGTGTTTTGTGCCGATGGAGTAATCATGTCAGCGGCTTTCACAACTCCATTTTCCAGTTCGTAGTAATGATACAAAGTTCCTCTCGGGCACTCCACGGCACCAGCAGCGCTACCAGATTTTGGTGAAACCTTCTTTAGCTCGCCGGCAGCATCTTCGTGGTTAAAAGCCAGCAAATGCTCGATACACACGCTCGATCGATCGATAGCTTCAACCAACTCGATTGATTGCGCGAGGTTGTTTAGAATAGTGTTTGTTTCGCCACGAGCAAGCGGACTCTTTTGATAAAGATTGGCGGCCTCTCGTCCTAGACGATCACCAAATAGACTAAGCCGAGCCATGGAGCCAACCATGAATGGCTTGCCATCCAGGTGAGAACGTTTTGCATGGCTGTATGACACAACCTCTTCACCCAGATAACTTCTGTACTCATCAATGCCGGCTTCCCATCCGGTGCTCGACCGAACCCGTTCTCCAAAATATCCGTAGTGATCGCCGTCTGGTATGAGCGCGCAAAACTCTGTCTTGGCAGTGGTACTTACTGGAAGTTTCAAATCAATCAGCATGTGACACAGCTCAATTGCAATTTCTCGATTTTCAGAAAGAGCGTGCAATAGAGATCGAAGGTCTTCTTTGCCCGGATAACGAGAGAGCCCGCCCACATGCAAATTCACCGGATGAAAGGGTCGTCCACCAACTACGGTTTGAATGCTTGCTCCGAGTTTTCTTAGCCTCGTCCAAATCCCAAACTCATGCGAATGGGCGGCAGCGAAATCCATCAAATCGGGCGTACCCAAAAAATCCGGCAATGCCAGCGCGCAAATGTGTGTTGCATGTGACTCGATGATCATTCCTAGATGCATCAGCTCTCGAAAAAGTCGAATCTGTTGATTTACTTGATGTCCAAAAATCCTTTCGATAGATCGTATGGATGCTAAAACGTGCCCGGTCGAGCAAATGGCGCAAACTCGCGAAGTGATATGCGGCATCTCATCAAATTTATGACCGACGACGATTTTCTCGAAGAATCTCGTGCCTTCAAAAACATCAAGACGCACATCCAAGACTTGCCCATCTTGAATGTCCACCGTTACCGCTGAATGTCCCTCGACTCTACAAATCTCGGGAATCATTATTTGTTTTCGTTCGATGTCAGACATGGTTACTCACTTAGTTTGTTGAAGCAGTCATGCGTTCAAAGAGTTTTTCAGGAGAGCCGAAGGTTTTCAGTCTTCCCAACACTTCATCGATTGCGTATCCCTTTTCGGCCAAAATCGTAGACATTGCCTCCATTTGCGGTGACTCGCAGGCGCCCCAACATCCATAGCACGCCGCCCCCATACTCGGACATAATGCGCCACAACCAGCTGCTGTCACCGGGCCCAAACATGGTAGGTCATTTTCAATCAATACGCATGCATTTTCTCGCAATTTGCACTCCAAGCAGACAGGCTTTTGCGTAATGTAAGGCAAGTGATCTTTAAGTAGGCTGGCAGTCACAGAAAGAAACTGCGTGGCATTAATAGGACACCCTGAAAGTTTCACGTCGACCTTCACATACTGATCGATGGGCGCTGCCGGAAGGATATCAAACGTCGAGTTTTCACCGTATACAGCACGCAGCATTTCAACTGCCGGACATCGATCGCAGGCACCCTTCTGTACGCAGCCCCACACGGCGCAGTTTCCTACGGCGACAAGCCAGCGCGAATTTGAGCGAATCTTTTTCAGCTTCTCAAGATCATGAGTTTGACTGACACTGCCTTCCACAAAAGTTATATCTACAGGTCCGTTATCGTTTTTGCTTTGCGCAAACGGAAAGCGAGCAATGCGTACATATGGAAGAAGCTTCTCCAGATTCTCAAGAATAACAAGGAGCTCTCCGGCGCAGCCAGTCAGGCCTTCGACCGCAATACAGGGTAGTGGTTGTCCTTTTGTAGACATCTTAGGCCACCGAACACTTTCCGTTGCCGCACTCAATTACTTCTTGCATCAGACCTAGCTCCGACAACTGAAAAACTGGTCCTTCCTTGCATGTAAATCGTCCGCCAATGAAGCAGTGTCCGCACTTTCCAATTCCACACTTCATATGACGCTCAAGCGAGAGCCAAATCTGCTCATCGGATAAATTCTTCTTTCTTAGCTCATCTACAACATACTTGTACATTACCGGAGGTCCGCAAACAGCAGCCTCGTAACTTTCTCCAATTGAAGCCATTTTGATCAAGTCGGTTACACGACCAACCTGCATCGCCATTGGTGGCCACTCGCAAATCATTACATCCTCGGCAGCGAGATACACTTCAATATCTCTTCGACGCAAAAGCAACTTAAATTCCTGACGAAACAGGAGCTCGTCAGAGTGGCGCATTCCATAAACGAGAACCAGTTTACCGAATTCTTCTCTATGATCGAGCGCGTATTGCCATAGCGACCGAATTGGAGCGATGCCGAGACCGCCGGCGATCATGCAGAGGTCTCTCCCTTTGTATCGATCAATCGGAAATCCGTGTCCGTATGGGCCTCTCAACCCGACCCAGTCGCCTTCTTGTAATTGAAACAGAGCATTTGTTACTCTACCGACCCTGCGAACCATCAGCTGTATGGTTTCTGACACTCTGCCGGAACACACTGATATTGGGCATTCGCCCACACCCGGTATCCACAGCTCGACGAATTGACCAGGCATGCAACCCGAGAGACTGCCAGTGCTCTCAGAGAACTCGAACAGGAAGTTATCTTGCGACATCGGGACGATTGCTCGAAGCTTGGCTTTAACCGGCATAAACGGGGTGGTGGGAATCATCTAGCCTCCTCTCCTTCTTCCTTTTTGGCACTTCGAGTTTCTTGCAGAGTCTTCACAACCGAGACAAGGTCGTCAATTCCTGCCGGGCATGAGACTGTGCAACGCCCGCAACCTACGCACGTTTTGAATCCGTAGGGATCATCGAACCCATGCAGCTTATGCCTGTACCAGAACTTCAAACGTTCAGTCGGAGTCGGTCGAAAATTGAAGTCGCCACCTACCTTTGCAAATCCAACGAATTGGCAACTGTCCCACTCTCTGCGCCTCTCGCCTGCACCGTCGTGAAGGCTTGCCACATCGATGAGATCGAAGCAATAGCAAGTCGGACAGACCGGCGTGCAATTTCCACAGCTGAGACATCGTTTTCCCATCTCATCCCAAACCTTGTTGTCGGTTTCGAGATCCATAACGGTGCGCAGATTGTCTGGCGCAAAGCCATTAGAGAATGCTTCCGCACGAGTGTTCCAAAAATCTTTGTAGCGACTGCGATCGACTTCATTTGCAATTCGAACAAACTCCCGGGAAGAGTCGAGCACGCTCATGCCAGCCTGCGTTATTGCCTCAATGAAATAGTCATCGCCAAGATCGGTGAGAAACAAATCGTATCCCTTTGTCGGACATTCGGTGCCCATCGACTGACAAAAGCAATATCGATCAGGCATACAAGACAAGCCAACTATCAAGCTTGACTCGCGACGCTTGAGATAATGACTATCAGCAGGTCCTGCCGAAAAGATTGTATCCATGATGCCGATGCCGGCGAGGTCGCACGGGTGCACTCCAAATATGATTTGAAAATCCAACTCAGGCTCGCACTCACGCACCTCTTCGTTGTCGTAAGTAATAATCGTTTCGCTGGGTGGATAGAAGAACTTCTTGGGTGGCAAGATCGTCCGCAATGCCTCGAAGGCGATTTCATGCGGTGTCTCCACCTTCTTGAAGGCAAACGACAAATCGGAAACTTTCACTGGAGCATAGACAGTTCCAACGCCTTGGAGCACCACGAAGAATTTGTCAAACTCTTTCTTCAGTAAACGAGCACGCGACATCTTTAAGCACCAAATCGTAAGTAACTATCACATTAGACATCATTTGCCGTTCCAGAGACATCGACCCAAAGACCACTCGGCGTCGTCCTTTGGGACTATTTGTCGCGAAGAGCTTCCAAGAGCTTAATAGTCTCGCCGGCTGCCTCCGGCTCTAAAACATGTAGGGCAATGGTTCCATGAACCAATACCCAATCGCCAACGCGCGCACCTTCGCACGCAAGAAATACTTCCTTCTGCAAACCGTAGACTTCAACTTTGGCTTTGGCTTGCGTAAGCGCAAGAATCTTAGCAGGAACTGACAGACACACCGTTACACTCCTTGGCCTTAGCACCAAATGCAGTTGAGATCCAGTCAATCCATTCCTTGATTCCGTGCCCGGTGACCACCGATGTCTCAAAGAAAACCGCCTCGGAGTTCAGGTCGCGAACATACTGTTTTGCAGCTTGAATGTTGAAATTCACGTGAGGCAGAAGATCGCATTTAGTGAAGATCACAGCATCGCAGTTCTTGAAGATTATCGGATATTTGATTGGCTTGTCGTCTCCTTCGGTTACCGAAAGCAACACAACTCTTTTGTGCTCGCCTAGTGGAAACTCGGCAGGACACACAAGGTTTCCAACGTTCTCAATAAATAGAAGCTTGATACCCGACAACTCTTCGACATGCAGCAAACGGGCAACCATCTGAGCATCGAGGTGGCAACTCCTGCCTGTGCTTATCTGCATGACTCTTTCGCAATACTTCTGCAGCCGTTGCGCATCGAGATTGCCAACCATGTCTCCCTCAATCACTGCGACCTTCAAGTCCGAATCGAGCATTCCGAGGGTTTTCTCCAACAAGCTCGTCTTTCCGGCTCCGGGAGCGCTCATCAAATTTATCGCGAATACACCGTCTTCATCCAGGTGTTCGCGATTGTGTCGAGCCATCTCCTCGTTTCCCGAGAGAATTCGCTCAACCATGTGCTCATCTACCAGTTCGTGCATGCTCAGGTTGCTCCTTTTGCCGAGATAGTAAAGTTATTCCAATGACATCCAACTCTTCGCCAGAAAGCAACTTGCCAATTCCAGCATCACAAATTTCGCACTTAAATGTATTATCTGCAGACGGCCGGTAGGTGTGAGTGCCTGATCTGCACACAGCCTTAGCCTGAATTGTTTCCGCTTCTAATTTGCAGCCGCTGCAGCCGTCATGAAAGTCTTTCAGATGATCGAAAGCAAACTCGAGCGATTCAATATCGACATTCCTGAACTCGCCAACAATAATCTGAATCTTCATCACCGTATCTGCGTTCGGAGTCTTCTTCAACTTTGAAGAAGCAATACTCAAAATAGATTGAGCGATTGTAGCTTCATGCATCTTTCTTCAATGACTCCAATATAACTGAAATTACTACGGACAATCTGTTGACTAGTGTGGGCAATGTCCTGTTCATATCCTCACTCAAATGCTGAGACCATTCAACGTCACCGGCCTCGACACCAAAAAAAACTATTCGTTTGGGCAAGACCCCTTGCCCGTTGATCAATCGCAATTCGTCGACAAAGGAAATTCCATGGGAGGAAACTAACTTCGACAAGCTTGAATGGTTCTCTAAGACGGACAAGAGATCTAAGACGGTCACAGTACCGGGTGCCGCACCACTTTTGGTGCAGTCGACTATGATTGCCGCGTTATGTCCCTGTAAACACTCAGAAAGGTATTCGCAATGAGTACCAAGATCAAAGCAGCAAACATCAGATAGGCTCTGCTCGGGTAAGGCATCGCACAACTTAGAAGCAATACCGTCATCACCTCGCAGGGTGTTACCTATGGAGATCAGGCAGAGACCGGCTGGCGTCGCAGCCATAGAGTGCGAACACCTAATGGCATTGTTTGATTCCGTGCCGAGCACTTTCAATTTCGACACCTGTCGGAGCCCCCAAAATCGCTATTTTATAGGCTCGCACATTGCGATTTGAACGGAATCAACCTTGAGGCCGACCTTGAACTTCATTCGTGAAAATAATCCTTTCGGTTGAGACCGCAGCGAAGTACGTTTCATCCTCGCGATCAATTCGCCGAAACACCATTGATGTTGTAATAGACTTGGCGCCAGGAGGTCGCACTTATGCCATTCAAAAACATACTCATTGCCCTTGATGGGTCAAAGTACAGCCAGATCGCTGCAGAATACGGTTTTTGGCTAGCATCGAGTCTCGACTCCGGTCTTGCAGGAATTCATGTTTTAGATCCAAGACTTGTCGACTTGTTTATAGCACCGGAATTTGCGGAAGCACTAGGTTTTAGCCGGTCAGTCGACACTGCAGAAAAGGTCTTTGTCGCTCTTCGTAGAATAGGCAAAGTCATTCTGGATTTGTTTGCCACAGAAGCGATTGGAAGAGGAATAAAAGCGACAACAATCCTTGGTGAGGGCTACATAGTCGATGAAATTCTACGGGAAGCCCGCTCTTGTGATCTAGTTATCGTAGGTCATAGGGGCCGTGGCGAGTGTCAAGTCCCGACAGATTTAGTGATTGGTTCAGTGGCCGAAAGAGTGGCAATAAATTGCTCCAAACCGGTTCTTATAGCTGTGAAACCAGTGTCAGACCTGAAGCAAGTCTTGGTTGCATATGACGGTAGTGAAGCCGCACGTGGCGCATTGTTGATGGCGGAGAACCTGGCAAAGAACGCTAATGCCAAGCTCAAAGCAATTACAGTTGTAGGTTCGTCAAAAGAGCGAGCTGAAGCACATCTCTTAATTGAAGACGGTCGCGCGTATCTACGCGAAAAGTGGCAAGAAGAAGTCTTCTCGATTGAAGAAGGAGCCGTAGCGCCAATCATACTCGACTATGCCAATGTCACCAACAGTCTATTGGTATTGGGAGCATATGGCTTTAAGAACCCTGACGAAAACATTCTGGGTAGCACTACCACGCGGGTGGTGAGAAACGCAAAGGCATCTGTGCTCATTTACAAACCAAGCACCAAAGCTTCTGAGTCAAAAGACGATGAGGGTCTCCGCGTATTGATGGCTTAAGACTTTCTACCGAGGGAGGTGACAAATGTTCTCGTATTCTGATCTCAAAAGAGCTTTGTATGCTTTCGAGTGCCTTCTAGGTGTATTGCTTCTTTGGCTTGCGTTTCAATTAGCGCTCACACCAAGCGAGGACGCGATCGTCTATCTACTGCCGAGTGCTATCCTTGGCGCTGTCGGTTGGGCATGTGTGATGTTCGCGTTGGAAGCATATTGGTTTCGCGACGATCCTGATATCTGGCGCTAGCCGCCTGCAAGCATAGTACACAACAAGCAAGTGGATTTTAAAAGGTCTCAAAAGAATCAGTAGCGATCAATTTGATTGATCGCTACTGTTTTTTGGGCTCAATAAAATCGCTATTGGTGAACTGCCCCAGTTTCTTTCCCAATTTCACCGTGTTCAGCCGGGACTTTCAACCTCACAAGCTCAACCGTGCAGTGCGCATTCTGCGCAACCGCGGCAGGCACTGTACCTGCGAGCATCAGCCGATTTGGCGAGCGTCCATGGGCTCCCACTACAATTTTGTCTGCCATCCACTCAGCAGCCGCTTCGACAATTTCCTTACGAGCTTTTCCATGCCTAATTTCAGTATGAACCAAACAATCGGGCAACTTCGACTGCAATTGTTCTCTGGCTTGACTGAGAACCTCCGAAGCAGCTTTACACCGCTGGTCTGCGACTGCTATGAGCAAATCCTTCCATTTGTAGGCTCCGAATTCGTCAAGCTGCGTCGGCTCCACTACAGTCAAAATCTTGAAGTTGGTGCCTTCGGGCCAGTGCTGTCTCAACATTGAGTCAATGATTTGTTGAGCATAAACGCTCTGATCGATTGCCACTATTACTTTCATTTATCCAAACCTTATTGCGTCGATGTGTGCCTTTTCTTCGTTCTTCGGGGTCTCTTGATGGGCTACCTTTTGTTTCACAATTTCAATTGAGCATGGAGCATGACTTGCAACCCTTTCCGCTACGCTGCCGAGGAGGAATCGTTGGAATCCTCTACGCCCATGCGAGCCGACCACAATAAGGTCCGCATCCCATTGCTTCGCTTCTTCTAGAATTGAATCTGCGATAAATCCATGCAATACATCACCGCTTACCTTGGTCTCGCCAAAGACTGGTTTCAACCGAGCGACAAACTCATGAATGAATTGTTTGCAGTGTGCAATGATTTCCTTTTCCGCATCAATCATTGATTCAACTATGTAGCCACCTGCAAAACCATAGCTAGCCATGACCGGCTCCACGACAGTGACAACACGAACCTCGGTACCGTCAGTCCATTTTCGTTCCAAAATCGTCTCAACCGCATGGGTCGAACAAGTAGAATCATCTACTGCTATGAGAATCTTCATGATTGCATCCTTTGCGAACTTGATGCCCTCATTGTGCCGTCTACGCGGACAATAGGTATCGACCAAACGGCTTATCATCCAAAACAGCCGGTAAACTACTATTGGCTCATCAGTAATCCCTGAGAATGATTGCCAAGCAGAGAATGCAGGTAGAATGAAGATTCATCAAGGCGAAACTAGCTTATGCGCCCCCCAACAGCAACCAAAAGACTGGGGATAGTCGTTTCAGGCACCGTGCAAGGTGTAGGATTTCGGCCGTTCGTGCACTCGCTTGCAAAATTGCATAAATTGACAGGCTTTGTGAGAAACAATGATGGAGCCGTTGAGATTGAGATTCAGGGAGACGAGTCCTCGTTGCAGCAATTTGCACGAGATCTAAAACTTAAAGCGCCTCCTCTCAGCAGCATTCTTCAAATCGAGACCATGGCTCTCGATGCCGTTTTGGAGGATGAATTCCGAATCAAAGAGAGTACATCCAGTCATTGTCACACCAAGTTGGTTTGCCCAGACAGCGCACTGTGCCCGCAATGCAAAGAAGAACTCTTTGATCCGGAAGACCGTCGATACCGCTATCCATTTATCAATTGCACAAACTGCGGCCCGCGTTTCACGATAATCACATCGCTGCCTTACGATCGCGCACAAACTACGATGCGACCTTTTGAAATGTGCAGTCAATGCAAGGACGAATACGACAACCCCAACAGTCGCCGATTCCATGCGCAGCCCAATGCGTGCGCACTGTGCGGACCGTCACTACTTATGAAAACCATTGATGGTTCGTACGTTGGAGAAAATGCGCTTTCAAAAACAGTTTCTGCCTTAAGCGATGGAAAAATCGTAGCAATCAAAAGTCTCGGTGGATTTCATCTCGTCTGCGACGCGCAAAACTGCGGTGCAGTAAAACTCTTGCGCAAGAGGAAGCGCAGAGAGTTTAAACCATTTGCATTGATGATGAGAGACCTTGAGATGGTGCGTCAGCATTGCCTCGTTGATTCTGACGAAGAATTAGCCCTCTTAACCCCGGCGCATCCAATCGTACTTTTGAGGAGACATCCACTCTCCACTGTATCGGCGGAGGTCGCGCCCGGCAGCGACACGATCGGAGTGATGTTGCCATATACACCCTTGCATCATTTGATTGCCAATGACATAGGAAAACCATTAGTTGCAACAAGCGGCAATCAGAGAGACGAACCAATTGCAATAGCAAATGAGGAGGCGCATACACGTTTAGCATCGCTTGCGGATGCCTGGCTCGAACACGATCGCGACATACACTTCAGATTTGACGATTCAATTGTTCAAATTATTGATGGAACAAAGTCAGTGATGCGAAGAGCGCGAGGTATGGCTCCGAGCCCAA
Organism: uncultured Candidatus Obscuribacterales bacterium; assembly: GCA_964503045.1. GTDB lineage: Bacteria > Cyanobacteriota > Vampirovibrionia > Obscuribacterales > Obscuribacteraceae > CAYZJR01. Next base: position 23,464 of record CAZCZI010000023.1, read on the forward strand.
TCACTCTGCCATTTCAGACTCCACTGACTATTCTTGCTACTGGCGGTCAATTGAAAAACACATTTTGTCTTGTAAAAGACAATCTCGCGTACCTAAGCCCACACATAGGAAATTTAGACACTATTGAAACCGCGCAGCATTTTCAAGACACTCTGGCAAAATTTCAAAATCTGTTTCACATGACCCCTCAAGTCATTGCATGTGACATGCATCCGGACTATCAGTCCTCACGTATCGCAGAAGCAATCGCCAAGGCGCACGATCTACCGCTCTTCCACGTCCAACATCATCATGCACACACAGTCGCATGCATGATAGAACATGGACTAACCGACACTGTCATTGGTGTCGTGTTCGATGGGCTCGGGTATGGCACCGATGACACGATTTGGGGTGGTGAATTTTTTCTAGCCAATCAAAAGACGTTTCAACGGTTGGCTCACTTCAAGCCCGTGCCTATGCCTGGTGGAGCCAATGCTGCACGCAACCCATGGCGCATGGCCTTAGGATATATCTTCGACGGTGCACAAGATGCGGCTGAGAAATTCGCTCCATTTGTCGGCGCGCTTGAAGGCAAGTACGGCAAATCAGTGGTTCACTCAATCGAAAGACAGATAAAGTCCGGAGTCAACACGCCTCTGACCTCCAGTTGCGGCCGGCTATTTGACGCCTGCTCAGCCATACTCGGCGTATGCGATCACAACGAATATGAGGGGCAAGCTGCTATTGAACTCGAAGTAAGAGCGCGAAGTCACGTAGAGAAAATCGGAGGCGATTTCGATCGAATTCCAACCTACCCATTCGAAATTGCAACCACCAATGAATCACAAGTAGTCGACACCTTTCCTGTCCTCTACAATGCTTATGATGATTTGCTGGATGGCATCTCACAGGAAACAATCGCAGCCAAATTCCATGTAACTGTTGCTCAAATAGTGGCTCAGATCTGCCTGAGATTGCGCGAATACTCAGGGGTTGAGACAGTGTGTCTTACAGGCGGTGTTTTTCAAAACAAACTTCTGATGCAATCCACGAAAGTGCAATTAAGCAGGCATCAATTCAAAATTTACACACCACAGGAAATTCCATCGAATGACGGTGGAATCTCGTTGGGGCAAGCTGCTGTTGCAGCAGCCAACCTTGCAACATCCGACTCAAATAGTATCGAGGAAGAAAACTGATGTGTCTTGCAATTCCCGGCCTAGTTGAAAGCGTCTTTGACAGCAATGGACTAAAGATGGCAAGAGTCAATTTCGGTGGCATTCGGAAGAACACTTGCTTGCAGTACACACCGGAAGCTTGTGCCGGCAGCTATGTGTTGGTGCATGTTGGTTTTGCAATTAGCGTCATAGACGAGCAGGAGGCTAGCCGAACACTGAAGGCACTGCAGCTCGATTATTCTTCGGAGTTGGCTGAGTTTGAGGGCAAGCAAACACTATGAAATACCTTGATGAATTTCGAGACTACACCTTGGCGCAGCGAATCTCCGAACAGATCAAAAAGGTCACTACCAGACCTTGGAACATAATGGAGGTGTGCGGCGGTCAAACGCACACAATTTTGAAGTATGGCATTGAAGACCTTTTGCCGAGAAACTTGGAGCTGCTGCACGGTCCTGGGTGCCCCGTATGCGTAACACCGGTTGAACTCATCGACAAGGCAATTGCAATTGCCTCATTCAAAGACACGATTCTATGTTCTTTCGGCGACATGCTTAGAGTTCCTGGAAGCAAGGGTGATTTGCTCGACGCTCGTGCCAATGGAGCTGATGTGCGAATTGTTTATTCGCCACTGGAGGCGCTCACATTGGCGCAAAAGCACACCGATCGTCGGGTGGTCTTCTTTGCGGTGGGTTTTGAAACCACTGCACCAGCAAATGCAATGGCGGTTTTTCAAGCAAAGAAAATGCACATCGACAATCTATTCATGTTGTGCTCCCACGTAACTGTACCGCCGGTAATGATGTCGCTTTTGGAGTCGCCATCAAATCTGGTGCATGCCTTCTTGGGGCCGGGCCACGTTTGCTCAATCACGGGAACCGAGGAGTATGAAGCGATCTGCAAACAATACAATGTTCCAATTGTAATATCAGGCTTCGAGCCTACCGATATTTTAGAGGGCATCCTGCGATGCGTTACTCAATTGGAGCATGGTGAAGCAAAGATCGAAAATCAATATTCTCGAGCAGTTCTTTCTTACGGAAATCGTGAAGCTCAAACGATACTGGGTGAGGTGTTTGATGTTTCGGATCGTCTATGGCGCGGATTAGGAGCGATTCCAAAGAGTGGGTACAAGCTCAGCGAAAAATACAAAGACTTTGACGCCGAGTTGGAATTCGAAGTGGAGCATGTAGTTGTTGAAGAGTCACCGGTATGCATCAGTGGGCAAATTCTCAGGGGCGTGAAAAAGCCGTCGCAATGCCCGGTATTTGGAACGGAGTGCACACCGGAGCATCCGCTTGGAGCCACAATGGTGTCATCGGAAGGCACCTGTGCTAACTATTACAGATTTAGAAAAGGCGAAGCAATTGACGTGGGGCTCGAAAAAGAAAATGTCATTTGAATCAAAGGGATTGTCATGCCCGCTGCCAAATTCTTCTTTTGCCAAGATTCGTCTGGGACACGGCAGCGGCGGCAAAATGTCGAGCGACTTAATTGAAGATGTCTTTCTGCCTCGTCTGAAGAGCTCGCAATTGCTTGAGCTCGATGACGCCGCATTGCTTAAAGTGGGCGGGCAATGCTTGGCGATGACGACCGATTCATACGTGGTATCTCCAATATTTTTTCCGGGTGGCGACATTGGATCACTCGCCGTTCATGGCACTGTCAATGATCTCTCCATGCGGGGCGCTCGTCCACTGTTTATCTCAGCGGCATTCATTCTTGAAGAAGGTTTTCCGATTGAAGAACTGACTCGCATTGTGGATTCATTAGCAAGCGCTTGCGCAAAAGCCAATATCACTCTCGTCGCCGCCGATACGAAAGTAGTCGGCAAAGGCGCAGTCGACAAGATTTTTATCACTACGACCGGCATCGGCATAGTCGAACAAATACCAGCACCAGCGGCAAACCGCGCAGAACCTGGCGACATCGTCATCGTCAGTGGCGACATCGGAAGACACGGTATGGCAATAATGACAGCTCGAGAGGAGCTAGAGATTGAGACCGATTTGGTCAGTGACAGTGCACCATTGCATGATCTGGTAGAGAATATGCTTGGTGCAGGCTCAAACATTCATTGTATGCGTGATATCACCCGCGGTGGACTAGCCAGCGTTCTCAACGAACTCGCGCACAGTTCGAACGTCGGTATAGATATACAAGAAGATCTGATTCCCGTTAATCCGCAAGTGAAAGCAATTTGTGAACTCCTGGGACTCGACCCCCTATACGTAGCATGCGAGGGGCGCCTTGTGGCTATTGCAGCTGAGCAAGATGTCGAATCCATTTTGAAAATCATGAACAAACACGAGCTAGGAAAAGATGCGCTCGCTATCGGAAAAATAACAGTCGAGCATCCACAACGAGTCGTGCTGCGTTCTACCGTCGGCGGCAATCGAATTCTAGATAAGCTCTCAGGCGAACAACTCCCGCGAATCTGTTGATCGATTCAGTCACTTAACGACAGTATCGGGCGCGCTCATCTCCGCAAGCGGGTAAACTTCATAACGCGCGAAATTATAGACTGGCGCCATCGCCAAGTATCTGTCCAACTCCTCATTGGTCTCAACATCATAAATCCAAGCACCGCCGTGTTTTCCTACGATGTGATATCTCCTTTCTAGCTTTCCTGCCGAGAATAGCTTCTCGGCATACGCCGGCATGGACATAACAGACTTGACGGCCTCGGCTCCAATTAAAGATGGTTCCAGTGACCACAGGACAAGAAATTTTGACATCGGTCGGACCTCTTGTGGACTAGTGGTCAAATCTTATTGCAGCCTGAGCTACCATCAAATGCTTGCTTAATCGGCTTTCTCTTGAGACTCTTGCAATACCTGTGCAGCGCTTCGAGAGTCTTCTTGTCTTTAACGAGATTCTCGTAGTAGGGCATGTGTCCAGGCGGAGCACTCAGGTAGTCTTTGAAGATTCCAATATTAGCCACTTTCTTTGACTCAGCTACTGGACGGCTCGGCTTAATTGAGTTGCCGCCTTCTAAATGGCAGGTGGCGCAATACTGTTTGAATACGGCGGCTCCATCAACCACTCGTGCCTTCTTCTCGACCTTATCTTTAGTTGAGTTGGAGTTGGGCGACTGAGGGGTGCCGGAACCACCTTTGGATTTGGAATCACTGCTCGGCTTTTCGACTTTTGTGCTCGGATTAGCCTTATTGCCTGTTTTAGTCGGGTCGGCAGCACATGGCAACGTAACAATGGTGACGAGGCACCACAAGCCAAAAACGCTAAACCAAGGAGATTTTTGTTTCATACGATAGTTCCAAGAAGGTTAGTCAAATAAACCTGAAGTGCCCAGTTTACTCTGTTTGTGGGAATCGGTCCCATAGTTAATACGAATCCATCTTCGGCATGATGCGCCAATGACAACCAGCCGACATAATCAGGTCGAATTGAGGTGGATATGTCAATCAACATAGCAATCCTGGTTCTGTATTTCATCGCCATCATTTTAATAGTGGCGTTCCTCTCACTATATGATTTCTTGAACAAACCAAGGTTTCGATCATCTGAAAGCGACAGTACTGAAGCTGGGTACTTGGAAGATGGTATCGGCAATCCGCTGAGCGTCACACTCGACGATGAACTCGAAAGTTCTGAAATGCCGCATGTCGAAGCAATCGGCGGCACTCGGATGGGATCGCTGTAAGCGACAAACTTTTGATCGATCGTCTAACCATCAACCATAGCATTGAAACAATTCGGATCTTCTATGCGGTTGAGATATCTAATGAAGGACTCCTGCCCTGGTAGCGAGCCTGTGTCAATACCTTCCTGAATGCTAATAAGATGTTTTGTGCTATGGAAGAAATAGTGATGGAAGATTGGAAAGAGGTCGCGAGGTGGATCGTCTGGATGGTCAATTATTCGATCTAGATCAGAAACGATCAGTCCGTCTGCCCCATCAATGGATTGAAGCGCATCATGTAGGGCGGTAGAGGGCTTTGATAAATCCCAATCATAAACCGCAACAATGGAGTGACCATTCTTTTCGCAATAGTCCTCAATTTTACTTCTCTGAAGCTCGCGCATATCCGGTGAAGCCGATCGAATATATGCTACGAGTCTCAGTCCTTTCTTTCCCTTGTGTCCAAGCTCATAGAGATGTGGTTTCGAAGGACACGGACCTTGACACTCACAATGCAGCCGATTTGCTTTCAATCTATCGAGTTCCTGGCCATAATTCGGATGCGGAAATAGTTGCCAAAGCATCGTTAATAGTTTGCTTGAATGCTTGTTCATTGCGCACCTCCTGGACGTCAGTGATTCTCGTCGGCATTCCGCTTCAGAATGTTTTTGATTGATTGTCCTTGATTACGTTTACAGGTCATGATTTCCAGGCCTCTTATCTAATAATGACCTCATAATGAATCCTTCGCATCGTACCGAAGAGGTATGCGATGCGTGAGGAACGATTACAAAATAGTAACTACTGGTCGGTCTGGGTCGTTCCACCTATATTAGTTATTGAGCGAATGGGAGATGCAAACCCCCACCGTGAAAGATATCGAAACCACCTGAGCACACACAGGAGACCTCGGCTTACCGACAGGCTGAGGTCTCGTTGTAGGCCGATCACGTTGTCCCTTTCTCAAAGCGAGCATTGCGACATGAGTTACACAAAACTTGCATCAACTGAAGAAATCCCACCTGGAACAATGAAATCATTTGCCGTCAGCGGGCGAAAGATTCTCATTGCAAATTCTGAAGGCAAATTCTTTGCACTAGACGATAAATGCCCTCACCTTGGGAAACCCATGAGCAAAGGCACTCTCAACAAAACGTGCGTCACTTGTCCTTATCACGGTGCTCAGTTCGATCTAGTTTCAGGTGATAGCGTAAGAGAGGCAAACTTCCTCTTTTGGAAAATGCATTGTAACAACGCAAAAGTTTATGACCTTCAACTCGTCGACAATGACATTTTTGTCGCCGTGTAGGCGCCTATAGAAGCTTACCTGCCGGGAAGAGCCTCGGCCATCCTGTGCTCTACAAGATATCTCCTAAAGCTCAACTTAAGCTCGCCTCGGTCGGGATCATTATTGACAATTTGAAAGGGCTTGATGCGCTTCTCTGTGCAAATTTTTTTAGACCAGAAAATCGGCCGATTTTTCATGTCGTAGTCATTGATCACAAACGTGACCTGTATCAGACCTTCTCTTATTGGAGAATAAGTTGTGACAGTGTGCTCTTTGAAGACACTCAACAAATCTCCACTATTGCGATCTATCCTAGTCACGAACGATACGCAAGTGACAACCACTTTTGTATCAGTGCATTCGGTTGGAACAACACTTACCATTTCGTGTCGTTCAAGATAAGGACCTATTTCAATACTGCGAATGTATGGAACACCAGCGCAGTGCCAGAGGCGTCCAAATTTATCGGCTTGCATGCCAATAACGCTCTGCCGCTGAATTTTGAGCGTGACTGGTTCACCTAAGATATCGGTCTGCTGCTTGTAGTCATACACTTGAAGCACCATTTCAGAATTTGCTTGCCACGTTCCTGCAAGCCATTGAGGAACAAGCATCCAATTGTGTTTGCAACTCGGGTTGGCACCTGCTCCTTCTAATTCAGACGCGACCGGTCCGAGTGTGTACGTTGAGAGATCACATCCTGCAAACAGCGAACATGTTCTCGACGTGCTGGCTTCCGCACTCTGATTGATCAGCATGACGGCCCCTGCGACAAGAGCTAGGCAAATCTGAATGAATCTCAGATGTATGTGAATCTTCATCGTATTCCCACTGTTTAGGAACGTCTACAGATTGACACACCAGGTTGCACTATTCATCGTCCGTGAGTATGAGTCCAACTAGCTCTCACCAGCAATGCTGACTGCTACGATTCGCATTATCGACCACATATGCCAAGTCAGCGAATTTCGTAGCTTCTTCCGTCTGTCCTGCCTTCTTGAAGTGTTGACTTAAGAGACCATAGATATCTGCGACTTTGGGATTGTGCTCACCTAAAGCAATCTGGGCAAGAGTGATTCCTCTGTCGTAGTACTCTTGCGCTTCAGCAAACTTCCGCATGTCGATAAGCACAAGTGCATAAGTAACTAAGAGCTGTCCGTACAGCAGCGAGTCTTTTCCGATCTTCGGACTTGCAGAGGCAACCGCCATCGCATCTTGTAGAAACGATATCGCCAAGTTGAATTGCTCATCTTGCGAAGTGTAAACGGCGAGTTGCTTAAGCACGAGCACAAGCAAATTGTCGTCTATATGATCGCCTCTTTGTAGTATTTCCAGAGCCTTCTTCTCCTCGATGTAACCTTCTTCCATTCGATTAAGCCGAAACAGTAGTATCGATAACTCATGATGAAGCATGATGACTTCATCCAAATCCAATATGTGGCGAGAAGCCTCAATGGATTCGGATTTGTGCAACAGTGTTTCAGCTTCTTGTAGTCGATCAAGAGCAGAAAGACAGATAGCCGTCTTCATTAACGAGATCGACAAAAGCTCTTGGTTGTCGCTTCGCTCTGCTTGTTTCTGCACACTCTGGTAACTGGCCATTGCAGCGTGGAAGTCGCCTTTCTTGTATGCGAGATCTCCCGCTTTCAGCTTCATGCGCAGTACTCTAGAAATGGTATTGGCGGGAGCGTTCATTGAAATCCTCGATACTTCAACCCATTCAATAACAATCCACTTTAGTGCCAGAGAGTTCTAACTGCATCAGTCCACGGGATGAGTGACACGCTTCTGGAAGTCATAATCATCTAGTCCGAATGAGCGAAGCACCTGCGTCGCCTATCATTCATATTGTATGAATATCATCCCTACACTCGCTTGCAGGTGCCTATGTCTCGCCAGCTTAACAAAGCCATTTTTCTTCTCTTGGTTGCTCTACCTCTTTATGCCGTGCCGCCAGCAGCAGCGACCGAAAGAGATCTCACATATTCCGAGAGTCTTCTTGAAGGTGCCGGTACCGACGGAAAAACAGCACTCAAGGCGATGCTCGACAAAACACACGGTTTAAAGGCTTATCGCGTCGAAACAGTGTTGTATACAAACGTAAAAGGAAAGGAAATCGTGGAGACAGGAAGACTGTACTTCAAGAGTCCCAACTCAATCCGTTTTGAAGCACTCAAAGCAGGTAAACGAAGCGGTGCGATCGTCGTTCGTCAACCGGATGGAAAAATTCGAGGGAAGATGGGTGGTGCTTTGGGTGGTATCAAGGTCACGCTCGCTCCAGATTCCAAACTGTTAAAGTCAGCCAACGGCTTCAGTGTTCTGGAGTCAGATTTAGGTAGTCTTCTGTCGCTGGCTAACGAAAAACTGAGCGCAAACACAAAGTGTCTACTCGGAAAAGTAACCACTATTCCGCAGCCTCTCATCGAACTCCTGGACAAGAGCAGTGGACTAGTGTTTCGAATGACTGTCAGGGAGCCTGACAAACTCCCGGACCAGTGGAGCATATTCTTGGATGGAAAACTATTCTCAACCGCAAAATTTGTTGGATTGCAGGTTCTTCCAGACCTTCCAGATTCGATTTTTGCATTGGCTACTGATGCCAGCGAGGCCGCAGGAGCTGCCGGCGATCGGACCGTGAGGCTGTCAATCCCAGATTATCGTCAGCGAATGAATTCTGCGCGCGCAGAAATGTTGGTCGATGGATTGAAAAAAGATGGGTTTGCCCTCACAACTGACAGTAAGGCAATTTTACGAGCAGCAATCGATCTAATCGAAGAAGATCTAGAAGCGATGAAGACGGTCGCAGAACGCCTACCCGATGGTAACACTACGTGGAGCAACAATGGCGAGAAAAGATTAGTGGAGCTTTCTGCGCGTGTCGAACTAATACTTTCCGCAATGCCAAGCGTAGCGTCCGCTTTGCAGAAGTTCGATCGCTCTGATGCAGCCGATGCCAGGCTCAAGCTTTGGAATTCCACTGTTGAACAAGCGCGCAATAACTTGTCGATAGTAATGGATCAAATAGAGCAGGATAATCCCGATGCCAACTCAATCGACCAGGCAGTCGCAAATCTTCAGAAAGAAATCTGTCTATTGAGAGAGATTCCATAACAAAATTTTGCTAGCCGATCATCCTCAGGACTGAAGCAATATCGAGTCGATCAAAAGAGAATATTCAATGAGCAAATCGAAGCTCGGATATTTGCAACCCAAACGAGGTCAGGTTTCCCATGAAGCACGGACTAACACAAGACATAGCCGCGTGAAGTTGTGAGATTCAAGACCATTTTGGCAAGGAGTTGAACATGTTGTGGTCATACAAGAAAATCTTGGTAGCAGTTGAGGACGAGAATAGCGGTGACCATCTGTGCAGCTTTATATCTGATCAAAACTGGTCCTGCGACGTGGAATTTCGTCTCGTACACGTGGTGCAGCCCCCGCCTGAAGACGACCCGGTCGTGATGACCGAGTCCATCAAAGAAGCAGAGAAGTACGGGCAGTTCGTCTTGGATCGATGCGCCCAGAAGCTCGCCGATTCCTTACATGCTCCGATAGGTGAAAGACTGATACTAGGATATATTGCCGAGCAAATCAAAATCGAAATTGAGAATTGGAAACCTGACCTACTCATTGTCGGCTCGCACGGAAGATCGGCGGTCGGGAAGTGGTTTTTCGGCAGTGTTTCCGAAGTGCTCCTTTATCAAGTATCCTGCCCTGTCCTCCTAATTCGACCGGCAAAAGAATCTAATAAGCTCGCGAATTCAGAGGCATCAGAAACAGCATCGGCAGCTTGGTCAAAGGTTATCGTTGCAGTCGAAGACAGTGGACAATCGCAGCTATTGGTAGATCAAATCGTCAGCCACAAGTGGCCGGATCACACAGTCTTTACCGTCGTACATGTCCTCGACAAAGAAACTCTTCATGAAACGGGTCCATACGCATGGGATGGTGCGCGAGAAAGAGAAGAGGCAAAGGCAAGCGCATTGGTCAAGGGAATTGCCAACAGAATTAAAACTATGATGCCCGCCTGCGAGGTGCGCGAGTCCGTCATCGTCGGCACACCGTCGAAGGATTTGCTCAAGTACGCAGCACAAACTAAATCAGACTTGCTAATCACAGGCACGCATGGACGCGCGCCGGCTGCAAAATGGTTCTTTGGATCGGTCTCGCAGCCACTACTTTCGAAAGCACAATGCGCTGTTGTGGTAATCAAACCGGCAAAGGTACCTGTAAAAACCTAGTTTGCCGTGCGACAAATCCTCCATGTGGCTTGCGATTGCATACTTCGAATCATTCCATTGGACGAAGTAGCGATCGCAAATTCAAGCTAGTTTGAATAATAGACCATCGTGGAGATAGAGAGATGAAATTGAAAGTTCTAGTGGCGATTGACAGCTCTCTGTTCTCATCGGAGGTGCTTAGTGCGGTGGCTAGTTGCAGCTGGGATGAGCAGACCGCAATCCGGCTAGTAACGGCTGTACAACCCGCCTCGTCATGGGAAGAGACAGAGCAATTCATGCATCAGTGCTCTTTAATATTGGAAGATCGCGTCCATCAGTTGAAAGGCGAACTTCCCCAGTGTGAAATCATTGGCGAGGTATTGGAAGGCTCGCCCGGAAAGATGATTGTAGAGACTGCGGACATTTGGGGAGCAGATCTGATCATAATCGGATCACACGGAGACACCGGTCCAAGATCGACAAAGACGGGAAGTGTGGCTTCAGAAGTAGTCAACACCGCACCGTGCTCGGTGCAAGTAGTCAAAGTAAGATCAGGTCGACGATCGCAAGAAAGGCGTGCCACACTCTCCCATTCGGCTGATTCGAAGATTGCATAGAAAGTACGTTCGCACTACGAATCAACAAAGTCCATGTGACACAAATGAAACGTCTATTTACACTCGCCATTACACTGCTCTCGACAATGCTAATCAATATTTACGATGTAAACGCGATTGTCGGGCAGCAAGACCGATGGAAAAATGAGTTTCTATCAGGCTCGGTCGCACTTCAACGCAAGAAATATGTCGAGTCCGAACAGCATCTGATTGACTCACTTGAATTGTCCGGAGGCAACACAAAAAAGCTTCTTTCATCTCTTGAAGCTTTGGAAACCCTTTATGAAGAAGTTGAAGACTACACAAAGGAAGAGTCTGTTCTACTCGCTCAATGCTACCTCTTGAAGCAGTCGCACAGCGAGCCGGTGGCGATCGGAAAGGTATACACGAAGCTCGGGGCATTAAACTCTCTAGTGGGATGCTTTCCTGAGTCCGAATTTTACTATGAACAGGCAGTGTCACATCTGAAAGTCGGAATCGGATTGCTCAGTACACCAGTGGGAATGGCATTGAACAATCTGGGCTGGGCCGAGTTTCAACTGCAGAAGTTTGATGAAGCAGAAAATCATCTTCGGCAAGCTCTGTACATTCACTCCAAAGTAACCGGCACCCGCAGTGTGTTCTACGGGCTGACGGCAACCAACCTTGCAGAACTATACGTGAGCAAAGATCGCCCAACCGTTGCTCTCATGTGGTACGAGAAGGCATGCGAGGCGTTGCGCTCTTCCCTGGGAGAACAAAATTCGCTTACGAAAGAAGTTCAAAGGCGCTATGAAGATCTAAGAAGGTTGAAGACACCCATCAAGAAAAACGTTCCAAATAGATCGCCAAATCCGATAAACCAACGTCTCAACCCGGACATCGCGTGATTCTTATCATTCTTTTGGTTCGCTCCTCCGTAATCCGAATGAATGACGCGCTGCACCGACACTCAAGCTTATAGTTTGATGGGATGGTGATCTTAATGGCCAAGTTTTTCGCGACGATAGATAACATAATTGATTCGCTTCAGAAATGGGGGCGGAGTCCGGCTATATGTCAATTTACCAACGACCGCGTAGAGAGGTGGTCTTATAAGGAGCTGTATGACCGGATAGATGAAGTTGCTCGACATCTTCAAAAGCTCGGCTTGAAACGCTCTGATCGTGTTATTCTTTTCGCTCCAAACAGTCCATTGTGGATCGTGGCATGTCTTGCTGTAATGCGTACTGGAGGCGTCATCGTTCCTGTTGACGCGCAGCTCGATACTGATTCCGTACGCTATATTTTGAACGACGCAGATCCGTCAATGATCATTTCTACTTGCGATTGCCTGGCCCGTGTCGCAGATTCTGTTTGCAAAATTAGAACGCTATACCTGGAAGAGCTTGTCGAAAACGACCACTCTCACGCTTCATTCGTGCGTAATGCAATTGAACCAGAAGATTGTGCGTGTCTGTTCTACACGTCGGGCACGACTGGCAATCCGAAAGGCGTCCCACTCAAACACAAGAATCTGGCTTACCAGGTAAATATCCTGAATGACTGGCATCTTGCCGGCTCAAGAGATCGAATTGTGATGCCGTTGCCATTGCATCACATCTACCCATTTTCGCTAGGAATGCTGTTTGTATTGTCTCTGGGTGCAACCATTATCTTGCCTCAAGGACTCACAGGACCGCACTTATTGCGCTCGATAAAAGAAGGCGATGCCACAATCATTGTGGGGGTCCCTCGGCTGTATGCGGCGCTGTCCAAAGCAATCAAGGGACGTGTTGAGATGCTCCCGAGCGTACAACGAACACTGCTTGAAGCGGCGATGTCTCTTTCAAGGAAACTCTGCCATCTTGGTCTTCCAGGAGCCGGCAGGTTCTTGCTGTCTCGACTCCATAACGAAATTGGCCCCAACTTGCGGATACTCACCACAGGTGGTGCCCCACTGGACGTAAAGCTCGCAGAGTCACTGCAAGGATTGGGCTGGCAACTGGCTATTGGTTACGGACTCACGGAAACTTCGCCTTTGTTGACCTTGAAGATGCCTGACGATGTAGATGTAAGTTCTGTAGGCAAGCCTCTTCCAGGTGTAGAAATTCGCATTGACACGACTCTGAAGTCGACGCGCAAGGAGATTGATGATGAGCCAAGAAAGATAGACTCGCAGGTCGGCGAGATCGTTGTACGAGGTCCAGGTGTCTTTGATGGCTACAGAAACCAGCTCGATAAGACCAACCAAGTCCTGACCAAGGACGGTTGGTTTCACACCGGCGACCTTGGATATTTTAGTGGTCAACGCTTGCACGTTGTCGGAAGAGCATCATCACTCATAATCACGGAGTCCGGAAAGAAGATCGATCCTGAGGTGCTTGAGGGGCAATATGCAAAGAACAAACGCGTTCAAGAGATTGGAATCTTGCAGCGCAACGGCAAGCTGGTCGCTGTCGTCGTTCCCAACTTGGCTGAGACAGCCCGCGAAGACGGAGATCTAACTAGACTTATGCACGACGCCATCGACGAGCGTTGTTTGCAATTACCCAGTTATAAGCGCCTTTCCGGCTATGTGCTGAGCAAGGAGCCGCTACCGAGAACGGCAATGGCGAAGATTCGCCGCCAGAAACTCGTTGAGCAGTATAACCGCATACGAGAAGGCTATCAAGAGAGTGCTATCGGTGAAAACGCAGAAACAGCGCTCGATGCGAATGATCTTGAATTACTCCAAAATGAGCGCGTTTCCAAAGTATGGAACTACTTCGTGAAGCACTATCCGGAAAAACGACTCTCGCTAGATATGAGCCCACAGTTAGATCTTGGTATTGATTCCCTGGACTGGTTGAATCTGACCATGGAAATTCGTGAGCTTATCGCGGCGGAAATTGAACCATCCTCCCTTTCCGATCTCAAGACGATGAGGGATTTGCTGAAAGTTGTTCTAGAGTGCGCCGATGTCGATGGCAATCACAAGAACTGGTATGACAAGCCCGAAGACATACTCTCTGCCGAACAAAAGATATGGCTTTCTCCATTGACCCCATCACAAGAGTGGCTCTCGCATTTTCTTTGCTCATGTGTCGGGTTGATCCTCCGCGGACTTTGTAAATTGGAGGTCAAAGGTATAGAGAATGTTCCGCATGGAGCAGTCATTATTACTCCCAATCATGCTAGTTATCTCGACGCCTTCGCCCTGGGGTCTGCGTTCGACTACCAAAGACTGAGAACAATTCAATGGGCCGGTTGGACCGGTATTGCATTTGCAAACTCTACAGCGCGGACTCTTAGCAGACTTGGACGAGTGCTTCCCATAGATGCAGACCACGCCCTCATTCCCAGTCTCGCCATTGCCGGTGCCACACTCTTACAGGGCAAGAGTCTAGTCTGGTTTCCTGAAGGAAGAAGAACACTTACCGATGACCTGCTGCCGTTTAAACCTGGCGTAGGACTGCTTTTAGAGCACTTTGACGTGCCAGTGGTACCCGTATATTTAAAGGGAACGGCAGCGGCACTTCCACCCGGCGCCGGCATGTTGCGTCCATTTCAGACTGTGTGCGTGACATTTGGCGAACCTGTTCGGCGCGAAACTCTGATAAAAGAGGGAGTTGGAGCCACTCCACATGCCAGAATCGCCTCTGCTCTTAGAGCAAGAATTGAAGTTTTGCGAGATGGAGTGCAGGTCGAGCGAAAGTCCGTCGATTCAGCAAATCTTCGCAATCAAAACCAAGAAGCCGAATTAAGAACAAACGTCAGTTGAGAAAATCAGTGTATGCAAGCACTCTCTGATTTCAGACCGCCAAAACCAAACCGACTGATAATCGGATTGTGCGAGCTGCTGTTTCCCTTCTACCTAAGGTTTGTTGATCCACTTTCATTTGAATTTTCAGAGAGCGCCGATAGATTATCGAAATTCTTAAAAGACAAGACTACAGTAATTGTCTTGAATCATCCGGACAAGCAAGATCCTTTGATTCTGATTGCATTGGCAAGATACATTCGCGATGCCTTCTATTGTATTGCGGCGCGTGAGGTTTTTGATTGGAACCATGGCATGCTTGGATGGCTATTTCAGAGGCTTGGCTGTTACTCAGTAAATAGAGGAACCGTCGACTTCAGGTCAATTCAAACTACAAGGAAAATTCTGACTCGTCTGCAAAGCAAATTGGTAGTCTTTCCAGAAGGAGAAGTCACAGCCGACGATCAGGTGGTGCACGAAGTTAGTCCTGCACTAATGCACATACTATTGGAAGCACAACGCGCCATTGCCAAACCGGACCCCACAAAATCAATCTGGTTGCTTCCAATAGGACTAAGTTACAGCCTCCAAACCAGCTTGGACGAGAGTATCAACAAACCACTCCGCGCCATCGAACACAAGCTCAGCATTGTTCACAACGATCGAATCAGTTGCGATCAGCGCGTGCAAATTGCAATCCATACTGTGCTCAAGTGTCTTGCCGCGCACTATAATTTCGTGCTGCCCGACGAGATACCCAACAACGAACAGGTGCGATTGCTCGCTCAACACATTTGCAAACGAATTAGTGCTCACGTAGCAGTGGAGTCAACTGAAAAGAATTCTACTGAACAGCTTCTCCACTGCTTGCGCAATTATGTAGTTAAGAAAATGGATGTCGAGAAGGCACGCAGCAAGTATGAGAGACAGTTGCGGCAGAGCACATGGAAGACTTATCGAGAATTTGTCAGTGATCTCGATCGAGTAGAAAGGCTCCTAATTTTTCAGCGTGTCTTGTGCCGTAAACCGTCACCGATTCAAATTTGTCGAATGGTAGACTTCCTAGAGTCAGAAACATGTGGTCAAATGACGGCAAAGGGGCGGCAACGAGCTTCAATCTTCATTGGACAGCCGATTGACTTGTTGCCGTTCTTGCAAATGTTCGACTCGTGCAAAACTTTAGCGATCGACGAGCTTTCCAATAGAGTTCGCAAAGAACTGCAATCAGCGCTTAATGCAAACGACGTGTCCAAGAACGACTAAGGTGGCATTACGGCTGAGGAATGTAGCATCAGAATAGACATCCTTCAATAGGATGAGCAGGTCTCGACACGATCATTCGTGAGGCCGAATCTTTCGGAACTCGCTTGCACTACCATAAGACTTGTAGACGAAGAATAAGCGCTTGCTCCAGCATAAATGACGAGGTTCATACTGTGAGTCACCCAAGTTTAGCGATGCTCAATTTTCAGATTGATACTCTTCAATTTGTCATCGCATTTATGCTGTTCTACGCTTGGCACATGATGGGAGTTACGATTGGTTATCATCGATTGCTTTCTCACCGCTCATTCAGATGCCCCAAGCTAATTGAATACTTTTGGGTGCTCGGCGGCTATCTCGCTTTTGAAGGTTCACCGATTTGGTGGGCGACAATTCACCGAGCACATCACCGCTACACCGACCAGCCGCTTGATCCTCATTCTCCGCGCCACGGTTGGATGCACGCATACTTTGGCTGGCTCCTTCACTCACATTATCCTGATTACATCAATCCTTCGGTTCAATCCAAGGATCTACTGATCGACCCCATTTACAAATTCCTGGAACAGGGTGGACAGTGGCAACGTGCGCACGCGCTGGTCATGACGATCAGCATCAGCTTCCGAATCCTCCTTCTTTTCTGTTTCGGTTGGACTATTGCACTCGCCAGTCTGACAGCGGCAGTCATCGTTCAACAAGTGCCTCTGCTTCTCAATCTTGTATGTCACCTTCCAAGGCTCGGCTACAAAAACTATCAAACCGACGACGACAGCGTAAACGTTTGGTGGGTAGCTGTTTTGACTGCAGGTGAGGGTTGGCACAACAATCACCATGCATTTCCCGGCTCAGCTCGCAGCGGGCTTCGCCTTCTTGAAATCGATCCGTCGTGGCTCATAATCCGCTTGATGAAACAATGCGGACTTGTCTCGTGGTTGCATGAAGAAACCATGAAGTCGAAGTTCAAGGTAAGAAACAAGGTTAATGCATAAGCTAAATAAGTCGTCCAGACGAACGATGCAAGCAAGAACAAGCCAATCTATCATTGATTGCAGATGGTCCCAATTCTAAGGATTTTGAGATGAAACGTTACTTAATCCGCCTGGCCCTTTTTGCCAGCACTATCTATTTTCTATTTCCGTTGATTCCTGGCGTGCAGTTTCACGGAACCTTCATTCATGCGCTTCTTGCCGGAGCACTGTTCGCCTTTTTCGGTTGGATCGTCGAGTTTCTCGCTATTGCTGTGAGCGCCGTTTTGACAGTCGGAACGCTGGGAGCCGCACTCATCGTTTTAATACCGGCTTGGTTGTTCGGGTTCTGGCTCCTGCCTGCAGTTGTACTGAGAATAGTTGCAGATATCATGCCGGCAACACTTTCTTTTGGTGGATGGATTCCATCGATATTGGGCGGTCTTATCATGCTATTGATCGGGCTTGTCACTAGTGGTGATACACACGTACAAATTAGAAGTAATCACCGAGCAAAAGCCGCTTAACTTTGCAGCACTTCTATGCGACATTCGGCTTTTTTAGAGTCAATTGCGAATCGCTTAGCTCTTTCAATGAATCTGCAAGCATGACTAGGCGTTCTCGATTATCCGCGATTAGATTGTGGGCGGCTATCTCCAAGCGATCTAAGTTCTCCTTTCGAGCATCATCTATAGCATCACAGCCAAGAGCCAATTCTGCTTGGAAGCGTTGATATCGAATGCGATTCTCGCAATCTGGTACCAACTTGAGCATACTTGATAGTGCTCTATCTACAGAATCACTAGCTCCTTGCAGCATGAAACGAACCAACGGAATGTTTCGACTTGGATTAATCCACGCAGCCCCATGATCTCTTACTGTCGAATAAGGCACGCCACGTAGCCTCTTTGCTGATGCTTCGCCGGTGCCCAGAGACACGATCAAAAATGAGTCGATCTCATCCATATCGGTGATAATCTCGTTTGCCTCAGCCAGACCGCACATCGTGGGATTATTCGCGTAGACACCACCGTCCGCGAATGCCAAGTAAGGCACGTCTATTTTCTGATGCTTATGAGTGCCGCTGATTGCAGCATTGATTGAAAGGTTTTTGCCCCTCAACTTGAACGGACGGAAAAAGACAGGGCAGGCAGATGTGGCACGTGCGACGTCTTTCATCAGGAAATCACAGTTAGGGTCTTCCTTCGCCTTGTAACTACTGAACGCATATGGAAGCAGGCGCTCGATCTCGTAGCTTGTGATAAGAACATTTGTGAGGGACTGACTGATTTTTATTGAGCCAAATTCCTTTGCCAAAACGGATTCGATTCCGTCATGCGCGTAAAGCACGTCGAACAGCGGAATCAAAAATCTGGTTCCAATACCTCTGACTAGTGCTCTGCGATCGGTAGGGAAGATCTTCGGTCCATCAGTCAAGTACAGATTGATCATATGTTGAGCCGTGGAAAATTTGCCGTATTTGTCTGGAGGCTTGGTCAGCCCCAGCGCGATGATTCCTCCTGTTGAGGTACCGGCAATCAAGTCGAACAACTCGAAGGTGTGCTTTCCAGTGAGAAGCTCGAGTTCATTCAGGACTACTGCAGGAATTATCCCGCGTATTCCACCGCCGTCAATTGATAATATACGAAAGACTTTGGACATAGCAGTTTATCCTTTTGGAGCAAACACGACCTCTTCGGTTGCTGTTTTGCCCTGTAGTTGCGCCACCGTTGGCAGTGACAGCGCGATTTCCTTGGCGACATCCGGATTTTTCCAGTAGCTTATGTGGGAATCGAATGGAGTTGCTCCAGTATTTACCGCCACATCTCGAATCACTTTTTCGGCGTTTTCAATACCTTTCTTAAAGAGGGCACTCAGCGGATACGCAATGATGTCTTGTTCATCGTAGAAGTTAAGCCAGATTCTTTGCGTGCCCAAAACCGGGTTAATTATGTTGTGAAACTTCTTGTGACTGGCCCACAACTTGGACTTTCTCAGCATGAAGAGTGCGATGGGTGAACCCATAGTGAAGAGGGAGTGAAAGTTGTCTTTCAGCCTTTTGATCAACGCAGGAGTAGCTTCCTCGTCGGCCACAAACAGCATGTCTTTTGCGAAAAGGTGAAACAGATAGTCAAAGGCGATCACTGAACCCAGAGAGTGTGCAATCAGGCTATACGTCGAACCGTTAGCCTTGAGCGGAGGACCCATTTCATCCCAGGCGGCCAAGCGGATAGTATTCTCCTTTCCATGATCGCCAAGCGCATGGTGCCCTTTGGCAACAGCGTAAGCGGCGATATCACCAACAAAGTAGGTCATGAAATAGCGAAGCTTGTAAATGATCTTTTGGGGATCCAACAAGGCATCCCCCCATTTGCAATCAAGCGATTCCAGATTGACGTTTGGAAAACAGGTTCGGAAAATAGTCCGCTCAGCATCTCTTGTCACGTTAATCCAATCAACAAAGATAGGTTCGACAAGCATTTCGAATTGTTCTTTCTTGATTTTGTACTTCTTGCAATATTCACTTCCGACGCTGTCAAACAGAGTTTCGTACTCATGAATTGGATCACCTTCTCCAATCCCATGAATGAATACAAGGTAATGCATGTTTCAACCTCACGATTGTTTCTAGGATTTTTCTTGTGCCTCAAGGTGTATTTCAAACCACTTAGCGGCTATTTCACCAGCGTAAGCAAGCCCTTCCGATTGGCCCAAAAGTGTAGTGCAATGTGGAATCACTTCCAGCCGTTTTTCTCCTGCAAGCATGGCGAAAGCTTCTGCGTTTGATTCTCGCGTGGGATCATCACTGCCTGTCATCAGCATGGTAGCGGCTTTAACGTATGGCAAAGAGGCACTGGCAGCAAGCAAGTTGCCACTGCGGCAAACCACTGCCTTTACCATGTCCGGTAGCCTGGCTGCTGTAATCAAAGCTGCGGCCGCACCGGCATCGTCTCCGAAAATTCCAATTTCCAGGGGTTGCAGCTCTCGTTGCTCTTCGACCCAGATGATAGCGGCCAACATGCGGTCTCCAAGAGTGATCGCATCGACTCTAAGAAGTCCGGTATCCTCATCGAATTCAGACTCCTCAGGCGTGAGCAGATCGAAAAGTAGCGTGCCGAATTTGTGTTTGTGAAGAATGAGCGCCAAATCCAGCGTCTCTTCTCCGCAGAATCCGCTACCATGAGCAAATGTAATAAGCCCACGCACTCCTTCTGGCACGAAGAGAGTACCGTTGACTGCCACATTCCTAGCTAAGCGCATATTGACCAGTTCTCCCGGACCCTGCACTACATTTGGTGCTAAACCTAGCTTCATATTTGCGCCCCCACAGTCTTAATGATTTCAACGCTTTACGTTGTCTTGCTAGTCCAACTATCGATGTTTTCCATCTCTTTTGCATCAGCCCGCAGGAGGATAGTTCGAGGATCGTATTTTGCGAATAAATCCCATATCACGACTCAGAAACCACAATGAAACATCAGCCAAAAGGCGTATTCAAAAGCATTCGTCGTATCGATGCGCTCGCTGCGTGCATTATGGACAATCGAATCAATAACAGCCGACAAAGTGCGGATGCCGAGGAGGCAATATGAAACTGACATTTTTAGGGAAAGCCGCACTCACAATGGACATTCTAACGAATAAGATTTTCCATAATGCCGAAAAGCATCGTTTGACCAGAATGCGTGTGCGTACAAACGAACGTGAGATGAAGACTCATGCCGATTTCATTTCCAAAGTACGAGATTCCAACAGGCTTCAAGAGCACACCCATCGGATAGAACATCATGGAGCTAATTTCTGGAAATTTTATTTTCCAGGGGAGCAGCCGTCCGCGGTCCTTCAAGATGATCCAATCGGTGGACATGTCTACGGTACGATGGCAGAACAAGCAAGGTTGCAAGATCACATGCTCGTTCCTGACGGCGAACAGGCTATGGATGGAGTACCACCACAGTTGTTTCGAGAGCAAACGGTCTCGGAGAATCGCTGGCTTGCATCGATGGAGATTGCAGAAACAGCCATTGCTCGGGCGGAATACCAGCAAGCCGAGAAAAGCTATGCAGCTGCGTTAAACGAAACGCGACGTTGGACGAATGCAGATCCTCGAACGGTAAAAACCCTGCGTGGATTGTCGCGAGCCGTCGAAGCCCAGGGAAGACCTAGAGAAGCAACACTGCTAAGAGAAATGGCTCTAAAAATGGATCTTCGTCTTGCTGGAACGAATCGAAAACAAGAGGGTCAGCTGGCGTCCACTTCGATCGATGCTGCTATTCCAGCAGCATAATACTTGGCCAATCGGCCCAGTGGTCGAGGTCAGATCTGTGCCTGTGCGCGAAGCTTGAAACTTGCTGCTCACTTCCCCAGGACTGTCGATTCGGCGTCCCAACTCACAAAAGGTGATTTTCGCTGTCTCAACAGCCAATTGAGGTCTCGCTGAATGCCGTACTGAACTTCTCTGGCAATTCGCAGACGCAATTTTCGATCAGTTGCCATTTCCGGAGGATAATTCAGATAAATCGGTTCGCCAATTTTGATGAGGATTTTTATTGGCACTGGAAGACAACTGATTGTGACAGGGAGCCATGGAAAGGTCGGCGTCATCGGCCAGTAAGGTGCACCCAGCAAGCGAGCAACTGATTTGAAGTTTCCCAATAGAGGATAAATTTCATCGCAACCTATTGTCGTGACCGGAACTATCGGCGAACCCGTAGCAATTGCTGCCTTAACAAATCCAGGATCGAAGTCGTGAAGACGATAACGCATGGAAAAGGGTTTGCCTGTGCCTCTTGCTCCTTCCGGATAAAAGAAAACGAGCTCGTCATTCTGTAATAGTTTTGTGGCAACCTGATAGGTGTTTGGTACTCCACCAAATCCGCAAATTATATCTTTTACGATCCTCGTAGAGCGAAGGCAATCAAGACTCAAAAAGCGAAGTCTTCTTGGGCATGGATGATGGTGAATCACCGCGGTGTAGAGCATGAATGCATCAATCGGCAGCCCTCCGGAGTGATTACCAACCAACACTGCGCGCCCTTGGTTTGGAATGTTTTCGAGACCAAGTGTCTCCACCTGAAAGTACTCTTCGTAGAAGAATCGAAAAAAGCCTTCCCAATTCGCAATTGTTTTGAGGTTAAAGCCGTACTCGTCTTCTTGTGCTTCATATTTCGCACAAAAGTCGCGAACGCGTCTTCTCGATTTTGAGATTGTCATATTAGGAACTGCCGCCATGTAATCAAACTCCGTCTTCCCTGATTTGTATCATGTTGCCCCATTTGAGGAAAGGTCACATCTGCAGAAGGGATGATCACGTTACGCCGAGACAGCCAAAAGATTGATTTTCAATTTTACCAAGCAGAAAACTTTCAAGATACCTAAATGGATTGACGATAACTTGCGACGTATCTGCCAAAATAGGAGCGAATATATGAGGACGAGGTGATGTTTAAGAATAGAGAACAAGCAGGAAATCTGTTGAGCAAGAACGTGATTGATATGCTTGCTTCAAAAGGAACGTCAGTATCGCTCGTAGTGGCACTTCCGCGAGGAGGCGTGCCTGTAGCTAAGGAAATAGCTTCGGCGCTTAAAACCGCTCTTACGATTCTCATCTCGAATGAAATAGATGCGCCCTTTCAAGCCAACCTTGTTCTCGGTGCGGTGACTTCTTCAGGAACAGTCGTACTCGACGAAAACCTATGTGACGCTATCAATGTCGTGCATCGATACGTTGAGCTCGAGAGCCGGCGGCTGGCTGAAACGAGTAAGGTTCTGGAGAGACACTGGATGCAAGCCGCGGGCATTCATGGTCGTCCCAAATTTGACGGAGCGAGTATCGTTCTGGTTGATGACGGTATAGCGACTGGGTTCATGACCCTTGCCGCTATTCGACAGCTAAGAGCTGCTGGGGCGCGTGAAGTGATCGTGGCAACACCAGTCATTACACTGAGTGCGTACGAACTGATAAAAAGAGAGTGCGATTCCGTTGTATCACTTGCCAAACCAAAGGAAATCTCAGAAATTGCCGAGTTCTACAAGGATTTTCATCGAGTTGAAGACAACGAAGTGATTGAGATACTGAGGAGATTTGCGGGCTCAGAAAAGCCTGAGCTGACTGCTTGCTAGCGGGTGAGCCGTGGCAATGCGATGTCATCGGGAGAAGCTAAATGAGGACTGACTCGCACGAAGAGAACTATTCCAAAATTGACTCAAGTGCAAAGTGTTTGATTGTAATTGAGTCAATGCGCCGTTGTGTTCTTGTCATAGGGTTGCTTATTTGTGCGATTTTAATGACATGGACTGACTTCCGCCCCTATTACGCAGTTACAGAACCTACGAAGTGGGATTTACAGGCGCTCGCCGTTCCAACTTCGGTTGAAGTTGTATCTCCTGATGCGCTAATTACGCAGAGGTCCGAACGGACCGACAAGCCTCAGGTTTTCGTAGTTGATGGTGCTCAATGGGAGCAATGGTTCGCGTCTGTCAACAAGGCTCTAATTGATGGCGAAGTAATGCAATCTTGGCATCACCGTCTCTCTAGCGATCAACTGACAGACATCAAGCGATTTGAGAAGGGAAAGGCACTGGCAAAGCCAACCATAAGGCGTCTCGTATTTGGTGAAAAAGAAGAACCGCTTGCATCGGTGTTGTCCCAAAAGCATCCTGGGGAAGAGGTGATACTTTCGCTAGCAAACGGTGCCTCCAAGCAGCATCTAATGGTTTACTACTCGCAAGCGCCATATCTCGTTGGGCTTGGCAGCTCATTGTTTGGTATACCTGAGGCATTCAGCTATCCACTTCGCCACTGGTGGTGCTTGACACTGGCGGTGGTGCTTCTAATCTATATCCTATTGCCGTGGCCTCACCAAGCAGAAAATGTTTGTGCTTATATTCGATGGCAAGTGATTCTGGGTGACTTCGCTTCATGCCTGCTTTATGGGACTTTTATGGCGATGCCCTTGTTGATCGTTGGCAGCGCCGTCGGCGCGGTGACAACATGGATTTGGTTTACCGCCATGTTCTGGGCGCTCGCAGCTCTTGGACTGTGCGCCTTGTGGTGGTCATATTTTTACGCCGTCTACCGCATACACATGCTAGACGATCGACTGATTTTTACCTGCCCTCAGGGAGTGCGGTCAGTCAAGTTTGAAGAAATAACCAGTATAGAATCTGTACGCTGCGTCCCCCCAAATTGGCTAATCGTCCTCTCCTTCATTTTGGCCTTGTCTGGGAAAGGGGCTGGCAGAGCCTTGCTCCTTTCAACCAGCTCAGCAGGTGGCTGCTGCATTGGTACCAAGGACGGTGATGCAATCTATGTATGGATGACAAATCCTATGGGGCAATCGTCAATGACAAACCTCGATCGCCTCACTTCAACACTGGCGTCACTCACGTGCACGCAATCACCCCATTTGCGTGAATTCGAGGCAATCTTCCCTCCTGTGATAGAGCGCTTTTCCAATCGCAAAATCAAAAGGATTGTCGATATCGAACAAGGGACTGAAGAGAGAGTTCCAGACAATCGCAAAGAGTCGCGCACGCATAGATAACGCACCGGAGCCACAGTTTAATGATGGCGATTCCAGACATAATCTACACATCGACGATTCTCACTCTCTATCGAAGTCATCGCATGATGCCTGGGGTCCAACTCCTTGACTGCGTTATGTAGTGCGGATACTATTCTTTCGCGCGGTAAATTCCCGGCGCCCAGGTTTTGAAGAGTCGATGAGGTTTTTGGTTCTCCAAAATACACTTCTAACCTGATGGGATGCACAAACCAACTTCCAGGTTTCAACGCCTTCCCTGTGTCCTTGAGAAAGACAGGAATCACTAAAGTTTCAGGGAAACGCTCCAACAAGAATCCGACTCCACCTCTAAATGGCTGCAACTCGCCTGTTTTCGTACATCTACCTTCCGGAAACCAAACTAAGCTTTGCTTCGCGTTCAAGACTTCGGCAGCAAGATGCAAGCCTGACCGCACATATCGATTTGGATCAATTGGTATCCCTTGGACGAGGCGGCTAAACCCCTTTGTGAATGCGTTGGTGAAGGCAATTCCTGTCCACCCGACCCAGTGCAACTCCCGCAATCGTTTGTAAGGTAAAGATGCAGCAAGTACAAAGGCATCAATGTAACTAGAATGGTTAGGTGTGAACACCACGCCAACGCCATCCGGAATATTTCTAAGCCCAACGACTCTTGGACGAAACAAAATTTGTACAAGCACCTTAATGAGTGCGTAAATCGCAACTTGCATCACTTGTTGCGGAAGAGATAGCGGCTCAATCCAACGCTCTTGGTTTTTGCTTAGCATTTTTCCGGTTCGCTCGATCTAGTTGCTGCCTTTTTATTGAACTCAGATTCTTTCATGTACTGCCGACGGAGATCCGTTGCCTCCAGTTTCAGGACTCGATGCGCGTTTTCAGAGGCAACCAGAGCAATCTCCTTTTGCGTCAATGCTTCCTTCACCTCAGCAAGGGCCTGCCCTTGCTGGAACATCGGGTAGTCAGAGCCGAAGAGCACGCGATGGGCACCCAACGAATCTACAGCACGGCGAATGACTTTGGAGGATTGCCATGAGGTTTCAACCATGATGTTCGAGTATCTCTGAGCCATGTCGAGAACCCTACGCCAAGATTCCCATCCAACATGGTTGAGAACAAACTGACACCTCGGAAAGGCACGCACAAGCGGTTCTACTGCCGCTACTTCATTGCACACGGGAAATCCGACAAGAGCCTCGACCGGAATGTGTCCTGTATGAATAGATACAGGCAGCTCATTTTCATCGGCCAACGCAACAAACTCTCGTGTGGACTCGTAGAAGTCACGTTCATCAAATCCGCCGACCATAGAATGTATTTTGATACCACTGATTTTTCCCGATTCTATGAAGGGCGCAAGATAGCCTACTGGATCTTTCTCCTGCCGTGCTACAGATGCGAAAACGCTAAAGCGATCGCTGTACCGTGCGACTGCATCAAGAATCTCCTGCGTCTGGGTGAGTGGCTCGAGAGAGCAGACCACCGTACGACCGATGCCCTGGCTCTCCATGCTTTTAATGAGGCGTTCAAGTCCGTGCCTTCTGAACAAACGCAACGCCTCCATCAAAAACAACTGACCGCACTGCGAGTAGAGGAATCGCCAAGCAAAATTGTTATGGTGCATGGCCATGTACCTCAAAAAGCGATCATGCACGGGTTCAGTCAAATGCGCGATTGGTTCTAAGACCGGAACGACATATCGGAAGAAATCAGACTTCTGAGTCTCCGGACATATTTTTTCAAGACCGGCGGCACTCATAAGATGCGCATGAAAATCGATTAGATCTGTCTTCATTTTGGCGTTATTGCACGAGTGGTCGGATTTCAGACATTAGATAGCGGCCAGTTTTCTTTTTGATGTCGGCTCGGTTTTGTACTCCTCACGCGCATACCTGGCAAGAAGAACGGAGCAATGTGCTTCGCAAATGACGGAGAGGGCAACGCTGCCGAGTCGTTTCCTCCCGCTCGAGTTACACTTGTCGCCGACCACAATCAAGTCCGCACCCCATGTATGAGCCACCTGGACGATCTTGGTTTTCGGATCACCTTCAACCAAGAGATCTTCAATGGTCATAGCCTTGAAGTGTTCTCTTAGGTCAGCCGCTAATTTCTTTAGATGAGTTCGGCGTTCGTGTATCGCGTCTCTACTCATTTCACTTAAGTCTTGGGCCGACACAAATGAAAGATTACCACTAGTTTCAAGCACGTTGATCAGCTCAAACTCTGATGCGGCCGGCCACTTATGATTTTCCAGAATCGCAATCAGTTCATTTGCACAGGACAAGTCATCGACTGCCACTAGAATTTTTTGGGACTTCCTATTTTCATATGCTTCAGTCAGTCCGGCTTCCCATAGGTCGATAGTTGCCTGGCTCGGTTTCACGAGTAGAACATCGCAAGAGGACTCGACAGCCAAAGTCAGCGAAGTGCTGCCAAGTACGACGCGACTCCACCCTTTTCGCCCGTGCGATCCGGCAATTATGAGGTCGGCCCCCCATTGCTCAGTCAATGCGAGAAGGGCGTCGTTCGTTGGTCCTTCAACGACATCGACGGTGACCGATGCTTCAGAAACGGATTTTTCAATTGATGCAGCAACAGCTTGCACGAGCTTTTTGGAGGCAGAAATCGTTTCTTCTGCAGGACGGTCGAACAACACATGGAGAGGAGCTTGAGACGAACGTCCCAGAACAAAAGGTTCAATTACGTTGACCACTCGAAACTCTGCATCTTTTGGCCAGTTGTGCTGCGCGATAAAATTCGCAATTAGGAAACCAAACGAATAATCTGAAACCGGAACAAGAATTCGCATATATACACTCCAATGCTCGGACAGCTACCTGAGGTACTTCGCAAACC
Organism: uncultured Candidatus Obscuribacterales bacterium; assembly: GCA_964503045.1. GTDB lineage: Bacteria > Cyanobacteriota > Vampirovibrionia > Obscuribacterales > Obscuribacteraceae > CAYZJR01. Next base: position 50,720 of record CAZCZI010000023.1, read on the forward strand.
AAATCTCGGATTCAACTGCAACCTGCTCTAGGGCGCCAACCTCCTCAAACAGATGAGTAGCGCCTTTTATAATCGTAAGTTCCTTTTTGCAGTTAATTTGCGCAAGAGCACGTTGGTTGAGCTTTAGAACTTCAGTATCCTCACTGCCGACAATGAGTAAAGTCGGTGCTCGCAACTGAGACAATGCGTCAAAGGCGAGATCTGGTCGGCCGCCTCTAGACACGATTGCCTCAACCTCACTCGGACGACGAGCTGCAGCGCTGATTGCAGCCGCTGCTCCCGTGCTCGCTCCAAATAGCCCTAGATGCAAATCTTTCGAATCCGGATGAACTTTCAACCAGTCAATGATTTCGACTAAACGGTTTTCCAAAAAACTTATGTCAAATCGCAGCGCTCGCGTATGAATATCGACCTGTTCTTCCTCCGGAGTGAGCAAGTCAATCAGTAGCGTTCCAAGACCATAGCTATATAGCGCATTTGCCACATAGCGGTTTCTTGGACTACGACTGCTACTGCCGCTGCCGTGAGCGAAGGCCACGAGTCCAACTGCCTTTTCCGGAATAAATAATTCTCCCGTGAGTTTGTGGCACGCCGCAGCCTTGCCGACGGGAATCGCAACAGAAGGACTTGCATTGCTTCGCATAATCGTTACCTAAATGCCTAGAGACTTCTCCTATTCTGCGCTCTCACAGACAAGATCCACACTAATACTTGTGCTGATCTTTACCTCATCCCAAAGGATGAATTTTCACCTTATCCAGTACTACACACAGATCGTTGATCGAGACTACTTGTTTTTGGTAGATTTCTCGCTCTTCAAAGTCAGCAGGTAGTCCACGATCGACTGAATCTCGCTTTCCCGCAGATTCAACGGTGGCATAGAAGCCCCTCGCATGCCGTATTCATCCAAGTCGGTCACGATGAGCCCTTCTGTTCGACTAATGCGGTCAACAACAAAGTCACGGGTGCGACGCAGCCCGATTCCATCGAAGGCGACTGCAAATTGACCACCAACTCCGCCGACTGAATGGCAAGAGATACATCCCTTTTCATATACCAGCTTCTTTCCTTCTTTGACTGAATCGGCAGCAGCAGCAGTTGAACTCGTTTTAGAAGCAGCAGTTGTTGCCGTCTGCTCACTATGCATACTTACAGAGAAGCCCTTTTTAGGCTCAGGCAACGTCAGAAGATACTCAACGATCGATTTGGAAATGGACGAAGAAACGCGCGGATGGGGTAAGAGTTCTCCGGCACCGTACAGCTTTTGAAACTTCGCTACTTCTTTTGGGTCGGAGGTAATTCTTGCATTCAAAAATTCCTTGGTCCTGCGAGCACCAACACCAGAGAGGACGGGTCCGAGACAGCCGCCACTTGATCCAGTGGTATGGCATGAAGTGCAATGATTCTTTTGAAAGAGTCGCTTCCCTTTGGTACTTTCCTTGCTTTCCTGGATGGGTTTAAATCCGATTGGTTTCACTGTCTTGGCGTTGGTCGGAGATTTTTCAGGAGGCTGCTTGGCAAATACGCAGTCGCGATAATTCGCGGGGCAAACAAACCATAATGCCACAGCTGTCAAGCACACGCATAGCTTCAACGCCGCGCCGTCCACAATTTTCATTATTCACTCTCCATTGCACCTGCCTATTATAGAAAACATGAGGGCCTAAATTTAGGCCCTCACGCTCGGTTCCCCGCCCACCAAAAATCTAGCCGGCTTTCACCGTCACTTTTTGCTCGTTCTTGATCGCCTCTTTAGCTTTGGGAAGCACCACCTTGAGTACGCCATTTTTGTATGTGGCACTAGCAGCATCGCGATCGATTTCATAGGGCATTGGTATCAGCCTATAGAACGATCCGAAAGATCTTTCCATTCTGTAATAGCCCTTTTCCTTTTCTTCCTTTTCTGCCAACTTCTCTCCGCGAAGGACAAGTCCGTCATTTCTGACCGTAATGTCAATGTCCTTCATATCGACACCGGGCAGCTCAGCAGTTACGATCATTTCCTTGTCGGTTTCTTTCACATCAATCTTAGTTTGAAATTCTTTTCCCAACTCAAACTGTGGGAGCGACCAACCATGCGTGAAATCATCAAAGAGACGATTCATTTCCTTTTGCAGAGAATGAAACATAGGATGCTCTCTTCGAACCGGAATTGCTTCAGTGGACTTGGCAGTTTCATTGGTCTTTGCTTCTTCTTTCATCTTCATTAGGCCTGTCATTTCTAATGCCTCCAAAATTTTCTGTTGAACTTAATGCTTCCTGATCATCACGCGTTTCGTCGAAACGGTGTCTATCTGCTGATATTTTCGATCGGTTTGAAAGTTGCAACATCATCAGTTGGACTGATTGCATACCCGCCTAAGGGGTGAGCATACGATTGAACTCGTTTTCAAGCGGTAAGGAGCTCCCGCTTGGTCCCGCTGGGCGTTTGCGGCTCTGCGCTTTCTTGGTTCGACATCATATTTGGTGGCACTTCTATTGCTGATGGTTCTTCAGAAGATAAGCCATCAACAATGGCGACCAACTCGTCATGCAGAATTGTTTCTTTCGATAGCAAAAGAGTAGCCGCGTCGTCGAGTTTAGATTGAATGGCGGTCAAAATGTTAAGAGCTCGCATCAATGCCGCATTTATAAGGTCTCGAATAGCGCAATCAACTTCGCGCGCAGTTTCCTCACTGAAGCGCCGTTGATGAAACTCCATTTGTCCAGGCAGAAACGGCGATGATTCACCTTCGTAAGCAACCGGTCCGAGCGCTTCTACCATTCCATATCTTAAAACCATACTGCGAGCTATGTCCGTCGCTTTGCTTACATCATCGGAGGAGCCAGTTGAAATTTCGCCGAATATGAGCTTTTCTGCGGCTCGGCCTCCCATCAACACTGCGAGCTTATTTTCCAACTCCGCTTTAGACATCAGAAATCGATCTTCAGTTGGTCGCTGCAAGGTATATCCGAGCGCCCCTATTCCTCTTGGAATAATCGAAATCTTTTGAATCGGGTCACAACCAGGAATACTCATAGAGACTAAGGCATGGCCCATCTCATGATATGCCACCACTCTTCGCTCTTTTATATTTAGGAGCCTGTTCTTTTTTTCAAGACCAGCTACAACTCGTTCTAACGCACAAGTAAAATCCTCAGATTGCACGGCATCGGCTCCGCGCCTAGTGGCGAGTAAGACAGCTTCATTAACTAGATTTGCTAGATCTGCGCCTGTAAAACCCGGAGTTGAGGCCGCGATATCTTCTAATTTAACGCTGGCGTCGGCCACGACGTTTCGCATATGTACGCCGAGAATTTGAACTCGAGCAGGTTTATCAGGTCGATCCACAAGGATGTGTCGATCGAATCTGCCTGCGCGCAAGAGCGCGCCATCAAGAATTTCAGGTCTATTTGTGGCAGCTAGGAGCACTACACCATGACGCGGATCAAATCCATCCAGTTCTACTAGAAGCTGATTTAGAGTTTGTTCTTTCTCGTCATGTCCGCCTACCTGCCCCAATCCGCGGGCTCGTCCCAATGCATCTAGTTCATCGATGAAGATGATACAAGGGGCGTTGGCACTAGCTTGTTTAAACAAGTCTCGCACTCTGGCAGCGCCAACACCTACAAACATTTCAACAAATTCCGAACCACTTATCGAGAAGAACGGGACAGCAGCTTCACCTGCAACCGCTCTTGCCAGAAGAGTTTTCCCTGTTCCCGGAGGTCCGACAAGGAGAATTCCTTTAGGCAGATGACCGCCAAGGCGATTGTAACGCTCTGGTTGTTTTAGAAATCCAATCACTTCACGCAGTTCTTCTTTGGCTTCATCGACTCCGGCAACATCTTGAAAGGTAACTTTGACTTCTTTCTCCATATAAACCCTAGCTCGATTCTTTTCTATGGAAAGCAGACCAGGCCCAAGCCCTTCTTTCTGCATTCGGCTTGAAACTAGATTCATCACAAAGAGAAAAAGACCGAGTGGAATAACCCAGGAAAGGATTGCTTTCCAAATCGGATCGTCTACTGACGCTTGGAATTTTATTTTTTTCGAATCCAGTTTCGCAACTAGACCAGGGTCTTCCATGCGATTCGTTTTGAATTTCTTGGCTTTGGGATCAACTAGTTGCCCTTCTATTTGGGTTTGGGATATCGTCAATTCTTTGACCATTCCACGATCGACATAGGACATGAAAGTGCTGTAGGGAACAGTCTCGACCGATCCGCCTATGAAAAAACCGACCAACATCCAAACCCAAAGTGAAACTATGGCGAGCCGAAGCCAACCTTCCATAACCATTTCATTCGAATCAGGGCCCTTCATCTCTGACTGCATTGGATTCGATTGTTTGGATTCGGCCGCCATTTTTCAGTTCCTTATGACTTACTGGAAGTAGTTTTCGCGAGATCTTTTTTCTTTGTCTCGAATCCGTGAAACTCTTCCGGCCAAAACAGAATCGATTGAACTGTAAGCGTACGAACAAAGTTTTCTGGTGAGAGCCCGAGTACTGTCAAACGCTCTCTTGCAATTCCACGAGTTGGAAGAATTGTCAGACTGTCTGACGGCATGTCGACGGATCCATAGAGAGGTTCAGTATGGAAAAGTTGATTTCTATCAGTGACTGAGGCACCGTGAAAGGTCTCGACATCAATTTCCATGCCTTTGGCCTCAGGAAGAGACTGCAGGATGTTTGCTTTGAAGTCATCACTCGATTCTTCTCGAACTCCACAGCCCCAAAACTCCAACTTAGCCGGCAATTTGAGACTGTTTGCGAATCTCAGACATGCGCGAATGTAGTTGAGATTGAGGTGATCGATTTCAGACAGTATCGTCACACTCTTAAAGGTCTGCGGCCTTGATTGAACGACCAGCACAGGCACTGGAGATTCGTGTACGATTCCTTCAGCAACTGAGTATCTAGTGTAGTGACATCGTGTCGTATCTACGCTACGAACTCTGGACGGTTGATGCCCGATAATGACGAGATCATGATTCTTCGCTTCTTGCGCAAGAACCGTTACCGGGTTGCCGTCTTCTATCAGGCACTCACCCTTAAATCCGTGGCCCGCTGCATGGGCTTCATATGCCGACGCCAACTTGTTGGCGAGCGAAGTAAGCGAGCGAATCACTGATTCATAAACTGCAACGTAACTGCCGCTTCCAATGAATCCGGGAACATCATTTCTCAACAACTCCCAAACTGTTCGCGAATCGATTACATGTTCGGCAGTAACATTTGCATCGATCGCGCCTGCAACCTGCCAGGCAACCTCGGCTGCATATCTTGAGTGTTCCGAGCCGCTAAGCGCCAATAAAATTGAATATTTTGCCATTGTAAGCATCTCCACTTGAGTTTTGACATGGGCCGAACGGAACAAACTGTCCACACTGCAATGTTCGCAAAATCACGGTTGGCGAGTATCCACCAAAGTGACTATTCGGCTGAGTAGTCCTTCAGAAGGAGGTTCTTCCCCCCTCTATCTGTCAAGGTAGATACGTGCGGCGGCGTTGAAGGAGATTCGTTGTGAAAGTTCTAATAGCGGTTGATGAGCCTGAATTCGCAGACCTAATCTCTGATTTCGTCGCTGGCTACACTTGGAAGGCGGACACGGAGTTTATTGTGCTCAGCGTTGTCGAACCACTAAAGGTTGGTTCAATTGTCGCCGTTTTGCCGGGGCCGATTGTCGATGAAATGCGTACTCGAAACCAAGAAAGAGCTCAAGCCGTTGTTGCAAAGACTGGTCACGCAATCAATGAAGCACTCGCGTTGGCAACCGTTTCTCAAAAGGTTCTTGAGGGTTTGCCGGCGGAATGCATTTTAGACTTTGCAAACTCCTGGAATGCAGATCTGATTGTTTTGGGCAGCCACAACCGACCGGCACTCAGCAAGATATTTCTTGGAAGCGTATCAATGGCCGTTGCTTCAAAGGCGGCATGCTCAGTAATGATTGTGCGGCCGCCAATCCACAATAAGGATATAGAGAGTAAACTCCAGACCGCCTCAAATCGCAAATCTCAGTCTTGACTGAACAACTTTTGCATAGACTCAGGTGTGTCATGAACGCATTACGAGAAGCCACATTCAATAAAGCGGAAGGCAACAGGTACTTCGCCTGCGATCGATTGCGCAATGGACAGAGCGTGCTACTACGCCCTCTTGGCCCTGATGATAAACCAATTTTGGAAGAAGAAATGCATCATCTAAGCGAAGAGTCGATCTACTTTCGCTTTCTAACCCCAAAGAAAGAACTGTCGAAAGCCGATCTGGCTTACTTCACAGAGATAGACATGATTAATCATGTCGCCTTGCTGGCAAGCGTCGTCGAAGACGGAGCAATAGTACCGGCAGGAGTTGGTCGCTATATCGTCGATAAAATCAGGAAAAACAGCGCCGAGGTAGCTTTCGAAGTCAAAGAAGAATATCAAGGACTCGGTATCGCCTCAATATTGCTCAGAAACCTGACCTCGATCGCTAGACGCTCCGGCTTGATCGAGTTTACTGCTTACATGCTCGCTGAAAATCACAAAATGCTTGATGTTTTCTCTCATTCCGGACTTCCAATGACGCAAGTTTATCGTCCGAGCGGAATAACGGAGATTTCTCTATCCTTGCTTCAGGATCAATTCTAGAGAACGAATATGCGTTATGCATTGCTAGCCTGCGATTTTGATTGAATTCTGGCTTGATTCAATTCGCCGACGTGCTTTTTGCAGCCGGCGTCATCGGGTCTTGGTTTCGATGACTTTTTGCTCGGATGATTTCGATCGAACACGGAGCTTGTGAAGCGACAGAACGCGACACACTACCAAGAAGATTGTGAGGACAGACATCTTTGCCATGGGCACCAATCAAAATTTTGTCCGACGACCACTCCACTGCCGCATTTACAATCTCCGTACGCGGCAAGCCCTCTCTGATTTCAGTATGCACGACCACTTCTGGAAGAGCATACTCGATGCGATGGCGAACCCGTTCGCAAAGTCGGGCACAAGCCTTCTTGCGACGATCTCTGAGCTCACAAATCAAACTTGCCGACTCCGGTCCGGTATCTTCCTCGCAGCAAATAGGTTCTAGCACTGTCAGCAATTTCAACTGAGTATCTTTCGGCCACTTCTTGTGCAGTACCGCCTCAATTACATTGTTCGAATAAGGTGACTCATCGAGAGCTACTATAACTTTCATAATCATTTACCTAGAAGTAACCGTCTATCCTCACTGTGTCACAAAAATTGCACACCGTCCTCAATCTAAATGTCTATCTGTGAGGAAAATTGGAAGTCATTTCGACCGCTCTTCTTAACTTGGTACATTGCTGCATCGGCCTTCCGCACCAACTCCTCACAATCGTTGGAATCATCCGGATAGACAGAAATTCCAATGGACGCACTGATTGCAAATTTCTTTCCATTGGCAATAACCGGCTCCACAATTGAGTTTTTTATCTTTTCGGCCACGATTCTTAGCGCCTTGGTGTCTTTCAAGTCTTCGATAATAATGACGAATTCATCTCCTCCCAAACGAGCCACTGTATCGGTATCGCGGATACAGCGACAAAGACGATGTGCAGTTTCACACAGTAGAAGATCGCCAGATTCGTGCCCGTAGCTATCATTAATGTACTTGAAGCGATCTAGATCTAAAAAGAGAATACCTACTTTAGTAGAATTTCTGATCGCTCGCTTCAATGATTGATTTAAGCGTTCGTAAAACAGAGTCCGATTTGGAAGTCTGGTTAGAACGTCATGATAAGCCAAGTCTTGGAGCCTGTATTCGGCTTCCTTGATTTTGGTGATGTCCGTGAACACACCTATATAATTTCGCACAGCGCCATGCGAGTCTTGCACAGCATTGACTACTACCCAAACCGGATGGAGTTCTCCGTTTTTTCTTCGATTCCAGATCTCTCCTTGCCACTCACCTTTCGAGGCAAGATCGCTCCACATTGATTCATAGAAGGCTCGATCGTGCCGACCAGACTTTAAATCACCTGGGTTTCTCCCAATCAGCTCTTCCAATGTATAGCCAGAGGCCTCGCAATAGGCTTGGTTGGCCAGTACTATCTTTGGTGTTGCATCGGTTACGATTATCGGGTCTCTGGTCCTGGAAAAAACTATCGACGTAAGGCGATGGAGATCTTTTTCGGTAAATTTTATCGTCTCTTTCGTTGTACAACAGGTTGGGTTCTCTGTAATCATTGACGGATTCCTAAGTCGGCTACCATCCCTAGATTAGGTGATTTTGCCCACGGATGAATCCGTCCAACGACTATTTTCCTTTCAGTCTTTAGGTGTACGACGAAGCGGACATTGAAACCAAGATTCAGACTTCGTATCGCAGTCCGCTGAATCTCCGTAAAAGCTTACGGCAGAATCACCGTGTTCCATAGGGCACTTGCAGTGCACTTCCACAGACTCTGCTGCCAATTCCTTTAGAGACGTCATTACGCCAAACAGCTTCCTTCCTCTTTCAGTAATTGCATATTCGACATGTAAAACCTTTTCTTCGAATTCAATTCGCACAAGCATTCCAGAGACCTCCAGCTTCTTCAGTCTTTCAACTAAACACTTCATGCTCAGTCCAGGAATGCGAGAAAGAAATTGTCTGGTTCTCGTCGGCTGAATAGACAATTCTCGCAAAATCTCCACGGTCCATTTTGCACTTATGAGGTCGAGCATGGTAACGATCGGACAACTTTCCTTTTCGTGCAGTTGCTTCTCCATGACATTCTCCGTCTTTAAATGTTCGCAGCAGGCTGTCCAGATTAACAACCACTCAATCACGATACCGAATTGCAAATGATCCGCCATCATTCCAAATGGTGAATTATTTCTGGTTCGCGAAGGTCAGCTGTTTGACTGAGGACAATGAAGCGTATTTGATATGCCAGAGTGGGGCTCGAGCGAGGAAGGCCGCTCAAAGGCTTTCTGGAAGTGGTCTGAATTTGTTCATTGTAGATGGTGGAATCAACGCCTGGACTGCATCAGGCTATCCAGTTCTGAGGGGCACCCAGACTGTTTGGTCGATGGAAAGGCAGGTGAGACTGTGCGCTGGTCTTCTTGTTTTGACCGGACTGGCACTGGGCTGCAGCGTAAATATAACTTGGCTTGGTCTATCAGCATTTGTAGCAATCGGAATGATTATTTCAGCAATCACCAACTCGTGCGCCATGGCGACACTTCTGCAATCAATGCCGTGGAACCGCTCATAGCAACTGGTCAACAATAGACTCGTCCTTTCGGCCAATTCATTCATCCGATCTGTCGTTTTCTCCGATGCGTATTTTTGAGATGCTAATAGTGCAAGTTAGGAGTTAAAAAATGTGCAATCAACGGCGAACTGACGACCTTGTAAGAAAGGCCAACAGATCCTACAGCGCGGGGGACTTCAGTCAAGCGCGGGAGTACTTGCTACAGGCATCCAATATCAAGGGCGCGTCGCAAGAAACCAAAGCAGGCATCTACGATTATCTTGCAGCAATCGCGTGTGAGCAAGGACAATTTTCTTCGGCGGTCTGGTGGTACCGGAAGGTCTTGTCGATAAGATCGCATCAATATGCACTAGGCACATCTGAACTAAAAAAGATGATTAGCAACTATAAGGCGCTGCTCTCTCTTCGGCAAAAGAATGGTCAACCGCCTAGAGTCAGGCTGACTGCTTAGCGGCTCTTGGAACGTCAGACACTAAAGCCGAGCGCCGCGTGTTGCGGTATTAGGAGAAAGAATATGACAACCAAAGAACGAGCCAAAAATAATCCTCAGATAGGACACAGCACCGAGCGCCTATTCGAAGATAAGAGAATGAAGCCCAAAACACATGCGCAGGCGGGCACTGCACTTTGCAGTTCGTGCGGTGCGGTCGGGATGCAAAAACACTGGTTTATCGACACAAATCTCTCGGCGAAGTGTGCAATCGATCCACTTGTGCGAAGAGTAACGTGTCCCGGTTGCAAACGCCTTGAAGACAAAATCTATGAAGGTGAGCTGACTCTTGAGAGTTCTATGTTGAATGCCAATAGAGAAATGATATACGGCATCCTCTTTCATTCCGCAGCGAAAGGCTTTCTGCACAATCCTCTAGCGCGAATTGCAATTCTGGACGATCAAATCGACAAGATTCGCGTAGTAACTACGACTTGTTCTCTAGCAGAACGGCTCGGTAAAGCTATTCACGGTTCGCTAAAAGGAAAACTTGAAGTCAAGCGTTCGCCTGGAGAGAAATTTGTCATCGTCAAATGGCACAGGTAATTTCTCGAATCAGCAATCGAATTTGAAAATTGAATTAAGCAACAATCTCTTTTTGCAGTTGTGCTTCTGCTTCGAGCCAATCTTCAACATGGAAGCCATGGATACATCCGCGTTTTAGCCACAGTTCGTAGGCACGTTCCGAAATTTGTTGACACGATACCGGCGTCGCTGCTGGTGGTTGCTGCGACAATAACTTAGAGGCTGACCTCTTTTGTTCGACGTTTTTGTCATCACTCTTACTTGCTGAAATTTTTGAACTGCTCTTTGTAGATTCGGTATTCTTTGCCGCCGTCTCAGTCTTCATGACGTCTGTCCTCTGTTGTGAATTAAGTGTCGTGGAGTATAACGCTGCCTAAAGATGAATACGAATTTTGAACTGACATCTCAGACGTGAGATGATGCAAGCCAGTCATGCACTTGAGAGCCAGACTCATTGCTACCGCTAGCAGTTTCCTTGACGACTTCCGGACGAATGATTGCCACCGAGCATGATGCCTGGGTAGAAACACCGCTTGACACGCTGCCTGCCAAAAACGGTTTTGCGGCATCGCGCGTTCGGTAGCCCATCACGATCATGTTGGCAGGCCAATGAAATGCTTCCATTACAATTTCATAGACTGCCGAGCCAGAACGAACTTCTGATGTTACTTCTGATTCTGGTAGAACAAGTTCGACTTGCCTGCAAATCTCTTTCAGCAGTTTGCCGGCTGCTTCCTCGGCCGCAATCAATTCGTCTTCGGTATTGGTGGCACCAATTACGTGTAGCACTTTGAACTGGGTTTGCTGCGACCAGTGATACTTAGAAACAAAATCCATGATCAATTTAGCATCATCCATTCCGTCAACAGGAAGAAGAACTTTCATCATCTATCCAAGCTCCCATAACAAGGGCAGCGCTTGCTACGCTGCCCTTAACTTCACTTCGCGACGCACCCGGCATTGATTACGTTTACGGCCTTCTCTACACGGAAGAGCTTTGACTTTATTGTTTGCCTTCGGCGTCGTTTGATGCTTGTATTATCGTAGATACCGGGTGGTCTGCTATCGTCCCTAGGGATGAATGTGCATCTATCGTCCCCATCACAATTGCGCTTTTCCCGAAGCCGAAACTGCGCTTTCATTCCTGTCATCATCGACCTCGTCTTGCTCGAAAATAAAGCTACCTCGATCGGAGTTTCCACATTTCCAACAAACGATCACCTCAATCTTGTCGTTTATAAAAAATGTCTCTTTGCACATTTGGCACTCGCACCACTGAAATTCAGTTGTACTCCCCCTTTTCATGTTATGTTCACCTCACTTTCACTTTGTTTGAACTTTGTAAGTCTGGACTTGAGCGCTGCACTATGGTGGCGGTACAGGACAAAAAGTAAATATGAGAATGAGCAGTGCGATCAACCCAACCAGAACGCGATAGCGGTTGACTGGAGTTATGTCATTTAGAGGAGGCACACTTTGTCCGGCGAGAAAATACACAAGCAGTGCCCATGTGATGAAACCAGGCCAATAGAGGAAGCCGCCAATAATCAACGCGCAATACGTGACCCGATTTAGGAGTCCAATATGAGTTCCACCAAGTAACCCATGCGCTGCATGACCGCCGTCTAGCTGTCCGAGCGGTATCAAGTTCAATGCGGTGACCCAAATGCCAATCCACCCCGCGAACGCCAGTGGACTCAACAAAACAATATCTCCGAATTGGACCTGTCCTGGCCGAACTAGCTCGCACAGAAATGATAATAGAAGAGATGAAGAGGCTGGCACTCCCTGCCAAAAACTTCCCATTCGTGTAATCGGATCGGAAGGATGAACAATAGTAGAAAACAGAAGCCCGATAAGCAATGTTGGGACTGCCACTATAAAACCAGCTAAAGGCCCAGAGATGGCAACATCAAAAAGGCCTTTTCGATCGACGGCTGGCGACCTAAGTTGGATATACGCGCCAAATGTACCCAATCCAAATGGAATTGGTATGAAAAATGGAGGTGTCACATCAATTTTGTGTACCCGCGCAGCAATAAAATGTCCTAACTCATGCAGTCCTAGGATAGTTAGCAAAGGCAGAGAATAGGTCAGCCCCATTAACCAATTACCGCTCGAAAGCCGTGCGCCCGCTGCCGTCGTTGTGATGATTGTAAGAACAGCCAGAGCAATGTGCAAAATAGGTCGTGTTCTGCCCTGGGGCTTCATCAAATCGAAGTCAAACGGAGAGACAAGCAAAACCGTGCGATTCTGAGTACCTTGGAGTACCGGGGTGCCCACACCCTTAAGCGAGTCCTTAAGCCACTCGAACGCATGCTCCGCATCGCTCGTTAGTTTGCCGATTACAACAAGTGTGCCATTACTCACGTAGGCTTGCTGCGGTTCGAGCACCTTTAAGATACAGTCCGGGATCACTGGTATTTGTTGCTTTGGAACGCTTCGTTTAGGCTGCAGGAGCCAAAGCACTACGAAGAACAAGATAAGGGCAAATGGTAGAACATTAATGGTTCCAGTTCTCGCCAACGTGTCTGTCACGAATACGAGAAAACATGAAGCAGACAGCAACGTAGTTTTGTTGCTAAAAGAATCTCTTACTGGTATTGAATTTGTTCGAAACATTTGAACAATCCGCAGAACTTCTCCAATTCTGATAGCAATCGGAAGATTAGGCATGCATATAAAGGGGGATTCTCCGTCGACAAAATATCCTCCGTGCGGACGAGGCGACCAATCAATCAGCCCGACAGTTGATGCGAAAACTAGCCTGCATAGACGAATATAACAGAGTCGTTTTGTGGACTAGTATCGATGAATGAATGTGAAAGACGAAAAATCCTCCAGTCAATTGAGAATCGCAACGGAGCGGTAACGGTTGAGGACGTTACCATCGACACCGGCCTTTCACTATTCACTGTTGCCCAGGAAATTGGGAGATTGGCTTCGACCACCGAGGCATCAATCGATACTTTTGATAATGGACAGCTAGTTTATCGATTCAAGACGAATGTACTTCCACTGCAGGTCACCTTTCTCGACCGCCTTCTAGTAATAACCAAACTCTTTCATCGCAGTCTCCGAATTGCAGTATGTGGATTCATGATCGCAACCAGCCTGGTGGTTACAACGTGCGTGTTATCTATATGCTTGCTTGCTAGTATTTTGTTGCTTCCACTTTATTTGAATCATCTCACCAGGGAGTCGAGCGATAGAGGACGCGATCAAATCGCGAGAATTCGGAAGCACGGAAATAATGATGAACGAGCCGAACTACAAGTTGGATCGACAGCAGAAACAGAACTATGCGCAAAAGACGTCGTTACCAATTGCATTACCTACATGCTTGGCCGCGACGAACCAAGAGTCAACCCAATCGAACAACAGATGCAACTTATCGCGCGATTGATCGTGAACAACAATGGGGTGATCACACCAGATCAACTGATGCCTTACATCTACCGCGACTTCGACGAGTCCATATTCTCCATTTTGAAGGCATTCGAAGGACAACCACTAAACACAGAGAGCGGAAGCATTATATACAGATTTCCACTAATGGCATCTGACGAGCAGGAAAAACAGAAACAACCGTTGCCACCATACTTGGAGGAACAACCAAGAGACTTGGACGAAACAGAAGCCAAGGCAATCGGAGATTTCGCAGCGATGGGAGCATTAAGTGTGCTCGGCAGTCTATGGCTTAGGGCATTTTTCCTCTTGTTCAATCCGATTGCAGAGCTACTTCTAGCAGTAAACTTTATGCTCGTGAGCAGTCTGATTTCTCTTGCGCTTCCAGTAATGCGGTACTTCTATATCGCGCAACAGAACAAAGCGATCCGCATTGGAAATTTGAGGCGAGCTGCCTTGGGTGACTTAGTGCGCATTCCCTCCCCAGATCTGCAACGTCGGCTCGAAGAAGCGAAGAAATATAGACACTCAAAACTCGTCTCGACGAAACCCAAAGTGATTTATACAACAGCCAATTCTGTATTAGAACAGGCTGACGCGATCTAAACACAGCCCATCAACTGAGGTCCGCGGAATTGGATGTCAACCGACAGTACCCGCTCTCACATCCGCCTTTGCAGCAGTCGATTCTACTTTTGTCATGTCAGCATGTTCACCCGGTCGAACGATTGTCACACTGCAGTTTGCATGTGATACCACAAATAGTGACACGCTGCCTAATAGGAATCTTGAAAAGCCTTTACGCCCATGCGAGCCCATGACGATCATGTCTGCTTTCCAGGCATCGGCAACTTCAATAATTGCGTGATGAGGTTGTCCTACCATAACATTGACTTCTACCGGGATTGCGTCTCCCAACTTCGAATGCAGCTCCTCACGAAGTTCGTTGAGCTCCTTTGAGGCTTTGTTGACTCGTTCTTCCAAAATTTGGCGATCGATACCACCACCGTAAATGGCAGTGATATTGTCACCAACCACGGACGGCTCAACGACAGATATCAGCTTAAGAATTGAGCCAGTCTGCCATTCATGAGTTAAGACGAATTCCATAATTAGAGGCGCGAATTGCTCGTCTTCGATCGCTACTAGAACTCTCATCTCACTATTCCTTCTCTAGCTCTACTTCTAAAAAATCACCGCAGGACCGGTGCCGCCCACGGTAGAGAACATCCCTGCTCTCTCTCACTGGAGCGCCTGCGGTATGTAACCATTCTGCCAATTCAGCAAAGTGCGCACATCATGATTTAGGACTTAACCAAAAGGATGATTCATAGCCTTCGCGAACAGCTACTCGACCAATCCCAATTCGGGAGCAGTTTGATTATCTCCCAGGTGTAGTTTGCACTTAGGCAAAGCCTTCCTAAGTTGAGATATCTGAACGTTTTTCAATCCTCTACAATTTGCTAAAGTCAATCGTTTGAGCTGAGTCATGGTTGAAAGTTTTGCAAAGGCAGCTTGGCTAAGAGAATTACCATCCAGATGAAGTTCGTGCACTCTCGTGCTTTCTAGATGTTCGACAAGGTCACTTGCATCGGGCTGATTTTGGAAAGAGAGACAGTTGACGGGAAGTTCCTTGATCAAAGCCAATACTGACTTAGCGCTCAGCGGCGTTGAACTGAGATTGAAGGACTCCAGTTTGGAACAAGCCATCAACTCCGGAAGAATTGAGTCATCGATGTTCTTACAATTAATCAAAGTAAGCGTCTTAAGTATCGGGAATCTGGCATGTAACTTTTCAAATCCAATTTTGCCAGCAGGCGAAAACTTAAGCAAAAGAGACTGTAGGGAGGGAGGTCCGGTTAATGAAGCAAATACGGCATCAGAAAGCATTTGGTCTTTTAGCTGCAGCTCGGTTAATCCATCAATTTTAGAGATGGAACCGGCCAGTTCGACATTCATTTCCGAGTTGATTATATCCAGAGATCGCAAGCCATGTCCTTGAAGAGAATCAAGACCCTTTGCTGAAATACCCGCCTGATTCAAACAAATGGCTTCTAAAGTTCTATGCTGTTTTGCAAGTCGTCGAATCGCCTCGTCACCTGCAGGACCGTTTGCCGTCCACCAGCCCTGAGTATATTTGAAGTCTGCGCTTAGTTCCTCAGGCAACCGTACAATCTCACGCATGTCACTCTTCGGACTTTCCGATACTGCAGGATTTGGTTCTTGCATTAGTACAGCAACGAGAGCAACTAACGCAGCAATGGAAGCCAGCGCCGAACCAAAAATTACACCGTCTGAAATTCCTTTGTGAGCTTTGGACAAGAACTTTCCTCGGAATCGCTTTAGTTTATTAGGGCGTAATCGGATTCAAATCTCCGGCAATAATACTTTAGCACTGCAATTTGATTGAAACGTAGTGACTCAACCGAAGGAATGAGTTTGGACACGCGACTAGATGCACCCCAGGGCCGAGGCTATCCATCTGAATCGCGGCTAGGCTGATATTGGAAGAAAATGATCACCAAACAGGGATCTGTCACATGAACCATAAAAGATTGGTCGACTACGATTGCTACCTCTGTGATACGTGTCGACAGCATGTATACGATGAATCGAAAGGCGAGCCTAATAGGGGCATTGCCGCCAAGACCCTAGTAGAGGCAATCCCCGCGTGGTGGCGCTGCCCAATATGCAGCGCAGGCAAAGATCGATTGCGCGCAGCTACACTTCTCGACGATTTTTTCGACGAGACGAAATGCTCATCGGTCGCCGAGAAGAAACCAGAAGGCGCCACAATCAAATCGACAACAAATCTGCAGATTTCTGCGTAAGACAAAGAGGAGACCGATATGTTTTCCAACCGCACGTCAGCCGGATCAAGACTTGCCGTAGAGCTTCAGAACTACTTTTCAGGGAAACCTGGGTTCGACCGCTCCTCACTGGTCATAGTCGGGCTGCCGCGAGGTGGAGTTCCGGTTGGTCTTGAAGTATCTCGTCGGTTTTCATGTCCGTTGGACGTCATCGCTGCAAAGAAACTTCCATATCCCGGACAACCTGAATTTGCCATCGGTGCAGTTTCATCGGACGGCGTAATAGTTCTGAATGCCGATACGCCAAACGATAAACGTTGGCAGCAGTATATGAACGCTCAGCGCGAGAAACTACTGAAACAAACAAGAGAAGCCGAAAACGAGTTTTATAGACTATCAGACCGCACGAAATCGTCATTCAAGGGCAAGACGGTGGTCATAGTCGATGATGGAATTGCTACTGGTATGACGGCAATAGCAGCCCTGGAGACTGCTCGCCGTCGCGGCGCAGCCTGCACAATTCTTGCAGCGCCGGTCATGAGCTCTCAAAGCTATCGTGAACTTCGGTCTCACTGCGATGATGTTGTCGCCCTTTCCACTCCGGCCAATTTTTCCTCGGTTGGGCAGCACTACATAGATTTCTCGCAAACGTCCAATGAGGAAGTGATTCTTGCAATGCGTGATAGCGCGCGTTTTTCTCAAGCAGCGTAGAAGCCGAATTTTTGAAATTACAAAACCTTGCCTCCGAGAAGGCAAGGTTTGTGCGGACAAACTTTGAAAGTGCGTTAGAGCACAATATGCGGTAGTCGCGCTTGTTGATTCTTAATCGCTGGAATGCGCGTGACTTCGACTGAGCAATTTGCATGTGTGGCTACTGTTTCGGACACACTTCCAAGTAACAGTTTCTCGATGCCTCGTCGACCGTGAGAGCCAAGTACTATAAGATTTGCAGGCCATTCCTTGGCGTGCTTTAGCAACTCTTGCCGAGGATCACCAAACAAGACTTCGCTGCTTGCCACCTTTTTCCCGTATGCATCTTTCAGCCTTTTTGCGGCGTCGTCGAGTAGTTTTTTCTGGATTCTGTACAGATCGTCATACTGGTGACTCATGCGAGACGCGAACTCACAATCGGGATCAAGAAAAATCTTTTCTGAGAGTTCTGGCATAACGTGCACACACTTGAAGCGAGTGTTCTGCGGCCACGGCATTTTCAAAATATGATCGAGGACATGCGATGAGTGGACTGACTCATCTAGCGCGATCAATACATTCGCTCCTCGTTCTTGATGCTTGCTTGATGGTCTGACAATTCGCACAGCGCACCGCGCGTGAAGCAGAACCCCGCGTGAGACGCTGCCAACGAGAAACTCTGAGAATCCGTGTCTTCCATGCGAGCCTACCAGAATCAGATCAGCCTTCCACTTATAGCTAAGTTCCAATATCTCGTCCGTCACGAAACCGTCAAGGACTTCACCGCTAACGTCAGTGTTGGGATGCTGAGCACGTATCTGTTCGGCTGCTTTCTCTACAAGGTCTTGAGCTGCCTTTATCTCCTTTTCCTTGAACCCATCGATGACCGGCAACGGCTCAATAAAGTCGACAACGGAGACGACTTTTATCTCTGTTCCGGGTAGACAGTTGAGGTCATTGAGATCATCAATGCATGCTTTAGAGCAATCTGAACCATCCAACGCTATGAGTATTCGCATTGTTTTCTCCTTCTGGCGAACATTGAGGATCACGATCACTCCGACTCTATCAATCGAGCTGTCCGGGAGCATCATGCAATATGGGTAGCTTTGCCGCTTGCAATCAGCCTGAAGACTGATTCGATTTGTTCATCAACAACCTTTCGTTCGGCGAAGCAAAAACTTGCGTGCTTCATCCAAACAAACAATGGTCACCATCCAGATAAACGCGAAACCGAACTCAACCAGCCCGAGTGCAGCAGTATTGAAAATTCTTTGCAGGGGCGGCACATAAATCAAGCAAGCGAGCAAGACTATTTCGAATACAACACCGACAAGAATGAGTTTATTTGCCAGCAAGTCGCGCGAGAGAATCGATCTCTTCTCTGTTCGGCAGCAGAACACTGCGCCTATCTGACTCGCTACGATGCAAGTCAAAGTCATTGTTGTAGCCGCTTGCCAAACTGGAGTACCCATCACGGCCAAAGGCACTTGCGGCCAGCCATGCAGATAGTTCTCAAAAAAATAGCCTGAGAGTCCGGCCACGGCTTCTATGCCTCCATACCAAAGAAGAGCTTTGATTAAGAGCGCACGCGAAAGCAAAGGCTGAGAACGCGACCGAGGTCTTCGTTGCATGATGTCTTCTTCCGCTTGATCTGCTCCTAGACCAATGGCGGGCACCATGTCTGTTCCCAGATCAATTGACAGAACTTGCATGACGGTCAAAGGCATCGGGATTAAGCCACAGGAAAGCAGCATTACGACAAAGGGAACAGCTTCAGCCATATTGCTGTTGAAGACGTATACTGCAAACTTTTTGATGTTGTCGTAGACGGCTCTGCCTTCTTGGACGGCATTGACTATGGAAGCAAAATTATCATCCAATAGAATGATGTCGGCGGCCTCTCTTGCTACATCTGTGCCGTTCTGCCCCATTGCCACACCAATGTCCGCCTTTTTCAGCGCAGGCGCGTCATTGACACCGTCACCGGTGACAGCCACAATCTTTCCGCATCGTTGAAATGCTTGCACCACGCGAAGCTTGTGCTCCGGATTGACTCTGGCAAAAACTATCTCGCCGGTAAGTAGCTCAACTAATTCCGGGTCTGACATCCGATCTAACTCGATGCCAGTAATCACGCGCGCTGACTCTCCTGACAAAATGCCAACTTTTCTTGCAATCGCCTCAGCCGTCACTTCATAGTCACCGGTGACCATTACCACCTTGATTCCAGCTTCTCGGCATCTCTTTACGGCATCAGGCACCTCCTTATGTGGTGGATCGAACATACCAAATGCACCGAGAAAGGTAAGGTCACATTCGGCATTTTCGGCATCAGCACTACAATCTGAAGGCATTTCTCGCTTTGCTGCTGCGATTACGCGCAACCCATCCCCTGCATACATATTGATACGATTCAAGATCGCTTGCCGAGTGGAGTCATCAAGCAGTATTTCTTGCCCATTTAATAGTATCTTTACCGAACGTTCGAGAACTTGTCCGGGCGAACCTTTTATGTATGCGACTCTTTTAGCATCCACCTCGTGAACAGTACTCATGCACTTTCGGTGTGACTCAAACGGATTTTCATGAAGACGCGGAGTTCGCTGTTCCAGCTGTTCTCTTAGCAGTCCGAGCTTTGCGGCCGCGACCACGATTGCAATTTCAGTAGGATCGCCGATATTGGACTTATCACCCTTGCATTTTGCATTGTTGCATAATGCACCTGCTGTAAGGAGCTCCTTAAGATCAACGGATGCTTCATTTGGGGTAGGCGGCAGTTGCATTCCACAATTATCATCAGCCGAATGACTTAATTCAGTGAAGTTGTAGTCAACGTCTCCGGCAAATGCACGCGTCACAATCATTTTATTTTGAGTAAGAGTTCCAGTTTTATCGGTACAAATAACATTGGTACAACCTAATGCCTCCACCGAGGACAGACGTTTAACAAGCGCGTTTCGCTTTGCCATACGCTGAACTGCAAGAGCCAACGACAGCGTGACGGTCGGCACCATGCCTTCGGGAACGAATGCCACAACTATGCCCATTGCAAAGATGAACGCCTGAGCAGGATCATTTCGTGAAAGGCCGATAGCCAAGCCAAAAATGACAGCTCCGATTGACAGGGCAAGACCTGTGACAATACGAGTAACGCGCTTCATCTCTTGCTGCAATGGGCTAGGCTGATCGGAAATTGTCTGAGTCAAATGGGCTATTCGCCCAAACTCAGTAGAAGTACCGGTGGCATATACAACTCCCAATCCATGTCCAGTCAGAACAGTTGTTCCTGCAAAAAGTAGATTTGCAATCTCAGTACGATTGGCTTGCAAACCAACAAGCCCTAGCCTAGACGATGAGACCGACTTTCGCACAGGGCGAAACTCACCCGTCAATGTCGACTGATCGACCTCCAAAGACTCTGCAGAAACGATTCGAGCGTCCGCCGAAATTTTGTCGCCTTCGTTGACAACCAGCACGTCACCAGGAACCAGATTCTCGGCTCGCACAGAAACATTTTCTCCACCTCTTATGACTTGCACGCTCGCAGGCAAGAGCTGCTGAAGCGCCTCGGTTGCCTTCTCTGCGCGAAACTCCTGCCAAAAACTAAAAGTTCCGTTGACGACGTTCACCAACCAAATAGCAATACCAAGCTCGGGCATTCGTGCCACAAAAGCAATACCACCAGCACCCCATAGAAGAAGCGCCATCGTATGGAGGAAGTTTTCACGAAGAAGCCCGGCGATCGGAATTGGCACCCTCACGGAGATGGTATTTAACCCATGTCTGACAATTCGCTCGTCGGCCTGCGCCTTTGTGAGCCCGGAAAGTTTCGTATTGAGCCTCTGCAAAACTTCTTCAGGAGGCAACAGTGAAATTTCAGGTGCGAGGGCTTGTACATGCTCCTTTTCGTAATTCAGATTCAATGCTGCTGGCATCTTCTGATCCTATAGTCATCGCCTCTTTTTATTGTCATCGCAATTCAACTTTTGCACATCTGCAAAACGACTGAGATTAGTAAATCCCCCGAGAGAATGACTTGCAAAGGTAAAATGAGTCGCCAGGTCTTCTGCTGAAGCGCCCAACCGCTGTCAGTCTTTGTCGCACTCAAAGCCGGAGGACCGCACAGCAACAGCCCAGCGAAGGTCAGATGGCATCACCACCACATCGGCACCAAGGAAATTCAAGCAGACCTTAAGAAACTACCGTTGCACTCATTTAAAATCGATGAGACATCCTTGTCGGTCACGAGCTCGAAGTTCATGTAGTAATCGCAGATTCCATTTGTGCGCTCTGGTGTCACTAGAGACACACAACTGTCGAGACAGGTTTCGAGCTTTCTGAAAGCATCGAGTGTGATGACTGGGGCAGCCACAACAATCCGAGCCGAATACTGTTTAAGAAAGTCTACCAATCCAAGAGCTTTCGCGCTGTTGATTCCATCATCGACAATAATGGAGACTGTCTTCGGATCACCACAACTATCGCCAAGTCGAGGAAGATCTCCCGAAAATAGCGGCTTGAGCGGGCAATTGAGTGCTAGCGCAATCTCTGCTGCAATTGGCATGGCTGATTCCGACAGACCGTACACCACTGCCTGTAATCGGTCGGATTTCGCGCGAAAATCCAAGGCACGCACTTTTTTGCTTAGTAGGTATCCAGCCTGTCTTCGATTCTTGAACATTTTCAGCACTCCGAATTCACTTTTTACAGTATTGCGGCTTTGCCGCGTTTCGGCATGCACAAAAGGGAGGATCTCCGCTACGTCAAAAGGTTGATTGAAATTACGCATGGTATGCTTCTTTGAATACCTAGGCACGATTTTGTAACCACTATGCGTGGTATCAACAAGTGCTATAATAAAGTCACAGAGAAACCCAAGGATGGGGAAACTAAAAGACCCTCCGCGGGCAGTAGGCAACAGACTAAGACTCCGAGCCTAAAGACCCCAGCTAAAGCTGGGGTCTCTTTTTGTGCAAATTGCAAACACCGCTTCTGCATCTTCAATCTCGCAGCCAAAAGCGTTAGACTTGTGCGAACATAAATTAGGTACCGGCATGAGACTAAAGCAAGTCATTCTCCTTTTGACAGTTCCTGCACTGGCGTCTTGTGCAGTGTTGGGTTGGGGACCAACTCTTTGGGCGGCAGAACCAGATGGCGCTCCTCCTTCTAAGCCCCTGTTTTCGCAAACGATAGAACCCCTTTACGACAAAGCGGAAAACGGTAAACGGACACCACAGCTAGAAGACCTAAATCAGTGTGCAGGCACTATGCAGCGCTATCGACTCCCTCCAACAGGTTATGTAGCTGCAAAGGAGAACGCATCCAGCAAAGGGGGGGCGAAGCTCTATGAACAGCTGAATTGTGCTTCTTGTCATATGCTCAAAGGAAAGGGCGGAATGCTCGGACCGCCTCTTGACGGCATTGGTGGTCATCGCGGCAAACAGTGGTTGGAAGCACGTTTGCTTGACCCGGAAACACAAATGCGAGAATTTCCGGAAGTGTTCGGTGGAAGGCCCAACATAATGCCTCACCCAGGAGTGACGCGAAAACAGGCTTCCCAGCTAGCCAACTACCTGCTAACACTTCCAGAACCATCTGGTGGTTTCTTGATCACAGCTCATCCAACCATCGATGAGGAACAACAACAAAAGGTTGCTTCTCAAAATGAACCTGCGCGAGAAAGAATTGAGAAGGGTCGCGACGCCTTCGCAGAAAGAGGTTGCGCAATGTGTCATTCGATCAACAGTGCCGGCGGACGTTTTGGGCCAAGTTTGGATAACATTTCGCGCAAGTATGCTCATGAATCATTGGTATTGCTGCTGACCGGCAAGGCCAAAGGCGATACCATGAAAGCAACAACGCGTGGAATCGAAAAAGAAGAAGCCGAGCGGATCGCAGATTTCTTGTACACATTGCAATCCCAAAAGAAGCCTGCCGAGGATACGAACTAGACTAGACTAGACTAGACTAGACTAGACAGGCATTCTCCTTATTTGCCGACTCCAGCCGTCTGTCTATCGATACTGTTCTCATCGGCGATGAGCTGTGGTGATGGCAATTCGCCTGGACTCAAGTTGGGCAGCCGCACATTTTTTGCAAGTCCAAGAAACTGCAAGAGTTTAATTGCGATCCAAGTCAGATCTACTTCCGATGGCTTCAATCCATGGCGTGCTGACTGCGGAAAGGCATGATGATTGTTGTGCCATCCTTCTCCCATTGAAAGGAGGGCAACGAACCAAACGTTTCGACTATTGTCATTGCACTTGTACGACTCGTACCCAAAATAATTGATATGCGCAACGGAATTCACCAACAGAGGACCCAAAAAGGCAAGCGCACTAGCCAGGAGGTTTGCAGCCAACACAATTGGGCCAAACAAAAAATACAATATGACTCGAAACAAAATCCCAATTGCTAAACAAAGAATTCCGTCCCAGTGCGTGTGTTTACAATGAAGAAATCGATAGACAGGATCTCTATATAAATCTGGCGCCAGCAATCGGCTTTGCTCTGCGGTCACAATCACCTTGGGCTTCCACATCCAGGCGACAAATGCGTGCCATAGTCCATCGAGAGGCGAGTGTGGATCGCCATCACGATCGGAATATCGATGATGAAGTCGGTGTGTGGTTACCCAGAAAATCGGCGAGCCTTCAAAGGTGAGATATCCACCCGCGACTATCAGGTATTCGACGAGTTTGGGAACGCGCAAAGACTTATGCGATAGAAGTCGATGGTAACCGAGTGTTATACCAAGAGTGTGAAATACATATGATGCGACAAACGCCGCGAGAAAGAGATTCATTATGCCCCGCAATCGAATTGATAACTATCATAAGGCATGCTAACAGCCTTTAAAGGTAGACGACAGTGGTTACCAATTTGTCACCGCTTATGGGGCTCCATCTGTTTTTCGACGATCCTAATTTCTACGATTCTGTTCTCATCCTTTGGGCCGATTACATATTTCAAAAAAGCGATAAACTGAGAGTGTAAGCAAGGAAGTGAGAACAGAATAAAGACCAGATCAAAACAAAGTTATCGAAAATGCGGTTGACGCCAAGAAGGACTCTCTAAGAGGATTGTAAGTGGACGCAACCGCGTTTTCTTTTGCGCATTTTCTTCAATTACTAGATGACGACAGTCTCACCAAGCCTAGGCGATTCGGCATCAATTTCGAACTTGGTTCTTATATGATCAGCAAGAATATTCATCGGATGACTCTCGCCGTGGGTGAGAATAACTCTCGGACGACTCTTTGCCATTGAGGAAAACCACTTGAGCAGATCAGATTGACCTGCGTGAGCGCTGAAACCTCCAAGCGATTTCACGGTCGCATTGACTACGACCGTCTCGCCAAAAATCTTGACCTTCTTCGAGCCCTCAATCAGCAGTCGCCCGAGAGAGCCTTTACTTTGAAAGCCCACTATTACTACAACACAATTAGGATTCCACAAATTGTGTTTGAGATGGTGAAGAATTCTCCCCGCGTTGCACATTCCGGCCCCTGCAAGAATGACACAAGGACCATTCACCGCATTTAGTGCTTGAGATTGCTCTGCAGTTTCGCACGCAATCAGCGAAGCCAGATCTCTTTTCAGAGTTCCGGATGTGATTAGACCGGCTGCTTCTTCGTCAAGTGATTCGGCATTTTCGACATAGGCTCGCGTCGCCGCAATGGCCATCGGGCTATCAAGAAATATAGGAATTCTCGGAATCACATTTTTCCTAAACATTTCAGCCAAACAATAGAGCATCGTTTGTGCGCGACCAACCGCAAATGTCGGAATTAAAATCTTGCCCTTCTTACCAACCGCCGATCGCACGATGGACTCAAACTCAATTACTGTGCTTTCGAAGGAGCGGTGATCGCGGTCGCCGTATGTCGACTCCAAAAACACAGCATCGGCGCTCTCTATCTCATATGGGTCGTTCATAATCGGAACGTTGTATTGACCAACGTCTCCCGAAAACACTAATTTCTTCGTCTCTCCATTTTCCAAAAAGATCTCGATGCTAGACGAGCCTAATATGTGTCCGGCATCTCTCAGTGTCACAGTTACGTCTTTGCCAATTTTGAATGGTTCGCCCAATTTGCATGCGCGAAACTGGCGCATGACGCGTTCGGCATCTTTAGTTTCAAACAAAGGATCCAGTTTGGGAAGCCCTGCTCGCTCCCGGCGTCGATTTTCACGTGCGGTATCGTTTTCCTGTATGTGCGCCGCATCAGCTAGAATCAGATTGGCGATTCTGATGGTGCCTTCGGTGGCATATATGGGTCCGTGATAGCCGGACTTCATCAGCAATGGCAATCGCCCACAATGATCGAGATGTCCGTGCGTCAATAAAACACCGTCAATCCGATTGGGTACGACGGAGGTCGGTATCTTATTTAGTCTCTCAAGGCGCTCTGACCCCTGAAACATGCCGCAGTCAACCAGAAATCTGGACGAGCCCGTCTGTACCAAATAGCAAGAACCGGTGACGTCATTTGCCGCACCCAGTAATGTGATTTTCAAAACGCCACCTATCGCGGTCAAAGCAACCCACCATATTTTAGTTGACTGCCCGTACCTTTTTCCATATGCCGTCTTTCCAGCAAGAATTGCCGGACTTCACACAACCATCTGTCGCCGGACTTCTCCGGGCGCATAGTTTCTTGCAATCATTTCGCGAACGACTGATATTGCGCACAACGAGGCTTTGAATGATTACTGACAAAGTGACAATTCATCAAAGCTTTCGAGCTTCTCCAAGAGACATCGAATTCAAGTCGTTGGAGGAGAACGGGCCGCTGACGATTTGCCTTCAGATCAGATCTGAATACATGACTCGTCTGATCATTGTGAATTTTCGAACCTGCCGGCAATACAGTGTCACTCACTGCAAAGAAAGGACATCGACGGTTCGCGACACAAAAGTAGAACCATGGATTATGGCACTTGGACCACAACATATGATCGTAACCAAAGACCGAATTGTGGAGATCATCTCGAGTGACACACCGTCAATTCGGGTGATCGGCAGTAAAGCGTAGCTGCAATTGTTGAAGCTTTGCCAGTGCTAAATATCCTCGATGAAACAGTTTCAAAGCAACTGCTGCCAGTCCGATTCGTGTAAGGAGCAGTGTCAGCAAAACTCCAGACAAGCCCAGCCCGCAAGGAGCAGCCAAAAACCATGACAGCAAAATCTTCACAAAATTTCCGGTCAAAGCAAGCACCATGCACGGTGCGGTTCGTCCAGCTCCTTCCATAGCGCTAAACATCACGAGTCGAAAACTAAGTGCTGGGAACAACAAAGGTGTTGCAAGAAGCATGAGTGTCGTCAGCGATGAAACGGTGACATCAATCGAGAATAGCGCGGACAGACCCGGCGCCGCAACTGCAATCGCGCAACCGCCAATCAACGCGACTCCGGACGAACCCCACGCAACTGAAAGGGCAGTGGCTCTGGACGACTCCTCATCATGCCGCCCGATTGATTGACCTACCACCACGGCTAGTGCCAAACAGATCGCAGTGATTGGCATAATCACAAAACATTCTTCGATCTTTAGGAAGACTGTCCATGCTGCTTGCAACGAGACGCAGTCATCCGCAAGACCAAAAATTCGGTACATCGCAAACTCGGCAAGCAACGCGACAATCTCAGATAGTGCTGCTGGAATTGCAATACGGACAATATCTCTCAATGAATCGACAATCCCTTCCGTTCCTCCCAGAACATTCAATTGCAATCGATGAAGCAGTGAAAAACCAAACATACATCCGCTTATAGATCCCACATCCCATGCTATGCACAAAGCATCCAGCGAGCGTGACAACGGCCCGACAGCAAACAACGCGAGGCTCAAAGAAACCGTCAAGCCGCTGGTGAAAAGCCATACCAAAAGCGAGGATCGGGGTCGCTCAACCGATCTGAAAATTGCAGAAAGAACCATGATGATAATGAAAGGCGCATTGCCTGGTGCACACAAGCGAATGTACTGTTCGGCAAGTTGCATGCAATCGGGCTGGGTTGTGACGGCAGCACTCAGTTGTTTGGCGAAGAACCAGGCCAACAGCGATGCCGCGCCGCCAAATATGGCGGAGACAAGCAGTGAGGCAAACGCGCTTCGTGCCAAGTTTTGTTTATCATTGGCACCGAAACACCTGGAGACGAGGGCGCTGGCGGCGATTGATAGACCGGTTCCGGCAGCCAGTGTGAGATACAAAACTTGATCGCCAATTCCGAGTGCGGCTTGAGCAGATGCTCCGAGTTGGCCTGCAAGTTCGACATCGACTATTCCGATTGCCGAGAAAAAACCGAGCGCGACAAAGAGCGGAAGGGCTAGCCGCCACACTTGTCGGAGAAGTAGTCGATCTCGTTTGTTGGGTGAATCGTTCATTTCATGCCAAAGCTCCCAATGCCAGAGATCGCATGGGCGGATTTCAGAAACTCTTTGTTACCACGATCAATCGTGGTAACGTTACCACGATCAATCGTGGTAGTCAAACATTCCATAGAAAGGAATGGCGATCCTCCCGAGTTCATTTTTGGAAAAGCCAGGCCAATACTTCGATTACGGATCGCGCCCCGACACGCGGATTCAACAACTCTCGGGGATATTTTTGAAAGCCCCGGCGTTACCACGATCAATCGTGGTAACGTAACTACACAGTCCCAACTAACCCAACCCTTGAATGCCAGATCGAAAAAAGCCAGCAACTTGGATTGAAGCCCTAAACGAGCATGCGGAATGGAGAAATCCAAACCATGCCCGGTCTTGGCTCACGATGGTATTGCGAAAAGAGATCAATCCATCATATGAGGCGCTAGTTGAACTCTACGAAACCCTCAGCTTTATGCGCCACGAGACGGCCAAGGTCTATTTCGATCATGTTCCAGATCTCGATAATCTCAACTCGAGGTTGCGCGGTTGGGAAGTTCAAATCAGTCCGAATCAAGAAGCACGAATGCCCCGATTGCATCTTCGCTCGACGTCTTTGGATGATTCGACACCCGAGAGCGACGACGCGCTTATAAAGGCGCTGGAGGGGGCGCTACTGCTTGAATTTGCATTTTGGATAACATCGAACAGCGAGAAAGTTCTTCGTTGCGAGGGGCTCTTCCGAGACGAGTCGAAAGCATTCGAAATCAACGCAGACGAGAGGCAATTTCGAGAGGAGATACCGCTTCTTAAAGACATGCTTGATGATGGGGAAATTCAGCGATGCCGCGACATCTTTCCTCAAAAGCCGAAGGGCAGATTCTGCTCCGATGCTTGTCGGTTCAGCACCTTCCAGATCGAAAAGCAGATCAAGAATCCAGAGTACCTGGCAGAGAAGCAAAGACGATATCGCAATAAACGCGGCGACAGTAGATGACAGACTCATCTGTTTAGTGAGATGATCAACGGCTTGTGACCCAAAAACGTTTGAGCAAATCGCCATGCACATGAACACCATCACCGATGCCATCATAATGGTTACCGCATTCGTCACGCTTGCACTGGTCGGGCAGTATTTCGTGACGAAGATCCTCAAAGTTGAAGTTGATGTGCTTGAGAAACACCACAGTGCCGGCGAGGCGATGATGGGTGTGGTTGGAACTCTGTTTTCGGTTCTTTTGGGTTTCATGGTCGCTTCGGCAATGGACAAATATCACGATGCCCAAATGTATGGGCAGTTGGAAGCCAGCAACATCGCCAGCGTTTTCCGCATCGCGAGAGGCTTTTCAGACGAGGACAGGCCGAGAATTCGCGAGCTTTGCCGAGAATATGTGAGTGACGTAATTGATGACGAATGGCCCAAAATGGAGAAACGGGTCAAAATCAACCACGGTTGGGAGACTTATCAAAAGTTGTGGGAGTCCGTGGTAGCAATTTATCCCGAGAACGATAGGCAAAGCGATCTTCACCAAGGATGCATAGCATCGATGACGGCTCTTGGTGAAAACAGGCGTGCGCGAATCCTGTTGGCACAGCAGCAAATGCCAGTGGCACTATGGTTAGTGGTGAGTTTTGGCGCATTCATCACTGTCGCCTTCACGTACATTTTCACATCCTCATTTCCCAAAGTGCAGGGGTTTATGACCACCCTTGTGGCAGCAGCAATGGCGCTCAACGTCTGGTTGCTGTCTGCGTACAGCACACCTTACAGTGGCGAGTTGGCTATAAAACCGTTGATGTTTGAGCTGCTCCGAGAGAGCGTTCTAATTGTGCCGGACGGTCCATCACGGTATTTGCACGATGCTCCGGCAGCCAGCGCGACTAAGCCGTAGACTGCCTGACGATTCTACATGATATGATGGCTATGTAGATAGCCATCTCACTCTGGTGTCGCCATTGGACAAAAAATACTCCATCGCTCAGACCCGCGACAATCTTGCAGCAATTATTCACTCGTTGGAAAAGATCAAGCGGGTTGAGATTACTAGGCGCGGAGAACCAGTCGCAGTATTGATTTCCAAGAAAGAGTTCGACCGAATGAGTACTCCTTCGAAAGGTTTTTGGGAGCGGTACCAAGAATTCTTGAGTGAGGTGGATCTGGAAGAAGCAGACTTAGATCCTGACGAAATCTTCAAGGACGTGCGCGACAAGTCCCCAGGTAGAATTCCAGATCTATGAGCCTAAGATTTCTGCTTGACACAAATGTGATCTCAGAGCCAATCAAATCCAAGCGAGATACCCGCGTCATGGAGAAATTGAAAACCCATGAATGGGAGTGCGCAATCGCCTCTGTTGCATGGAACGAATTGTTGTATGGGTGCCGCAGATTGCCAAAATCAAACCAAAAATCAATTCTAGAAAAGTACCTCAAATCCATAGGGCTTCCCGTCTTCCCATACGATGCTTTCGCCGCCGAATGGCACGCAACAGAGAGAGTTCGATTGGAGGGACTTGGACGAACACCACCATTTGCAGATGGGCAAATCGCCGCCACTGCATACGCACACAACTTGGTCCTAGTCACGTTCAACGTCGCTGACTTCTCTGCGTTCAACGACATCAAAGTAGTCGATTGGCGCACTTAGCGTCACGCCACCACAGGTGGTGTTGTGCATTATTCTCAGGGTTTATTGCGATCGAGTTCTATGCGTAATGCGGTCTAAATTGGGGCTTACCGCAGCGTACTCGGTTGGACTTAGTGCAGTGCTACAACCACTTTGTTGCAGCCTTCTTCTTTGGCCGTGATCAACGCTTCACACGCTGCTTCCAGCAGACCTTGCGGTTCGGTGCTGTGCTGTGGATAGCTGGCAACGGCCAATGTTGCTGATACTTTGATTGGCTTGCCCGAGCGCGGGTCTTTGACTTCGAGCATGGAAACACGCCTGCGCACGCGCTCTGCGACCACAGAGGCGCCTTCTGCATCGGTTTCATGAAGCACTGCAACCAGTTCTTCCCCGCCCCAACGAGCCGGCATGTCGATTTCGCGAACCGAACTTCTCAGAATTTTTGCTACTTCCACCAAGACCAGGTCTCCGGTCTCGTGGCCATATCGCAAGTTGATGTCCCGCAGGTGGTCGATGTCGATAATCATTAGCGACAACGAATACCCCAGACGCAGAGCTCGCTTCAGCGAGTGCGTCAGGTGCTCTTTGAATACATGCCTGTTTGGCAGTCCCGTCAGCACGTCCGTCCCCATCAACTCTTGCAGCCGCGCCTCGGCATTGACGAGTTGGTGTTTCAGGCGGTCTATCTCGCGCTCCTTTTCCCTTAACAAACGTTCCAATTGGATGTTTTGACTTTGCGACTTTCTTAACTGCGTCTCAGTCTGACGGTGTCGCGTCTGACCGTGGAACGACTGCAGCATTTGCGCGAATTGGGCTTTCATTGCGCTGGTTCTCCCGTGTTGCCGATTCCCCGAAACGGATAACTCCGCCCTCTCTCTCGGGTCAGCAACTATTTCTTTCTTCGCCCCGACGATCCCAATCAAAAACAATAAGGATATCTAGTGAATTACATTAGATGCAGGGCGTCGTCAGATCTAGTTACTAACGATCGACGGGTCTATATTAGTACCATTTAGTTTTTAATACCAGTTATTATGGGGGTTTCCCGCAAGTTTAATTAACCACCACATATATCACTAGTTGATCGGAACCCTAAAAACCTCTTTGTCGCCCTTATAAAGTACGAGGTTGTATTTGTATTTCGGCGAAGCAACCAGATATGTGAGCGTAACGTTTTGGGAACTGCCAGGCTTTATTGTTCGCCCCATCGCGGACATGCTTGCGAGGTCCGGACGAATCAGCTGAATCATTTTGTCTGACTGCACACAAATGTCGCTGCAAAACAGCATCGACTTCGAGTCGTTTCTCACGGCAACGTCAACAGTGAGATTCCGAGCCGCTTTGTCGCCCCATGGAACACTACCGAAGCGATGCTTCGATACCACAACATTCAAACCTGCCAGTCTCGGTGGTGCCTGCGCCGAAGGCAGTTGAGCCGGATCAAACCCAGGCAAGAAGATGGGTTCGGCGGTTTTGAGAGTCAATACATCTCCTGGATAGAAAGACGCTATATCGCCTTTCTTCTTCAACTTGGCGACCAATCCGATGGTTCCACCAACAGCAGCACCTGCGCCAATGGAAATTCCATAAGTAGATATTGCGGTGCCTAGTCCGCCAAATTGAAAAGCAATCTGAGCGCCGGCGAACGCACCTATTCCCACGAATTTGCTGCCAGTGATAACTTGCTTGGCCGTCGATTTGAGCAAACTGTCTTTAGTCGAGACCTTGGCAGGAAAGTCGACAACGGTCTGTCCATCAGGACTTTCGATTCTGTCGAAATCGATTTCGACGAAACCTTCGCGGTCGAGGCGGCGGCTTCCTTGACTGCGATTGACGTAACCGATCGCCTTCCATCCACCTGGAATGATCACCTTCTTGCCGGTCGCATCTTTCACGTCACCGGCAATTTGCATTTCGATTATGTCGCCTTTTTGGCTTATCTCGGAATTTATGTTTGCCACCACGGCAAAGTCAACTTTGGTGCCCGCAGGAATTGTCTGGACGGAACCATGAAGCAATGGAGAAGGTTTATCTGTCTGGGCTACGGTGGCCTTCAAAAAGTTCTTGCCGCCAATATTGGAAGGAACATTGAAGTGCCCCATCCTCACAGTTTCAGCTGTCTCACCTGCAACCGCTGCTGGTGCCGTCCTCGTATCTGGTGCCCCACCTGATTCAGGCGATGCAACCGAGTTCGGTGCCACCCCACCGTCAGCTGGTGCCGCCACATCTGGTTGCGCCCCCGCATCTGGTGCCTGCCCATTTGGAACTTGTGCACATGAGATCGGCGCAGCGAATAAAGCGACCGCGAGCGCCAGTGCAACAGGTTTTGGAGCGTTTCTTACCATCAGAGCTTCTTCGTCAGAATTTCCTTCAACTGTTCCAAAAAACTCTTCTTGCCGCCGGCGCCTTGTGCACCCTTAGGTTTCGGCATGTCTCTTGTGAGCGCCTTGATTTTAGCTTCGAGCGTGCGCGCCTCAGGATCTCTGGGATCATTCCTAAGAGCGGACTGCACCTCAGTCATCGCCAGTGTGCGCCAGCCTCTAGCCAGATAAATCTCCGCCAACTTGTTGTGGTATTTCGCTTCAGTAGGAACCAAGCGCACAGCTTCCTTGGCCGCGGTCTCGGCCTCCTGATACCGCTTCTTGCGCAAGAGGTCGTCAGCGCGCTCGAGATGCTTATTTGCCCACTTGATGTTGATATTTTCGTCAGCGACAGGCTGCGTTGCTTGCACTTGCGTAACCAATGACTCGTTGTCGCTATCGGCTTCAGCATCGCCCGTCGCTTCTGCCGCGGCAGCCACCGACGCAGCTAGTACGCCACGTTGTTTAGCCAAGGCTCTCAATGCATCATACTCGGCGCGACGCTGAGCATCGCCCACAATGTCGTGAGCCCGGGTTACCTTCGCGAACTCGCGCTGGGCCACCGCACGCTTTTCGGGATCGTTGGGATGCCGGTCCGGATGCAGCTTCTTCGCAAGGTTCAAGTAAGCCTTGCGAATCTCATCTTGCCCCGATGTGTCCTCCACACCGAGAATCGCGTAATAGTCTTCCTCGAACTCCTGCATAATCACGACTTCACGGTCCCGTAGCTCTAAATTTTAGCGGCCCCACAGGTAAGTAGTCGAATTCTCACTGAAATGGTTCCACATCTCGTCACATGAAAACTGCCCACTCAGAAGGCGTTATGCCCAAACAAGCGACGCTCATAAAGAAATTGTTTGCAAAATGAACGTCATATAAGGTGTAGGGTGATAATCACCTTCAGCATGGCGTTTGGCGGCTGAACAGCTACACGTTGCCAAGGCGAACGCGATATGCGTTGTGCGTTACTAACCGGAGCACCTTATGAACCTGGACAAATTCACACACAAAGCACAGGAAGCCATCACCGGATGCCGCCCGCTTCTCACGCGGTTCGGGCACAGCCAGGTCACTCCGGAGCACGTGCTCCTGTCTATGCTCGAGCAAGAAGAAGGACTGGCCGGCAAAATCCTCGAACGCCTGAATGTGAAAACCGAGGAAGCAATCGAGCAGGTGAGCCAATATCTGCAGTCGCAACCCAAGGGCTCTGCGGTCTCCACATCTAAAGACGAAATTCACGTCTCTTCCAAGCTGATGCAAACTCTGGAAGTGGCAGACAAAGAGGCACAGAAGCTGAAAGACCAGTTCATAAGCGTTGAGCACCTCCTGCTGGCACTTTGCGATGATTCAAAAAATCAGGCAGGAACGATTCTGAAGAATCTAAATGTAACGCGTGATCGTATTCTCGGCGTGCTCACAAAAATTCGCGGAAAAGCCCAAGTAACGAGCCAAGACCCCGAAGCCACCTACCAAGCTTTGGAGCGATACGGCAAAGACCTCACAGAAATGGCGGAGCAAGGAAAGCTTGACCCGGTCATCGGTCGCGACGACGAAATCAGGCGCGTCATGCAGGTTCTCTCCAGAAGAACCAAAAACAACCCATGTCTTGTCGGCGAACCTGGCGTTGGCAAAACCGCCATCGTTGAAGGTCTAGCCCAAAGAATCACCAAGGGTGATGTGCCGGAAGGATTGAAGGACAAAAAGCTAATCGCTCTGGACATGGGCTCTCTCATCGCCGGCGCCAAGTACCGCGGCGAGTTCGAAGAAAGACTCAAAGCAGTGCTCAAAGAGGTGACTGACTCTCAAGGCGAAGTCATACTTTTTATTGACGAATTGCATACCGTAGTGGGTGCCGGATCAAGCGGCGAAGGCGCCATGGATGCGGGCAACTTGCTGAAGCCACCATTGGCCCGCGGCGAACTCCATTGTATCGGTGCCACCACACTCGATGAGTACAGAAAGCACGTTGAAAAAGACCCGGCCCTCGAACGCCGTTTCCAAACCGTATATGTAGATGAGCCGTCAGTTGAAGACACCATTTCAATTTTGAGAGGTTTGAAAGAACGGTACGAAGTGCACCACGGAGTGAGAATCAAAGACTCGGCGTTGGTGTCTGCAGCGGTGCTCTCGAATAGATACATCACCGATCGCTCCATGCCGGACAAAGCAATTGACCTCGTAGACGAAGCCGCGGCGCGGATGCGCATTGAAATCGACAGCATGCCGACCGAACTCGATGAGTTGGTACGCCGCATGATTCAGCTCGAAATCGAGCGCGAAGCACTTCGCAAAGAAACCGACGCCGCCTCCAAAGAAAGGCTGGAAAAGCTAGAGCGCGACCTCGCCGACATGAAGGAAAGAGCTGACACCGTACGAGCAAAGTGGCAATCCGAAAAAGACCTGCTCAACAAAATTCAGACAATCAAGGCAGACATCGAACAGACCAAAGTCTTAATCGAACAAGCCGAACGGGCCACCGATCTCCAGAAAGCAGCCGAGTTGAAGTTCGGCAAATTGATTGAACTGGAGAAGGAATTGAAGCAGCTCGAGAAGGGCTTCGGCGAGTACAAGGGACCCCGCCTGCTCAAAGAAGAGATCGACGAAGAAGATATCGCCGAAATCGTCGCGAAGTGGACTGGCATTCCTGTCACCAAACTTTTGGAAGGCGAAGTACAAAAACTGCTGCGTCTTGAACAACATCTCCACCTTCGGGTTATCGGGCAAGAAGAAGCAATTGAAGTGGTTTCAAATGCAGTGCGTCGTGCCCGCGCCGGCATGAAAGATCCCAATCGCCCGATTGGAAGCTTTCTCTTCCTAGGTCCTACAGGGGTTGGTAAAACCGAGCTAGCCAAGGCACTTGCAGAGTTTCTCTTCGATGACGAATCGGCGATGGTTCGCATCGACATGTCTGAGTATCAAGAGCGTCACACCGTTGCCAGACTGATCGGCGCACCGCCGGGATACGTCGGCTATGACGAAGGGGGTCAGCTCACAGAGGCGGTTCGCAGAAGATCGTACACCTGCGTATTGTTCGACGAAATCGAAAAAGCGCATGGAGATGTATTCAACATTCTCTTGCAAGTTCTCGACGAAGGTCACCTTACAGACTCCAAAGGACGAAAGGTAGACTTCAAAAACACAGTCATCGTCATGACTTCGAACATCGGCAGCCAACACATTCTGGAATACCAACTTAAGTCGGCGGTAGACGGAGACTCCGGATATTCCGAGATGAAAGATCGCGTGTTGCAAGCTTTGAGAGAACATTTCCGCCCAGAGTTTCTCAACAGAATTGACGAAACAGTCGTATTCCACGCACTGACCGCCGAGCAACTCGCTCAGATCGTCGACATCCAACTGAGGATTCTCAACAAGAGACTTTTGGAACGCAAGATCGAATTGGCTCCGACCGAAGCAGCTCGAGAGTGGCTCGCGCGCACAGGATATGACCCTGTATATGGTGCAAGACCACTCAAACGCTTGATTCAAAAGGAGATCGAAAACCCGCTTGCTTTAAAGATGCTGCAAGGAGAGTTCGGCGACGGCGATCAAATAATCATCGACTCACAAAACGACGAACTCATTTTCAACCGAAAAGAAAAGGAACCGACTCTCGTAATCGCGACACCGTGATCTTGGAATCGTTCTTTGGACCGCTCTGAAACCCCGCATGCATAATCCTGCGGGGGTGATCACGCAGCCATGTCCGCTCGACGCGTGATCACGCGTTGCATGGCCACCACATACGATGCAGAGTCACCACATACGATGGCCACGCGCTGCGTGATCACGCGCCGCGAGATCACGTGCTGCGAGGTCACGTGCTGCGAGATCGCGATAACTACTTGCCGATGACGCTTTTGAAGATGTCTTCCATCGACTCGCGGGCGGTTTGGGTTTGAATGACTTCCTCGATGCCTTTGGTCAACTTGTGGGTTTTGGGTGATGG
Organism: uncultured Candidatus Obscuribacterales bacterium; assembly: GCA_964503045.1. GTDB lineage: Bacteria > Cyanobacteriota > Vampirovibrionia > Obscuribacterales > Obscuribacteraceae > CAYZJR01. The sequence goes on from CAZCZI010000023.1 coordinate 87,140, forward strand.
ATACTGAAGTTCTGACGAGGGCACCGTCATTTGTTTGCACGACAGCGTGTCCAACTCAAGCATCTTTTTGCCGCTCGTGTATGTGTGAGTTGATCTCAAAACGACCGCATTTGTCCACTCAGCAGTCTTCCGCAATCCACGAAGAAACGGAGCCAACTGAGGTACTGGTTGAATTTCTTGGGTGACACAGATTTCAATCGAACTCCACGTAGAGTTTTTCATATTGTTGGCGAATTTGGACAGTGAAGGCATTCTCTCTGCGCCATACGTCCGCGGTTTGAGCTCAATGCATTTGCATGCCAAGTCGCAGATTTTGCAGGTCTTAGTAATCTGACTGTTGTTGATGTCGTACTTGTCTTTCGACGATTTTGGACCCCACAGAGGCTGAAGTCCAGTATCAGCCCATCTCGACATTGGTTCTTCATACATCTGCTTGCGCGCGTTGAACACACAAACTTTCCAGGTCGGAGCACAAGCCAAAACCGAGAAGTCCCGCGCCACCGCTTTCAGTGCAGTCGGTGTGACTGTCATCGTAATTGGACCATAAAGTTGACTGGTCTGAACAAAGACCCAAGACTTGTTGGACTTTTTTGTTCTTTTAGAACCAGTGGTTTCTTTTGACTCTGCCGCACAGGCGAAGACATAGACGAAACCGAAGACGAAGACGGAAGCAAAGGCAATCGCAAGCGCCAGAAAATTTTTGAGTCTGATCATTGTATTGGGTCGATGCGATCTTCTATTTCTGTTTCACAGAACCTGACACTTTGGTTTTTGCCTCTGTGTACTTGTGCTTCACACCAGAATTATCCAGAGATTTTCTTTCAATTTCAATCAACTCATATTCTTGCTTCAATTTAGCAAACTCGCCGGCTATCTCTTTTTCTTTCTGAGCGCGCTCAGACTGTTTCACGGCCACATCATCCGCCTTGGAGGATGCTTGCTCTGCACGTTTCAATAGATTTTCCTGTTCTCTCAACTCAGTTTCTGCTCTGACGAGCCGCTCCCGGTCGCTGCGATACGTGTTGGCGACGGTTCGCGCCTCGCTTTCGGTCATGTTGAGATCAACGCAAATGTGCGGAGGTGGAACATTCGGCACATGATAGCGATTTGTGTGCAGAGTATATTCCCTTGCCTGCTCCTCGTATCGTGCTTGGTTGGAAGAGCACTCTCCGACTTGCCTTCGAAATGAGTCCAAGTGTTGGCTGTATGCACTTGCATGTTGTTTGAACAGGTTGATGTCTTGATCGAATTGTTGCAACGCAGCCTTGTATTCAGCTGGTGACAGGCGTTTTGCAGGAGGCGCCACGTTCTTCTTTTCCAAGATGCGTGCTTGCCCTTTCAACTTTTTGGCCTCAGCAATCAACAGCTCTGTTGTTTTGTGATGCTCACGTGCAGTCTGCATGAATTGCCTTGCACTCTCGATCAAGCGTCGAGCTTGGGCTTCTCTTTCCACGTCGCAAACTTGATGCTCTATTCCAGCGACATCGCAAGGAGAAGATTTATCATCCGCACAGGCCTCAGTCCGATCAACATCGGCATAAGCAGAAGGCGCAAAGCCACCAATAAGAGAACCCACGAGACAACCACCAACAATCAGCAGACTACACGACAACGCGTTTCGCAATTGTAGAGTCCCGAAAATTCTGGCGCTCATATGCGACGTTCGCTCCCTTTCAAACCTTTAGCAGAAAGCTTCTTGGTCAGTTGTGGATCGTCGAGCAGCTTCATTTGTTTCGCTCGCATTTCAACCGGCGGATCGACCGGCAAATTGAGGTCTTCCTTATCCTCACCATAGTTGCGTATGTACAAATTTGTTCCTAACGCTCTTAGTTTTGGTCCTGGTGTATTGGGATGAGATTGCGCTTCGGCAAGCAACATCTTCAAATTATTGGCCGATTTTTGAACCTCGAATGCGCGCTTCGCGCCCTCTGCTCGAGCGAGGGCTGCTTGTCTTAAGTAGTCGGTTCTCAAATACGATGACTGAAGCCAATTCTGTTGGCTGACGTCCCCGCCATCGCCGAAATATCTGCGATTGCGATTGTGCGCGTTCATGGTGTAATAGTCCGGCGTCGCCATGTTGTACTGACGGCGCAGTTGATCGCTCATCTGCGAATTTTTCCACGCGGCGGCCTTTTCACCTCGAGCCATGTGTCGAGACTTGCAATCAGCCGATTGAGAATTGATCCACTTGATCGATTGGGAAACCAGCTTTGGACCATCGGCAGGTCCATGCTTCTTTTTAGCGACGCGCTCAACCATCTCCAAAAGATAGGCACGCGCCAGCTTCCCGTCAGCGCCGAATGGATCGGCGGAAAAGCAATACTTGTACTCTTGCTTGGCACCTTCTGGATCTTTCAACATCTCCAGTGTACGACCCAAACAGAGCCTTGCTCTGAGATTGCCTGGATTTCTGTCGATCTCGTCTTCAAAAATGCGGGCAGCGGCGTTGTACCGGTGGAGATTGTACTCCGCCAAGCCACGTTCGAGCGCCGATGCCGCCAACGCAGAACTGCCAAGCAGTGACGCTCCCAGCGTAATCGCAACCGACAAAATCAACGTGAATTTCAACTGTGCCAACCAGCGGTGTCTTGAGCTTCTCACTATATTACGGGCTAACGACTGAATCTCTTGATATCTTAATCTTATTAGGCAATTTGGCAATTGGTGTAATCACCAGTCTTTTCAATCCGCCAGATTTTTGAACCCGGGCAAAAACCAGACTCTATCCATCTGTTCCAATTTTTCTACTACTTCGCAAGAAGGGCCTGCGACTGTTTGAGTTTCTCCTCAACCCGCTTCACGTTTGAGCCGTAGCGGCTGTAGTCTATCTTCTTCTTGCGGTTTTTCGAAACCATCGACCCATCGTAAATGAACTTAGTGCGTTTATATAAACTGAGCGCCTCAGAGGTTCTACCACTCTTCAAATGGCAATCAGCCAGTTTCTCCAAACAGTTCAAAAGTGCAGGATCATCTTTGCCCAGCGCCTGTTCGTTTAGTTCGACCGCCTTTTTGAATGACGCCTCTGCCTCGGTATATTTCTGTTGCTTAAGAAGAGAATCGCCCAGTCTCTCTTCGCTGTGGGCAATCGCAGCCGAGTCACCGAAACCTTCCTGCATCGTGACAAGATTGCGCAAGATCGGCTCAGCATCGGCAAATTGATTGTCATAGAGGTATGTCGACGCCAAAGCATCTAGTGCCTCTGCCACTAAAGTTTTATCTACATCCGGAATGGATTGCAGCTTGTTGACCGTCTTTTGGAAGACTCGGCCGGCACCGTAGGTATCACCGCGAAGTTCGAAACCATGACCGAGATGCATCATGCCTGCAGCAAAACGCCGTCCACAGTCGGAAAAGCTCGTAGTTCCATGAATTGCCATGCCGAAAAGGCACTCGCCTGACCAGAGATCACCTTCGCGAATTCTGCGCTCGCCGGCATCCATGTACTTGGCGAAGCGAACCTCCGGGCTGTCCGAGCTGGAAATCGCAACCACGATAACCTGCTGGGCTAGTTGATCCAGTGTTGTGGTTCCCGCCCCCAAAGAAACGATATCTCGCGACGAGATAAGGACATCTTTGTAGTCGCCATTCGCCTCCGGATATCTCACGGCTACGATGCTAATGCGCCCCGGCGCGCTGTTTACAGCTGTTTTTGCCAGCAAAACCGACTCTACACGCCTGCCGTGGTCATCGACTCTGCCACCCTTGGGAATTTGAATCACAACCTGCCCTTCTGACACCGAGGTCGCAAAACTCGCCGTGGGGTGCAAAATCTTGGACTTGCGGATGGCTTGGCTCATCGCGTCATCTTGCGCGGGCGACGGCAGGCAGGCTGTCGATATTAGAAGAGACAGCGCAAGCATAAAACCGGCTTTTGTAAGACGCATAGACCAACTCCCAAGGCGCAGGTGGAAGTAATTAACGCATGTTTCTGCCAAAAATCGATTGAGCGAGTGAATTTAATGAAGCCGACCGGCAGATAATGAAAGACAAGGGAATCACCCTTTAAGGTGAATTTTTCCCGTTTTCCCGCACCAAAAGCCGGTCTCTACGGGCACTCGCCCGGGTGATCGCCAAACTTTCACGAGTGAACTTACATCTTTCCTGTCAGATAGTGTGAGTCTTGAGCCAAAAAATGGAATAAGAGAAGTGAATATGGCCGAAATCTACTAGTTAGAGCACCCCAGGCAGCGGCCACCCCAGGAGGAACTTGACAGTACGTCCGCCTTTTAACGTCCGCCGGGCCAGCGGACACAGAATCGCCCCGATCATTGGAATCTCTAATCCCCATGGAACCAGATAAAACCCACTTGGGCAGCTTGACCGAGCTAGACCAGATTGCTGAGCTTGCTCGAGAGCAGAATGCCATCATAGACAACCTTTTGGTTGGAATTTGTTGCTTTCAGGGCCACAAGATAAAGTGGGTCAACTCAATGCTGGAGACCATGTTCGGCTACCAGCATGGCAGCATGAACGGGCGGTCGCCGAAGGACATGGGGGTGTTTCATGACTCGTTTGAGCCGGAGATTGAGCGCGCAGCACGCCTGCTCAAGAGCGGTCAAAGGTACTATGGCGAAGGCCTAGCCTGCCGTCAGGACGGAACAAATTTTTGGGTGGCCATCGCCGCCACCCTTCTGGACAGAGACAATCCCGACAGCGGTTCGGTTTGGCTGGCTCGCGACATTTCGCAGCACAAACAGGCAGAGAACGACCTGCTTTTGACCCAGTTCGTCATGGATGAGGCCGGTGACTCAATCGTCTGGGCTGCCCAAGACGGAAAGATCATGTACAGCAATGCGGCTTGTGTAGACCTATTTGGCTACAGCAAGGCCGAGATGTTGGCGATGCATTTTTGGGAACTGCAAAGCGGCATGACCAAAGAGGCATTTTTGGAAGGTTTCACCCACATGAGGGAGCATGCTAATGCAGTCTCATCATGCACCTCAGTAACGATCAAAGATGGATCGCACGTGCCGGTGGAGCTGAAGACTCGCGTCGCCACAATCAACGGTGTACCGATGTCTGTGGGAATCATTCGCGATCTCTCAGAGCGCAAGGCAATTCAAGAACAGTTGAGACAGTTGGCGCATGAAGACCCGCTTACACAACTGCCCAACAGAACTCTCTTTCTCGAGCATTTAGATCACGCAATGCAACGAGCGAAACGCAATAAAACCAAACTCGCGCTTTTGATGCTCGATCTCGACAACTTCAAGGTCGTAAACGACACTCTGGGGCACGGCGCCGGTGACCTTTTGTTGGGAGAAATCTCGGGACGCTTGAAGGCGAGCATTCGCGAATCCGATCTGGTGGCACGCCTGGGTGGCGACGAATTCGCAATCATCATCGAAGATTTGAAGCAGTCTGAAGACGCCGCATATGTGGCAACCAAGATTCGCACCAATCTTTTGAGACCTGTGCTTCTAAACAATAGCGAGTTCTTCCCTGGAGTCTCGATCGGCATCGCCATCTGTCCGGACGACGGCGAAGCCTCTTCCAGCCTGATGAGTGCAGCAGACGCGGCCATGTACTCAGCCAAAGAACAAGGAAGAGACAACTATCAGTTCTTCACTCCTGAGCTCAACGCCCGCTACACAAGACGACTTTATCTCGAAACAGAGTTGCGCAAAGCAATCGAAGCCGGTCAGTTCTCAGTCGCATATCAACCAATTATCGATCTCAAAACCGGTCACTATGAGGAAGTAGAAGCACTGCTTCGCTGGACTGCAAAAGACATTGGTCCTGTCTCACCGGCCGAGTTCATTCCGATTGCGGAAGAATCGGGGCTAATCTTCCCCATTACGGAATGGCTATTCAAGGAAGTTGCGCACTTCATCAAAAACTTCCCGAAAACCGCCGGCGAACCTCCAATCGTATCGGTAAACGTCTCAGGTCAGCAGTTCATGACCCGCGAAAGTGCTGCTCGCATCAGGCGTTGGATAACCGAGCTCGGCATTCCACCTAACAAGTTGGCTGTCGAGCTTACTGAAACAAGCTTGATCAACCACCTCGAAATCGCCATTGAAGAGCTCAATAAGCTTCAAGAGATTGGAAGCACCATTTCTCTGGATGATTTTGGAACGGGTTATTCATCCTTGAGCCACCTCAGACGATGCCCGATCAATACGGTGAAGATCGATCGTTCTTTCATCATGAACATTTGCACCTGCCCGGACAGTGCGGCAATCGTTCAAACAATCATCGCGATGGCTCTTACTTTGCGCCTCGATGTGGTTGCTGAAGGAATTGAAACGGAAGAACAAATGCATCTGCTAAAAGCATGGCAATGCACTCACGGACAGGGCTACTACTTCAGCCGCCCAGTGCAAGAAGAAGCGCTTGTCACCTTCCTCACGTCAGCTCCTTCGATGTTGCCGTCACCTTAGTTTTTGGGAACGCACGCACGCGCAGCCAGTCAATTTTCCCAGCCTGTGTCGGGTGATCTCGTGAAAATTCGGATCGCTTCTGCAACAACAACTTTCAGCGGTAGGCTGTGTTTTTTGGCATAGGCGGAACAATCGTCATATTCCGGTTGCACATTTACGATTCGACCACTTAGATCTCTGGCGACTTTCATGCGTATTCTCTCGCCATTCAGTTGCACTTCTTCAAATGCACGCGCCGCCGTAAGCCGTTCGACAATGTGGCTGCGCACACCAATCGTTGTAGTTTCGCGCACGATCAACTCTTCGAATTTAGAACGATCGTTGACGAGGCACAATACCGTTAGCAAGTGAGCGGAGCGCCCTTTCTTCATCACCACTGGCGATACCATTACATCAAGCGCGCCTTCGGACAAAAATCTTTCAGTCGCAAATGCAATTGCTTGCGGTGACGAGTCATCGATGTTGGCTTCGAGAACGCAGATGAACTCGGAGTTGAATGGCGCAGCGCCATTAGATTCAGACTGAAGCGATGACTGTTCACCGACAACCAGACGCACTACGTTGGGAATGTTATGGGGATCTATAGAGCCTGCGCCGTATCCAATACTTGTGACTCGCTCCATTGGAGGAGCTGCTCCGAATCGACTAGCCACGGTCAGCAATATGGCAGCGCCGGTCGGTGTCAAGCACTCGTGATTCAAATGAAGACCTGTTGTCGGCGCGCCGCTTTCTCTGAGCATTTCCAAAACTGCAGGTCCCGGAATTGGGTAGATGCCGTGCATTGTCTTTATGGTTCCACTTCCTAATGGAACTGCCGAAACAACGCTTCGCTCAATACCCAGCATGTCGTATCCGATCGCGAACCCAACTATGTCGACAATTGCATCGACTGCACCCACTTCGTGGAAGTGAATATCTTCCGGTGTCACTCCGTGCACACTTGCCTCGGCACGCCCCAACCTGGTGAAGATATCGCATGCGAGCTTCTTGGCTCCGGGAGTGATGGTCGATTTAGCGATGATAGAGAGAATTTCGCTGAGATGGCGCTCGCCATGTTCGTGAGAATGACTGCGCCCATTGCCATGATCATGCGCCGCGTGATCACGCGACGCGTGGCCATCGCATGTGGTGACTCCGCATCGTATGTGGTGGCCATGCGCTGCGTGATCA
>CAZCZI010000024.1:0-5492 GCA_964503045.1 uncultured Candidatus Obscuribacterales bacterium
CGCTGATCGTGAAAGGACTGACCATAGAGCCGCTCGTAAAGCGCCTTAAGCTCAGCGAGCAAAAGAAGTCGCCACCGGACAAACCTGCGGAATGACTCGCAAGTGAGAGCCAACGCCTTCGCGCTGGTTCTCGCTTGATTCATGCTACTTACTGCGAATTTTTTACAGCACTCTTCGACGAGTTTGGAGATCTCGTCACAACGCATTTCACTCAAGGATGGTGCATTAATGAGTTTGTTTGTCGAAATGCTCATTTTTGCTGTATTCGGGCTAGGACTCGAGGTCGTTTTCACTGCCGCCTCCGACGCCAAAAAGGGCGGTCGTCCTTATCACCTGATGGGCTATAGCTCCATCTGGTACATGCCTCTGTACATGCTCGCCCCGGTTTTCTTCTGGGCCTTCGGCGACATGTTGTTTCCCTTGCCGTTCATTGTTCGAGGACTGATCTACATGGCGGGGATTTTCCTCGTCGAGTTCTGTTCAATGTTCGTGCTGAGGAAACTCCTCGGCTCGTCTCCTTCTCAAAAGAGCTACTACGCATCCGGCTGGAGCGTGTTTGGGCTGATTCGCCTGGACTTCGCGCCGGTCATGTTTGCAATGGGACTGGTGCTCGAGTTTATCTTCCGGAGCCTTAACTGATAGGAGGGAGACGCTTGAACAAAGATCAAGTGGCTCCAGCCGTCGCGCAAGGCAAAGTCGGATCAAACACTGACGCGGGGCGGGTGGCAAGAACTACTAAACCAGTTTTTCCCACCCGCTCTGCCGCCTTTTTTGCCTTTTTGTTCTCGAACTCGTGAGGCCAATCGGATGAGCAAAAACAACGATCCAACACCCTCAAGTGAGCAGCCGAAATCAACGCTGCTCGCCTCCGCGAAAGAACTGACGCTGCTTTTCGCAGTCGCCTATCTCTCGCACGGCATCGCCACTCAGTTCGGACTGGTCTCGCAGCCACTGCAGTTCTTCATGATGAAGGGGCTCAATCTGACGGCGGCGCAAGTCTCCGGCTACCTCGCCATCATGATGCTGCCGTGGGTGCTGAAGCCGTTCTACGGACTGGTGTGCGACTTCTTTCCACTGGCCGGATATCGGCGCCGCAGCTATGCAATCGCCTTCAACGCCCTGACTGTAGCTGCCTTCATCGTGATGGCATTCGCGTCATCGTTGCCAGTGATTCTGGCTGCGTTCGTCGTGACATCAGTAGGAATGGCAGCATCCACCGCTGTTTTCGTCGGCGTTGCAGTAGAGGCAGGACGAAACGCCAAACACGGAACACACGGCGAATACTTTTCGCTGCAAACCTTCTGCTACTACTGCGCCCTCATCGTCGCCTCCATTGGCGGCGGGCTGCTGTGCCACTACCTCGAGCCTTTGATGGCTCTGCACACGGCGGCATGCATCGCAGCATTGCCGGTGGTGTCAGTGGTGGTTTTGTCCACGCTCTTTCTGAAGGAACAGAAGAGCACTTTGGACAAAGACAGCATGCGAGAAACGGTTGGATCTCTGCGCCAGGTACTGCGCACCCGGTCACTATGGCTGGTGGCGTTGTTTATCTTGTGCTGGGATTTGAGCCCGAGCTTCGGCGTGCCGTTGTACTTCTTCGAGTCCAAAACGCTGGGCTTCGAGCAAGCGTTCATCGGGCAGTTAGCTGCGATTAACGCCGCCGGCATGGCTATTGGCGCCTTAATTTACAGGCGCTGGCTCAAGGACCTGACCCTCACCAGACAGCTTTGCCTGGCGGTGGCAATGGGAACCCTGAGCGTGCTTGGCTACCTCCTCCTATCGACACCAACGTCAGCAGTGATTCTGGAGGTTTTCCGCGGCATCTGCGACATGTTCTACATCCTCACGATGTACGCCCTCGCCGCCTCTGTGTGCCCACCTCGAAGCGAGGTGACAGTCATGGCCGCGCTTCTGGCTGTGAAAAACCTCGCTGTCGACGGCTCCACTTTCATCGGTGGGCAGCTGTTTACCTCAGTGTTTCACAACCAGTTGGCGCCGCTCATCGTGGTCGCTGCCGTCACTACAGCGCTGTGTGGGCTTTTGATTCCGATGCTTCGAAAAGTCAGTGCCGAAGCAGAGTTACGCAAGCAAAAAACGGACAGGAAGTAGCTTCCGGAAAAGAGGTGGACCAAATGTCTCACGACATCCGCCTCCTTTCTTTTCGAGAATCATATTCGACCGGTCTATTAGTTCCCCGGAAAACAAAAGAGACTGTTCGTTTCAAGTGCCGTATAATCTCGAATCCCATCTCACGGAGCGAAGTAATGAGCAGTTGGCACGGAAATTCTCTTAGTAAAATCACAAATCTGGCGCTGTCGGCGTTGGTTTTGGTAGCTGCCGTGTCTGGATGCACTTCCGCTCCGATGTTGCGCGACGAAGCAGTCGATGGACCTAAACGAACAATTGTGTACGCTGCCCGCGACACAAAGGCAGGCTCAGTTTTTGGTCCCGATGCGCTGATGGAAAAGCGACTCGCCGCCAGAAAAATACCGCAAGGCGCAGTGGACTCGAGCGAGGAGTTGGCCGGACAGCGACCGAAATTCGACCTCGAGGCGGGGACTTTGGTAACGTGGCAGGCAATTCTCAGTCAAGACCCGGTACTGGGAACCGCAATTCGAGCTGGACACGACATTGCCGCCGGTCAAGAAATCGCACAAACTGATATCGTCGAAGACGGCTCAGTGCCCATTGTCGAGATGCCACAGGGCACCGCCCGCGCTGCTTCAGAAGTTCTCAAAAGAAAAACAAACGTACCAATCAAAACCAAAGATTTGATTTTGCTCCAAGATTTGGAAGGAACGGCACCACCCTCTGAACTCCAATCGAAAGGCACAGTCGTGCGAGTCAAAAAAGACGTCAAAGCAGGCACAACTTTGACCGAACAGGACGTTGAAGAAATCGAAGTGTTTGCAGCAGACATCCCCCAAGATGCTCTGTCGAGCTCCAGTATGGCAGTCGATCATTCTCTCAAGTACGATCTAAAAACAAACGATCTAGTTTGCCACCACGATCTCTAAAGAGAGCAGCAATTCAATCAGCATGGGCAGTGGATTTTCGTGCCACTGCCCAACAGATTGTGGCGGCTAGTGAAAGTCCCGCTGAATTCTTTCTTTCCAGAGACGCTCACGGATTAACCGCGTACCGCGATACAGCTTGCGGCTGAAAGAAACACGGAAATAGCGCTGGTCTGACGTCACAGTGATGACCGTCACTAGTTTCAGCAATTTCTTAGCGTAAGTAATGGTCGTCGATGATTCGCCGACGTAGCTTGAGTTCCACGGCTCCTTGTCAAACGTCGTGTAAACGTTTTTCTCCGCCAAATCGAAGCGACGCTTCTTGATGCGATAGGCACTGCGTGTCTGCGAAACATAGTTTGTCTCGCCGGTGCCTTCGTTGTACGTCCAAGTTCTGCGCGGGTCGGGAATGCCGTCTGGCAGCTCAATGCTCTCGCCGTCTGGACATTCGAGTTTCTTTGTCACCTTCGGCAAACGCAGGCGTTTACCTTCTTTGGGACTCGTAACAGGCAGAATCAACGAGCTTTGAGAACAACCAAGAAAAACAGTGGCGGTCATGGCAGCAGCACCGGGCCAAATCATCGGAAACTGTGCCAACGAAACGGCAAGCCTGATGCGGTGTCCCGGGCGAAACGTCCAGGTGGTGAAGTGCAATTCGGACTCAATGCGATAACGCTTGCCCGGCACCACATAGGATGGCTTCAAGCGATTTTCACGCTGACTGGTATTGAGCACAGCCGCCGCAACCAAGGCAACAGATCCATCCGGCGCCACATCTTCGAGCCGCGCAACCACATGCGCGACAGGGGAAGTGAAAGCCGCGCTCACTTTCACGCTCGGAAAACCAATAATTTCGACAGGCTCCTTCAGCACCTCACTGTCGTATACTCGACTGTGCGCGTCGTCGCGACTCATATCGCCGGTGATATCACCCCACCAACCACCAGCCGAAACACCGGATGCAGGTCGATATCTAAGCAGATCGGAAGCTAGCTTTCCTACTCGCTTTCCCAGCTTTGCGCCCGACTGAAGAAAGAACTTCGTATCTCTTCTGCTTGCCATCGGCCATGCAACCTTTCTGAATTGCCCAGGACTAGTCTTTATCTGCGTGTCAGTGATGTGTCCGTTCCTGACAAAAACAGTAAACTCTTTGCCATTGCTGCATTCTTTGTCCACACCATTTTTCTCACCGCAGAGCCAATGCTTCAGCCAGCGCACGGCTTCGTGCATCCACTCGAAATTCGGTCCGGGCGTCCCATCATCCGGACATGCGTGATCCCAAGGACCCATCTCAACCTTCATCGGAACATCGAGATGTTCGGCGATGCGAACAATCGCACTGCGGTAGCCATCCAGCAGCCCACCGACGAGGTAGACAGGGATGTTGATGGCGCCATAGTCTTCGCGTAGTGACTTGGAACGCCAAAATTCGCTGTCACGCTGCTGCTTCATGTACTTGAACAGCCAAGGTTTGCGCTCGAATCGGTCCTGGAAGTACGCCTTGTCTGTTCGATAATTTGGTGTTTGAGGCAATCCCAACTCGTGATTGATGAAGAGGTGATACGAGTCCAGATGCAGGTTTCCGTCGATGTAGTGCACGTCGTCGTGAAACAAATCATCGGACGCGTGCATGGCGATTATTGTCTTCAAAGCCGGTGGACGCCTCATTGCCACCATCAAAGAATTGAAACCGCTCCAAGAAATTCCCCACATCGCGACGTTGCCGTTAGACTCAGGAAGAGCCGCAAGCTGCGCGATTATCTCTTCTGCATCATTCAACTCGATATCTGAATATTCGCGCGGCGGAACCTTTCCTTGCGATCCGCCCGTGCCCCGGATATCGACTTTCACGGTCATGATGCCGTTTTCAGCAAAGAATGAATACGCCGGATAGTCGACAATGTAAAACGTGTCGTCTTTTCGGTACGGTAAAATCTCGAGCAACACCGGAAAGGTCTCCCCGTCCCGTTTTGCTCGCGGCATGTAAATCGTTGCTGCCAGACGAACACCGTCAGGCATTTTCAACCAACGCCTCTCCACGGAGAAGCGATACTTCGCAGCTTGCGGCAGGCCCCGCAGGCGGCGATTTCGTAACTTGCTCATGGAAAAGTTCCTGTTTTAGCTTGGTTAGATCTCGCAATGAAGAAAGAAAACGGAGATCTAAACCCTAGGTCGAGAAGGCAGGTAAATCGACCAGAAACAGTGTCGAAATCATGAAGTCTGAGTCATATGCATGTGCATGAAGAAATGCAAACTTACTCGGCTTTCACAAGCGGAGTTGCGATGCAGCCACTGACCCTCAACCTCTCGACCTCCGAGCATCAGCTATTTGTTATAGTACAGCCGGGCACCGAAATAACGCGAGGATCCCATCGTGTTTTATACACGTTGGAACCGGCGCGATATCTCGGTGTTACACAACCTGCTACACCGATTAGGGAATTCTGTCCAAGATTCTCAGCACCGCAAATGCGATGC
>CAZCZI010000024.1:5592-94245 GCA_964503045.1 uncultured Candidatus Obscuribacterales bacterium
TGCTACACCGATTAGGGAATTCTGTCCAAGATTCTCAGCACCGCAAATGCGATGCGATAGGACAAAAGCCTGAGCGGACGCCAATTAGGCAACAACGTCAGCATCTTCGACTCGATACCAAGCCGCCTGCTTCTGGAAAGAAGCTCGAAGAGCTTGACGCGCTTCTGGGGGTCACCACCGCCGCCGAGCACCACATCCGCCACCACTCGACCCAAAATCAGACCAGCCGGTAAACCGTCCGTGACAGCGCTGACAAGCAGGTTTTCACCCGTCTTGCGCACTTTCATCAAGGGCAGCCCGTCGGCGGGAATAATCAGGCTAGCTCTCCAGGCGTGCTGAATCGGGGGCAGCTTCACAGAGTGGTGTTTCTGCGCCCATTGATACAGCTTTTGGATGTGCGAATCAGACGCGGTCAGTGCCTTAAACGGCGTGCTGCCTGCAAGCTCTTCACCACCGACAAGCACCCTGCCGTCAGGCAGATAGCGCACGTAGTGGTAGAGTTCAAGCGTGTCCCACATGGCGATGTTGCCGGTCTCGCGCACGAGGCTGGCAATCTCCTCGGAGGGTTCGGTCACCAAAACGTGTCCGGTGGCAGGAACCAACTGCTTGGAGATAGACTCGGTTTCCTCTGCATCGAGGCTTTTCATGCCGATGGAGAGAATGAGGTTCTTCGCCTCGATAGTGTGTGGGCCGCACTTGATGATGTAGCGATCTCCATCGTGCTTCCAACTTGCCACCGGCGAATTCTCGAAAACCATGCCACCATTTGCGGTGAGTTGGGTCGCGAGAGCCAATAGCATTTTGACCGGATGCACAGTGTGTTCGCCGCGCAGCGCAAGCGCGTAGGGAAGGTTCTTCCAGAACTTGCTCTTCTCCCTCGAATCGAGAAACTTCGTTTGCAGCCCGTACTGAGCGCGGATTGAAATCTCAGATTCGAGAATCTCGCGATGACGTTCTTTGGCAGCGGTGTACACAGACTTGCCGCTTTGCCATACATCATCCGTCAAACCAAGTTCCTTGCGCGTTTCGGCAAGAGTCTTAGCCAGCGTAGAAACAAGAAGCCGAGCGCTTTCAGCGCCGAGTTCTCGCTCTACGATTCGCAAGTCAACGGTGGTGGCAACCGAGAGGATGCCTGCGTTCCAGCCGCTGGCGCCATGCCCGATTTCACCTTCGTCAAGCACGACGACACTACGACTTTTGCTCAACAGCTTAGCTGCCGACAAGCCGACAATGCCGGCTCCGACTATGACAGTGTCGCACTGCAAGTCGCTGTTCAAAGATACTGGTAGTCCAAAAATCTCCCGCCGGTCAACCTGCCAAAACGGTGCGGTGACAGGTGTTCGCGCGGTTAACTGTGACGCTTGGTCACGCACCGAACCATCGGCAATTGCCACATCAGGAGATTCAGGAGCGGCTTCAGGAGCTCGCTTCGAATCTTCTTTCTGCGGCACTACACCTGACTCTGGTTGTGAGTTCACACGACTCATATGAGCTCCCGAAGACCCTTCCTGCTTGTGTTTCTACTTGTATTTGAAAGGGCTTCTTATTGCTCGTAATGTTGGAAAGAAATATATTGTCAATTTATCAAAGTTCTTGGCATTTAATACAATATTGACATCTAAAGGTCTGGCACAGCACAGATCCTCATGATTTGGACGATCCTTCACAAGTCCCCACTGATAGTTAAAGATAGGCTTGTCAAGCAAACTTTAGCAGTGGCGCAGATGGCGGACAACACCGACGTAACAGTTAGTCTAGCTCGGTCACGTCTTGACTTCCGGGTGTCCAGACAGCCGTCCACATAACCGGGTGTGATCACGCGCCGCATGGCCACCACATGCGATGCATTGCCACTACATACGATGGCCACGCGCTGTGTGATCACGCGCTGCGTGATCACGAGATCAATGCAACGAATGGGACACGAATTTCGTGATCATGAGATCACGCGACAGCAAAACGTTGATGCAACTATAGTGTACATTTCGCGTCAAAATGCAAACTATACTTAACATCGACGGGCATGACTGGCAGATTCACGCAACAAATCTGCCTCGTCGAATTGTGCGTGTAAACTACAGTTTCCATTTGGAATCGAAATGCAAAGTATAGTTGCGCCCATGTTACGCGGGACGTGATCACGCGCCCCTCACGGCATCGCGGCAATGAAAGAGAGGCAGCGCTTCAAGTTTCCGCTGACCGCACTCGAAACGTTGTCTACGTGCGAGCAAGTCTCCATTATCGAAACAATCGCATTTTCCAATTGCTGCTTTCTGTCGGTGGTGTACTGAGCCGCAGACATGCGCCAACGCCGCATTCCGGAAGAGTCGCCGAAGTACTTCACGAGAAGTTCCGACACACGATCGCAGAACTTTGCGCTGAGGACGCCTTCGGCATACATCTCGGAAAGCCGCGTGGCAGCTATCTCCAACTCGACTGATACACCGTCGCGAGTGAATGTAGAGATGTGCTTCAGCACGTCTCCTTCCATTGACCCTCTGATACTCGACTCGGACGCGCTAACAGTCGATGCTTTGATGGCCCCGCCGAAAGCTCCTGACAGACCGCCGCCGGTGGTCTTCATCTCCTTTTTCAAGAACGCTTGCGGCGTAATTACATGCATGCTTGCCTGAGTTTCTTCGATGTTCAAGGCAAGCCGCCGCAACCTCAACACATCCGGATGCGATGCACCATCCTCCACAACCGAAGAGAAGAAATCCGCAAAATCTCGCACGGCACTCGGAAGCGCCTCAATTTGATGCGGCTCGGAAAGGAGCGTGGTGACAATGAATTGACGGAGATCAGGACTGAACAATCGGCGATTGGAGAGCTCTGCCATCGCTGACATTGCCTCGGCAAGAGGTTTACCAGTCCAGCCTTCGCGAGAACACGCACGAAGGCAGTCGCGAATCTTGTCTTCGATTGCCGAGACAGCAACCGCAATTGGGCAGTCGTAGCGTGTAAGCCAGTCAAAGGCTTCTTGGACTCTGTCGGCTTTGATCAAACGAGTTGAGTTGACTAATGCAGCGCTTCTGAACCGATCCTTGACACCATCGATCGCAAACACTTCACGATCTTGCGCCTTCAAATCGGCTTCTTCAAACTCACCAGCATCAAGCAGTTTGCATATTTCAATCGCTGTTGCTCGATATTCAGCGTTCTTGTAAATGTCTGCAGCAAGCCGCACGGCCTGCCGCGCATCTTCAGCTCTACCACGCTCTCCAAGCTGCAAAGCCATTTCATTGACCACATCGGCAAGCGCAGGAACCAAGCCCAATGGCGTTCTCATCTCTTGCCTTATGATTCTCAGAAGCGATCGCGGATTGCAGCGCATCAGCACCGAAATCACGTCCTGCTGTGAGCCAACCTGCCGCTGCGCCACGGCTAGATTGAGCAGCGCTCGATCGAGCAAGTCTTGATCGAGTTGCTGCTTGTTGTTTAGCACCGACTGCAAGCAGCGGACAGCAATCAGCGGGCGTTGCGAATAGAGGTAGCATCGGCTCAGACGCACGAGAACCGCCAGAATAGCGTCGTTCAAAAAACCCTCCTGCTCGGGCACTTTGTGAGCCGACTTAATCGCGCACTCGTACACCGAACAGGCGCGATGCCATTCCGAACGCGCTTCGAAGTATTCGCCAACCGCGAGCATGGCTTTAGTCCAACCAATCAAACCTGAGATGTCGCTGTCACTGAACTGAACCAAGGCAACAGAGAGTTCTTGAGGCGAGACATCGCCATTCAGCAGAGTGTCGACATCGCGCATTCTGCCCAGCTCACAGTACAGCACAAGCAAGCAGGCTCCTGCTTCCATCACCTCCAACAAGCAGTCGGAGTCTCGTTTTAGGCGCATCACACTGCGGAAATAAAATATCGATTTCGTGGCGTCGCCGTCGAGAAGATAGGCTTTTCCGATCTGCAGGTTTAAGTGATTTTGCAGCCTCACAACTTCTTTGCGATCTGCGGGTAGCACCGTCTTTAATACCGCCTCAGCGCGACGATTCACCTCATCCAGAGCACGTACGTATATCGCAATCGCCTCTGCATATGAGCCTTTCTGGTAAAGATCGTTTGCCTTGGTGATGAGCGTTTGTGTGTCGATTACTGATGACTTGATCGTGGTAACCACATTTGTCAGCCAAGCTTCGCCGACTTTGGAGACGCCCTGCCAAAGCTTGTTGATGCGTTGCTTGGGTGCTTGTTGACGAACGCTCAACGTCTCCAGAGCACTTACTGCAGATGCAGCATCAGTCGCACGCGTAATGTCTTCTTGCTCGATCTTGTCCTTCAACTGAATTTGCTGCATGAGATCCATCTGCGGGAGGTCACGCAGCTCTTCTGTGTTTGCACTCAATTGGGGAATCTGCTCGATCGGACAATTTGCGAGTCTTATCATAAGCTGCGCGGCGTCTCTGATTTCCTGATGCTCGTGCCGGGAGAGTTCATCAAAGACCGGCGATTCTTCTGGTGTAACCAGGTCGGCGTGGGTAAAAATCAAACACTCACGATCGCGCCCCCAGCGCCAGAGATCGGCATCAGCCGCGATCATCATCAGGGACATATGAATGAGCCAGGCAGAGAAATTGTCGGTATAATCGCCGAAGTGCTCGATGCTTCGGTACGGGTGCTGGTAGTTTTTATGCCCAAGCTCCGCACTTGCCCAGCCCAACATCGGCGGAACGTACATCCCATCATAATCTACGAGAGCCAAACCTTGTTGCGCGATCATGATGTTGCCGTGCTGCAAGTCACCATGGGCAATACCATTAACATTCATCTGCTCAACCAAATGACGAAAAGCATTCGACAGCTGCCGAATTTTGTCCGCATTACCGGCGTTGCGACGCAGATATTCATCGAGAGTCACGCCTTCTATCCACTGCATTTTGAGCATCGGATACCACTGCCCTTTGACTTTTATGCCTTCGTCTTCGAACCGAAACCCGGCAATGAAGGGCAATTTCAGATGTTCCAAATAGTTGGAAATCTGGGCGTATCTAAACTTTTGGTCAGGAACATCTCTGTGAAATAGCCTCACAGCCCAGCTTTGGTTTTGGGCAGTGAGTTTATAGACACTAGCAAAGGCGCCCGTAGACGGTCTCGGCAAGCCAATCGCGTTGGTGTCCACAGAGGCGCCGCGCAATTGAGCGTCGCGAAAACAAATATTCGGGCTTTGGATAGCCTCGTTGTACTCCTGCGGGTTAGGCCACTGCATCGTGAAAAACGCTCCCACCTCAGAGACGATATGCCTCGTTATCTTGGAGGCCACACGCTAAATGTTCATAATCAGCAAAATTTGAAACCGACCTGCATTAAGTTGCCAATGCGTTAACATGTATCCGGACGCTGAAGTGCCGCAACATACGGGTTTATGGATTTACCAGTCACGATCGATAAAGAGTCGTCCACGCCGATTTTCATTCAGCTCTCGCAGTGTCTGAAGGCTAGAATTTTGTCCGGAGCGCTCAAGCCAGGCACGCTGTTGCCGCCCACCAGAGACCTTGCCGCAACTTTGGGACTTTCAAGAGGCACCGTTCTCAAAGCCTATGATGATTTGATTGCACAAGGCTACCTCGACGCCACTGTAGGCAGTGGCACATACGTCAGCCGGCGCGCTCAATCCGAGACCACCGCAAGGCAGGAAATTGAGCGGCTGGCTCAAAACTCGGTCTTTAAGGCGGATTCGTTGCTTTCAACCGAAGCGAAAGACCTGATGAAAATCCAGATATCCGAAGGGGTGGCCGGCTACAACACAGAGCTCAACTACGGCGCACCGCCGCCAGACATGCTGCCGTTGGCGAAGTGGAAAGAGTCTTTGGCAACGCAGACGCGCTTGCAGCAACCGCATCACTTCGACTGCACCCCGGAGACTTTGGGCAACTATCAGTTGCGAAAAGAGATCGCGGCATTTCTTTCGCGAAGCAAGGGTTTAAACTGCGTAGCCGAGCAGGTAGTCGTGTTTTCCGGGTCGCAACAAGGGCTCAACTATCTGGCCCGCATTCTCGTAAACCCGGGTGATACAGTCGTTTTGGAAGACCCGGGCTATGGCGGAGCGCGCGACAATTTCACGATGAGACGCGCTAAAATCATTCATGTCGGAGTCGACAACAACGGGCTCAAAGTCAGCGATTTGTCAAAAATCGAAGGCGACGTGAAAGTTGTTTATGTGAGCCCCTCATATCACGATCCAACCGGAGCGATTATGTCTCTCGATCGCCGCCAGGCGCTTCTGGAGTGGGCGTCTCGCCACAATGCCGTCATCTTGGAAGACGCTTGGGACAGCGATTACTCCTACATTCCGCCTTTGCCGTCCCTTCAAGGACTCGACACCGAGCAGCGGGTCATTTACTTGTACACGTTCTGGAAAGTAATGTTTCCGCTTTTGACGATTGGCTGTGCGGTGGTGCCACTGTATTTGGTGCCGGTCATCGACCGCATGAAGTTCATAACCGAACGTCAATACCCAGTTCTCGAACATCTCACCATGGCAGATTTCATTCAATCAGGAGCGCTGGAGCGTCACATCAAGCGCACGAAGTCGATTTACGAGCGGCGACGAAAAGCGCTGGAAGAGGCTCTCTTTGGCTCTTTTAAAACCGATGTGGAGATTGCCAGGCAGAGCGGAGGCTTGCATCTGTGCGTGCGTTTTGCACGGAAGTTGGACGGCGGGCGAATCGACCACGCCGCGCAGGAGGCGGGGCTCCCGCTGCGCACGACTGCGTCGTACTACACTGTGCCTGCGCCGGCGGTCAATGAGTATCTGATTCCCTTTGCCAGTCTTCAGGATGAAACGATAATGCCGATGGTGACAGCGTTTGCGGGGCGGCTGGGGTATCGCTGGTAGGTGGCCGGGGCATCCTTGACGATTTCGGAGAAATTCAGGGTCTTGCGGGTTCCAAGTTTTTTTTGAGATTGTTGCTGAACAAGCCATGTAAGCGCCTCGCTTCTGACCGCCAGATTGCACAACTGGCTTAGGTTTGCCGACCCGCAAAAGCGGCGCTTACCCACCCTGTTCAGCAAATCTCGAAGCCAAAAAAAGAAACTCTGTATGTCAGTTGAGGCAGCGTCGCGTTGATATCTACGCGACATCAACGCGACTAAACATCGGGTGTTCCAAAACTGACCCTTTTTACCATATGCCATAGTATCATCAAATCAAAAACGATGAATGGCAGACGGTGCGGGTTTCACAGGGCAGAGCAAACGCCTGCACTATGAAAATCCCGCACCGCCGCCACTACTACTGCCATCGTTCATAGTATCGTCCCCGCCAGAACCAGGCTTGCCACGCCGAAGTAGATGACCAGTCCGGTCACGTCGACGAGGGTTGCCACAAATGGTGCTGATGCGCTGGCCGGGTCGAAACCCAGGCGGCGCAAGATAATTGGCAGAATGCTGCCGGAGATGGTACCCCAGAGCACAACGCCAATGAGGCTTAGCGAGACGGTCGCCGCGATGAGCAGGTAATGCTCACCGTAGATACCGAAAATTCCCTGCCAAGCTACGATGCGGAGAAAACCAATGCAAGCGAGAATCGAGCCGAGAGCCAGACCGGTAAGGACCTCCCTGCGGAGAACCTTGAACCAGTCAGAGAGCTTCAGCTCACCGAGAGCCATCGCCCGGATGATGAGCGTCGTGGCCTGCGAACCGGCGTTGCCGCCGCTCGAGATGATGAGCGGAACGAACAGTGCCAAGATCACAGCCTTGGCGATTTCATCCTGGAAATGCGCCATGGCGCTTGCCGTGAGCATCTCTCCGATGAAGAGCATGATCAGCCAACCTGCGCGCTTTCCGATCATCGAAGACAACCGGGTGGCCAGGTAAGGCATGTCGAGAGCTTCCGAGCCGCCGAGCTTGTGAATGTCTTCGGTGGCTTCATGCCGGACGACGGTCACGACGTCGTCGGCGGTGACAACACCCTTCATGTGACCGGCTGCATCGACCACGGGAATGGCGATCAGTCGGTTCTTCGAGAAGGTGGTCGCCACTTCTTCGTTGGCGCAGTTTTCTGCGAGCTTGACCAGGTCGGCCTTCATGATTGCCGAGACTTCGCGCGTCGCGTCCGCCATGAGCAGCTCCTTCATGGAGATCACTCCACGAAGCGTCTGATCTCGGTCGAGGACGTAGACGTAGGACGAGGTGCCGGGCGTGACGGCGACTTGCTTGCGAACGTACATGATCGCTTCGTGCACGGTCATGTGCGGACGCACCCGAATGTACCGCGGGTTCATCAACCCGCCGGCGACGTCTTCGGCATAGGCCAGCAGCGCCGAAACCTCAGCGCGAGCGCTGGGCACCAGCAAAAGCATGAGCCGATCGCGAAGTTGCGTATCGACGGACTGCAGAAGGTCTGCGGCGTCATCGGGGTCGAGCACTCGAATCGCGGTTCGCTGTTGGTCGCAAGAAAAAGAAGCGATGAGCGCCGCCTGCTCTTTGGCAGTCAACTGCTCGAAAGCTTGTCCCTCAGGAGTAACGCCTCCTTGGGTAATGGGTGTGGTGAGGTTCATGTATCACCTCCAGTTTTAACAAGCGAAGAAAAGGAGGGCAGCAGGGCGCTGCCCCCTTTTTGATCTCCGCTCGGGGCTTCACGGCCCTTTGGTTTACTTGACGTACGGAGTGTTCGCACTGTCCTCCACGAACAGGAGCAAGTCATGGTCCGCCGGAATCGTCAGCCGAAGCTTTGACCCGCGCGGAAACTCGCAGGAGTTGATGGACACGTCCGAGAAAATTCGCCCCGTACGCATGCGAGACACGATGACGACTTCGTCGCCATCGGCAAGCACACCGGACACCAAGCGGACGTTTTGTCCGATCTTGGAGAACGGGCCGACCGAGATGTATTGCATGCGTCGTTCGGTTATCGGCAACACTGTGCCGCCGAACGAACGCAGCATGCCCGTTGAGCCGGGCGGCGTGCCGACGATGAATCCCGACGACAGCTGCCTCTCCACAGGAAGCGCTGCCACCGTCACCTCGTAGCGGGCACCACCGACAAGCGGGAGCTTGTCTGCGATGACCACTTCATTGAGGACAGGCGGAAGTACTTCCTCGACCGTAGAGCCGGGCTTGGTCAGGTATCCGACCAGCCGACCGATCGAAAGAGGCTTGCGCGTATCGGCGATGATCTCGTCGATGATGGTTGCGAAAGTGGCACTGGTAGCCAGGCAGAAGTGCCCGACGCTCGTTGACGGCGAGGAGTTGACGGCAAGCATCGGAATGGAGACCGGCAGCGTGCGAGCTGCCGTCAAAACCGTTCCGTCGCCGCCAATCGGCAGAGCCAGCGAGATGTCGTCAGGATACTTGCCGTCCCACGTGTCACGAGGAGCCTCGGCGTACGCGATGCCGCGCGCGGCGAGCTCGGTACGCACCACCGACAGTGTCATGACCTGTTCGTCATGAGCCGACTGCACGAGCATCGCGTCAGCGTCGCCGGCAGCCAGCAAGCGAGTGTGTTCTCCCGCCTCCTGGGTACCCATGGTTTCCACCTGAGTCGGCTTGATGATGACAAAGACTTTGGTGATCTGCATAGGCAATGATCTCCGTTGTGGTTTTGCTAGAGAGATGCGCGGGTATTACGCCGCGGCTTGGAAAGAAGGCACGTCCTCGATCTCGTCGACCAGGCCCTTGTCGAAGGCTTCCTGGGCGCCGATCCACCAGTCTCGACCACCGTCGATGTTGTCGTGAATCTCCTTGGCGGTGAGCTTGCTGCGGGACGTGATGATGCCGATCGTCTGGTTCTGCAGCTCTTCGCAGCGTTCCAGCTCTTGGCGAATCTTGCTGAGGGTGCCGTCGACAGCGGACGAGACCTCGTGAATCTGAATCCACGAGTTCTTGCCGATGATGCGGCGGTCTGCAGCCTGAATCAGCCAGCCTGCGCAGGAAGCGCAGCGACCATAGACGGCGATCGTGAGCTTGTGTCCCGCCTTGCGGAGGCGACCAAACTCTTCGAAAAGAAACAACGAATCCAGGATGTTGCCACCACCGGAGTTGATATTGATACGCAGCGGCGCACCCGCATTGCTCTTCGACCAACTCACGAGGTTGATGGCGAAGTCTCGGGTGGTTTGCTGATCCGTGTAAACGCCGAAGACGAACAGCGCTTCGGGCTTAGCAGGGGTTGAGTTTTCCATGACACAATTCCTTTCGATCCGAGTCGAAGTTGGAAAGCAGGTCTGGACTATGCAGCTTTCTTGGCCGGTCCTCGCGTGGAGATCCGGTCGACGGGCCAGCTGATCCAGATATAAACGTCGCGGCACTTGTAGCCGCGGCCGCCCTGGCTGTCGGTGTCGAACAGCTTCCAGGGCTCACCGTACTTGGCACAGAAACCGTTGTTCCAGGCTCGTGCCTCGCTGGTGATCGCCCAGATGATGCCGGCGGCGAGCAGCGCAATAGCAATGATTGCAACCATGTTGTTTACCCTCTTCGGGATTTGCGATAAAGACGAAGCCGCCCGCGGTAAGCGGCTTCGCACTCTCCGTCGTCCTTTCAGACAGCCACCAGGGGTGACACCGCGCGGAGCTCTGCACCTACACTATCTCGCTACGTCGGTCTTTGCGGACAGGCGATGGCTGACCGACGGTTAGCCGGTCAGCACAAGCGAAACGGTGGAGTCGCGTTTGCAAGACAGCCGAAGCTGCCCGCGGGCGCTTACTTGCCGCCCTTGTTGAACATCTGCTTGAGCGTGGCAGCCACTTCCTCGTACTGCTTCTTGATGCTCGTGGTGATGCCGCTGAGCGACTCGCGCACGTTCTTGTACGCGGTCACGAAGTCATCCCAGATCGAGGTGAAGCGAGCCCAGGCGCGGTTGTGCGCGCCGACGAGCAGCGGGTTGAGCCACGTCTCCTGCGAGACGACGTTGAGGATGGCCTTGAGCACCACATACGCCACCGGGAAGAACAGACCGAAGGTGAGCGCCGCGGCCACGAGGCCGACGATGATCGCCACGATCAGCCCCCAGGGCTGCGATGCATAGGCCCAGGCACCGACGTAGATGCCGCCGGCGAGACCCGCCAGCACACCGACGAACGGATTGCCCGCCTTCTCGAGCAGCTTGCCGACGAGGACGTACGACAGCACGCTCGCGATGAGCAAAGTGCCGATGGCCAGCCAGGTGGCGAAGCCGAGCACGCCCGTGAGCGCCACCCAACCGCCCCAAACCACGCCGACGAGCGCAGCCAGGTTGGCCAGATGCAGGAATGTGGACTTGGACGAGGACTCGTCGCCGTAGGTCAGCTCGGCAGCATGGAACAGGTTTTCGACGATGTCACCCACCAGGCTGCACGCACGCTTGTGCGCTTCGACCAGGAAGTTGCGCAGCCAGGCTGCGAGCCATCCCTGAATCAGGAAGCGAACCAGGATGTACGCCAAGGGGAACAGCACGAAGAACGTCAGGGCAGCCGACAGAGCGCCGAAGACGAACGCCAGGACGCCCGAGAACTTGCCGAACACGTAGACAGCCGCAGCCGCCGACGAGAAGACACCGACCGGCCAGCTGCCGGCGAAATTGATGAACTTGCCGATGAGCGTGTAGGACGCGAAGGTGACGGCGATCGTAGCCAGAATCACAGCCCAGAAGGGCAGGGCGAAACCAGCAAGCGCCAGGAGCGCCGGCGTCTTGAGAGCGAGTCCGGCAGCGACGGTGATGTTGACCACCTGCGTGAAGAACTCGCGGTAGCCACCGCGCTCTTCACCGTACACGTCCTCCCAGAGGTCGAAGATGTCGGCGAGCTTGCGCAGGCCGTGGGTGACCACGATGTGCACCGCGGGGAACACGAAGCCGACGAACAGCAACATCTCGAGACCGAACGCCAGGTACTTCAGAGTCGGCGCCGCAATGGCGAACATGCCCAGCGGAATCGACGCAACCAGAGCGGTTGTCGGACCAGCCACGTAGTAGGTGGCGATGGCACCGGTGACGACGGCGATTGCACGCAGACGAGCCGCATGCAAGATGGCGCCCAGGATGCAGGCCAAACCGGCGCCGCAGAGCAGACCCGGCAGCAAGCCGGCGACGTAGCCCCAAGCGCTGGTCCAGGGAGTCGTCAACCCGTGGTAGACCCACAGATAGAGACTGCTGATCGTGCTCCAGAAGAAGAAGGCGCAGGCCGCGGCGATGAGGAAAAGCACGAAGGCGAATCCGCCGCTTCTGAAGATGGACGCGATGCCGAAGAAGATCGCAATCGAGACGATCGCGAACACGATGACCGAGATCACGCCGAGCACTGTGCCGACCCAGCCCCATGTGGCTTGCGATGCGGCGACGCCGAGAGCGACGTGATGCGCGAGCATCAGACCGCCGATGGCGAGCGTGGCGTACCCGATAAACATCAGGAACTTCGAGAACCACGCAGGGTTCGTGCGCTCACCTTCCTCACGCCGGTATCGCGAATACTCCTTCGCGTCGATGTTGACGTGTGACCAGAGCTTGTCCGACGCCTTGAAGGCGAATTTGAACACGCTGAGGTAGAGCAGCGGCCAGACGTAGAGGAACGTCAGAACCGCAGATGAAACGCCGAGGCCGACCCACTTCCAGGTGTCGACTTCCGCCGTCCAACCGAAGTGATAGCCAGTGCCGATGCCGGCGCCCAGAGCGAGGAGCACGCCGACGATGGATGAGACGACGCCGGTGTACGTCTTGCGGAAGAGGCTCTTGGTGCTCTCGTTGATGAGCACGGCCGGAACCGCGAAGAGGTACACGAGGACTTTGAGGAACGGGTTGAGGTTCTTGCCCGGAGTGCCGGTGCCACCGGTGGTGCCGTTGCCGGCGCCGTTGCCACCTTCACCTTCATGAATCTCCGGACTACCCTGTTCCGGATTGTCGTTTGGATGGTTACTCATGTGAGTTAGCTCTTTCTAGTGGGCAACGACATACAGTTGGTTCTCTGCCAACATGCGGATGCCGCTGCCACAAATGTTCGTCCGAGGGGATCTCGGACTGTGTTTAACCCCCACACCTTTCGGTGCGGACCCACGACGGGTGACAACCCGCCGTCGATTCAACCGGTCGCATCTCACTCACAGTGCGTTTCCCTGCCTCTTGTGGAGGCAAAGAAAATACTTGAATGGGTTGCTGGTTCTCTTGTCTGGAGATCTGAACCGGATGAATCTATGGAAACTGACATCACAAACTAACGCTCACGCGCTTGACAAGTCCAGATCTGTTCTTAATGATTGATACAATTGGAAAGCCTCATGTAATCAGGGCTCTTGAGTTTTATTTTCAAAAACTCATTTAGAAGGAACAATCATGAGCACTTTACAAGCTAGCGTGGTTGGCAGAGGCAGGGGCTTATCTTGACTTTTAGAGCGCTCGCCCACCTTGGCAACATCGCGCGAATTGCGCGCATCCCGGCTGCTCACCAGCCATCAAGCAGCTCGCCAGCCGTCAAGCGGAAATTACAGATTGCATTTCGAGCAAAAATGCAACCTAAAAGTTGCATCCTTCGGACAAACGGCACCTCAATTGGCTCACCAGCCAGCCAAGTGGAAATTACAGGTTGCATTTCGTGCCAAAATGCAACCTAAAAGTTGCATGCCACCCTAGAGCGCAACCAAGCTCGAAAGAGTTCGACCAGCCTCGCGCAAACGCGCGCGAATCTGATCGCTTACAGCAGCAGTTCGCGCTAGCCATCGATAGCACTCCGAATCAATCTCAATATCATGGAAATTCTAGGAATTGCCTGGCGCGGACCCACACAACAATCGACCTCTGCTGAAAGATTTTTATCACCACTTAACAAGTCGGCAGCCGCCAAACATCGCCAACATTAGAGAATTCTTGACATCGGGGGTGGTGGCAAAATTTTTCAATATCAAAGGTTTCAAACCCGTTGCCAACAGGGCAGTAAGTACGTGGGGGACCCTTAGCAAAGGCTGAGACAAGCTGTTCACGCAGCTGTCGTGCTCTGGCGTGAGGACAAACCCAATACCAACAAATGCTTTGCCGGCGCAACGAGCGCACTGCAAGGTACTCGTTTGCGCGGCAAATTTGTTGATGTGTGCGCAAGCACGATAGGCAGCCCAAAAGACAAAAGACACAAGTTACGAAAGATTCGAAAGAATCGAGTTCAGAGAGGTGCTGAGAATGTTCGCTGATATCCAAACATCGAATGCCAGATACAACGCAACCGATGTAGCCGAAGAAGACTGGTCGCAAGACCCAACGGAAGCACTGAGTCAACGCGCAAACCGCATTCTCGCTCTTATGCGATCGGGGCGCCAAAATGCGGCTCAGCGTGACGTCAAAGTCAAACGCAACGGCGATGTTACGTTCACCAGAAATGGCGAGACCAAGCGCCTAAACAGATGCATCGAAGCGATTCGACAAGAACTAGACAATTCCTATTACACTCAGAACTTCGAAACTGGCGGACTGCCTGCGTTTCAAGTTCCAGTTACCCTTTCGTTCGGAAGAGGAATCGCCCAGCGTCTATCTTTCGAATGGGAAGTCAACTTCGAGCAAAAACTGAAGAAGGACTCGTATCAACCAGAGCCTGAGTCGTTCGAGCCTACACGGCTCCAATTCCAATCTTCTGATGCCCGCTCAACCGCCAATCTTCCGGCTCTGGGAGTCCACGAAGCCTTCACTTCCGACGACTTCACCACCGGCGGCTGGACCACCTGGGCGACGCAAGAAACCATCGTTTTGACAACAAAAGACAAAGCGTCGCAGGCCGCTGAAGCCATGCCACCAAAGACCAATATCGTTGTGAATTTCGAGCCGAAAGAACAGACAGAACAAACAAAGAATGAAACCTCATTCTTCACCGATCTCCCTGCCGTTCCTTCCAAAAAACATCGCATTCCGCCAGCCAAGGCAATTTATCATTCGCCGGCATTCAAGGGTGTTCCTTCAGAAGGAGAAACCGAGACTGCAACGTCCTTCAAGTGCCTGAAAGTCGACACCGAGCGCCTTGCACAGATGATTTGCACCGTTCGCGAAAGACGAGTAACCCGGTTGAGCGCCCGCGCCGCCCAGCTCTGCGACGAACGCGACGCCCGCGGCGACGAATTCGCCAACCTCACGGCGATTGAAACCTTGAAAAGATTCTGGGTCAAGTTTGAGACCTTCTTTTGGGACGTTCAACGTTGCTCGTCGGCGCTTCTTTCGCGCTCGCGCAATTCGCGATAAACTTCAAAGCACGTCAGGAGAAACCCAATGCTCAAATCTGAAGCCGAAAGAGTCGTTCGTCGCGCCATCGAAGAGACCAACGCTGAGTTCACCGAAGAACAAATTCAAGCGATTTGCCAAATCACCGTCAAAGTCGCAAGCACTATAGTCGAAGAAGCGCTCGCGTCCTGGAGACCAGGCGGCGGCGGTAGACCACAGTTCTTTGCATAACGATGAAGGCGAACTCCAGACGGTAAAGGAGGCGTTGTGGCTTGGGCAACACCGCGTTGTGGCGCTGTTCAAGGCAATGCCGGTCGCAACTGTCGTTATCGCATCCGATGGAACAATCGAATCGACCACTCAAAGTTTCTGCGATTTGTCTGGCTATGCTGCCGAACATCTCCGCGGAATGCGACTTGACGACTTGATTGTCACTTCAGGTTCTTTAGAGGAACTTTTGAGTCAGATCCGAAGTTGCATCGACCAAAACCTTGTCTGTAACGGAAAACTTCGTCAAACCAATGGTATTGCCAGCGTGGAAATTTCCGCAGGTCTAATGAAAGCGGAGGATTCGGACAAGCTTCTACTGTGCATCACAGACACAGCTACCGCTCGGCGCTCACTCAAATGAATTCAACGCAAGAATCCCCAGACTGTGCGCCTTATGATATAGACTGTTCGCCTGTCGTCCCGCAGAGTTTCCAAGGCAGCCACGCTGTAAGGAAGGTAAACAGGCATGTCCACGTCCGTTTTAGAAAAGGCGAAACAGCTCCAATCCGAAATCGTCGAGATGCGCAGGTATCTGCACGAGCATCCTGAGCTGAGTTTTCACGAACACGAAACCGCTAAGCTCATGGCAGAGAAGCTCGAAACCATGGGCTACAAAATCACAAAAGGCGTCGGCAAAACCGGCGTTTTGGGCGACATCGGTTCTGGTCCTGCCGTTGCGATCCGCGCAGACATGGACGGGCTGCCAATAGACGAGCTAAAGGATCGCAAGTACGCTTCGAAGAATCAGGGTGTAATGCACGCATGCGGACACGATGCCCACATGTCCTGCGCGTTGGCAGCAGCGAAGATTCTCGCCGGTGAAAAAACCGGTGGTCGCATTCGCATGCTGATGCAGCCTGCCGAGGAGTTTGGCGACGACGAAGGCAAGTCGGGTGCGTGGCGCATGATCGAGGATGAGGCGCTCACAGGCGTGAAATCCATAATCGGCTTGCACATGGATGCAACGTTGCCCGCCGGGAAAGTCTCGATTATGCCTGGTCCCGTGATGGCGGCGGCAGATGGATTCAAGATCACAGTGCAAGGAAAAGGCGGTCACGGAGCCTATCCTGAAACAACCATCGACGCGGTGGTGCTCGGCGCACAAGTCGTGCAAGCCATCCAGCAGATTGTTTCGCGCCGCGTCTCTGCACTTGATCCCGCGATCGTCACTATCGGTTCTTTCCAAAGCTCAAGCACCCGCGGCAACGTAATTTCGGACAGCGTGATTCTGGAAGGAACATTCAGAACCTTCAGCCATGAAGTCAGACAAAAAATCGTTGAGGAGCTGGAACGAGCATGCTCAGTCGCTCGCATGCTCGGCGGCGACTTCAAAATCGACTACGAAATGGGTTATCCGACTACTGTCAACGACCCGCGAATCACCGAAGTGATGCGGCAAGCAGCTATCGATCTGATCGGCGAAGAAAACGTCATCACCACCAAGCCCAAGACCTGGAGCGAAGATTTCTCCATGTTCGCAGAGAAGATTCCGGGTGCATTCATGTTCCTCGGCGCCGAAATCGAAGGCAGCACCCGCAGCCATCATCACCCGGCATTCGATCTCGATGAGTCGGGGCTTTGGGTCGGTGCGGCGATTCTTGCCGAAACCGCACGGAGACTGGTTCGTACCGAATAGCGGTGATAGGTCTTTGTAGTGTTCAGTTTTTTGGGACCCCGGTTCCGGACTTTCGTTCACCCGTGCTCAGAGTCGCCGCCCAAAAGGCAGATACCACCAGCGATTGCAGCACCCAACAACTGCACGGGAGAACAATTTTCCGGAAGAATTCGGCAGAAAAAAGATGAGGATGTCAAAAGCCTGTTAAGAGCTTAAAATATAGACTCCCAATAAGCACGTCATGAACAGCAACCTCTCACAGCTGCATCCATATCCGTTTGAAAAGCTCGCGCAGCTGTTTGTTGGCGCGGAGCCGCCGCAGGACAAAAAGGTGATTCACTGGTCTGTTGGCGAGCCCAAACACCCGGTTCCTCAATTCATCCAGGATGCCGTAGCCGGCAACCTTTCCGGACTAAGCAAATACCCACTCACAATCGGCAACGCAGATCTGCGCGAGGCGATTGCGGCTTGGTTGACGCGGCGATTTAAATTGGCGGCCGAAACAACTAGCCCAGTGGATGCGGAAAGAAACATCCTGCCAGTGAATGGAACCCGCGAAGCATTGTTCGCCATCGCCCAGTGTGTGGTCGATCCCAAGCCTGATGCGCTGGTTTTGATGCCCAACCCGTTTTATCAAATCTATGAAGGCGCGGCCCTTTTGGCGGGCGCCATTCCGTGGTTTATCAATCTCGAAGAGAAAAACGGCTTCCTGCCTGACCTTTCAGAAGTTTCGGCAGCGATCTGGAATCGCTGCCAACTCATGTACATCTGCACTCCGGGCAATCCAGCGGGATCCGTACTGTCGACACAGGCGCTCAGCCAAATCATCGAACTCGCACACAAGCACAACTTTGTCGTCGCATCAGATGAGTGTTATTCAGAACTCTATCCATCAGAAGACAATCCACCACCCGGCTTGCTGCAAGCATCTCACGAGATGGGCAATGAGAACTTCAGCCGCTGCATCGTGTTTCACAGTTTATCGAAACGCTCTAGTGTCCCCGGAATGCGCTCAGGATTCGTCGCCGGTGATGCTGAAATTCTCGAAAAGTTTAGACTGTTCCGCACTTATCATGGCTGTGCAATGTCGCCGCCATTTCAGGTGGCAAGCGCGGCGGCATGGCGTGACGAAGAACACGTGATCGAGAATCGCAGACTCTACCGCGAGAAATTCGAACGCGTAATTGACATTGTCGATTGCGAGCAAATGCGGCTCCAAAACCCGGAAGGCGGCTTCTATCTCTGGGCGCCGACTCCGATTGACGATAAACAATTTGCCCGCGAATTGTACCGGAGCGAAAACCTCGTGGTGCTGCCCGGTAGTTTTCTGTCGCGCGTCGCACATGGCAAAGATCCCGGTGCATCGCGTGTGCGTATGGCGCTCGTAGCGCCTCTCGATGAATGCATCGAAGCTGCGCACAGGCTCAAAAACTTTCTCGACAATTGCACTGGCGAAAACAAGGAGGAAACCTGTGGAAAAACTGCAATCGGTAATCTCTGAGGCGTTCGAGAAACGCGCAGATTTTGCACCGTCGAAGGTACCATTCGATGTTAAGCAGGCAGTTGCCAAATCCATTTCGCTGCTCAATAGAGGGCAAGCTCGAGTTGCCGAAAAGGTCGATGGAAAGTGGGTCGTCAACGAATGGTTGAAGAAGGCGATCTTGCTCCACTTCAAAATCGAAGACAACAAGGTAATGCCTACCGACTTCAACAACTACTACGACAAGATTCCAGGCAAGTTCTTAACCTGGAATGAAAGCCAGTTTCGCGAAGCCGGTTTCAGAATCGTGCCACCAGCAGCAGTGCGCCGCGGCGCCTTTATTTCATCAGACGTCATCATCATGCCGTCCTTCGTAAACATCGGTGCATACATCGACAAAGGCACAATGGTAGACACTTGGGCGACAGTCGGTTCGTGCGCACAAATTGGAAAGAACGTGCACATATCCGGCGGCGCCGGCATCGGCGGCGTGTTGGAACCACTGCAAGCCAGCCCCACAATCATCGAAGACAACTGTTTCATCGGAGCACGTTCCGAAGTAGTTGAAGGCGTAATCGTAGAGGAAGGAAGCGTGCTCTCCATGGGCGTTTTCATCGGACAAAGCACCAAGATCTTCAACCGTGCAACCGGTGAAGTAACATATGGTCGAATTCCCGCAGGCTCGGTCGTAGTGCCAGGAAACCTGCCGTCTTCAGACGGAAAATGCAGTCTGTACTGCGCCGTAATCGTCAAACAAGTCGACCAACAGACTCGCGAAAAGACAAGTATCAATGAGCTTTTACGAACTCCATGAGTACTTCTTCCGTCACGCAATCCGCAACTATTGAACTGGCGAAGGATCTAATCTCTCGCGCCTCGGTAACACCAGAAGACGCTGGTTGCCAGCAGCTTATCGCCGATCGACTAGCCAAACTGGGATTCAAAATCGAACACGTTCCATTTGGTCCCGTAAAAAATCTCTGGGCGCGCCTTGGAAATGAGGCACCACTACTGACTTTCCTGGGACACACTGATGTTGTTCCACCGGGACCACTCGACCAATGGAAGTTCCCTCCGTTTGAACCAACCATCGAAGACGGGCTTCTCTACGGACGCGGCGCCTCCGACATGAAAGGCTGCGTGGCGGCATTCATGACTGCAGTAGAAAGATTTCTGGCAACTCAATCATTCAAAGGTTCCCTTTCCGTGCTCCTTACCAGCGATGAAGAAGCAGATGCTGTAGATGGAACAGTCAAAGTGATCGACTTCTTGTCGAAACGCGGCGACAAGATTGACTATTGCCTAGTCGGAGAACCAAGCTCCGAGAGCAAAACCGGCGATACTGTAAAAAACGGCAGGCGCGGTTCAATTTCCGGCACCCTGAAAGTCAACGGAAAACAAGGCCACGTCGCTTATCCGCAGCGAGCAGACAACGCGGCACATCGCGCCATACCCGCATTGACAGAACTCACGCAGCAGCACTGGGACAACGGCAACGACTTCTTTCCTGCGACATCGTTTCAAATTTCGAACATCCATTGTGGTGTCGGGGCAGACAACGTCATTCCCGGAGACTTAGAAGCCGTCTTCAATTTCCGTTTCTCAACCGAACTAACGCCCGAGCAAATCAAAGAGCGCGTGCATGCCATACTCGACAAACACAAACTGGACTACCAGCTCAACTGGCGGCTTTCCGGCTATCCGTTCTTGACCGACACAGGCGTTTTGCTTGCCGCAATTCGCGACGGAATTCGCAACGTCACGGGACTGGAGACCATTCTCTCAACCGCTGGTGGAACTTCCGACGGCCGCTTCATCGCTCCGACCGGTGCACAGGTGGTAGAACTGGGCGTGATTAACAGCACTATCCACAAAATTAACGAGTGTGCAGGTGTCGATGACCTGAATCTGCTCAGCTCCATTTATGAAGAGATTCTGCGCCAGCTCTCAGTTTAGACGAATGTGACATCTCTTTTTTTCATCTCAGCTGAGTCCTTTTTCTTAGATAGATCGGCCAGCCAATGTGGCAATAGATATTAGTCCCCTCTGCGAGCTGAACCATGAGACGACAACTGGCGCGATCTATGCATGTCTCTGGGCTCGTCGTGATTCTAGCGAGCATCTCCCTTCCGGCATCCGCAGACGACTTTCAGTCACGCATGCAAGAACACAGACGCCAGTTTGAAGAGCGACGCGCGCAGATGCAACGCAACTTCCAGTCGCGAACAGGCATGACCCCACGCACCACCACATACGGTACCAACGGCACAACCAATTATGGTTCGCACGGCACGACAAAATTTCCCGCCGAAGATCCCACTGAAAACATGCGAGGCACGTCTTTCAATCCACTTCCCTTTGACGCAAAAAAGGCTCCAACACCCGATCTCTGCCTTCTGAAATTCGTGCAAGCCGCAAGCACAGCGACTAAGTTAGAAGATCTCATGAACTATATTCCTTATGCCGAACTGCGCACTCTGAAAGGGTGTCAAAAAAACTACGACCCGGCACTTGCAGCCCAGAAAAGAGCCAAGTACCAAGCCGAGGGCATGAAACAGGATGGAATCGATCATCTCACCTCCTCGCCTTTCGACAACGAACTCAAGCGCCTTAAGCGGATCGCCCTCAAAATAATGCGTGTACGAAAGATCAAATACACCGCCTCTAACAAGGCAGAGTTGGACATCGCCACGCACAACTGCCAAGCCACCCAAAACGGCGTTCTGTACCCGTATGGAACCGCAGATGTTGAAATGCTCGGAGAGGAAGGCTATTGGCGCATGCAGTCATACAATGACAGCAACGTAAACTACAAAGAACCGCAATAGCCTGTCCAATTTTTCCCCGTTCCGTATAGATGCTTGCACAGTGGCTCTAAAGTAACAGGATAGATTCGGCAATGCCGAGTCTAACGCCGGCATGGCTTCGCAAGGCGAGCAAGCAATGTCGGAAGAACACTAAGGCGGGGATTTATGCCAGCAGAAACTTCCATCGACAGCCCTTCCCAACAAACAATCGAAGTCAAAACCCGACCGGGTGAAACCCTCATCGAAGCAATAATGAGGGAACATGAGCAGAGCGCCCAAAAGCCTCATACAAAGCCCGAAGAGAAGAAAGAAGAGCCAAAGAAAGAGGCCGCAAAACCCGAAGCTCCCAGCGAAAAGCTACCCCTTCCCACAGTCACCATCGTCGACGACCGCGCCACCCGAGCCGATCACGACAAGTTCATCGATGCTATGGCAGCCACCATTCGCAAAGCCACGAAGCGCGATAATTTCATCGACACAGGCACCGACGAAAAAGCAATTTTCGTTACGCTTGCAGACATGTCCGAAGCCGATCGCAAGCTGCTTGCGACAACATACGAAAAGAAATACAAGATCACTCTTTCAAAAGAATTAGCGCGAGAAATGGGCGGCGCCGACCTCGACAAAGCAAATTCGCTGCTCAACAAGAAAGACACCTCAGACGGCAATGCCGGCTACATTCACAATCTTCTCGTCGAAGCCAATCAAACATTCGCAGGCAGAAACAAAGACAACATTGGCGCCGTCATTCAAGACAAACTCTATTCCTTAAATGCCGCCGACCTCTCCAAGGTCGATGCCGAATATCGAAACACTTACGGCAAGAGCCTTTACGACGCGCTGATGAAAGACGTCAGATTCGACGAGTCCGACAAAGAAGCGATGGCGATTTTGCTGAAGGGCGCAGACAAGCTCACTTCAGCCGACCATCTCGCTATGGCAGACATTTCTATTAGAAACGAAAATGCAGAAATGTTCCAACGAGTCATGACCCATGCCTCGGCAGAAGCAAGAAGTCAGTTCATTCAAAACGGCGGCGAGGCCAAGGTAAAAGAGGCCTTCGCAGGGCACTGGTACAACACTCTCACCTTTGGACTCACAGGAAATGTTTCCAACACCGAGTTGCGTCACGCCGATGACTATATGAAGAATGGCGAACTGTCAGCCGCAACCAAGATCAGAGACAACACCAGCTGGATCGGTGACAACGAGAAAGCAATTGAAGATGCATTAAAGAATATCAGCGATCGCGAAAGAAAAGCCTACCAAGCCGTAAAAAACGGTGCGGAACATACAAAAGAAGATCAAGAAATCTACAATGCGATAAGAAAGCGCATCGAAAAAGCCGGCAACAAAACAGAAGAAACCGCATGGGAAGCAATGATCATGTACCCAGGCAGCAAACTCTGCAAAGAACTTTTGGATCATCGCGGCATATTCAAAGACAGCAGCATGGACAAAGTGGCTCGCTCTCTCGAAAACTTGAGCAAAGAAGACTTCGAGCTCTTGAAGAACAATCCGGCATTCCGTAAGGATATGGAGCACCTTCTAGACACCTTCAGCAGCGACAAAGAAATGCTTCGCATCAAAGATCTGTTCGACAACATTCAATCTTGCAAAACATACGAAGAAGTCCAGTCTTCCGGCCGCCGCTCAGTGCTCGATGCTATCGACGACAACGACAGCTTGCTTTGGACTAACGAGCAAAATGTTGTTGAATCTATTTCCAAAATGTCGCCACACGACCAAGATCGCTATAGAAAAGACGCAGCTTTTCGCTCCAGAGTGGACAAAGCAGCTGAGTCCGCATTGGGCCACGGCACAGAACTGGAAGCCGCTAAAGCAATTCTCGATCGCGTGATGCATGGGCAAGACCCAGCAATGACGGTCATCGATAAGATGAACATGCAAGCCGCCAAGTTCAACACAGACGAAGGTCAAGTCATTCGCGACGTGCAACAAGCATTCCGCGAAAATCCCGATATGCGGCGAATAGTCAACGATCCACACAACGCTCAAGAAAAGGAATATGCTGAGAAATTCATGAGCGCATTGAAGTCCGCGCTCGATCCAGATGAGTTTCAAAAATACGCCAAGCCGCTCCTGGACACAGGCAACATAGCACTCGACATTCAAAATGAACTGGACGATTGGGCGTTGCACACCAACAAGAAGAACCTTGTTCAAAACATTGTCACCACCTCGACAGAGCAGAGAGACCTGCTTCTCAGCAAGGACAAGAACAACAAGAAAGCAATGGACTTGCAAGAAAAGGTCTTCGGTGAGCTCGATGAAAAGTCCGCACAATTTGCAAGAACAGTTTTGGAACAGCGCGCTTACGGTCCCGAAGACCGCGTCCGCTCCTTCTGTTTGGGGCTTGGCGTGTCGAAAGAAGAAGCGCTCGACATAATGAGCCGTCTTTCTTCGGAACAAAAACAAGAAATCTTCGATCGCTACGCAAAAAAATACGGCTCCAACCTTTCTGCAGACTTCATCAATAAAGTGAAGAAGCAAGAGCGCGATCAAGTCGAGCTGACAGCCCGCTCACACACACTCGACGCGAGCGAACAACTAAACCAGATGTTGGACGCCCACTCGAAGAGCCGCCAGGGAATCGGCAAAGCATGGGTAGACGGGATTTGGGATGGAACAGGCTTTCAATCGGACGAAGCCCGCAACTTGATGGTCGAAGCACAGCGCAAAGCAGCTGCAAACGGAGAACATCTCTCATCCGCCGATGCCACCAAGTTTTCCATGCGCTCACTCGAGACCTTGAACAACTACAGAGAATCAAAAGCCAGACTCGGTGAAGTGGCAACAGACGTGGCCATCACCGCAGCAGCTATCGGTGGCGCATACTTCACAGCCGGCGCCAGTCTGTCACTTCTTGCAAAAACTGCTATCGCAGGCGGCATTGGTGCCGCTATCAAAGTCGGTGGCAAGTCTTGGATGAGCGGCTCAGACTACGATTGGAGCGCCAGACAAGTCGCATTGGATGGCGGGGTTGGCTTCGTATATGGTGCCACAGCCTTTCTGGGTTCCAACCAACTCGCCAAAACATTGAATATCGGTAGAACTGCAGGCATGCAGGTTTCCGAACTCGCCCAAGCAAGCATCGCGCGCATGTCCGAAGGCGGCGCACAGATGCTGGTAGAAGGCAGCGAAAAAGCCATTCAAGATGGCATGACCGCAATCGCCCGCAACATGATGCTTCGCGGCACAAGCAAAATCCCGATGGATGCCGTCGCAGCACTGGCAGGACAAGTCGCCACCGAAGGCAACAAAGAAGCCGTCAAAATCGCGCTTCAAGTCAGCCTCGCACAAACAATGAACCATGTCGGCACAGGCACCAAGTTAGCTGTCGAATTCGGCGTACCGACACTTGCCGGAAGCATCGCTGGCGGATCTGCAGGCACGGTGCGCGGCGCTGCGGATTGGAACTCCGATCTTCCAGTCGACGAAAACCTCGAACACATAGCCAAAACCGCCGGCACGACAGCCGCAATCGGCGGCGCCTCTGCATTCGTGTTCAAACTGGGAACCCAAGCCGTAGCCATGGGTTATGACGCAATCGTTCATCACGGAAATGCAGATCAGATAGTGAACAATCCAGACGCCTACATTCAAAGCAACGCCGATGACGTGGGCATCTTCAAGAAAAAACCAGTCATCCTCAAAGCCGTTCAAGCCCAAGCGCCAACAACCATTCAGACGCTGGAAGGTCCTGTTCAAGCCAATCAGGGTGATTGGATCATGACAGGAGTCAAAGGCGAACAGTGGCCGGTGCGCCCTGAAGTATTCGCTCGAAGCTATGATGCTGTGCCGGGCGCAGCCGATATGTTCCAAAAGAAACAAATCCAAATCATGGCTGTTCAAATCAGCCAACCAATGCAGATTCTCGACGCCCAGGGCGCGGTCAAGTACACCGGCAGCCCACAAGATTGGCTGGTAATCGGACTCAACGGCGACAAGTACTTCGTGAAGCCTGATGTCTTTGCCGCCACATACGGTGCCGTCGATCAGATCGCTCAAAGAACAGTCGCCGCGGCAGAAAACGCCCTCAATGCGCCTGTCATGTCAATCATCACCGACAGAGCTTCAGATCTCGGACTGTTCCGCAAAGCACCGGTGGAACTCAAAGCGGTGCAAGCAACAGAGCCAATGACGATTCAAACATGGGAAGGCCCAGTAAAAGCCGACCCCGGCGACTGGATCATGACCGGCGTCAAAGGCGAGCAATGGCCAATTAAACCTGAAGTATTCGCCAAGAGTTACGATGCAACCGACAAACCCGGCATCTTCAGAAAGAAACCGGTCGAAGTGAAGGCCGTTCAAATCACCACTCCTTTGCAAATCTTCGAAAACGGCGCCGTCAAATTCACCGGCAAACCAACCGATTGGTTAGTGCTCAACTTCAACGGCAAGCCGTATTTCGTCGACCACGAAGTGTTCTTGCAAACATTCAACGCAGCTGACGACATCGCAACCAAAGGTCTGAAAGCAGCGGAAGCGATCAAGAAACCTAATTGAGCGCTGCCAGGTGATCGTGAACGTTTTGGAGTGGTCAATCTCGCTGAAGTGCTGTTCCTACCAGCTTCACATTTGGCAGGCCTGGCTTTTGAGTTGGCCAGCTTCAGCGGGGGTGGCAACCCTGCCACCTCACTCCAAGTCTCGGGCATCTCGGTAGTTTTGCGCGCTGTTGCGCTGTCCGCAATCTCAAATAGCGCTTATACTAACTTGATAGGTGGAGCTGACCGAACGAAAAGACTAGTTGGTATTACTGATGCGTATTGCTATTGAGCCTGGAAGATGCGGAGGTCCATGCATTCGCAGAAGTCTAAGGAGAGGTTAAAGAAATGGCTCAGCCAAAACCAGAGCGGATCTCAATCAAAGAAATTCTCCAGCTTGTCGACCAGTTGTCGCCGGAAGAGCAAGAGCAACTTGTCGAGGAAATGAAGCTTCAATGGCTGCGGAAAGAAATACAAAAGGGTATCGATCAAGCCGATAGCGGCGAACTAATTGATGGCGACATCGTCTTTGCCGAACTGAAACAGCGCTATCAAGCACAAAGCAAGCAAAAGTGAGCCGCCTAAAGTTAACACGACTAGCACGTCAAGACTTTCAAGAAATCGGAGATTACATCGCCAAAGACAATCCGATTGCTGCTTACAATTTTGTCGATCGGCTCCACCAAAGGTGTATCTCATTGGCCGACCATCCGGGCACTGGGCGTAAACGTGACGAGATCAAGCCAAACATGCGAAGCGTTACTGAGGGTGATTACGTGATTTTCTATCGAGCGCTATCTGATGGCATCGAGATACTGCGCGTTATCCACAGCAAGCGCGACTTAGGCAAAATAAGCTTTTGACACTTACATTCGTACCTTTATTTTGCGCGATAGATGAGGTTTGAATGCCCTTGTACATGCGACGAAACATGAAAGCCGTGGCGCTGAGTAATCGATTTTGTCAGTTCTTCCACCGAACATTGTTCTAGCCGGATGCTAGTCCGGCATTATTGGCAAAATTAAATGATGATGATGTTTTCCGAACTCACGCCCTTTACCATTTAACGTTCTTCCTTTGTACAGCGCTTTACTAAGCTTCCAAAATCGGCGGCAAATGTAACCGGTTCGTTCATAATTAAAATGATAACCGTTATCATTTTCGTTCGTCCGTGTTAGATTGAGCAAAACAAAAAAAATGACAACTCAATTTCACATTGGAAGACTGCGCCAATGATAGTGACTTCACAACCAATTTTTGACGCGGCCGCTTTGGTCTCGACAGAAAAGAAATACACATCCAGTTGCATTTACCTTGATAACGCTGCTACGTCCCCCCTGGATCCGGGCGTGCTAGAAGTGATGCAGTCGATTCTGTCTAAAGCGGTGATCGGAAACGCTCACTCCAAGCACCATCCCTATGGCGCGGCGTCCTCGATGCTGATTCAGAAATCCAGGGAACAAGTTGCTTCGAGCATTGACGCCAGAACAGAAGAGATCGTGTTCACGTCAGGTGCAACCGAGTCGAACAATACAGTAATCAAAGGACTTGCCGATAGCCTTAAAAAGATAGGCAAGACGCGCATTCTCACAAGCGCAGTCGAGCACAAAAGCGTTCTGCAGTCGTTAGCGTATTTGGCCGAACAAGGTTTTCAGATCGAAGTTTTGCCGGTGAAATCGTGCGGCATGCTGACTGCCGATGTTGTCGAGGAAGCACTCGATGACACCACCGGTCTTGTGTGTATTCAGGCTGTTAACAATGAAACCGGTACCATTCAGCCAATACGGAACATTGCCAAAATACTGAAGCAACGAGACATTCTTCTGCACTGCGATGCGGCTCAAGCATTGGGAAAGGTACCATTCTCCGTAAAAGACGGCGTTGATTTTGCGAGTTTCTCCGCACACAAGGTGTATGGACCCCAAGGAATCGGCGCGTTGTATGTCAATGCCGACCGCCGTTCGCTCCTTAAACCATTGCAGGAAGGCGGCGGACAGGAGCATGGGCTGCGCTCAGGAACTCTACCTGTTGCTCTTTGTGCAGGTTTTGGAAAGGCTTGTTCACTAATTGAAGATGATCGCGAACACCTGCAGGGGCTGAGACAATCTTTTCTGTCGCGGATCGCTTCACTAAAACCGGTTGTCTATGGACATTGGGAGCTGAGGGCAAATGTTCCCGGAATTTTGAATCTTCGCTTTCCCGGGATAGACAACGATACGTTGATTGTGTCCTTGCCCGGGCTCGCTTTAGGCACTGGGTCGGCTTGCAGCAGCAGCGGAACCAGTCTCTCTCATGTAATTAAAGCGATCACAGGTGATGACCAAGCTGCGCGCGAGTGCATACGAATTTCTTTTGGACGTTTTACAACGCCAGAGGAAATGGCTCAAGCAGCCGAAGAAATGATTATTGCGGTTTCTGCCATTAGAAAACTCCAGGAGGATTAGTACGTGAAAATTGCATTTGTCGGAAAAGGCGGTTCGGGTAAAAGCACGCTGGCATCTTTGTTTATTCGTCACCTACAAAGAAAAAGCACAGTGAACATTCTGGCTATAGACGCTGATGTAAACATGAATCTTGCCGGATTACTCGGTGTTCGCATGCCGGAAAGCAGCTTCATATCTAGCCCACAAGCGTCTGAAGCGATAAGAACTCATCTAAAAGGAACGAATTCTCGCATTGAAGATTTGAGTAAGTTTCTGCCGACGACTCCGCCAGGAGCCGGTTCAAATCTCATTTGCGCTGCAGATGATCCAGCATTGATGCCTTACGCAGCCAACGTCTCAGAAGACCCGACGATAAATTTGCTCACAGTTGGCACATATGAAGCAGAAGGAATCGGGCAGTCCTGCTATCACGTCAATCTGTTTGTCGCCGAGAATGTTCTTTCTCATACCAAAACCGGGGAAGACTTCTACGTGGTCTGTGACATGGTTGCAGGCACGGACGCCTTTGCTTATTCGCTGCATCTTCAATTCGACGCAATAAATCTAATTGCAGAACCAACTCCGGAATCGGTAGAAGTATGCAAGCTATACCTTGATTTGGCACGCGAATCCGGAGTCGATTCGTTAGTGCATCTGATTGCAAACAAGGTCGAGGATGAAAACGATGTGACGTTCATCGAGAACGCGCTTGGGAAGAAGCCGGTGGCCGTTGTGCCGGTTTTGCCAGCCCTGAAGCGCGCGCGGCAGCTCGGCCAGATAGTAACGGACGAACTCTTGGACACGGAATTGTTGTCAGCAATGGAGGCGATTGCGCACAAATCATCACGACCAGCGCTAACGGCAAATACAAGACTGAAGATGCTGCACAATCTGCATAGAAAGCTGAATTCGAAGCCGTGGGTTCAGTTGTCGTATGGCGATGTGCAAGACCAGATCGATCCGGAGTTTCACATTCATTCGCAGGAGGGCTCGCTGGTATGTCAGTAGAATTGAAACAAAAACCCGCTGCGGCTGCCCACATAGATCGGCTGCATCCACGGGTATCGCCTGAAATGCATCCTGCAATTAGGCGCTTCCTCAATCAAAAAGAACTGGTCTTTTCGCTGCTTGAGGGCTTTGGTTCTCCTCTGAATATTTTGTTTCCACAGCATATCCGGCAGACGATTGGCCAGTTTGAGCAAGTCTTTGAAGAGCGCCAATTGTCAGGAAAGATCTTCTATACATCGAAGCCAAACAAAGCTGTTTCGTTGAAACGACAAGCTTCACTCAGTCGAGTCGGGCTGGATGTTTCGTCGCACGGTGAATTGAAGGTGGCTTTAGAAAGCGGCTTCACGCCCGAGCGGATTGAGGCAACCGGACCCAAAAACATGGACTATCTGTCATTAGGAGTCCAACAAGGGATCATCATCGCGGTTGATAATTTCACTGAGCTTAAGCAACTCGTGGCGATGAGAGATTTTGCTCCAGGGCGAAAGGTGCGCATCCTTGTTCGCTTGAACGGCTTCAGTTCAGGTCCGATCAAGTTCACTCAACAAGATGGAATACTTGGTTTTCCAATCAAAGAAGCGCCTGCAGTCATTGAATACTTGATCGAACATCAGGACGCTCTTGATTTTCAAGGCTTTGCCTTCAACTTCTATGCCGGCGACTACAATCGTCGACCAGCCGCCATTGATGCGACACTGGAACTCACTTTCGAATGCTTGCGCCGCGGTCTAAGCCCGAAAGCACTCAATATCGGTGGCGGCTACGTGCTGCGTTATGCTGCCGATCAAGAGGAGTGGAACACATACATCGAAGAACTCAAAGCCTCTGTCTTGGGCTCAAGACCGTCTTTGACGTGGAATGATTCCGGGCTCGGTTTTAGACGAGAAGAAGGACTTTTGAGGGGCGCGCCAACGTTCCTGGAGCACTATCACAAGACCTCCGGCGCCGATGATCTTGCCGCCATCGTTGATGCCCCGCTTGCATCATTCGATGGCTATTCGACAGCCAGAATTCTCTCGGAGAATTTGCTGGAGCTTTGGGTTGAGCCAGGCCGGGCCATGGTTGATCAGTGCGGAATAACTCTTTCTCGCGTGAACTTCTCCAAGAGTTCAATGCTTGGGCATCAGCTTGTCGCGCTCGATATGAACCGCAGCAACCTCAACTCCAATCAGTTGCAGTTGATGACAGATCCTGTCGTTTTGTATGCCGGCGCTGATAGAAGACCAGCAAACGATGGTGTGATGTACGTCGGCAATCTTTGCCTCTCCCACGACATGATCCAATATCACAAGACGTTCCCCGAGTTCATCCCTGAAAGTGGCGATGTTGTGGCATTCATCAACACGGCAGCATATCAGATGGACTTTTCAGAAACGCCGGTCCTGCGGCAACGAATCGCCGATAAGGTGGCAGTAGTCGAGACAAGCGAAGGGACGTTCCGCTGGTTCAAGGATGAGCTATACAACCCAATTGCTTTAGAAATGGGGGATTAAATGATTTACGAACGGATCACTGATTTAATTGGCAACACGCCGCTGCTGCGGATACCGCCCTCAGTGCACGGTCTGAAAAACATCGATTTATTTGCCAAGCTGGAGATGATGAACCCATTCGGCTCGGTGAAAGATCGTATCGCCTGGGCGATGATCCAAGACGACATCGAAGAGATAAAGGCCAAAGGTCAGACAATCTTTGAAAATTCCAGTGGCAACACAGCAAAAGCTCTCCAGGCTATTGCCGGCACCTACGGAATCAAAACCAAGCTCGTCACGTCGCTGGCAAAAGTGCAAACCGTCAAAGACATCATCATGATGATGGGAGCGGAAATCGAGGAAATAATGGGCGGAAGCGAATGCTTCGATCCAAATGATCCTAACGACCCGCAGTATCT
This sequence comes from uncultured Candidatus Obscuribacterales bacterium, assembly GCA_964503045.1. Classification (GTDB taxonomy): domain Bacteria; phylum Cyanobacteriota; class Vampirovibrionia; order Obscuribacterales; family Obscuribacteraceae; genus CAYZJR01. Next base: position 36,701 of record CAZCZI010000024.1, read on the forward strand.
GATTGCCAAAATGGTCAAGGAAGAGCCTGACAAAGTCTACTTTCCATCGCAGTTCACCAATCCGAAAAATCCGGATGTTCACTATAGAACGACCGGAAAAGAGATAGCCGATGATGTAGGTCGTGTTGATTTCTTCTTCGGAGGGCTCGGAACAAGCGGCTCGACGCTTGGCGCTGCAAAGCGTTTGCGAGAGGAAGGGAGCCCGGATTTGATTACCGTCGGGGCGTTCGCGACCAAGAACGACTATTTGCCAGGCGTTAGAAGCCTCGAGCAGATGTGGGAATCCGGGCTGTTTGAAAAAGACAACTATGACGAGTTTCTCCATGTGGATTCGGGCGAGTCTATTGATGCAATGATGGAGCTTGTGCGCAAGGTAGGAATTCTATGCGGTCCAACAAGTGGAGCCAGCTACCTGGCGGCACTTAAGTATTTGCGAAATGTTGACGACCAACTGAGCGAGCGCAAAACTGCAGTTTTCATCGTGTGCGATCGCATTGAATGGTACGTCGAATACATTCGGCAGCGCCGTCCGCAGCTTTTCGGTCAAGCCGTCAAGAACGGCTCACTGAGAGCATTTTCACCCACCGGCGTCAGCGACAGTTTTGCAATTCCTGTTGCGTCAGCACAAGAGTGGATTGCTGAAAATGATCCGTTGATTATTGATGTGCGTGGCAATCTTGCCTACAAGATGGCGACAATGCCAGGCGCCATCAACATTCCACTAGAGCTTTTCGAAGCGATGATCGATGCCTCCGAACCCTTCCCGAAAGACCGCAATCTTTTGCTGGTTTGCCAGGTTGGCGAAAAGACGAATCGGTATGCAGCGTATTTGCAGGCGCGCAATTATAAAGCCTGGAGTCTCGATGGCGGCATTGTAGGCTGGCGTAATGCGAGCAACAAGCTCACCAAGTTCCAACCGGAGTATGCGCTTAGCAGATAAGCAAACCCGGCAACTGAGATAGGTAGGTAGAAGCCACTTACTACGGATGGTAGCAAGTGGTTTCTTTTTTGAAATAGAAATAGAAATAGTGGCGGTGAGCCGCAGAAGTGCCTGCTCACCGCCACTAAAGTACATACTGTCAGAACCCGGGTAGCAGTCCTGAAAAGCCGAAGGTAAGCTACTCGGACTTGCCGAACAAATTGCGTGCGGTCTTGTTTCTTGCTTCAGTCCAGATGTCGATCTGGTCCCAGAAGGCTTGCGCGCTACTCATCGTTGCGCCATGCGCAGTGACAAGTTGAGCGATTGCATCTTGCAGATCTTGTGCTTGCTGGGCTGATTGTGAGACCGTCTTGAACTCCTGGAATGCACTGTCGAATTGAGACAGCGATTCAAGCGCCCGCTTCCGGTATTCGTCGCACGCGCCAAGAAACTCAGGCACCTTGCGCAATCTCCCGTGCCGTTCGGCAGTGAAGTAGAGCGCAAGATTCTGAGCGAAACAGACTCGGTAGTCACTGACAGCGCTTGCGAAGATGGGCCACATCTTCATGTGTGCATCGAGCAGCGGTGACGCTGTCATGCCTTTGCTGCCAATCTGAACAAGCAAGTTCGACTCGGCTGCCAGTGATAGCTCAAGCTCTTTACGAGCATCGCAGATCTTGCACTCGCCGTCCGATTCTTTGAATTGTGAGGGAATGAATTCTGATTTCATGATGGCCTCCTGGATAACTGGTTGTGGCAGAGAATCCAGACCGGGTGAGCGTTCGCTCATCCCGGCCGGAACCCTGGTTCTGTTGTTTGTGTTAGCTCTGCTTGACCAGGCACGTCTCAAAGCCAGCGATGAGCGAGGCTCTGTCAAGGTTTCGCCCGATGAAGACGATCTTGTTGAGTCTGTCGTCTGTGTTTGGACCGGCAGTATGAACCGGATCATCGATCTGGCGATGAACCGCCTGGATGACAACTCGCTCCGGATCGCCGAGCACACTGAAGATACCCTTGACGCGGAAGATGTTGTCACCGTGCTCGGCAAGCAGGGTGGTCAGCCATTCGCTCAGTCGCTCCGGATCGACATTGCCGGTGCGCTCGATGCCGACGGAGCTTACATCGTCACCATGGTGATGGTGATGATGTTGGTCGTGGTCACAGTGCTCGTGGCCACACTCGTCGTGATCGTGATGGTGGTCGTGTTCGTGAGCATCGACAGCCACGCCGAGCGTTCTTTGCTCATCGAACTTTCCAATATCGAGCACGGTTTCGACGGCCAGAATAGAGTTCTGGGTCCTGTGAACAGTGGCGAGAGCGTTGATAGACCGCAGACGCTTCTCCACCAGAGCCAAGTCATCGGCAGTGACTAGGTCGCTTTTGTTGAGGATCAACACGTCGGCAAGGGCGATCTGAGAGATGCAGTTTTCCGCATCGAGATGCTTCCCGATGTGCAAGGCGTCGACGAGAGTGACGACACCGTCCAGGCTGTAATGGTCTCGAACATCCTCGTTACGCAAGAACGTTTCGACAACCGGCGCCGGATCGGCGATGCCTGTGGTTTCGATCACCACGTAGTCGAACTTGTCGCGCATCGCCAAGAGGTCGCCAAGCCCCTGCACGAGGTCACCCTGGCTGGTGCAACAGATGCACCCATTGCTCATCTCGACAACAGTGTCGCCGGCATTAACGACCAGTTGTTGGTCGATGCCGATTTCACCGAACTCGTTTTCTATCACTGCGATCCGGTGTCCGTGGTTTTGAGTCAGGATGCGGTTCAGAAGGGTAGTCTTGCCGGCACCGAGGAAGCCGGTCAAAACGGTTACGGGAATGCGTTTGGACTGGGACATGGTTGTTCCTTTCTCTTTAAGTTGTCAGAGGACGGCCTTGCAAGAACGACCTTGCAGAGCCGTGCGAGATCCAAGGCTTGGCAATGCCCAAGCCTTCCGAGTCACCTTAGATCAGCAGCAAAACACCACCAGAGCAGTCATCTGCTTTTACGGGGTAGCTTGTGTGTAAGCGGAATTTCTAGGTGGGGTGGGTATCTTTGCTTAAACTAGGGCTGACATAAGGTATCTAACACTATTTGAAAACGATAACCATTTTCAATATGGAAAATTCCCCCAATGGGGATTTTTTGGCACTTTTTGGCAAAGTGAACAGATTTTTGTGTCTGCGAGCGACGCAAGGCTAGCGCGAGCGACAATCCCTTGAGAACAACAATAAGCCCCAGCCCCGTTGAAGGCTTCTCGGCAAGTCGGAAGGGCCCCCGGTACTTGAACGATGCTCCTGGAACGTTCTACTTCAACTTCTGCTCCAAACGATCCAAATCGTCTTGCGCCATGAAGAAGTCTGGGTCTAGCTTCTTCGATTGCCGCAAATCCTCGACGGCTCCCTTAATATCGCCAAACTTCTCTTTCACTTTCGCTCTTTCAAGGTAACCAAAAGGCTCTTGCGGTCTCATGCTTATCCCTTTGTCCAGATCTCTCATCGCCGAGACTTTGTCACCCATCACTGCTTCAATCTGCCCACGAGTACCATAGAAACTAAACTCACTCGGATTCATCTTGATCGCTTTGTTGAGATCGTCCAAACCTTCTTTTAGGTCAGGGCCTTTCCTGCGAAGGTATTTCGCAAACCCCAGATCATGATAGGTTTTAGGGTTAGTCGGAGCCGCATTCACTGCCAGAGCCGCATCTTGAACCGCGCCGTCCAAATCATGTGCGTCAATTTTGGCGCGACAACGCAGCAACAGCGCGTCAACACTCTTCGGATAGGCATGAACCACCTCATCGAACTTTGCAATTCGCTGTTTGAGAGGCGCGCTCTTTGCCGCCTTGATCATCGATGCCTCGTCTGTTTGCGCGAATGCTGCCGGTGCCCCACTCAAAACACCAGACACCACTAGTGATACCAGAGATACCGAGGTCAAAATGTTCGAGGAACGCATCATAGTTTTAAATTGCTCCAATCAGATCAACAATTAAATAAAGGCACTGCATATTTTAAATGCTCGGATAGGGCCTTGCCGTTCCTTTCCAAATTTGTCACTACCTTGAAACCCCACTCAAAATATATGGAAATCAAGAACTCATGAGCATCCATAGATGATATAAAAGCCATAGTTTGTACATGAGGATCTGGCAATCGATGGCTACAAAGAGTTCCACCGCTACCAAAACCAAGGCGAGCACCAAGACCAAAGCTGCGGCAAAACCCTCCAAAGCCAAGCCAAAGAGGGTCAACTATTTTGGGCTTTCTGAGGAGTTCTCATCCCCTGAGAATTCAAAGGTTGTCATACTGCCAGTACCTTATGAAGCAACCACCAGTTATGGTCAAGGCACCAAAAACGGACCCGCCGCCATCCTAGAAGCCAGCCAACAAGTCGAGCTTTTCGACGATGAGTTGTGGACAGAACCATACAAGATCGGCATCTGCTCAGGCGATGAAATAAAAATGAGTCCGGTAACCGGCGCAACCAAGCAGCCGTTTGTTGAACTCACCGACGCAGTCCGCCCCTTGGTCGAGTTTTCGAAGTTTCCCATTATCCTGGGCGGCGAACACTCGCTCACTCTCGGCGCCGTGAAGGCTTGCAACCACAAGTATCCCGACCTTTCGATTCTGCAAGTCGACGCTCACTGCGACCTTCGCGCCTCATACGAAGGCAACCCGCACAGCCATGCTTCAGTCTCCTACCAGCTCTACAAGACGCTGAAGCGCCCTCTGATCACCCAAGTCGGCATCAGAAACGTCAGCGCGGAAGAAGTTGCATGGATGGAAGAAGAACAGCCAAACATCAACATTTTCTGGGCGCGCAACAAGGACAAGTGGAACTTCCACGACATTGTCGAGACACTCTCAGACAACGTCTACCTCACCATTGATGTCGATGGTCTCGATGGTTCCATCATGCCCTCTACAGGCACCCCAGAGCCAGGAGGCATGGATTGGTATCAATTGATGGAACTGATCAAACAGGTCTGTGTACGCAAAAATGTCGTGGCCTGCGATATCGTAGAACTCTCTCCCATCAAGGGATTGCACGCTCCGGACTTCTTGGTCGCGAAGCTTCTGTACAAACTGGTCGGCTACCGATTTGCGCTTGAACTCGGCGTTACGAAGAAGTACTTGTAAGACGAGTTACTTCCGTCGCCTCTTCATTCATTGCCGGCTGGCGAACTCGAAATGCTTCCGTAAACGCGCTCAGCGAGCTCGGGTCCAAGCAGGATATCGGCTAGACGTCGGTGCGAGAACAAAATTTAAAAGTTTTCGTCATACTGTCTCACAGTTACCTTTTATGGTTATTTAACTGGAGGAAACAAAAATGACGCTCGATACACTCCGACTAATCCGCAACATCCTGCTCAGAAGTGTGGTGGTCGGTATTGGATTCGCAATTCTTCTGGCAGCCGCGACTTTCGGAGGCTGGAACTGCTGGATAGGCATGGTCACCCAGATGTTCCACACAACCGAATCGGCGGTGAGCAATCTCGTCTTAGACTTTTTCACGGCAATTCGATTCTTCTTGGTGTTCATCCTTTTGACCCCGGCTTTGGCCATTCACTGGACACTGAAGCGCGAAGGCGCTCGCAAAGCACAAGCGCAATAAATCTTCGACTAGTCATTCAATATCAATCGAAGACCCGCAAATGTACACGTCTTTTTCACGTTTGAGCTCTTAGTCTGGGCAAACACGCAGAAAAGTATTTTGCACGCCGCATTGCCGGTGGTGCCGGGTGCCTGCACGACTCGAACCAGTCGAACTGGTTTTGGGCTTGCAGCCGCATACCGACTTGCTTTGCACCGCTCTGTCAACCATCGTCGATCGTTCTAATTTCCCCCACCAATGTCGGACCCGCATATGAAACACATGAAATACGAGAGAGTATCTTCGTCCTTACTAGTCGGAACAATCATTGCATTGAGCGTTTCAACCATTCCTGCGCTCGCACAAATGCCGGCAGCATGGCAGTCGCAAGGAGCCGAGGGCGATTATGGTCGCAGTTCCAGCCCGACCGGTCAGGGCATGCGCGGAATGCCTTCACAATTAGCCTTCCGCACGGCAACGCAATCGACCGCACTGCAAAGCGCGGCCCAACGTCCAATTTCTCCATCCTTCGGAGCGTCTGGCCGCAACGGCTTGCCGCCAACCACTCTGGACAGTTTCGTATTGAACGCCGGTGGTTCTGCCGAACTCATATATGGAGACGAAGGTGCCGAAGGTCTTCCACCATACGAAGAATTCACCCAGATGCATCGCATCAATGCCGGAATTCTCAGCACAAACGACGCCGGTTTGACCACCGGACACGGCAGCATGCTTCCTAATGCCTGGGGCGGCGACGAGTTTGTCAAAACAGAACCATTCACTCAAGCCGGAGCCAACGGCGGTGCCTTTCAACAGGGCGCTGCGGGTTTCGGTGCTCCAACCGGTGACTACGGAAACCCCGATGATGGCAGCCGCAACACTGGCGACCCAGGAGACCCGTTCAACCCAAACAACGGCGGCTCGGGAGTTCCTGGAATGCCCGGATTGCCTGGAATGCCCGGTGGAAATGGAATACCTGGAATGCCCGGATTACCTGGAATGCCCGGTGGAAATGGAATGCCTGGACTTCCCGGAGTCCCCGGAATGCCTAACGGCGGCAGCAACAATTTCGGATTCAGCTTCCCCTAAGCACGCGTGCAAGGTCCTTCTCTTTCAGGTTGCCATTAGTCTCGCGGCGCGTGATCACGCGGCGCGTGATCACGAAATTCGTGTCCCATTCGCTGCCCATTCGCTGCATTGATCTCACGGCACGTGATCACGCGGCGCGCGATCACCAAATCGAATTCCAAAATATTTTCGCCAAGTCACAACTTTTCCACGATTGCTCAGTAGAGTAATCGCATGGAAACGAACGCACGGCACGCAGCCACCACTGGTGGTGCACAACCGAAGCTTGTTTCGAAAAAGTTTTGGCCACGCAACCACTAGGAAGCAACAGCTAAGGGAAGGGCTGTTGCTTCTTAGCTTTTTGAGTCGTCTTTTACGTCTCCATTACTATTTAGTACTAGCTTTATATGAAACAAGGCGGATAACCTTCCCGGCCGCCATATACGAAGGCTTCGAAACGATTGAAAACAATGCATCGAAATTCTTGGGGCAATTCCCATTTTCAGTTCACAACTTTTTCACGAATTCTCCGTATGCTGTGCTCACTGTTGAAGGGAAGCACCGAAGAGAGCTGCGAAATGGCAGCCTCGGGCTCAGTTTGCAGTATCGATCAAAATAAAAAAGTTCACCAACCAACGAAGCTCACCCAGCCCAACGACATACCAAGTAACCATCCTGAAACCAGGACTGACTACCGTATTGTCACCTCCAAACCCACGCTTTAATCACTCCCAACGAGCGTATTTAAAATGACGAACAAAGCGATCTCCATCGCCTCTATCTCTGCGCGTTTTTCCGGACTCTCCCCAGTTTCCCCAATCGTCTCGAGAGTCACTGCTGCCATCATCTGCGCAGTCAGTTCATTCTCAATCGGTCAAAGCGCAGCACTGGCTCAAGATTCGCAAATCGACATGGCATCAGCCGTCAACACCGCTCCGACCGCCGTTCAATTTCAAAACGCGCCACAAGCGTTTCAACCAGCCCAGGCATTTCAACCAGCCCAGACGTTTCAACCAGCACAAGCTGCCCAATCACAAGTATCTTTTGTAGAAAGAGAAGTACAAATCGGCGCTTTTGCTCCATTGCACGGCGTTCTCACCATGCCGGTAGTGGAAGAAGGAACCAAGATTCCATGCGTCGTTCTCATTCACGGTGTGGGAAGAAACGACAAAGACAACAGCATCGGACCAAACCGCCCATTCATGGAAGTCGCTCGCAACCTCGCCGCGCAAGGTGTTGCGGTTCTGCGCTACGACAAACGCACTTTTACTTATCCGCTTTGCACACTCGATCCCAACTTTGGTGTCGAACAAGAAACAATCGATGACGGTCTTGCAGCCATCGAAGTTTGCCGCCAACAGCCCGAAATCGATGCCGACAAAGTTTATGTCTGCGGTCACAGCATGGGTGGACTGCTTGCAGGCTTCATCGCCGAGCGCGATTCAAAAGTCGCCGGCGTCATCATACTTTGCTCACCCGGAAGAAAGCTCGAAGAAATTTCGCAAATTCCAGCACCATTGTTTCTTCTTAAATCATGGCTTCAAGTCAAACAAATCGCAGCTCCGGCACAATTGGCTCGCTTGCAAAAACGCACCTTCATCGCCCTTGGCTCCAGTGATTTGATTGTTCCTCCAAATGATGGAATGGTGCCCTGGCAATCTGCCGTCTCCCAAGATCAAAATCTCTCGCTGAATATCTACAACGGCATGAACCACTTCCTTCTCCAATTGCCCAATGACGCTGCTTCCAACGTAGTGCCCGGACATGTTCCAAACCAGCTTCTCATCGATATCTCGGCCTGGATGAAGAACTCGACCGAAGAACATATCAGCCAACAACCAGAAAAGGCTGAACAACAACTATAAGTTTTTTACTGCGGCGTGGGGCCGCATGGGGTAAGGGGGCGGCAGCTTCGGGAAGAGCTGCTGCTCTCATATTTCCGCTTCAGTGGGGCTTGCCGCATTTGTCACTAGGTTGTCACAGCGCCAAGAGTAATTTTGTGTGCACAAACCCACCCACCCCCACATTTACTAGGTCAATCACTATGAAAATCGCATCGCTTCTGGCGGCGCTGACAGTGTCAGCTCTGGCAATAAACGCATTGCCCGCGTACGCACAATCGGTTGATATCACCATTGGTATCGGCGGACAAGGCGGCGGCGGCGGCGGTGGCGGCTACGGTGGCGGCTACGGTGGCGGCTATGGTGGCGGCAACCGGGGATACAGCGCTCCGGGTGGCGGACAGACCGTAAGAAATGGTTTGCCACCGACAAGCCTCGATAGTTTCGTAGCAAACGCCGGCGGAAGCGCCGAAGCCATCTACGGCGACGAAGGAACCGACGGTCTTCCGCCATACGAAGAATTCACCCCGATGCACCGCATCAACACCGGCATCGTCGGACTGCGCGACGCCGGTTTGACCACCGGGCACGGCAGCATGCTTCCCAACGCCATGGGCGGCGACGAGTTCGTCAAAACCGAACAGTTCACGCAAGCCGGCACCAACGCAGGCAACTACCAAAGCTGGGCATCCGGTTTTGGAGCTCCCACCGGCGACTACGATCTGGGCTGGGGCAACCGCAACACCGGCGACCCGACTGTCGATGTCAGCTTCCTTGCCGGACAACAAGGCAACTTCGGCTCCAGCGCCTTCGGTTCTGACGGTCAATTCCTCGGCGCTTCCTTCAATCCTGATGCCGGTCTGCAAGTTGATGTCTCACTCGGCGACATCATCACCGGTATTGGTCACGCCTTTGGTTTCTAATTACAGCTGAGTGATCTGACGATCATCTCAACACCAGTTCTTCTACCCGACGAGCAACCCATGGGGCGATGCAAGGCCAGCATCGCCTTGTGATGTTTCCGACTTATTCAAATGTTCCAACAAAAAATCTGAGGGACCGGTGAATATTTATTCCGGTCCCTCTAGAAAGTAGATTGCTAGCCGCTTTTAATTAGTTATTGTTGGAATCGCAACTGATTGTGCTTTTACCTCCGACTTTGTAATGTACCTTCTTTCTTGCTTTTTTAGAAACAACCTGATCACCCCAACCAGGTTTTGTTTTTGCAACCGGTGGTCGCTGTAGTAATATCCTTCGCAACACCCCTTTGCTTTGGATAAGCTCCCGTTCGGTTCACATACGCTTATATCCACCCACCAAAATTTCTGGACACAGAAATTCAAAAAAACCCCAAAAACTTTTATTAACCGTATCTAATGTTTGATAAGTGGCTAAAACTAGCAATCAGTGAGGCACGGCGGTGCGGTTCGGACGTTCCGATTGGAGCGGTGGTGGTCTTAGAAGATAAGGTCATTGGTTGTGGGAGGAACCTGCGAGAAGCATCGAACGACCCCACAGCCCACGCAGAGATAATTGCCATTCGAGAGGCGGCGCAAATTCTGGGCAATTGGCGGTTGGAAGGAACAGTTATATATTCGACTCTAGAGCCCTGCGCGATGTGCGCTGAGGCGATCATCCAAGCGCGGGTGGCAAAGGTTGTCTTCGGCGCCTACGACCCCGCCTCAGGTGCTTGTGGATCGCGCTTCAATTTGTTTGTTCAGCCTCGCATCTATCCGATACCCGAGGTGATAGGCGGCATTGAAGAAGAGGCGTGCAAAGAATTGCTTACAGACTTCTTCAAAACCCAGCGCGCCTGAGACGTGTAGGGGTAAAACTGTAATTATGAAGGGGTTGCATATCGCTCTTTTACTCTGGCTTGGATTGGCGCTGATACCAGCGTCTTCCGGACGCGCTTCGCAACAGGCGGAAGCGCCTAAAGACTCGCTTTTCGCTAAGGGTGCCGAGGCGCTGAAGATGTTTCACATCGACAAGGCGATTGCTGACTTCGTTCCTTATTCTTTGTACTACGCCAAACAGCCGCTCGCCGACCAAAAAAATCGCAAGCGGTTAGCACACAAGTTGCTTTGGATTGCTCGCGGATTTTCGTTTGATGAAAACAACCGTGCTGCTCGTCAGTTGTTGTCCATCGCGCAGCAGTTAGATCCGGACAACACTTATATCAAGTGTTTTCTTTCTGACGAGTATAGTTCTCTTGGTGACTTTGAAAAGTCGGCACAGTTAGATGCACAACTGAAGCCGCTTGCTGAAAAAGACGTTTATGTAAGCAGATCGCTTATCTCACATTTGAATCGCAGGCGAGACTTGCTTGCGGCGCTTGCGTTATTGGAGAAGACTGAGAAGCTGCCGGAAGCGAAAGACTTTGCATTTCTGCATTGGATACATGCAGTGACGACGAATTCGCTGGGCGCCACGCCGGAGGCGATGAAGTGGTATACCCGTGCGGCTTCAGAGACTGACAGCCCTTACCTTCAAAAGATCTACACCGCGGCTGCCTTTCAGTCTGGTCAACAACATGATGCTGCCGAGCGCGCCTTGACTGAAGCAGGTCAGATCAACCCGAGTGATCCGACCTGGCATTCGATGCTCGGCTTAACTTTAGGCATAGGCGGACAGATTCATCTAGCGCGCCAAGAATATCTGGCTGCATTGATGTGCAGGCGATGCTCGTCGAATATCCATAACTCAGCGGCGAAGTTTTTCAGCTCGGCCGACAAGACAAAGGACAACGCATTTCGCACCTTAGACCATATCGAGAAGCTGACGCCCTGGCGAGGATCGATTCATGCGGCGCGAGCCAAGATTTACATGTCGGACAACCAAAACGAAAAAGCAAAAGCCGAATACAAGAAACAGATCGAACTGGATAAGTATCTCTTTGAGGGCTATATGGAACTGAGCAATATGGCGCTCAAAGATGGAAAATCGCAAGAGGCGTTCGATTGGGCAAATCGAGCGCTTGAGCTCTACCCGACAAATCGATTTGTTTGGGAACAGTTAGGCGGACTCCAAAGAAAGACTGCGCATCCAAAAGAGGCTGCCGAAGCCTATCATAAGGTGTTGGAATTGATGCTGAAACCTTTCGATCGCCTCAATGTCGTTGCCAAAAGTGAGGTGGCAACTGTTTATGCTAATTCCGGAACTTGGGCGTATCTGCAAGCGAAGGATTTGGCAACGCAGATTGTGGCGCTCAAGAAGGAACAGTTAGGCGGTGCCGGTGGGCCAAAGGAAGCACAAGCAGCGCCACAAGCAGCGGCAAGCGAATCAAGAATGAAAAGCCTGGAAGCAGCGAAAGCAAAGCTGGACGAACAAGCGCTGGCTGAAGCAAAACTCTTCAACCAATTCAAGTTTGTTGCAGAACTTCCAGCGCACTTGCGTTGGGTAAAGATACGTCCTGCGCGCATTTCGTTTGAGAACAAGGACAAAGACGTAGCCAAGGCAAATCAACACGTTGTGCTTGCCGACATGCTGACCGAGACCGAACGAACTAAAGATGCGATTGCAGAATATCGCGCAGCACTTGCGATTACACCGGACAACATGGAGTTGCACAGCTTCTTGTTTCAAGAGCTTCAGAAAGACGGCGATTGGATGGAAGCAGCAAAGGAAGATGTGGTGATTTCGCAGAAGTTGATCAATTCGATTCCTGGGGCTGTGGGGTTGGGTGAGAAGAAGTAACTAGTGAGAAGAAATAGCTGGTGAGCGCATAAAAGACATAATATTCGACCGGTCTACTAGTTCCATTCAAACAAAAAAGAACCCGAGAGCGATGCAACTGGAAGGTTTGCTTCCAATCACACCGCCCTCGGTGGAGACATCTGCTGGCGGGCTGCACAGCGCTGTCTCCTGTTCTTTCCTGTCTCACTTAGGCTGTCGCCTCTGCACGCGGCTTATGACTGCGCGGGCGTCGCCGGTTGCGTTGCGGCGAATGCCTTTTCGTCTTCGTCCGTGAGCAGACGATAGCTGGGCTCCGTCAGGAAGCGGATGGGCATCAGCGGGTTGAGAAGTCCCGTTCCCAAGCCGAGAAAGCCGGTGCCGTGAGGCAGCGTCTTCACTCCGACTCGGTCGAGAACTTCAAGACATGCGCCCATGCAGGTCCATCGCTTCTGCATGCGCTTACCGGTATACATGCCGAGCCAGTCGTAGCCGGTGGGCATGTACTTCTTGAACAACCAGCCTCGCAGTGCGCCGGCCAATTTGCCGATTCCGATCAGTGACTTGGTCGCAAGCGACGCGGGCAGCCACTTGTCGATGAGCGCGGTGCGGCGAATCGTCTCCGATTCCGTCCACTGCTTGTTGATCTCCTTCATCTCGTCTGCGATGCGAACCGCTTCGCGATTCTGCTTGTCGGTCAAAGGAGTGCGCGGGCGAAGCGCAATGTAGTGACTCGCCTTCGCTTCGGTCTTGCACAGAGCGCGCAGAGTGTGAATGACCACGCCCTTCTCCATGTAAGCGCTGAAGGCGATGTATTGCGTCTTGCCTCCTGGAGTTTCGCGCTTGAGCACGAGCTCCATGTGGCCGACCGTGTTGCGAGTGCGAGCCGCCATGCGACCGCTGGTGAGGATGACGTCTCCTTCACGCAGCGCTTCGGCAGGCGGGTTAAGCCAGGCGTTCTTGGGCATCAGCCCAAAGCCTTTGGTGTAGAACTTGGAGCGCGTCCTCTCCTGCATGAGGAAGATGACGGCCCAGAGAACAACCTCGACTACCGCGGCGATTTGTAGGGTTCCATCGCCACCGGCCATCGCCAAGATGCTCAACGCCATGCCAATCACGGTGGGAACTGCGATGCGCAGCCGCGACATCCGATCGGCATAGGTCATGAGCAGGTGGCGGTAACAGATACCGGTCAGAATCAGCCAGGCAGCGCTTGCGACAGCGCATGACTGGAAGAATTCCGGGCTTCCGAACGAGAGCACGGTGTGACCCGTGAACCAGAACAGAAGCAGGTAGCCCAAGGTAATCAGAAACTTTTCGAGTCTATAAAGCATAGAGGCTCCAGCACTAAGATAAGTGAGCCGCCGGCGGCCACAGTCGAAATCAATCGACATATGGGACCGCCGGCCGGCATTTAGACAGTTAGACCGAGCATCGACAGGGCAGTAGTTACTCGCCCTGCTTCTTGATCACGCCGACGATCTTGGCAACGACGGGGCGCTTGCCGATCGTCTTGGGGAGCTTGTCGGCAGTGGCCTGGTCGACCACGCGCACGACGATCTCGTCCTTCTTCACCTGGATGCCGACGACGCCTTCGATCTTGCGGAGCTGCTTGCGCACTCGCTCCTTGAACATGACTTCCGGGGTGCCGCAGCCGATCAATCCGAGGCCGCGCTTTTTCTGGTTTTTCGCCATTGTCTATTCTCCTGGTTAGGGTCTCTCTTTCAAGAGGGGTCTTTTTTGCAGTGAATCGCAGCAGCAAGAGATGGCCTTCGGGGTTCTGTGCGTGGGAAACGCGATGATTCGCTGTTTCTCACACGCACAGAACTCCCCGTCGACTTCAGAGTTAAATTCCTATTCGTTCATGCGTGTCGCGCGCTTTTCAGCGCTGACGACTACTTGCGCATGTCCTTGGGCTTGGGGTTGCGCATCCAGTGCCGGCCGTCCTTGTCGAACGACCACACGTTGCTCACCTCACGCATCACAGGAAGAGTAGGGTCGAACTCAGGACCGCCCTTTCCTTCCGCCACCAACACCTGCTTGGTATTGCGGCGCAGCCGGCGATTGGCAAGACGCTTGTCCTGCTTCTCGCTGCGCGCAGTGGTGTTGCCGGAGACGGGGGTCTTCTTGCGGGATTGACTCATGCAGTTTGGCTCCTGGTTTCTGCTCCGGCACACACAGGCCGGAGCAACGTTTTGCTTGGATTCGCCACCCGTTTTTGCCAGTATTTTTTGCGTTGGGCGACGAAGCCGTTTCACGCGGTTTCTTGCGAACCGCTTACTTGCCGGTCTTGTCGGACTTGTCGTCCGGCTTGATCGACTTGTTGTTGTCGCCGTTGAGGCGGCTGTGGCGGCGCGAGTACACGAAGTACACGACCAGACCAAACGCCATCCACACGACGAAACGAATCCACGTCAGCATAGGCAGGCTCAGCATCAAGCCTGCGCTCATCAGCGCACCCAGCGCCGGCACCCAGGGATAACCCGGGCAGCGGAATTTGCGCGGACGATCGGGATCGCTCTTGCGCAGAACGATCACACCGATGCAAACGAGGACGAATGCTGCCAGCGTGCCGATGTTGGTCAACTCGGCGAGCTCGTTGATGGGCAGAAGCCCGGACATGATAGCGATGAGCACACCCCAGATCACGATGGACCAAACCGGAGTGCGATACTTCTCATGGATCTTGCCGAAAATGGGCGACAGCAGCCCGTCTTTCGACATGCGCATCATGATGCGCGACTGACCGAACAGAAGTACGATCAGAACCGACGTGATGCCGGCGATGGCGCCGAGCGACACGAGCGGAACAGCCCAGCCATGACCGATGTGCTCCATCACCTTGGCCATGGGAGCGGCAGCTTCACTGCCACCAAGTCCGGTGTACAGCATGGCGCCGGTCATGATCGCGGCAACCAAGATGTAGAGCACGGTGCAGACGATGAGGCTGCCGATGACGCCCTTAGGCACGTCCCTCTGCGGGTCCTTGCATTCCTCGGACAGCGTGGTCACGGCGTCGAAGCCGATGTACGCGAAAAACACGATGGCCGCGCCGGACAACACGCCCGCAAAGCCGAACGGCAGAAACGGAACGTAGTTGACGGGCTGGATGTGCCAGATGCCGATGGCAATGAAGAGCGCGACCACAGCCAGCTTGATGACGACGAAGACCGCCGTCATTTTCGCGGTGTGGTTGACGCCCTTGATGAGCCAGAAGTTGAGGAACCCGATGATCAGCATGGCCGGAAGGTCAACGCTGGTCAGGTGGGTGGCCACTTCATAGCCCTTGAACAGGCCGAGCCCGCACAGAAGCAGGCTACCTACGCCGGTCACGATGGTTCGAGTGCGACTTGCGCGCGATGCGTCCACAACCGAGGCTGCGCTGCGAAGCGCAGTGTAGGTTTTGAGCGCGCCGAAAAAGCCGATTAGCGTGCACGCAACGGCCGCGATCACAGCCACCCAGGGCATGTCCGCAGGCGCATGCGAAAGCGCTTCCGGCAATTTGACTCCGACGCTTTTGAGGACGTTTTGCAGATACGCACTCCATCCGACTGCGACTGCGCTTGAACCGACCGCGTATTCGAGCAGGAGGTCCCACCCGATGAGGAAGGCAGCGAGTTCGCCGAAGAAGGCGTAGGTGTAAGTGTAGGCGCTCCCCGAGACCGGAATCATCGAGGATAGCTCCGCATACGCGAAGCTCACAAAGGCGCACGCCAAGCCCGCCAGGACGAAGGACAGGATGATGCCCGGCCCGGCGAAGTTGGCTGCGGCGACACCAGTGAGAACGAAGATGCCCGTGCCGATGATGGCTGCAACGCCGTGATTGAACACGTCACGCGCAGTCAGCACACGGTTGAGTTTGGGGCCTTCGTGCTCAGCAGGTTCCGCCTGAAGTTGTTCTACCGACTTGCGTCGAAAGAGATCTTTCAGACTCATATTGTTTGTCTCCCTAGCACAGATCTATCGGAAGGGCGGCGCGACTTTGACTGAGTCGTGTCAACGGGTAAAACTCAGCAGTGCTAACGCACGAGGCTGAGTCGTGCTCACGCACGA
The DNA here is from genome assembly GCA_964503045.1 of uncultured Candidatus Obscuribacterales bacterium. Classification (GTDB taxonomy): domain Bacteria; phylum Cyanobacteriota; class Vampirovibrionia; order Obscuribacterales; family Obscuribacteraceae; genus CAYZJR01. Next base: position 52,842 of record CAZCZI010000024.1, read on the forward strand.
GGTTGACTGCAAGCCGCTTTCCGAAAAGCACAAATGAAACACGCCGCCTCAACATGAAAGAGCAGCGAGAAGTGACACGACCTATCCCGCACGCAAAAGCGCATGGAGAGAGGATGTCGAAGGTAGGAGGAAGCTTGTTTACGTAATCAGTGGTTTAGTCCATCTGAAAAGAAACGGGAAAAATGCGTGAGTAACCTAACGAATTGACCTGCCAAGAATCAACTTCTCGCTCTTGAGAGCGTTACGCACGCAGTCGTGCAGACATATGGCCTTTCAGTAATTGTCGCTTTACGTGCTTAACAGGAAGCAGATGTAATGCGGCAAGCGCTAGCGCAGCTGGCAGAAGGCATCAATGCGTGGCTTGTGTCGGTTGTCAAGACGGAGCAAATTTCAATTTGCCTCCTTCAAAAATGCAAACTGTAATGTGCATTGACATCCAACACTCCTCAAAAAATGGACAAAAGAGGGTCGAACGGTTGCCATATGGAAATTACAATTTGCATTTTCTTTGGAAATGCAAACTATACTTGCACCCCAAGCTGTACTTGCACCCCAAGCTGTACTTGCGCCCACTTGCGCCTGCTACCCTTGCATCGAAAACGTGATGTCATGAGGATCACCCAAAAGCCTGATAAACAGAGGCTGGCGCGGCCCGCGCAAACCGTTAATAGTTCCTTTAGAGTCTGAAAATTTCCACACTTCGGGCATTTTGCGACTTGTCAAGCACCGCGCTTGATGCCAATTCATCAAGCTGTTCCCTCCGAAAGCCACCCAGCAAGCTTTTATAGAAACAAAGACAGGAAGTCAAGGGACACACTCTTCAAGATGTTCTCGACGAGCCAAGTTGCAGAGATCTAGTAGTCAAGGTAGGTTCCAAGGTGACTTTCCTTTTTCTCATTTCAAGAGCGTTCAACACCGAAGACCTAAGTCTCTCGCTATAGCTTCAATTTACTGCTTGCCGAATACGGTGCGCTTAGATCTAGTTTCTGAGCCATTCTCGACAATCAGTAATCAGCGCCAGAAATACGCTGATCAGACAACGAAACAATGAAACGCTCAATTCGTAAGACGCACACGACATCCGGTCGAAGTGCGTCTCTGTGTCAACGCAGAAGCACCCCAGGAGAAACAAATGAACCAGAAGATCTCCGATATCGTTTCCAACGCTGTGCCGTCCGTGGTCAACCTGGTTGTCCAAGGCAAAGCGAGGAGTGCCCGAGTCCGGTTCACCGGCGAGAAAGGCTTCAACTCCTTCGTGTGGATCATGGTCGACGTCATGCAAGACGGCAGGCTGTGGGCCCACACGAACGACGCCGATTTCATGGTCGGGTATCCGCCCAGCCTCACGGTCTCCCGACCGGCGAGCGAGGCGCAGGACCTGGTCAACGACATCGTCACGTTTCTCGCCAACGAGATGCGTAACTACGGCGACAAGGTCGACATCCTGCTTCAGGCGGATGCCGCCGACGGGCAGCCTTCGGTTCCCAACTACATCGGCGACTCCGATGCCGGATGGGACCAGATCCACGAGCAGCAGGGGCACGACGTACCCTGAGTTTTCTTTAGCAAGCGACGCCATGGCTGGCGTTGCAACGTTTGCTGGATTTCCCTTCAGTACCGGCAAACACCCTACCTAACAGAGACGTCCAGGCCACACGAACCGGTGACTGAAAGACTGCGCAGTCTTTTCGGTCGCTTGCTCTCGCCTGGCGCCTTCACTCCAACTGCCGGCTTTGCCGGTTAGGAGAAGCATCATGTCAATCGAAATTTGCGCAACATCCAGCAAATTGACGTGGGCCCTTTCCAAGTTCAGCGAGGAAGAGCGCGCCAATTTGATTCTGATTCTTTTCTCGGGCGAGAAGCTCGCAGGTCAGGCGCTGGCTGCCGACGAGGCAACCGGTGGTCTGATCTCGCGGCGCATCGAGCACGATGGGTTCGATCCCAAGTACAAGCAGACCCGCGTGATCGACACGGACCTCGTGAAGGTCCCCGGTCTCGACAAGATCATCTTGATCGGTGCGGGCTCGCGTAGCAAGCTGACCCTCAACGGTCTGCGCACGGTACTGGCGGAAGCCTTCACCACTGCCCGCGACACTGCTCGGGCAGAGCATCTCGTCTTCCCTCTCATCGACGTCGATCTTCCCAAGTTCACGATCGAGCAGTTCGCCGAGGTCACCGCGGAATACGCGATCCTGGCGGACTACGAGCCGAACCACAAGAAGACCCGCACGTGGAAGGATGAGGCGGAGCAGACGCACCTGAAGTCGCTGACCGTGGTCTGCACGGGCTCGACTCTGTCGCCGGCGAAGCGGGGCATCAAGTTCGGTCAGGCCCTCGGCGAGGCCACCAACAAGGCTCGCGACCTGGTCAACGAGCCGTCGGACAGGTGCAATCCGAAGCGCATCGCCGAGTTCGCCAAGAAGCTGGCCGTGGATTCCGAGGGAGTCCTCACCGTGAAGGTGCTCACCAAGAGCGCCATCAAGAAGCTCGGCATGGGCGGCGTTCTCGCCGTCAACCAGGGCTCCGACGACGACGCGTGCTTCATCGACCTGCGGTACGACCCGGCTTCCGGCGCTACGGAAGAGGTGATCGGCCTGGTCGGCAAGGGCATCACATTCGACACGGGCGGCCTTGGTATCAAGGACGGTGACAACATGAAGGACATGAAGGACGACATGGGAGGCGCTGCCGCCGTGCTCGCCGCCATGTCTCTTCTGCCTGTCATCAAGCCGAAGATTTCCGTGCGCGCCGTCGTGGCCGCTACGGACAATCTGATCAGCGCCAAGTCGATGCGTCCCGGCGACATCATCACCATGATGAACGGGCTGACGGTGCAGGTCGACCACACCGACGCGGAAGGCCGGCTGACGCTGGGCGACGCGATCCACTACGTGCAGGAGCACGCTGGTGCGACCAAGGTGATCGACCTGGCCACGCTCACCGGTTCGGTCGAGGAAGCTCTCGGCTGGCTGGTTTCGGGCGTGTTCTCCAACGATCAGCGCCTCGCCAACAACTTCCTGGCCATGGCCAACGAAGCCGGCGAGCAGATGCATCAGCTGCCGATGCCGGACGAGTACGCGGATGGCAACAAGTGCGAGATGGCCGACCTCACCAACGACGGTGAGGGTCCCGGTGCCATCGTCGCCGCGTTCTTCCTGTACGAGTTCGTCAAGCCTGGTGTGTCGTGGGTGCACGTGGACATCGCGGGCACCGCGTTCCGCCGGTACGAGCACGGTGTCGACGCTGTCGGCGCCACGGGTGTGGGCACGCGTACGCTGGCTCATTACCTGGCTCAGTGGAAGTAAGAACGGCTGGCGAAAGGCCTATTCGAAGGCAGGAAACTGCCTTTCAGTAGTCGCCGGAGCATGATTCACCGAGCAGGCGGTTGCTCTGAGTGCAGTAGCAATACTGCGTTCAGACAGCCGCCCGTAAGGTGCCTTTGTGCCGTGCCCAGTGCACGTGTTCGGGAAGAGGCGGTTGCTCTGAGCGCAGAACGAACGTGCATTAGGCATGCTCGCAAGCTGCGCTCAGACAGCCGCCTTTTTCTTTTACAAAAATGTAGTCGACCAGTCTATTACATATCGTTTCAAAGCGACGGCCGCAACCTCTGTCAGAGGTTAGCGCAAGCGATGAAGCCGCATATCTCTTCGACAAAGGGTTTTGCAAGCGAAGTGATAGTTCTTAGAAGGACAAAAATCATACTTCTTGCGTATAACGCAACTGCGCGATCATCCTTTGGGCTGACCGCCTGCAACAGCGCATAATCGCCAAATTCCCACGTCCGTGCACTTTGGCGCCACTCAGAGCTGAACCTGTCGCCAAGCCGTCACCAGCTGCAAAAGCTGCGCCAACCAACCGCAAGAATGAGTACGCGAATTGCGTCATACCTAGGGTCAATTGGCTCACGCCGCCCCAATTGCGTAGGGTCGAGGCATCATCTTTTCTGCGTTTTTTCCGAGGCGTTCCCCACCAAAACAACCAACCCTGCCCTTTACTGCAGCCTTTGCCCCTGTGATTCCAGTCACGCGACCGGAAATACCTCAATCAAAATCGGAGAATATCCATGAAAAACGTAGTGTTTCACAACCAGACCCCTGCACACGACGACAAGGCGTTGCGGTTCATTGTCACAGCTCGCGCAAGCAACAGTGCTGCGTGGGCAAGCGATCCTTTGCGAAAAGATTTGCTGGTCATTCCTCACTTCCAGGACTGCACGCTTCCTTGCGAGACGGTTGTCGACCAGGCGCTGATGCAGCATCTCTCGAAGCAGCTGGCTGAAGACGGATTCACCGGAAAGCGCGGAGACCGCCGGCTCTATAACCTCGAGCAACACGGACTCGGCCCCGATATGCCTCGCTATGTCCTGGTGATTGGGCTCGGCAAGAAATCAGACTGCAACGCATCGATCTTCTGCGGTTTGATCGGAACCATCATCGAAGAGTCGGCGGTTGCCTTCGTGGACCGGGTGATCATCCCGGTACATGGAATCGGGGCGCCGGACGACATCGAGCACATGGCTTCCGTTGCGCGCTGCCGTACTCGCGCTTATGTGGAGTTTACAAAGGAGTTCGGTCTGCTCAAGGAGATCGAGATCGTCTGTGACGCCAGCGACGAACAGTCCTGGATGAAGGGATTGCTCAATGCCGGCCCGCTCTGCGGGTTCTGCGGCGACCCGTCCCTATAAGGACGATCACCCAAGTTTCTACGACGCGAGAGCATGTTGCGCTCGCGAAAACCGCACGCCTACTTTCTCAACCAAACGGAGATAGCCATGTCTTTTCCTATCCTCTGCCCGAATTGCGGCAACAACAAAACCTGCAGCGCCCCTGTGACGCTGAAGGTCGTTTCTAGAAACAGCCAAGCATTCCAGAATGCGGCAACCCTCTCGTTGACTCCTTCGGTTCCTTTCAGCAAGCACCAGGTGTGCTCGGGCATCTGCGGTCTGATTCAGCAGGCCCTTGCCACAGGCGTCGAAACCGTCGTTGTGGAAGTTCCTTCCGGGCTGCTCGAGGCTGACCTCAAGCTCACCGGCGCCGTGGTCAACTGCAGGGCGATTCAGCTTCTTGCGCATCACGAGTGCGGCTCTCTCAAAGAGATCGCGATCGTAGCCGACGAGAAGGATGTTCCGGCTCTCGAAGCGGGCATCAAGTCGGCGCATCCTCTGTGCATCAACTGCTACGAGGCCGTCTAACCTTTTAACCGCTGAGGGCGGCGGCTTTGAACCGCCGCCCCTACTTCACTTCAGGAGACTAAGATGCAATCGAATTGCCCTCATTGTCATTCGGCAAGGCACAATCTGTGCGAGCCGGGTTTCACCGTCAAGGTGTCCAAAGCGACCATGTCGCCCGAGTTTTCTTTTGATGCGTTGACAGAAACAACGCTCGACTTGATCTTCGTACCTGTGTTCGCCGACGGCGAGCTCGGGCCGTTGAGCCGCCTTTTGGATGACAACACCGGCGGAAGCGTTGCCGAGGCTTCGAAGCGAACCGCCACACAAGGAGTTTGCCTGCCAACCAAGCAACTGAAAAACGAGTCTCTGATTCTCATCTTCGAGGTTGGTGAGCGCAAAGAGCTTGACTCCATGAAGCTGTGCCAAGTGTTTGGAACGGCCCTGGAGGAGGCTGTGCGCTTGGGCGCAAGCCGCCTGATTTTCCCGCTCGTCGATGTCGCCCCCGGCGAAAGCCAACCGCACTGGTGGCAAATCGCTGCAGCCACCGCACGCTGCCGCCTCGCCACCCTATTGTGCAACACGCAAAGCCACGGGGCTCTCAAAGACGTTCTCGTGGTCGCACCGGAAGCCAACCTTCCGCAAGTGGCCGAGGGACTCTTGCTCGACGGACCTTTCTGCAGATCTTGCCCTGAACCGCGCCTGTGCCAAATCAGGCGCGTCGCCAGCTGATTAGGAGTTCACCATGAAGAACCTGACCCTGACTGTTAATCAAAACGATCTTAAATTCATCGTCACCGCCGGCATCACCGCCAACGGTATCACCGTCAACACGACCGACCTCCTTGTCTTGACCCTGTTTCAAGACACGAAGCTCGGCGAGCGACCGGCGGCTCTCGACGAGCAGCTCGGCGGTGCGATCACCAAACACATGTCTGAGAACGCCTTCACCGGCAAGCTCGGAGAAGACTCGGTCATCGATCTCAGCCAAAACCCTGCTTCGCCGGCCAAGCGCATCATGCTTCTGGGGCTTGGCCGCTTGCAGGATTTCGGCCAGCCGGTGATTTGCGCAGCCTATCAGCGTATTCTGGACACCGCCCGGAATCTCGCTGCCAAGCGCGTCACGCTCGTGGTCTTCCCCAATCGGTTGACCACTGAATCGATGAACTTGACCGGGCTTTTCGCCGTTCTCGCCTGCAGAATCTTGCGCGCCCAAGACGCGGAAACTCTCGGCAGCCTGAAGGAGGTCGAGATTCTCGCATCTCATCAGGCGCGTCGCTCGATTCTTGCGGGTCTCGACAGCCCCTGCCAGCTCTGCTCCCACTGCCCCAATCCTTGCTTGCCGCGTGTCTAACCGCGCACAAACCTCTTGCGATGAGCAAGAAGCACAATCAAACATATCGAGGAACACCATGAACACCATCTTCTCCACCAAGGCAGACCTCCAGCAGATTCGGCGGTCGGCCCTCACTTCGCAGCTTCTGGCGCTCAAGGCACAGGCCCGAGCCATCAAATCCATTGGCGTGGAGCACGCCAACGGACTCGATCTGGCAGACAACGTCGAGGTCGACTGGCTGGTACGCAACGCTCAGGATTTCGCTGATTCAGCGCTCGCACACTCGCGCGATTTCGCTCACGGCGACACCGAAGCGAACGGCAAGGCGCTGGAGATGCTGCTTCTGACTTGCCAGGACATCGAGTCGCGGGTCGGCAATCTGGACTCGCTGCACCACGAGCAAGCGCATGAGCGCATGGTCGAGGCCATCGACGCGCTCTTCGGCGGCGAGCCCCCGGCTGCCACCGATGAAGACCCCGTTCCTTCCGGCAGCAAGAACCTCGAGCAGAGGGCCCACATGAGCTGCTTCAGCGCGGAAGCGGAGCAGTACTCCACCTTCGGGCTGCAAGTCCTGGCTGTGTGCCATCTGGCGATGGAGATCGCCTTCAACGCTGCCGCCCAAAGGGAAGCGGCTAACAAGAGCAAGTAAGCTCTGAGAGAACGAAGCGTAAGGCAGAAACCTTGCGCTTCGTTTCTCTTTTTGGAAATCTATAGTCGACCGGTCTATTCGAGACAACCGAGACAGGTCCGAGCGCCTTCGCGATGCGGTATGACCGTTGTTGCCCAAAACGCTGATGCCGCCTGCCCATTTCGCATTTTAATCACATTGTAATGTCCTCGCCCTACTCTCAAAGCACTCACCCCGCTCACCCTGCCAAAGACACAAACTGTTCCGCTAGAGGTACAAACATGACTTTTCTTGAAATGAACAATGCAGGACTGGACGCGACAGACCGAGTAAGAAACGAGATTCAATCAGCCTTTCAACAAGCCTACGACATACTGAAGACAGCAAAAAGAATTGAGACACTGAGCAATTCAACGCATTTGCCAAATCTCGAAATTGCCATGGCAAACTTCCAGGAGCCTGCAAAAACTTCGCAACCGTCAAAATCTACAGGCAAAGTCCAAGATCCAAGAGATCCCAGAGATCCAAAAGATTCAGAAATTTTTGCAGATTCAAAAGATTCCAAGAATTCCAACCTTTATGACTATGCTTGCCAAACTGAAAACTGCAAAACCAATGACAGTCGTTACGAGCAGTACATAACGCGTGATGCGAACGGACGTGTTCTTCATACAGCCCAAAGTGTTCCGAAGTACGAATACGACCAACAAGGCAACTTAGCAAAAGTAACCATACACGAAGGAAGATGGCTAGGCGACCTCTTAACAGGTGCTGACATGTTCAAACCAATCGTCTACGTTCGTGGCGCCGATGGAAAATGGAGATACAGCGATGACGGCAAAGAGGTCGAGGTTCAAACAATCGATGTCGACCAGCACACAGGTGAGTGCACCATAAGATACCAACACGCAATAAGACACTTGCATGCAAATGGAACTTCACACACAACCGACTCGACGGGGGAGCGGCTGATGTCAACGCAGACCAGTACCGAGGGTCGCAGTTACACATATGACGCGCAAGGCAACCTTCAAGAAGTACACTACTATGGTCCAAAGAGCGGACCGTTCGGCTGCTCCTGGGTAGATAAGTGGGTTAGGCAAGAAGATGGAAGTTGGGTAAACATAAAAGATGGGAAACCGACAGGAAGAAGATTGAAAGACATTCAGTGCACACCTGACGGCACCCATATCGAAGTCGAATATCCGTGCACTGTTAACCTGTTTCGCTTGGAACCTGGGAGAAAGAAGTAAGCTTGACCCCTCAGAGAATTCTGATTTTTAGTTGTGCTTCTGTTCTGACGCTTATTGCAGGAGTTGCCATTGTTGAACTACTTTTGTCTGAGCCAAAGGGCGCGACAGAAGATTACGTGAAGCACACTTCTTACGCGGCGCCTAACTATCTCAAATTCGATGTGGAGCGAATTCCGGAAGTCGCCAGCACTGCCAATGTTAGCCCAGTACTCATCACTGAATCATATTTGAAGGGGTTCAGGGTTACTGGATTTGATGTCTCTGAGGGGTTTCTAAAGTCAAAGTATTTCGCAACCAAGGGCTCACAAGCAAGAGGTCAGATTTTGACTTTGCCCAAGTTTCAACCAAGCGACATTAACGAGGTGGCAAGCCATGAGCCGATGGGTCTTGAATTGTCAGGATCGTACGTGGATGACAAAGCGATTGCTGTGCTGGAAAAAATAAAGAGCCTGGAGGTGCTGTACATCGAGCACTGTCCCTATGTGACAAAAAAAGGACTGTCTCACATCAAGAACATAAAACGACTGAGAACTCTGTCCATAGGAGCCAACGGATTGACTGATGACGCGCTGGAAGAAGTGGCAAAAGTCTCTTCTTTGAAAAACTTGTATGCACCAATAAATCGATTTACGGACAAAGGTTTAGCACAACTGAAAAACATGCACAAATTGGCGTTTCTCGACCTCTCGAATACGGCTGTAACAGGAGGCAGACTCAAAGACAATTTTAGCGACAATCACTTTGATGCAATGGTGTTGTCCGACATGTACTTGACCGACAAAGATCTCGATGCGATTTCATCGCTCAACATCGACAGACTGTCTTTGAGCAACAACCCGTTGATCACCGATATCGGGGTGCGGCACTTGAGCTCGATGAAGCAGTTGAAGCGCCTCGACTTGCGAGGCTGCAACCGCGTTTCTGCTACGGCACGCCAAATATTGCAAAGTGAATTGCCAAACTGCGAAATGCGAGAGATCTTCGACCCGCTGTAAAGAGCGTCGGGCTTGAATTAGCTGTACCCAAAAACTAAAATCAGTGACTTGGTAGCTAATTCGCGTAGTGAACGTTGGCGAAAATACTCATAGTTGAAGACGACAGCCGGCTTTGCGAGCATGTTGTGGATTTCCTCGAGGCAGAAGGACATGTAGTCGAGCATGCCTTAAATGGTCTTGATGCCGAACACTTGCTATCTGTAAGCAGCTACGATCTCTTGATTCTTGATTGGAATTTGCCGGGTTTAAGCGGCATCGATGTTTGCAAAAACTATCGAAGTCGTGGAGGAACGGCTAGAGTGCTGATGCTAACCGGAAAATCAACAATCGAAGACAAGGCATCAGGTCTGGATTCAGGCGCTGATGATTATTTGACGAAACCATTCGATATGCGTGAAGTCTCAGCCAGGGTGCGGGCCCTCATGCGCCGCCCGGAAGAGATAAAGGCAGACATTATCAAATATCGGGGACTAGAACTCAATTGCCGCTCTCGCCAAGTCTCGAAAAATGGTGTCGTTATCGAGTTGTTTCCAAAAGAGTTTGCCTTGCTCGAATTCTTTATACGCAATCAGGGCGAAGCATTTAGCATGGAAGCAATCCAGAAACGCATCTGGCCTTCTGATTCCGAATCATCTCCGGAGACACTGCGCGTGCACATCGCCAGGTTGCGCAGCAAGATCGAGTCCGAGGGCGAGCCTGCAATACTCAGGACTGTTCACAGGGTCGGCTACATCATGGATACCGCTGAGTAGCCCTATGACAAAGACAGACCCAAAATGGGAACCTAGAACATGAACGTACTAGCACGCGGACTGATACTAGTTTTGGTGCCCCTCGTTTTCGAGCTGGGTGTGTTCGCAGTTTTGGTGCCCATGCTTGAAGCAGAAGCGCAGGCAGCGGCCAAAGAGGCCAAAATCAGATCTATTGTATTTGCCGCCGATGAACTAGCCATCATGATTGTGAGAGCAGGAAGCCAGATTGTCTCGGCGGCACTTGAACCACATTCGCAAGTATCGATTCGAAAGAAACATGATGAGCTCTTGGGCGCCATTCAAGCTCGTAGACGCTCAATAGATGCCATTGCAAAAGGCGATCCGAATTTTGAAGAGCTAGCCAAGACAGTTGATCAACAAACCGAATTGGCACTGACCTACATGCGGCCTCCAAATTCCCCTCCAATCGATACACCCCCATTTGTGTTGGCTATGTCACTCAGCCCGAAACTGGCAGCTGTCTCAAACGAAATTCTTGAAGCGACTCACAAGTTTCATGGACGCGACCAATCGACGAAGTCCGCATTCCCAGAGCTCGAGCAGGCGAGAATCAGGGGCATCAAGTCGGTTCTTTGGATATCGATCCTCGTCAGCATCGTGTTGAGTCTGGTGATGGTCGTATTTTTTGCAGCCACCTTCGTTACCAGAATATCCTTACTCAGAGCCAATTCAGAACGCTTTTCGAAGAAACAGGTGCTGCTGCCACCGCTTAAAGGTCGCGACGAGTTGCACGAGCTGGACGTAGCATTTCGGGCAATGTACGACAAAGTCAATCAGGCTGCGGCGGAAAAGCAGCAGTTCTTCGCCATGGTCAGCCACGATCTTCGAAGTCCTTTAACTTCGTTTCGCCTCCTTTTAAATCTGCTTGGCTCTGAAATACTAGGTGCACTCAACGAGAAAGGGAAACGAAAAGTCGAAGCTGCAGAAAGCGACATCGATAGATTGCTCAGTCTAATTAACGACATTCTGGATGCAGAACGGCTTGAACAGGGACAACTGGAGTTAGCGCGTCAGCCAATCGAGATCGAAGCCGTAATTACTCGCGCGGCGCGATCGGTGATGTCGATTGCCGAATCAAAGAGATTGAACATCGAGATCTCTTCCGAAAATGAGACTGTGTACGCCGACTCGGACAGAATCGTTCAAGTCTTGGTGAATTTGATTTCAAACGCCATCAAGTATGCACCGTTTGACTCAGCGATTCATGTCAACGCAAAACGACGAGAAAAGCTCGTCTTTGTTGAAGTAACCGATTCCGGGCCCGGTATTCCGGCCGATAAGCAAAAGGCTTTGTTTGAACGTTTCAAACAGGTGTCTGCCGCAGACGCTTCGACAGGCACGGGGCTTGGTTTGTTTATCTGCAAAGCGATTGTAAGCCAACACGGCGGGGAAATTGGCGTGTCAAGCGAATTCGGGCACGGAACCACCTTTTGGTTTTCCCTTCCTGTTTCGAAGCAGTAGGTTTAAACGTGTTCTATCGAGATCGGTTAAACTGTACGAGTCGGTTGTAAAAACATTGGAGACTTCTGCATATGGCACGGAAGGTTCTCTTCGGTCTAATGATTTTGGCACTGCTTTGTGAATTGCCAGGGGTCCTGTCAACCCAGAAAGCTTTTGCCAGGCGTGCATACAGCAGTTACGGCGACTATGAGGTCGAGGTATACACACCTTCTCGACCAGCAAAGATTCGCAGGCACAGACAAACCAGTACGCGGCACACCGCCACGTTTCAACCAACTGAGACGGTACAGCGATCTTCGTATATCAGCCCATCTAATACCATCGCGAAACCGTCGGGAGCCAGCGGTCTCTGCCCCCAACCAGAACTTCTACCACCAACATCGCTCGACGCGCTGAAGAAGCAGTACGAACAAAAATAGCAATGCAACAACCACCTCCAGATCCAGATTCAAATCCAAATTCCAGCCCAAACACGGGTCGAAAGCGTTACTTAACCGCCGACAACATTCAAATCAACCTATCGCGCAAGACGTTGAAGACCGCCGGGTTGATGGCAGCAATGCTGGCAGTCGGCGTTGGTATCGGATTTGGTATCAGCAATTTCAACCCGTCCCATCAGACTTCCAAAGATAAGACCAATAATGTAGAAACTGCCACGAACACAGGTTCAACGACGGCATCTTCCGACACAGGCACTACTACCGCTACGACCACTGCGACCACAGACGCGTCAGGCAAACCGCTACAGATAACGGAAGCCGTAGAGCAACCGAAACTCAGTTTTAAAGAACTTCTAGAAAACAGCAAGTCCCTTGTCGCTCATGCTGCCTACGATCAGGCAATTTTCTATCTCGATCAAGCAATTTCGCTAGATCCCAAAAGCGTAGAGGCCTATCATTTACGAGGACTTGCAAAATTTCAGCTTCAACAGTACCAAGATGCACTCAGTGATTTCGACGGCGCGTTGAGCCTCGACAAGAGTCACCGAGACTCCCTGCTCGATAGAGGTTCTCTGTACTATAAAACAGGCGACACTCAGCGCGCGCTCGCTGACTACCAACAGATTCTGTCTGGCAATTCTTCTGATGCCGAAGCCTTATACGGAACATGCCTGTGCCGTCGCAAGATGGGGCAGGCGAGTCAAGCTATGACAGAACTCCAGAACCTTACGTCTACGAATCCTACTTACGCCAAAGCATATCTAGCAATTGGCACAGTTCTCATGGAACAGCACAATTATCAACAAGCACTTAATTCTTTTTCGACTGGAATACAACACGACCCAAAGAGCGAAGACCTTTTTGCAGGTCGCGGCAGAGCTCAAATCTTTCTTCGTAACTACAAGAGTGCTATTGCCGACTACGACAAGGCCCTGCAGCTGAGTTCTAGCAAGTATGAGTATCAGAACGACCGCGGATATGCAAAATATCTTGCCTCCAACTTTTACTCAGCCATGGAAGACTTCAAAACCGTGCGTGACCGCAAGCCCGATATCCCTGTCATTGCAGCGAATCTCCACATGGCATGCCAAAAACTGATTCAACAGTGCAATAACCTAATTAGAAGAAACCGTGGAAACGCTCAAATCTACTCATATTTGGCAAACGGATACTTATATCTTCCCGATCTGTCTTCTGCGATGAAGTATGCGACCGAGGCCATTCGTCTCAACCCTAATGAACCACTCAGCCATCATATTCTCGGTCTGTACTGGTATGAGAAGAAAGATTTCAAAAAGGCTTACGATTGCGACAGCACCGCGATCTCGCTAAACCCGCAATATTGGGATGCATACTTTCAACGCGCCCTTTCCGCTCTTGACGCAAAGAATTACGAAGGATCGATTGCTGACAACACTAAATACATAGAGAAGTATCCGGAAGGACAAGCTGCATACAACAATCGGTCTCTTTCCTACTTGCGCCAAAAGCAATACGACAAAGCAGAAGCAGACTTGACCAAAGCACTTGCTCTCGAGCCCAATGATGTTATCGCCTTGGGTAATTTGGGGGTAACTCTTAGGCGGCAGAAGCGCTATGAAGAAGCTGTTCGCGTGCAAAGCCGCTGTATCGAAATCGAGAAACTACCGGCGCGTTATAGTGCTCGTGCCAACACGTACCAAAACTGGGAAAAGTATGACTTGGCACTGAAAGATTTTGAGCGCGCCCTTCAACTTGAACGCGCCAGCAAGTCCACTACCAAAGACAAGATTGCCGACATCTACTACGAAATAAGTATCACGTATGAAAACATGAAACAGTACGATCAAGCTAATAAAGCCTTGGCCGAAGCCATCAACTTGGCACCAAAAACCGACTATTTCTACTACGAGGCCGGTAGCATCGCCGAAAACATGAAAGACCTTGAAAAAGCTCTTTCTTATTACTCAAAATATTGCCAGATGGACCCCAAAAGCACCTCGGGACTGTTTCAAAAAGCTGATGTACTCTCGAGCTTGAAGCGATATGATGAAGCCCTGGCAGTATCGGACGAACTTATCAAACTCGCTCCCAAAGATTCTGACTCGTATCGGCGAAAAGCAAGTGTGTACTACGACGCAGGAAAGAACACAGAAGCCCTCGCTTTGGTTGAAGAAGCGCTGAAGTTAGACAGCAAATCCTCGGGTTCTTACCTAATGGGGACCTACGCAGCAGCAGCAACGAAGGAATGGAAAAAATGCATTGAGTACAGTCGAGGATACGAGCAATGCCTAGCTGATAAGTATGACAATTCATCTAGCCTTCTGACCGTAGTACTGATGCCTTGGTATTGCCATAAACAGCTAGGTGACAACAAGAAGGCAGAAGAAGTACTCATAAATGGCTCATCCTCTTACACCAGACCTGACTGGCCGCGCCCGATACTGGACTTCGTAGCGAAGGGACAAACACCGGAAACGCTTTTGGCTAAAGCCGTCGACATTGATAAAGAAACCGAAGCCAGAACCTGGATAGGCATCTCCCAACTTCTAAAAGGCGAAAAAGACAAAGCCAAAGAAAACTTCCAGTGGGTTGTTTCCAAAGGCACTCAAACCTATTTAGAAGTTCCTCAATCCAACGCATTTTTGAAAGACCTCTAGGGGAAAACCCGCGAATTTAAGCGACAACCAGCTAACTAAATGCCATTGCCCGTAAAATTAGCGAAAGCGGGTAGATACTCCTTTGGGAGCTCGCTTAAGTCGCAATGGGGAAAAAACATGCCAAACGAAACAGCCCAACGGTTTCTCGAAAGCCTGGAAGTCGCCTCACCATGCCACGTCGATTGGGACGAAATGACCGGCGACGAGCAGGCGCGCTTTTGCCTGCACTGCGAGAAAAACGTGTACAACATCTCCGAAATGTCGCGAGCCGAAGCCGAGCAATTCATGCGCCAACAGGAAGGTCCTATCTGTATTCGCATGTACAGAAGGCATGATGGAACAGTGATAAATGACGACTGCCCCGTTGGTCTCAGAAAAGTGAAACAGAAACTGAAAGCCGCTCGCGCTCGGCTGTTCAAAACAATCGCAGCATCATTTGCACTGGTCTCTTCGCTGTTTGCATCAAGCGCAGCCCAAGCTCAGAAACAACAAGACGAGAAGTCGAAACCACCAGTCAAAACGACAAAAGAACCGAAGAAAAACGATCCCGGCACATGCAAACCGATACCATCAAAGGGCCCCATTGTTCCGACAATGGGCTTGGTGGCACCTGCACCAAGTGAAGCCATCATCAACACAGAGAAGAGCTATAAAGAACAAGTGGCGGCACTCGTTGCGCCAACGATAAAAGGCAAAAAACTCACAGAAGGAACAATCACGTTCCACGTAAATGACGGCGAAATCGACCAGGTCAACATGTCTCAATCCACAGGCGATAAAGAGCTGGACGCTCAGCTCATTGCTGTGGTCAAAGGCAAGAGGTTGACCATGCCCAAAGAAGGCGAACCAACCTTTAGATGGGTTTCTGTCTGCCTGTCAGACGGCACTGCAAGGCCAAAACCAAAAGAGTAAACAAGGTAGGAACTTCCATGAAAAACGAAGTCACAAAGCGATTTCTGGAAAACATAACGATCGCCGCTCCCTGTCACGTGAATTGGGATGATATGACAGGCGACGAACAGACACGATTCTGCAATCAATGCGAAAAGAATGTCTACAACCTGTCTGAAATGTCGCGAGATGAAGCAGAGCGTTTCATGATGGAGAAAGAGGGTAAAGTCTGTATTCGCATGTATGTAAGGCATGATGGAACGGTAATAACGGACGACTGCCCAGTCGGTTTGCGCAAAGCAAAACGAGCATTGCAAGCCGCACAAAGACGCATCCTGAAGACAGTTGCTGCATGCACGGCTCTTGTTTCATCAACATTTTTTGGTGGCATTGCGTTGGCGCAAAAGTCGAAAGAACCAGCTCCTGCCGCACCGAACAAACAACCTGTTCCAAATAATTCGCCTCAACCGTTAATGGGTGAACCATGCGTTCCCCAACTGACACCAGAGCAAACCCAGCTGGAGAAGAAGATTTCCGAGCAAGTATCAACAGCAATAAATGCTGCCATTTCTCAAAAGGAACGACCAAAAGTCGGATCGCTGCAGTTTTGGATCAACAACGGAAAAGTCAAAGGTGCGCGCATCGCGGTGACGACCGGAGACAAGAAATTGGACGACAAAATCGTTGCACTGGCCAGCGCGACCGAGCTGCAACTGCCCAAAGAAGGGTTTCCCCAATTTCATAGCATCATCGTCAACTTCACTGACACACGCAAGGAAGCAAGCAAAGAAGTACCAGCACCAAAGAAGGACAAGTAGTCCTCCGCAACGAGCAAGAAGACCAAGTCTAAAACCACGGGTAGTATCATGCCAAACGAGACAGCCAAACGATTCCTCGAAAGCCTCACTATTGCCTCGCCTTGCGAGGTCAACTGGGACGAAATGACAGGCGACGAGCAAACAAGATTCTGCGATCACTGCGAGAAAAATGTCTACAACATTTCGGAGATGTCGCGCAAAGAAGCCGAAAACTTGATTCGAGAAAACGAGGGCAACGTCTGCGTTCGCATGTATCGGAGGCACGATGGCACTGTCATCAATGACGATTGCCCGGTTGGATTGCGCACATTGAGACGCGGCTATCGCTTCCTAAAGGCACGCACATGGCAGATAGCAGCTGCATTTGCTGCGATTGTGTCTTCCGTTTTTACTGTTCCCTCCATTGCACAAAATCAAGATTCGAAAACCGACAAACAAAATTCCCAAGCCGGCAAAGACAATAAAACCACCAAAGCGCCTTCTAATCCTGGCGTATCGGCGCCGAGCAAACGAGAGCACGTGCTAATGGGTAAGATTGCATGTCCGCCTCCAACACCAGCACAACTGGCAGCTGAAGAGAGCTACAAAAAGGAGATCAGCGCCAAGATTTTGGCAAAGCTTCCAAAAGGCAAGACTCTTTCAAAAGGATCGATTTTCTTCCAGGTTAACACCACCGGTGAAGTCACTAACTTCTACGTCAATGATTCGAGCGGGGATGAGAACATGGACAAACTCATTGAATCCACAGTCAAAGGAATGAAAGTGACGCCCCCGAAGGATGGATTCTCGAGTTACAGAAACATACGACTCAATCTGAGCGATGTGGAATCACTTGGGGCGAAGAAGACGTAGCACAGATTATCTAGCTCGTTCGTTTTACTCTCTTACATACTTCGTCAAAAGTTATACTATCTTCGATCGTATAAACCGCAAAAAAAGAGCGAAACGAAGATCCCTTGCGGGTTTCAGCTGGTGTTAGCTGATTTCTTCATCTCGCCCAGTGCGGTGGTGCTAAGCCTTGGTTTTCTGCACCACGTTACGTGTTCGTGAACTAAAGTGAGTTGCATTTCAATCAACCTGTTGCACTACTCTAGCCGCATGACTCCGGCAAGGTCCCTCACGACAAATGCGAGCCCTCTGACGACGCGCGCCATGCGGTCGTAATCGAGCTTGTCCGGCGTGTCGGCATTAGTGTGCAAGTACGGGTTACGGAAGTTCGACGTGTCAGTGACCATCAACGCCGAATATCCCATTTGCCAGAAAGACCAGTGGTCTGACCGATTGATGTCTTTGAATCGACTCGGGGCAGCGGCTCCTTCTGAGGGGAAACGCACCGCCTTGCGAAACATACCAACGCATCTGCGAACCAACATCGCTGAGCCAACGTCACCGACAAATCCGATGAAGTTGCCCTTCGACGGGTAGAACAGATTGAATGGGAATGGATACTTCTGGCTGCCTTCCGCATCGGAGTAATATCCGAGCATCTCCAGAGACAGCATCCCCACCACGTTTTCGCGGCGCTGCTTGCACAGACGCGCGTAGTGGTAACTTCCCATCGACTCCCATGGGCCGCCTGAATCCTCTTCATTGGCGAAAGCGACGAAGCGAACAGTTCGCTCCATCGGGACATGACGCAGAATGCGAGCGAGCTCGATGAGCGCGGCAACGCCTGAGGCATTGTCGTCAGCTCCCGGGCAGCCGGCTACCGTGTCATAGTGTGCGCCGATGACGATGATCTCGGAAGGGCGAGTCGTGCCCTTGATTTCAGCAATCACGTTCGTCATGGCGGTACCGCGATACGAGAGCTCTTGTCGAGCAATCTCGTAGCCATGAGCCCAGAGCGTATTGCTTATGTACTTCGTGGTCTCGGAAAGAGCATCCACGCGTTGATGACTGCGGTCACCAACTTCGCCTGCCAGCCGTTCGACGTGAGCCTTCAGCCCATCGCGAATCTCTTGCTCACGCTCATTGAGCGGAGCAAAGGCACCACTGAAGGTGCGCCCCGGCATTCTGACGTAACGCCAGAACAGTGGGTACAGGAGCCACTTTAGAGGTTTCAGCATATTCATCGCTGCCTCCTTTTGGGTTGGAAGTTGCTTAGAACAAACCCTTGGAGGAGAGCAGAGTCTCCACCTTCGATGCGATCTGCGACTTCGGCGTTGTGGCAAGAATTTCCTTGAGCTCGCCGTCGAGCTCGAACGCGTCGGCGTGATCGACCTTGCTGCAGAGACCGGCCTTCTCCATGCGGTGAAGAGCCGCGGTGAAGCCGGAGATGATGGCGCGCCACTTGTCGTTGATGTCGAGCTGAAACTTCAGGGCGTGAAACCCGTTGATCTCAGGACGAATCACGATGGCACCCAACAGCTCGTCAGGGCGCTTGCCCTCGAACGGGTCGCACTTGCCGTTGCAGAAGATCTTCCACAACATGCGAAGGAGCCACCAGTTCTTGATCTGCTCTTCGCCGACATCGAAAGCCACGGACTTCGAGAAGTCGTCCTTGAAGTGGCGATTCACGACTTCAACCGGGCATTCGCCGTCGCTGGTCAGAGCGCCGTCGAAAAGGTCTTCGCCGTTCATGTTGTACGCGTCGATGAAGCCGGGAATGGCAATCGAAGCGCGAACAGCATCGCCGACAGTGGGCGGGATGTTGGACAGTTTCTGAACCGTGCCGTCGTCGCAGTATTTCACGACGCCATGCTCGGTCAGCAACACCTGTCCGTGCTTGCACGCGGAAACAGCCCAGTAACCGCGAGGCCACTGTCCAACGCGCATGTCGATGAAAGCGCCGAGACGGTCGGAGCTGTACACACCTTTGGAGGGGCGGCTCTTTTCGTAGCGGTACTTCATCAGAATGGCGTGAATGCGGCGCAAGATGCCGGTCTTCGGCGTGAGCAAGGAGGTGAAGTCGGTTTCAGTAATCAAATGAAGAACAGTTTTCGCTTCGATGCCTGCTGCCATGAATGCAGCGGGAATCGAGCCACCACTGGCACCGCCGACGGTTTTCCATCGGGTCAGTCCAGTCATGTGGAAAGCGAGAATAGCTCCAGCGCCGCCGAGAGCCGCGCGAGAACCACCGCTTCCGAAAACGACGTGATAAGAATCGCTGAGCGGAGTTCCGCTAGTGTTTTTCTTGTTCATAGTCGTAATCCCAAAACTACGAGGCACTAGCTTTTAGCCGTAGAAAACCAACTCACCTGAAACAGGTAAGTCGCGGCCATAAATTGCTAGCAGCACGAGGGAGTTAGAGTGTTTTGAAAGCTAAGGAATCGAAAATCGAATCAACGTAAGAAACTAAAAGACGAAAAGGATTCTACGAACCTGAGATCTAGAAACTATAGAGATTTCGAGATATCAAGAGGAGTCAAAGTAAGTACACATTTGCGGCAGTTAGGCGAGGGCTTTACAAGCGCCGGCAAGTCGCGAGTAGATCGCATCCTGTTCGGGGGCGGTCGGGTAGGGTAAGCGCTTTGGCCAGGCCCAACCCAACCTCCCTTCTACGCGATTTGATTGCGCAGATATCGCCCCTGCGGTTCTTCAACTGACTTTCAGACCGCCCTCATACAGTGCAGTCACGCCCCATTCGCGGAGACCACTCACCAATGGAACACCCTCAATATCAAAGCAACGACTCCCCACAATATGGAGCCACGGAGCCAGGAGCAATTTGCTGGTGGGACATTATGTCGGACACATATTGGCAATTTCCTCTACCACAGAAAAAATCAGATGAACCAGACTCCCTGTGTTTCACGGACACACAACCACCCGTGAAACCCGATTCCCCTTCCTCCAACGACACAGCCGCCCCAGCAAAACCTGCTTCCGACGGCACTGCTACGCCATCGGCACCGGCTTCCGGCGAAATTGCTTCACCGCCAAAAACCGCATCCACCGAGGCTGTTCCACCCGCCCAAAAGTTTCGAGTCGACAATGGCAAACTCACTGCAGGTGGTGATGAAATCACACTCTCGACTGACACGCCGCTTCCGGCAAGCGACAAAACAGAAGACCAATTGCTTCAATCAAAACAGTCGTACGACATGGACATCAACGCCAATGATCTCGTCGATGCTCTGACCGAAAAGAGAATCACAGAGCGTCAATTCATCGAACAAGCCAATGCTCGCTTCATTCAACAAAACTTCCATCTTACTGAAGAGCAGTACCAGAAATTCGTGCAAGAAAAGCCGGAGTTCAAGTACGACACTTCTGACGGCAAACAGAGGATGGATGACAAACTGGCTATAGAAGCGGCGCTTCAAGGCTATGGAAGGTACACTCTGCATGTTCCGGCAGAGACATATGCAGAGATCGTTCAATGGCGAAAGGACCAAAGAAGCCTCTCGGAAGTGGTCGAACCGCTTGGTAGTTCCGACCTGCAATTTCACAACCCATTTCGCGATGTACCTCCACGCCAAGTCGTTGCTTACGAGCGAATTGCCGAAGGTCGCCCAGGAGACCGAATCCAATACGGCAGCGAGCAGATGGACTTCCTTCAATTCGACACCAAGACCGGCAAGCCAATTCTTTTCGAAGAGGGTCGTGGAAACAACTTCTGTCGCGTCGGCGAAAGAGTGACCGCTGACGAACTTAACGCCGGATACGAAGAGGTTTTGCTCAACGATGGCGAACGAGTCTTGATGAACAAAGCACACACTAAAGTCTACGAAAAGACTACTGCCACTGCCGATGGTGACTTTCTTCTCTATCAAGACCCGCAATATGTAATCGCCGGCGCCAGGGAGGCGGCTCCTGCACAGCAACTGCCTCTAGATTTCACACCGTTTCCTGCGCCAGTCGAGCGCCCTGTTCAACCGGAAATTGTCGATCCCAGCCTTTCTCCGTTTGAAAGAGGCCAAGCAAGAACGGGAGCAGAGGTTGTTTTGAACGGTGAAACATTCAACATTGCTCGATTCGACATTGCAACAGGCAAGCCGATTTTGTTTAAGGAAAATCGCGGAGACGGGTTTGTGCAGCAAATGAGACGCGCAACCGGCGAAGATTTGACGACTAAGTACGACTCCATTGTATTGAACGGCAAAACGTATTACATGGACAAGGCACACAGCGAAGTCTTTGCCGCAATGCCCACCGGCGATGGAACCTACATCATGGCCCAGGAGCACCAATATGTGATCTTCGACGAAGGAGCGCACCCGAACGCGCTCAAAATGCGAAAACCGCAATGAAGGACGCGTCGACATTGGTGGTGAGTCAAGGATTTCAAGCGCGTTACCACGATCGATCGATTGTGGTAACGCATTGCGGTAATAAATACCCGCCACCACATGCGCCACCATTTATCACCAAAACGCTACTCACTATCCGCGATAGTATCTCTCGTGTTTTTTCTCTAGCGGGCGAAACGGGGCGCGTCGAGGCGCAACACACGCTTTCACTCCGCTAGAGAAAATTTGCCGTCAGCGCGACTCGCGCTTGGGGCGGGTTTTAACAGCTCGAACAACCAACCAAACCAGCCAGGAAGTGGTGACGCCCAACATGTCGTAGCCGACGTGCATGAGTTGCGCTGAGCGACCGGGCACGAAGCTCTGATGCCACTCATCGGTGAGGGCGAAGAGCAAACATGCAACAAACGCTAGGCAAGCCAAAACATGCACATTTACTTTGAAAGTCTTAGCGAGAGCCCATCTGAGCGCGGCGAAAAATATCGCGTACTCGAAGAAGTGGGCGAGATGCCTGGCGAGCCCGTTGTATTGTCCGAAAAATCTATGCGTGAACTCAGCTGAGTGAGGCTGTGCGGACAGCCCGAAAATACCCAGCGAGATCAACGCCACGACCAACCACGCAAGTTTCTTGTTCATGGTCAGAAAGCATTGAAGAAACGGTCAAACGGGCGAGGCGAGAGCTCGGCGCACGTTTGTTCGTTGTTTTGTCCGCATCGACCTGGGAGGGCCCCAGAGGGATTCCACCCTCCCAGGGATGCGCTTTACAGCGAACGCCTTGAGAGAAGCGCTAGATTACTGCTTGCGCTCCTGACGAGACGATCGAACGGCAGCAACGGTCACAGGGCGAAGCCTGGGGCGCTGCGTGACGGGGTCGGCGACAGGATCGGTGACGGGGCTCACGGAATCGGCTTCGAGAGCCACTTCGTCGCGAGCTTGCTGCGCCGCAACGCGAGCGGCAGCGATGTCGGCGTCCATGTTCGAGAGCGTCGCAGTGTCGAGGTTGAGCTCTTCCGCGATGTCGCGTTGAAACTCGAGCCGATCGACAAGCATCTCGGACTGGATAATCCGACGGTCACCTTCAGGCACATCATCGAGACGAATCTCGGGGATGGCCACAAGCCTCATTAAGAGGCGGATACCCACAGCGATCACAGCGATCACTGCAAGCACAGTCATCAGGGTTCCCATAGTTGAAGGGTTACCTTTCGTACGTTCATTTCGAAAAAACGGCGATGAGCCAGATCCGACCGCCGGATCCATCGCTCAGCCGCCGTAAATCTTGACCCCTTCTTGAAGAAGTGGTGTCCTCACCAAAAGGTCTACAACCCGCGGTCGTGCACACATCCAAAGTGTTGGGATTGTAGTAGTTTCTGGGCTCTCCAAGAAAACAAGAAGTCAAGTAATTCACTTGGAGAATAAGGTTTCTGACCGGTCAAGGAGAAACACTGATCAAGAATATTCTTTACGACTCTAAACTACTTGACAACAACCGGAAATATTGGCTGAAAGAGACAATTGGTGGCGATTTCTAGAATTTGAGCCAATGACAACAACCGTTCCCCTCACCCATAAATGAGCACAACTTAGCCTCGCGCAATGAGGCCAGCTGCTTAAAGAAGCAGCTTCTCTTCGGGTCGAAGCCGTCAGAAATCAGTCTTAGGTCAGCCTATTCGTGTCTTTTCCAACTCAGCGTCAGTGCCGACTTGAGCCTGCGCTTCGGCTTCTGCCTTGCGTACAGCCTTGGAGCGACCACCCTTTTTGCCACCAGCGCCAGCAGCAATGGCACCCATAGCGTCTTCTTGGTCATCTTCCAAACCATCGCCGTCAGCATCTTTCTTGCCGTCTTTGGCGTCAGCCACCGCTCCATCTGAATCCTTCAACGTGCCATCAGCTTTTCTGGCACCTTTTCCATCTTTGCCTTCGCCCTGTTCGTCATCTCGGCGACCGTCACCATCTTTGTCAGCGCCTTTATCTTGGCCGTCACCGACTTCGGCAACTCGACCCGGCGCGGCATCGGTTCTTAAATTCCCTGCATTGTCGGCGGGCTTCGCGTCGCCGCCGGCAGAATCGGTTGTTATGGTAGTTGTAGTGTCAACTTGAGCGTAGCCGACATGCACCCGCTCATTGAGATCGTCGCCAAAAGTGCAAGCAGTCGGGTCTTCCCAACGGTTTAGGTTTCCATAAACTGCCCGAGTCTCCAATGTGTTGACGGTTTGCACCTTGGGAGTGGTATCACCAACGGTGGCAGCAGTGGCATCACCGCTACCGCCGACAATTGTCGGTGGATTGCTGCCGTCAAAACTCTCGGTTGCCGTGTTGTCTCCCGGCCGCGTCATCGCATTAATAGCATGCCGCTGATCGCCGGCAGACGTGTTGTTAACTTCGTTGCGACATACCGCAGACGCGTTGTCGTGAACTTGGTTGCCCTCTGCTACACGATCGCCGCCCTGGTCGGTTCCGACCGGTGTTTTGCCTGCCATCTTCGGGAGTCCTCACGGTTGTGCACCCTTATTTAATACCCTAAATTGCCCAGATTTATGCGACGAAATCGACCAATGAGTGGGGAAACTACGTAGAAATCCCATAGCCCCCGCCGGTGCATTAAATACAATCTAAGATCTTCCACGTTTAGGGCCAAACATGGGCGAACCCATACCAGGGTTATCGAAGCGTACTGCTGACGTCAATCCTCTGATTGCCGCAAAGTCCAACGCTTCCGATGCGTCGCAGAGCCTGCTTGAAGAAGCCGCACGCTCGGCCTTCAACTCCGGAATTCAGTCTCCCTATAACGGCATCGCCCAATTGTGGAACGAAACGGGCGGTCAACTCACAGGCGCCGAAGCACCGGCGATGGAGTGGGTGGCGCCACCCAAAGAAGCCGAGTTCGGCTCGGCAAGATGGCACGCTCAGACGATAGGCGGAGCAGCAGGCATGGTGCTTCCCTTCATGCTGTGCAAAAAGGCAGCCAACTCTCTTGGTGCAGGCGCCGAGGCCGCGGCGAGCCGCGCATACGGCCGAGCAGCGACCGCGGAGTTGATAAACACAAATCTGGCAAGAACAGCATTGCCTATTCTTGAAAGTGGAACGGCCGGAGCCATTTTTGACGGCGTGATGAGACCAGTGAAGAGCACCGATTCAGCATCATTCTGGAAGGAACGTGCCACCAATGCCGGTATCGGTTTCACAGTTTTCGGAACATTGCATGCAGGATCGGTGGGTTTGAAACAGTTAGATGCGGCCTTCATTTCGGCAAACAAGCCATGGTTGGTCAACACGTTCGAACATGATCTGGCACGCAATATCATTTCGGGCAGCGGCGCCGGCTTGGTTGAATCAAACTTGCGTTCTCTGTCTTCCGGCAAGGGTTTTGCCTCGAAAGAAGAGATGGTGAAAGGAGCCTACACGTTTAGCTTGATGGGCGGTTTGACCCGCGCCACCGGCGAGGCATACTCGCGTGGTGTCAAAGGCGAGTACTCGATAAGCGACATCATCAAGCGCGATGCCGGCGTGCAGAAACTGATTTCAGGATCTAAAGAAATCAATCCTTTATTGACTGAATTCGGCGATGCCAGAGTGAAAGTTGCCGAACTCGGCGGAAAAGGTCCAGCAGCACAAGATGCAGTGGTTTCCAAAACTGCAAGATTGGTGGGAGAACTTTCGGTCGCGGAAGCCAAAGCAACTGTTGCACCAGGCAAGGAGTGGCAGACCGAGCTGAAAGAGCGCGTTGCCGCGCTTCCTCCGGAAGCAAGACCTTATATCGTTTTGTTCGGCGGACCCGCCTGCGGCAAAGGCACCATTGGCGCAGAACTGTCAGCAGAACTCGGTCTACCGCTTCTCAACTTCGGCAACATCATTCGCTGGCATATCGATCACAAGACAGACATCGGCGTTCAAATCGAGCCAACCATCAGAAAAGGCGGCATGATTCCAGATGAGGTCACCTTCGGTCTTCTCATGAAAGAACTGGAAAAACCGGAGTACGCCAAGGGCGCTATCCTAGACGGGGTGCCGCGCAAGATTGGTCAGGCTCAGATGTTTCAAGATTTCCTAGCGGAAAAGGGAACTCCCATTCGTCAAGCAATACACATAAAGACGCCGGAAGCAGACATTCTCGAGCGCATTACAGAACGCAGAATTTGTTCAAACGAGAAGTGCGATTCACCGTCATACCACCTCAAGCGCAATCCTCCAAAGAAGGAAGGATGCTGCGATAAGTGCAACTCGCCACTAAAAGCGCGCCCGGAAGACACGCCGGAAGTGGTGCGCACCCGAATCGACGACTCGATAAATCTCACGGAAGGACCGCTCGCCAAGCTCTACGGCGATCACGGACAACTCACGGTTATCGAATCAACCAATGGCATGAGCACAAAACAAGTATCCGTCGAAGCCATTGCCGCCGCTCAACCGCACGCGGTTAAAGTGCAAAAGGCGTTTGATGCGGCAAAGGACAACTTGCCCAACCAAAACTGGCTGCAGAGCCGATATGCGCTTATGCGCCAACGAATGATAATGGACGAAATACAGCAAGGCGCAGGCGACAACGCGCAGCTGCGACCAGGATTCGACCAGTCGCGAACCGACTGGGGCAACCGGTGGAACCAAGAAGTCGCCCCCGGACAACAACTTCAGGCAAATCTCATGGCACCTGGACAGACGGGTGAAAGAGTAGGTATTCCACTTTCATTGCAGCGACTCGCGACACCATATGCGATGGCAACAGGCGCTCACTCCTTCATCAATATGATTCGCCAAAAAGGTTTGGATGGCAACCATGCCAATCACAGCAGTTCCACCTCTATTCCTCTTCTGGTGGACAACAATAGTAGTCGAGGCCCACAGCTGCCCGAACCCCGCTCAAAATAAAGAGGGTGTGAAACAATACTCGAATGCTCAAACTTGAACTCCGCATGTGTTCAATTGGAATCGGCGCTATCGCCTGTCTTGCATTGGCGTCCATTTCGACGCAACGCGGTATCGCCAAAGATGATGCCTACAGCGACATGGATTCGGCGCTCTTCGTCGGCAAGTTCGAAGACTCACAGGCAGCCTGCGATCGCGCGTCATACTCAAAAGCCTACAGCACCTGGCTAAAAGACATACAACACGGGCGCACAGCCAGTGCCGAGCAGCAGTGGGCGCTGGTCTTGAAAGAGGCAAAGGGCGCTGAAGACATTCGCCCTTTGCTTCGAACAACGAATGCCCGCTTGATGTTCTCCGAAGACGCCGATGTGAAGTTGTCTACTTTTGACTATTTCGAAAGCATCCTCTGCGCCACGCAAAAGGCTGTCGGCCCCGACCACGTCTTCGTCGCCTGCATCGAGGACTACCTTTCGGACCTCTACAAGAACAACAAAATGTGGGACAAAGCAGTGGCGCATGGCAGAAGAACTTTTGCAATCGAAGAAAAACGCCTCGGCGCCAAGAACCCAAAATTGGCTAAGTATCTGAAAGATCTAGCCAACAAACTAATCGCCGCTGAGAAGTATGACGAAGCAATGCCTCTAATTAAGCGCTGCATTGCGCTTTCGAAGACTGATAGTTCGATGCAACAGAAGGCACTGTCAATGGAAGCTGAATGCAAAAGAAAGAGCAAATTGGGACTAAAAGGGAAGGACCATTAAGTCTCGTAATGCTCGAAGGAGCTTTGATTTGGGAACAATTCGTAAATTTCGACCATATCGATAAATTCGAAGCTGCGACTCCGGAGGCATACCTCCGTTACTAGCGGTCAGGTAAGGTATGCCCGCCTTGGCCAGACCCAACCCAACCCCAAGGCGGGCATACCTTACCCTCCCTGCTACGTGGGATGTTCCTACTTCGGGTTCCTTCTTCGTGGATCTCCGTTCCGTTCCTACCGATGCGAACCCTCCATGACTCCGACTGCACCACGAAAGTGTTACCCTGCCTCCGGAACGTGGAACGAATCAACGAATGAATGTTACACTATAATCTTTAGTACTAGAAACGGAAAAACGAATCGGCAAAGCCGTAGCCGAAGCTACGACGTTGCCTATCGTTTTTATTAGAAACTAGCGGCTTTTAAACGAGCCCTTTGCCAGCCCTTCATCAGTTACTTTGCGCAGAAGAGCGGGGTCGTCGGAATAGATTCCGTCAACACCCATCGCCAGAAGCCTGCGCATCTCCGCCTCGTTGTTGATTGTCCACACGAACACCTCGATTCCGAGGGCGTGAGCCAATCTGACGAAGCGCGGAGTGACGATGGTATACCGCTTCTTTCTCACAGGAACCTCAAACGTCACAGCCCGCCTGCGGAAAAGACGCGAGACTCCGAAGCGCGAAAGCGCACAGAACCTCACAATCTCCGCAGTCGAGTGTCCCGTAACAACGCGCGCATCCAGGGCTCTCAGCTTGCCGACCAGTTTCCTGGGCATGCTGAAGACCTGAATGATGACGCTGTCGAAACGTCCATGACGGTCGATAAGCTCGACGAGTGGCTTCAAGAGCCGCTCCTGCGAGGTCTTGATTTCGACCAGCATAGGCGTGTCAGGGAAAGCCGCAAACACCTCCGCCAGAGTGGGAATCGTGATTCCCTTTCCTCTAAACGGAAACGTCTTGCCGCCGTCTGTCGTAAACCGATAGCCGGCGTCGAGCTTCTTGAGCTGAGCGAGCGCCAAGTCGGCGATGCGTCCAACACCATCGGTGGTGCGGTCAATCGTCTTGTCGTGACAGACGACTACGTGCCCGTCTTTGGTTATGTGAATGTCGAATTCAAGAATGTCAGCGCCGGCGTCGTTTGCCGCCTTTAGCGATTCCAGAGTATTTTCCGGATACCACAGCGCTGCACCGCGATGCCCGATCACTCTCGGACGCCGCGTCGTGAGGCAGCGGTTAGCTGCCGCGAGAGTGAGTCGTGATTTCATGGGCGATTCCGATTTATTTAGAACACCAACTTGCCGACAAGAAAATTACTTCTTGTTGCGGGGCGGCTGGCGCCTGATGACGATGCGCTTGGGTCCAGCGGTGATGAACTCGATGAACAGAAGCGCAAGACCACCCAGAATGGCAGGGAGCCAGCCTGAGATGGCCAGGTACTGCGGCAGAAGATGGGCAAGCAACTTCAACGCAACCGCGGGCAACAGCCAGAAGCCGAAGATCCACATCGGTATCAGAAGAAGCAGCGCCAATCCAAAGGTTCCGACGGCGAGTATCCTCGAGGCGACAACGGCGACAACTTCAACCAGCCACCCAAGAAGGGTGAAGAAGAAGGCGAGGCCGATGGCTTCGAAGGCGTTTCCGTGAAAAGAGATGCCGTCGATTACAGGAAACAGGAAGAAAATTGCGAGGGCATTGAGGACCACTCGAAGCAGTATGCGTGACATATGCGTTGTTTTCTCCTTTGCAGCCTCTATTAAAGGCCAAAAAGTGCCGAAACGCTGGAGAGTGGGTAGCTTTCGCCACCCACCCCCCAGACGCTCGACACGTCATTACTTCTGCTCGTCGTTCGGGTTGTCGTTCTTGCCGGCATCCTGAGCGTCCTCGTGCTCGCAAGGCGTGCACTCGTGCTCCGTCGGGATGTAGCAGACGTCCGAAACCGGCTTGATCAGCTTCACCAGACCCGCGACGATGAAACCAGCCACGAAGCCGCCGACGTGAGCCCAGTAGGCCACGCCACCGCCGGTGGGGTCATTCATCGTGGAGATGATGCTGAACAGCTGAGATCCGAACCAGAACAAGAGGAACCAGTACGCACGCGCCCGCACAGGCATGATGACCACCAGACCCGTGATGTCGGCCTTCGGCCACAACACGAGATAAGCGCCCAACACACCCGCGACCGCGCCGCTGGCACCCAAAGTCGGAATCATGCTCGTGGGGTCGCTCAGGATGTGAGCAACGGCCGCGAGGATACCGGACAGCAGGTAGAAGCCGACGTACTTGACAGTACCGAGTCGCGCTTCCACTGCCTTACCGAACACGAAGAAAAACACCATATTCCCGACAAGGTGCATGAGGCCACCGTGCAGGAACATGGAAGCGAACACCGTCAGGATAACGTGTCCGATAGCGCTGGGGTCGCCGCCGGTAAAAGCAGCGATGACCTTTGCCGGCACCATCAGCCACGTCCCGAAGAAACTGTCCGCAGTGCCAGCACCAATCTGCATGACCTCGTAGAGGTACGCAAACAGGTTCATGGCGATGAGAATCAGCGTTGCCAGAGGGAACTTGAGACAACGCAGGTTGTCCTTCAAGGGAAACATGGTAGGTTCTCCTTATTGGACAGGCGTACTCACGATGGTGAGCTCGTACCTGTCACTTAGTAAATCTCTTGACTCAAGGAAAGAGCGGCGGCCCAGGCTTTGCCGAACATCGGTTCAGGGGGCTTTTGGAGTCGAGACCAGTTGCATTGCCAGCGTGTTGACCTCACATCCGCAAGGACGTGACTGCTGGTTACAAAGTTAGCTTTGGAAGCTGGTTTTGCTGGAGGACTTGTCGCTCTGGAAGAATGAAGAAATAGCCCTGATAACCTAAAGAAAACATTGCTTTTAAATCAATGTCTAAAGTGAAGCTTTTTCCATATCTGATGCTTATTTTCATAACATTGAGTAGTCAATAAGCAGGAACATTTGAACAGTGCCTAAAAATCAAGGATGTCAATGGGTTTCTTAGACGCTAGCGCAGCCGTTTCATATTGACAAGCCTGACTCGCAGTAGCAGTCAACGACATTGAATGTTGAATCAACTGATATTGAATGCGGTGACACACAAATCCACTTTCTCGAAACCGAGGCTGCAAAGGTGTTTCAGGTCACGTGATCTCTTAAGACATCTTTGATGTTTCCATAATTGTTTATCGTTGAGAAACAGTAGGGCGCGCTGCTAAGTTTTACCTGTCATCTTCTTACTCACTCAACACGAAACAGAACTCTTTAGACCCGCGCACACCCGCTCAAACTTATCCTGCAGTTTAAATTTCCGTCTAACTCTGGAAGGCACCTGAAACTCGGTTGAGTTGCAGCGCTCTTGCAGATTATTTGCACGAAGATTACTCATTCTCACAGAAATGCGGCGAACATCAGCCCTCCCAACTTCTTGGGAAGACTCGATATTCGTTGAACGGAGAAAACATCGGATGAACCGAAGAGAACAAAAGCGACTGTCCAAGACCGGACAGCCGATTAAGAAGCTGCACTTCCTTGGCGCTGCTGGTGGAGTTACCGGCTCGCTCAACCTCATCGAGTACATCGAACGCGACAAGACGACGAGGTTTATCCTCGATGTCGGTCTCACGGTCGAAGACGAGAACGCAGACTTCCAAAACAGGCTTCCTGCTGGTATCACCCCTGGTGATATCGACTTCGTGATCATCTCGCACGCGCACATCGACCACTCGGGCTATCTGCCCAAGCTGGTCAAGGACGGCTTCAAAGGACCGGCCTATGTGACGGCTGCCACTGGCGATCTGCTCAAAATTCTTCTGCCCGACTCGGGCTACTTGCAGGAAGAGGCGACCAAGCGTTGTCTCAAGCGTGCAAGCAAGTCGGGTCTCGAAGGAGATTGCGGGCACAACGTCGAGAAGGGCAAGAAGTGCGAACTCGACCACAAGACGCTCGGCAATGCTGGAGCCGCCAACACCGGTTCGCGCAAGACCGGCGCAAACAAGGCAAACAACGGCAAGCAGGGCGCTCGCAACGGGCGTTCGCCGAAGGCCGTGCGCTGCCGTGAGCCGCTCTACACGCGCGAAGACGCGGTCAAGTCCCTGAGTTCGCTCAAGGTGCTCGACTATGACACGCGCCACGAGCTCGCCGACGGCATCGCCGTTACCCTCACCGAAGCCGGTCACATCCTCGGCTCTGCCGTGGTCAACCTGGAAATCGGCAAGGGCGCGGAGAAGCGCACGCTCTGCTTCACCGGCAACATCGGTCGTCCCAACATGCCGCTCCTTCGGGAGCTGGCACCCGTGAAGGGCGCCGACTACGTGATTGCAGAGTCGACCTACGGCAACAAGGCACACCACAGGCGCGATCGCTTCGAGGTGCTCGCCGGCATCATCAACGAAGCACACCAACGCGCGCTGCCGAAGCATCCCAAGCTGGGCTGCGGCATCATCGTCATTCCCGCCTTCGCAGTCGGCCGCGTGCAGACCGTAATCAACGATCTGCGCCAGCTCATGAAGGAAGGGCGAATTCCGACGATTCCGGTGTACCTCGACAGCCCGATGGCGATTGAGGCCACGGAGGTTCACCGCCGTCACAAGGACGTGCTCAACGCCAAGACGCGTGCGGTGTTCGAGTCCGGCGAAGACGCCTTCCTCACGCCCAAGCACACGCTGGTGCGCGACTGGCAGTCCTCGGTGAAACTGGACGAGCCGCAGTCGCAGCCGATCATCATCGTCGGCTCCAGCGGCATGGCTTCAGGTGGTCGAGTGGTCGCGCACTTGAAGGCGCGTCTGCCCAACAAGCAGAACACGATCGTCTTCGTGGGCTTCCAAGGCACCGGAACCCTCGGTCGCACGCTCGTCTCGCGCTTCCTCGACGCAGACTCAGCGAAGGTGAGCGAGAAGGACGACAAGAGCGTTCCGACTGTCAACATCGCAGGGAGCTCCGTCAAGGTACGCGCCAAGGTTGAACTGATGTCCGATTACTCCGGACATGCAGACTACCTCGACACGCTTGCCTGGCTGGGCAAGTTCACTCGCAAGCCGAAGAACACCTTCCTGGTGCACGGCGACCCCGAGGCTCTGGAAGCGCTCAAAGAGCACATCGAAGGGCGCCTGCGCTGGACCGTGACAGTGGCGAAGGCTCGCGAGACCTTCACGCTGTAACCTGAGCCATCGCTTTTGTGCTACCTGAAGGAGGTGGAATGTCCCTCAAACAAGGGCTTCCGCCTCCTTCACTTTTTCGCGATGTTACACTATAACTTTTAGTATATCAAACAAGCGAACCCCACAGAACCCCGATCCCCCGTTCAGGGATTACCACCACCCTCATACTTCAGAATCTCGTCCGGACTGCGAGGATCCGCAATGGATGAGCTGTCATCCAATACGACGCCAGGCACTGCCTGCATCAGCGTCTGACGAGCCGCATTGGAAATTCGTGGACAGTCAGCCATGTATAGATGCTTAAGCGATTTCATCTGATGCAACTGTTCCAAGCATTTGTCTGTCAGTAGCGGATTATTCGAGATATCGAGCTTTTCGAGTTTGAGTTTGCACAACTCATCAACTCCTTCATCGGTCACCCCCGTTTCGGCCACACTCAAGGCGGTGAGTTGTTTCAGGTGCGCCAGGTTACTCCACGCAGCCCGATCTGTCAGCTCCGTACCTCGCAAGCTGAGCACGCGCAGGCTCTTCATGGACTCCAGATAGTCCAATCCAGAGCCGGTCAGATTCGGCATACTGCAAAGTTTGAGCAGCGAAACGTTGGGCAATTTCGCGACATTCTTGAGTGCCTTGTCATTGAATTTGCCTTTCGATAAATCCAGAAGTCTGAGATTCGGCATTCTCTTCAGCTTAAGCAGGTCTTTGCCTCTAATTGCAGGGTCATCGCTAAGCAGAACTGCCTCCAGATGCGGTGCTATCAGCGTGATGTCATCCAACTGCTCGGGTGTGAGATCGCAGGTCCCCACTCCAATTCCACGCAAATATGGGCTCCTGAGAAGCGCGCGCAACCCGTTTGAAGTGAATGTCCCCTTAGCTCGATAAAGACTGACAAACTTGAATTGAGGCATTTTAGAAACCCGGATCAGTTCACGATCTTCAACTTTCAGCTGGTTCCATTTCCAAGTAATTCCACCTTCCCAAGGCATGTCCATCCACTCTGAAAACAAGTCATCAACGGCATCTTTGTTCTTTGATGGAGCGTCTTCCGCTCCCGACGGTGGAAGCGCCGCCACTGCCTGATCCTTCAGAGGCACTGGACTTTTCGCGCCTTTGATTTGAGAGGACAAAGACGGTTCGGTGTGTGGGTCTTGCATCAAAGCGAAGATAAAGAAAATGCCTGCTGCAATACATAATGCCGCAGCAACAGCAATGATTACGACACCAGTCGAAATCTGTCCCGGTTGGTGGACAACGGCTGTCGGCGCCGGTTCTTTCTCCTCCAACAGCTTGAGGAGCGCTTCTTTCAACTCGAGCATTGACTGAAATCGATCGGCAGGATCCTTCTCCAGGCAGCGCGCAACTATGCGCTCTAAAGCAGGAGGAAAAGTCTTGCCCTCAGCCACCGCAGATAGTGCCGGAGCCGGTTGACTAATCTGCCTAAGTATCGTATCAACCGACGTAGCGCCTCTAATTGGAACACGTCCAGTCAAAGTCTCGAACATCACGCAACCCATTGAATACAAGTCCGACCTCTCATCAAGCACTTTGCCATGCCCGTGCTCCGGGCTCATGTAGGCAGGGCTTCCGAGTGCCATTCCAGGACGGGTGAGAATACCGCCCGAAGAGCAAGTCATCTTTGCCAGTCCAAAGTCTAGAATCCTCACCTTCGGAATGGTGCTTGAACTGTCACTCTTAATCAACATCACGTTGCTGGTCTTTAGATCGCGATGCAAAATACCACGTTCGTGGCTGTAGGCGATACCATCGCAAATCTGCACAAATACATCGATTGCCGTACTCAGCGGCAGCGGCCCGTGCTTCTCCAATGCATCAGAAAGAGTTTGTCCATCATGATAGTCCATGACAAGAAACGGCTGGTTATCATCGGTTACACCGCAGTGATACACGGTTGAAATGCTCGTGTGTTGCAATTTGGCGACCAACATCGCCTCTTGCTGAAACCTGATGAGCTGCTCTCCTGACGCCTGTTCGTTGCGCATCATCTTGAGAGCGAATTCTTTGTTGAGGTAGGTGTCTCGCACCTTGTACACAACTGCAACAGCGCCCATTCCAAGCTCGCTGAGCACTTCGTATCGTTCGGCTATGACTTCTTTTTCGGTCATTGAAGCAAGCTAGCTGGAACACCACACAACGACGGTGAGGTACAAGAGCAAGAAAAAACTGATGGCACCGTAATGGGGTTATACCCGAAACTCAATTGTGAGAGCTTGATTCGTTGGATAGCCCAGGAAGCTGCCAAGTGTATATCATTGCAAATCGGTACCAGTCCTTCATTCCCACCACATACACAAGCATGCTGTGTCGCTTTGGAGCACCTCGATGAACCTACCTGGAAAAACACCAACTCTGAGCAAAATGGTTTTTTCGGCATTTGCTCTTAGCCTTCTTTGCTCCTGCAGCAAGAGCACCGAAGACCAACCGCAAGAGTCCAAATTACAGTCCCTAGACTTTAAACCCGGCGACACAGGAAAAGTGGTCTACTGCATCCAAGAAGTCGACAAAGACAAGACGATCCCACCGGAAGCTTTGGAAGAATCAACCGTCGAGATTAATAGAATTCCCGAACATGCAGTAAGCGGCGCATCCCGGGCCGCCGGTCTCGTAGCACGATACAAGATTCTCAAAGGACAAATGGTCGATGAGCGCGACGTTCGTGAACCTGGAGAGTTCGGTCTCACTCTTCAAGATGATGCACAAAAGAAACTATGCAGCCTAGCAATACAAGAGGGTAAATCAGCTTCGGAATTGGCTTCTCAGTGGATCAAAGAAAAGCTCGAAAGTGCGACCGAAACTAATTCGAGCAAAAAGAGTCGCAAACAGAAACCATAGTGCCCAGGAGAATCCGATGAAATCATATTTGAACTGCTTCGTTCTGGCATCGACTTCACTGACCGTTCTTTGCTCTTGCAGTGGCAACCAACCGGAAAGCAAAGAGCCTGAACTTCTTCCTAAGGGCAAAGTCGTGTACTGCAGCAATGACATCCCACAAGGATCAGAAGTTGCGATCGACTCACTCGAAGAAAAAGAAATAAACGAAACCAAGATCCCCAAAGATGCCATACGTAGTTCATCTTCCGCAACTGGCAAAATTTCCAAGTATGGGTTTTCGCAAGGGCATTTAATTTGTCAGCACGAGTTGATGGAGCCAGGAACCACTCCGAGCGTCTCTGTTAATCTCGACTACAACGAGCGAAAGAAACTCGACGCAATTGCGAAGAGCAAAAACAAAGCACTCGCAGAGCTAGCTTCTGAATGGGTCACAGAGAGACTCAACAAAACGAAGTAAGAGTGCGAGGGATGGTAAACATAACCAATATGCCTCTGTTTCGCGCCACGCACACCTACTACACCTCATCGCACGCGCAAAGTAAAAAGAGGAAGGGCAGAGCCTTTTGGGGCTCCGTCCTCCTCAGTGGCAACCGACTTATTGCCTTTGCGCTTACAGGTCGATGTTGGTGGCGGGGCTTTGGAACCTGTCCAGAAGCTCTGTCCAGTCAATCACGACCTTGCCGCCAGTGGACTGGTGCCGCTTGTCGAAACGCTCGAGCAAGTCAATGCAAGAGTGATCGATATGCACCAACTGGTCGAACTTCACGAACAGCTCACCACCGGCAGGCACTTCCTCCAGAGCCTCTGCCAACTGCGGAAGAGCCAGGAAGGTCGCAGTTCCGCGCAGGGTGAGGACGTGACGTGAATTCGGCTTGTCCTCGGTGATTTTGATGTCGATTTGAGACATCGTGAAAACCAGTTTCACGAGCGACAGCAAAAAGCCGATCATGACGCCGGTGAGCAAGTCGACAGCGACGATGGTGCCGAGCGTGGCACCATAGATGAGCATCTGCGTGGTCCCAAACCGCTTCAACTCGCGAATCACTTTGAGATCCACAAGGTGAATGCCGGTGTAGACGAGGAGTGCAGCCAGGCTGGCGATAGGAATCATCGCCAACACAAACGACAGGGCCACGACAACCAGCAAAATCCAGACGCCGTGAAGCATCGCAGACAACCGCGAAGTGGCACCGGCCTGCACGTTGACCGAACTTCTGGCGATCACGCCGGTCATCGGAAGTGCGCCGAAGATGCCGCAAAGCATGTTGCCGATGCCCTGCGACACAAGCTCTTTGTTGTAGTTAGTGCGCGCACCCTGATGCATCTGCTCGACGGCGTTGGCGCTCAGAAGCGTCTCGGCACTGGCAATGAGCGCCAGCGTGAGAGCCGACAGAAGCACGCGAGCCTCGAGCAAACCGCTTAGTGAGTCGAGCGTCGGGAAGTGCATGGCGTCGATGAGGTTAGCCGGCACGCTAACCCTCGCTATCGGCAACGAGAAAACCGTCGCCACAACCGTCGCAACCACAATTGCAGGCAGGTGACCCGGCATGTGAAGCAGCTTTTCGAGACCAAGCTTCTTCCACGCAACCATGACGGTGAGCGTGAGAAGCCCAATCAAGCCTGCCCACATGTGGGCCTCACCACCTGCTCCAGTAATCGCGTGCCAAACCTCGCCGGGAATCGAGATAAGGTTGGCAAGACCGGAAGAGCGAGGCGCCGAGTCAAACATGACATGAAACTGGCTTGCACAGATGAGCACACCAATGCCTGCGAGCATGCCTTTGATCACCGCGGGTGATACCGCGCGAAACCATCGACCCAGCTTCAGCAACCCGGCGGCCAACTGAATTGCGCCTGCCAAAAGTACGACGATGCCCAGCATGGAGAGCCCATGCGTGGTCACCAGCTCATAAACGAGAACCGTCAATCCCGCCGCCGGACCGCTGACTTGCAGCGGGCATCCCGAGAGGCTGCCGGCAACGAGACCACCGACAATGCCAGTGATCAAGCCCAGAGCCGGAGGAACGCCACAGGCAATAGCAATGCCCATGCACAGTGGCAGCGCGACCAAAAACACGACCACCGAGGCGAGAATGTCCCGCTTGCGGTTGATCGGGGCTCCTGAAGAACCCTTGTTTGAAGTATTCATGGATAACTTTCCTTAGTCCTAAGCAGACGCTACGCATTCGTCCGCCATTTGCTAAAGCCAGCCGAGCACCACCTGCGCTACCACACTCGAACATGCCGAACCCACAACGTGTGAGAACTCGACGTGCGTTAGTCGATGAATTGGCTATTCGTGGTTGAGGTGACGAGCTGCTAGTTTTTTGTACTCAGAGTTTTATAAAGAAACAAAATGATGTACAAAGCATCCACTTCTTTGGGCTCTTACTTCAACTGATTTATTGTTATTAGCAATATCTAGGCTCGCGCGATGTTGCGCCAAGCTGATGTCAAGAAAGGCGTGATCATGCAACGCGAGATCAATGCAGCAAATGGACACGAATTTCGTGATCACGCGGCGCGTGATCACGCAACGCGAGATCAATGCGGCGAAGGGGATTCGTATTTCGTGATCTCGCAGCACATGATCATGCAACACGATGTCCGAACATTATTTCCAGCACAACCTAGAACAATTCCGGCGCGCCCTGCCGATCATGTCGCGGCTCTGGCGTTTCGATTTTGGTCGAGCCACTTGCCTCGGTTGGAGCCGATGCAGCAATCGATTTCGCGCCGGTAACAGCGGCCGGGGCTCTTGCAACCGGCGCCTTCGCAGCCGGTGATTCTGAAGCCGGCGGACTGGTTGAATCCGCCTTGGCGGTCGCCTTCGCGTTTTGATCCGGCAACAGCGGATTATTCCGCCACTTCGACCAGCCCTGCCGTTCCACCTGGCATTTCGGATTGTCTTTCTGAAATTGATCCAACGCCTTTTCGGAAATGAACCTGCATCTCCAGATGTGCAGCAACTTCAACTTCATTGCACCTAGGGTTTGTAAGCTGCGCTCCGTAATGTCGGTGTTTGACACATCCAGCTGTTGCAAAGGCATCGCCTTTAACAGTTCAAGCCGCCTGTCATTGAGATTGGTTCTGTCTGCCGACAAACCTTTGAGTGACTTCAGATGAGACAGCGCCTTCCATCCATCGTCTTTGAGATATGTCTCGGCAAGAAACACCGCCTCGAGTTTTTTCGAATGTGCCAAATATTTAAGACCAGTTCCTGTCACTTTTGGCTGCCCTTCAAGCTTTAACCACCTCAATGAAGGAATCTGACCGATGTAAATCAGCGCTTCATCCGTTATTGCGTTTCTCGCCAAACTCAAAAACACCAATTTCTTGAGCTGCGTCAACGGTTTCAAATCTTTGTCCTTGAGGGTCAAATTTCGGTCCAGATACAGCCATTCGAGATTGTGCGCCGTGCCTACGAGTTCTATCATCTTGGGACTGATATCGATGTTTCCCAGACCAATCCCTCTGACGTAAGGTGAATCACAAACAGCTTTTAGACCTTTGAGTGAAAGGCTCTTTTCCGAATAGAGACTGATGTAGCGATACTTCGGATCTTTCGATGCTTTGATCAACTCTTCTTCCGAGACGCCAAACTTCTTCATCCATACGATGCCTCCTTCCCACCGCCATTCCTGCCAGTCGTCAGACATGACTTTGTCCCAAAACAGACCAGAATCCACGGCACTCTCAATAGGGTTGTTGCTGCTGCCTGAGCGGACGCTCGGTGCCAGGTCACGAGTCTCGCCCAGCTTCGAGGCACTCCGGGCGCCACCACTTGCAGTATCACCAGCACCGCCTTCATGCACTGCGGCACCGCCTCCATGCACGGCGACATCTCCGGCAGCGCCACTAGATTCAGTATCATCCTCGGGTCCCAGCTTGCCTACAATCTCATAAACTATGCTTTTGTCGCGGTCTTTTGCCTTCTTTTTTGGCACCGGTGTTGAAACGGCAGTCGGCTTCTCCACCTCAACCGGCGCAAAGAATGCCACATATGTTCCCCACCCTGTTAAACCCAGCACCAGCGCTGCAATCGCTACAACTGCAGGCTTAGCCAATGCACCGGGAGCCACGGTCGGCATTTCCTTTTTTGCATTCAAATCAACCGCTGCAAGAGCTTCACGCAGTTCCCGCATAGATTGAAAGCGCTTGGCCGGTTCTTTATCCAAAGCCTTCGCTACTATCTTTTCCAACTGCTCCGGAAACTCCTTCACCTTGCCTTTTGCAGAAGAAGACAGCGACGGTGCCGACTGACTGATTTGTTTGATGATGGTATCAACCTGACTGTGACCCCTGATCGGAGTCACTCCGGTGAGAACTTCAAAC
This sequence comes from uncultured Candidatus Obscuribacterales bacterium, assembly GCA_964503045.1. Classification (GTDB taxonomy): domain Bacteria; phylum Cyanobacteriota; class Vampirovibrionia; order Obscuribacterales; family Obscuribacteraceae; genus CAYZJR01. Next base: position 92,403 of record CAZCZI010000024.1, read on the forward strand.
ATGATGCAGCCGAGTGAATAAATGTCCGAGCGCTCGTCAAGCTGCTTGCCATGCGCATGTTCGGGACTCATGTACGCGGGACTTCCCAGCGCCATGCCGGGGCGAGTAAGCACACCGGCTGATGACGACGTCATCTTGCCCAATCCGAAATCCAAAATCTTGACGCGATTTGCTTTACCGCCGTCAGAAACAATCATCATATTCGCCGTCTTCAGGTCGCGATGAATGATCGACTGATCGTGGCTGTACGCCATGCCGTCACACATCTGAATGAACATATCGATTGCCGTTGCAACATCGATTGGCCCACCACTTTCGATAATTTCCAGAAGCGTCTTGCCGTCGTGAAACTCCATGATCAAAAACGGCTGATTATCATCTGTGAGCCCACAATGAAACACCGTCGAGATGCTCGGATGGTTGAGCTTGCTGACTAATTTCGCCTCTTGTTGAAAACGCATCAACTGTTCGCCGCTTGCATACTCATTCTTGAGCATTTTTAGCGCAAACTCCTTGTTGAGCATGCGGTCGCGCACCTTATAGACAATGGCAAAACCGCCAGAACCTAGTTCTGACAAAATTTCATAGCGATCGGCGATTACCTGAGTGGCAGTCATTCAAAGCTGGTTTGACAAAGCCGACAACAAAAAACGGTCTCCACAAGAGCATGGTAGCACTCTGGTCGAACTCACGTAACCGAATTAAGCCGGCGACTCAACCAAATTCATCGGGCTCTTCGCGACGCGCCGATAGCGGGTTTCAAACCCCTGAGCGTGTGCATAGCCTAAAACCCTGTCGATATCCTGTTCAACTACGGCGCCGGCTTTCTGCGTAACCTCATCTTCCCACGGAATGTCGAAATCATCGGCACCATAAGCCAAACCTGTCAAAGCATTTGCGTTTTGCGTCAACACCGATGTGCGAATGTGTTTGACGTTATCGAGATAAATTCGGCACAGCGCGAGATGACGCAAATACTCTTCTTTGCTTATCTCCTCGCCACCCAATTCGTTGTTGTAGGGTTTGTATGTCCAGCACAAGAAGCTGAACAAGCCGCCATTCGTATCGTCTTGAAACTGCCGCACGGTATCGAGGTGATCGAGCCGCTCATCAAGACTCTCGTCAAAACCAATGACCATTGTAGCTGTAGTGTTGAGCCCGGCTTCAACAATCTGACGCTGTGTATCCATGTACTCGGCGACCGTGTATTTAAGCGGGCTGTGACGAAGCCTAAACGAGTCTGCGAGGATCTCGGCACCACCGCCGGTGATCCACCTTACCCCTGCCTTTTTCAGCTCGGAAAGCGTGTCTTTCACACTCATCTTGCACAATCTGGCGATGTACAGGAGCTCTACAATCGTCAGCGCATAGAACTCAATCGAGTCTCCATAACGTTTTCTGATGGAACCAAAAAGATCAGTGTAATAGTCGAGTTTTAACTGTGGATTGAAACCACCGTTAAAACCAAAGAGATCGCCGCCTACAGCAAGCAGTTCGTCGATTCTTTCGAACACCCATTCCTTGGTGCGCACATAACCTTCAGGTGATCGCGGCAATCTGTAGAACGAGCAATAATCACATTTGGCAACGCACACATTTGTGTAGTTGACGATGCGCATGAGTAAATATGTCGATACGCCAGGCTCGTGGTAACGGTCGCGCACGATGTTTGCGAGCCGCTTGAGCTCTTCATCCGTGGCGTTCTTGTACAACCACTCGGCGTCTTGCCGGCTTACTCGTTGACCTGCTTTCAACGAATTCTCGATTTGGCTTACAGCACTCATTTCGAAATTCCACACGAACTTACGATGCCTGGGGCGTTTATATTCTTGCATGTCGCAGC
>CAZCZI010000025.1:0-79105 GCA_964503045.1 uncultured Candidatus Obscuribacterales bacterium
CTGCGGTTTGGGCAATGTCGGGGTCAGAGTTGTGCAACATCTTCGCAGTTTTTCAGAGGATGTGATTGTAATCGAGTCCGACCCAGCGGCAAGGTTCATCCACGAGATTACCGGCATGGATGTGCCGGTTTTGACTGGTGATGCACGTGACACAACATTGTTGGAAGAGGCGAGAGTACGTTATGCCAAAGCAATCATTGCAGTAACCGACAATGATCTCGCAAACCTCGAAGCAGTTCTAACAGCCAGGGAGGTCAACCCAGCGATTCGAGTCGTGATGAGAATGTTCGATCAAAAGCTGGCAAAGAAAATTGAGAAAAACTTGTTAATCGATCGTGCGTACAGTTCTTCTGCCAGATCGAGCAGATTGTTTGCTCAGGCTGCAATCAGTGAAAACATTCTTGATTCATTTGAGTTTGGCGGTCAAACGATCAATGCGGTGCAGATGACCATTGAGGCGAACACAACTTTGGTTGGTCAAACGGTTGACGAAGTGCGACATCAATACGAAGTGACGATACTTTTGCAAGAAAAGCCAGGCGGTGAATTGGATTGGAACCCTCCTCCAAGTAACACCCTGAGCGTCGGCGACAAGATCTTGATGATGACCGATAGAGACGGCTGGAGAAGAATTCAGGAAGGCGCGAAACAGCTGACATTGCCCAATAACTAAAAACGCCGTTTTGGCGACTAGACACTGTGGAAAGCTATAGGTACGTCTAATCGATCATGTAGTGGTGGCGGCGACTGATAAATGAGCGACGATCCTAACAAAGCCGACCTGATAAGCAATGTGTCGGCACGACTGGCTCCCTTTTTCTACGCAATCTCGGGATGCGCGATTCTGGCGATTCTTGGACTTGTTCCGCGAATCGATCAAAGTGGCGCTGACTGGGTGACCTACATCATGCTTGCCATGCTTGGCGCCGCCTGGTGGGGCTGGACCAAGCGCAGCCGGTGGATACCGCCTGTGCTGGCAGAACTAGAAGCCTATAATGCACGCATCGACAGTTTAAGTGAAAAGAAACTGTTGATTGCTCTCGTTGTTGCGTGTGCGATGGGTTTGTTTGGCGAGTTGATGATAATTCGCATTCACTCATCGCTGTTTCAACTATTTGCACACTTCAAAAATGTAAGTCTCCTGTCCTGTTTTTTGGGACTCGGAATCGGCTACGCGACAGGCAAGAGGGCTCCTCAGTTGATGCCTGTTTCGCTAGGTTTGATGGCTGCGCAGCTGATTGTTCTGACTGTTTTGGTGCGCGTATCCGACTTGAATTACCTGATTTACTATCCTTCATTCGAAGGTGCCGACATCGGCTTCTACATGGGCTTGATGACCTCCAAGCAGTTTGCTGATTTTCTTTTGGCGTATGGGCTTTTGGGACTGGCGTTCACACTAAACGTGGTCTGTTTCATTCCTCTAGGACAAGTTGCGGCGCGGCTTATGGGGCGACTTCCCAACCTTCAGGCATATAGTTGGAACTTGGTTGGAAGTTTCGCAGGAATTGCACTCTTTACGTTGATGTCGGCCTGCTGGACGACTCCGGTCATTTGGTTTGGCTTGTTCTCAATTATGTTTATTGCTTTGATTGGTCGCATATTATCGAAGGCGGCGACGGTCAGCTCAGCCCTGGCAGTGGTGGCATTGGCTTTGCTCTCTTTGCCGACTCACCCATTTCGTATCGATACTTATTCACCGTATCAGATTCTATCGCTCATCATAGATCGTGATGACAGGCGTCTTTTTGCTTGCAATACCTGGTTTCAATCCATGCTCGACTTGAGCCCTGCCAATCTCTCGCGCAAAGATAATTTAAAGCCGATGGCAGACTATTATGACTTGCCTTACAAATGCAAGCCGCAACCAGACTCGGTTTTGGTAGTGGGAAGTGGAACGGGAAACGATGTGGCGGCGGCACTGAGAAACGGCGCAAAGCATGTCGATGCAGTTGAAATTGACCCTGCAATTATTTCAATCGGCAAAGAGCTTCATCCCGAAAATCCCTACGCAGACCCGAGAGTAACTGTGATTGCCGACGATGCGAGATCGTATATCAAGCGCAGCGCCAACACTTACGATGTCATCGTATATGGTTTGCTCGATTCGAGCGCGGTCATGGGCGGCAACTCGGCGGGCATGCGTGTGGACAGCTATGTTTGGACAATGGAAGCGTTTCGCGAAGCGAAGGCGAAACTTCGCCCCGGCGGCGAGATAGCAATGACTGTATGCATGGCTAAGCAAGTTGGTCCGAAAGTCTATTCGATGTTGACGGATGTTTACGGCAAGAAACCACTGGCATATGAAACCGTTTGGGACAGTGGGTTTATGTTTCTTGTCGGCGAAGGTGTGCAGAAGCCGACCACTCCTGTGAGGTTCAAGGAATTTTCCGAAGCATTCGAAAACCCTCAGGCTAGTGCGGAGTTGGGGTTCGTGCTCGATGCGAATTCGGACATTGCCACAGATGATTGGCCGTTCCTTTTCTTGTTTAAGAGAACGTATCCATACTTTTATGCCGTTGTACTTGCCATTTTAATGGCGATTTCTACTTACGTTCTTAGATCGAGCGTCTCTACCGAAGAAAGGAAAATCTCGTGGCAATTCTTCTTTCTCGGAGCAGGGTTCATGCTCATCGAAACTAAAGGAATCACAGAATTATGCTTGGTCTTTGGAAGCACATGGATAGTCAATGCCGCCGTCATCGCTTCGATATTGTTCCTGGCGTTTTGTGCCAATTATTTGGTCATCAAAAATGGTCCACTACCGAAAAATCTCAGTTATATTTTGCTGATTGCAGCTCTAGGTGGTGGTATCGCATTTAGTATCTGGCGTCCGTACTTCCAGGACGCAGCGACAGAGAGGCTAGTCTCAACGTTGGTTGTTACTTTGCCCCTGTTCTTCTCGGGATTTGTCTTCTCCGGTGAGTTGAAAAACTGTGACTCTCTGCCGCGCGCCATGTATTCTAATTTGCTTGGAGCGATGCTCGGCGGTTTTGTCGAGTACAACGCGATGTATTTTGGCTACCGCTGGCTCTACTATCTGGCTATTGCCGTTTATGTAGCCGCATTTATAAGTTCCACCAAGAAACCCGCGGCTGAGGCTGCGGCTTCCGAAATCCAAACTGTTGCGGATCATTAAGAGCCGTCTTGCCGGTCTGAGCCAGGGTTTTGGGAGACTCCCCCTTGTGCGGGAGCCTGGATTTGAGTTGGGATGGGTATTAGGTCGTCAGACCGTGTTCCGTCTTTTTCGGTTTCAACTCTCAACTCTGCTTGAGCAGGTAGCGCTTTGAACGTAGCGTCAAGTGACAATCGACAGTCAGAAGAACTCCGCAAGGTCGCCTCACAGCTGGCTTCGAAAGTGACGCGCCCGTGGACGATTATGGAGATGAGCTCCGAGTTGACAGAGCACTATCTCGGCTGTCGCTTTCCGGAGCTCTTGCCTGAGAGTGTCAAAATTGTGCATGGTCCGAGTTGTGCGACCTGCGTCACTCCGGTTGCCCAAATCGATAAAGCATGTGCCATCGCCCGTGACCCCAAGGTAATCTTATGTGCCCCAAATGAGTTGTTGCGCATTCCCGGTTCGAGCGGCGACTTGCTCGATGCAAAAGCAGCCGGCGCCGATGTGCGCGTGGCGTATACGCCGCTTGATTGTTGGAACATCTGTCAGTCCAATCCAGACCGCAAGGTCGTGTATTTCTCAGTTGGTTTTGAACCGGCAATTCAGATGGTTGCGATGTGCATCTGGCAGGCTAAACGTTATGGCATCGAGAATTTTTCGGTTTTGTCTTGGTATGGATCTGTTGCACCTTTTTGCAGCACGGTGTTGGCTAAAGCTGACAATTCTGTGAATGGATTTCTTAGCTCCGGCATCATTTGCAGTGTTACGGGCACTAAGGATTACGAGGCGATCTCGAAAAGGCACAAGGTTCCTATTGTAATTACTGGGCTTGAACCCCTTGATTTGATGCATTCGATCAGGCGTTGCGTTTTGCTGTTGGAAGCTGAGAAGGGAACGGTTGATAATCAATACGATCGCGCCGTCACTAGAAGTGGAAACCAGGAAGCTCAGGCGCTGATTCATGAAGTGTTCGAACTTTGCGATAAGGAATGGCGTGGTGTCGGGCTTGTCAGTCGCGGCGGATATCGATTTAATAACGAGTACCGGCATTATGACGCGGAGACAAGATTTGATTTCGGTGAACTTGTCACGCGAGAATCATCTCATAACGGGGCTTGTATAAGCAGCGAAATCATGACCGGGCGCGCCAAACCGTTCGATTGTCCACTGTTCGGGCGTTCTTGCAACCCTAATAATCCAGTGGGCGCCACGATGGTATCATCTGAGGGCACATGCGCCGCCTACTTCAAGCACAACAATAACGGCAAAGATGAAGGCAAGCGCATAAGCTAGTCTGAGCGTGCCTTTGATGCCGAGATTAGATATCGAAATCACGCGACGGCTTGTGGATGCGAACTCATACATGGAAGAGCTTGTTCGGAGATCGTCGAATGGCTAGAAGAAAACGAGTGGAAGTGCTGATTGGAACCCGCAAAGGCGCATTCATACTAAAGAGCACGGACGACAGAATGACATGGGACCTTTCTGATCCAATATTTTTGGGACACGTCATCAATCATTTCGCCGGTGATGAGCGCAATGACACCGACATGTTGATGGCGGCGAAGACGGGACACTTGGGACCGACTGTGTTTCGCTCGACTGATAACGGCAAGACATGGAAGGAAGCCGCATCACCTCCGGCTTTTGCCAAAGTTGCCGAAGGAGAGAAGGGACGAGCGGTCGACAGAACTTTCTGGCTGACGACAGGACATAAAAGCGAGGACGGCTCTTGGTATTTGGGAACTTCGCCGGCGGGACTCTTTCGCTCGGTAGACAGAGGCGAGAGTTGGGTTGGAGTCGACGGATTTAACGAAAACCCCAAATACTCCGATTGGACGGGGGTTGGACCAACACCTGATGGTCAATTCTTGCACTCAATCATTGTCGATCCCAGAGACAAAAAGCATTTGTATTTTGGAATTTCCGTCGGCGGAATTTTTGAGAGCACCGATGGTGGTGGCAGCTGGAAGCCGTTGAACAAAGGTGTTGCTGCAGACTTTCTGCCGGCTGAGGCAGATTACGGGCATGACCCGCACTGCATAGTGATGCATCCTGCCGACCCCGATCGCCTCTATCACCAAAATCACTGCGGAATCTATCGCATAGATCGACCATCCGACGAATGGACAAGAATCGGCGATAACATGCCGCGAGACATAAGAGATATCGGATTCCCAATCGTGGTGGATCCGAAAGATCCTGATACGGCGTGGGTGTTTCCTATGGATGGAACAGAGGTGTGGCCTCGAACCAGTCCGGATGGAAGACCCGCGGTCTACATGACCAACGATGGTGGAGAGTCATGGAAGCGCCAGGATAGGGGCTTCCCTAAGAGTCACGCATATTTCACTGTCAAGCGTCAAGCAATGTGCACCGACCAACAAGATCCGCTGGGTCTCTATCTCGGCACCACAGGTGGTGAACTTTGGGCTAGCTTCAATGAAGGCAAATCTTGGAAGTGTGTTGTAAGGCACTTGCCCGAAATCTACAGTGTGCGCATCAGAGGCGTCGGGTAATGATAGTTCACGTCCCCAGCCCGCTGCAGTCGTATACGAATAAGCAGCGAACAGTCGAGGCGAGTGGAGACTCGCTTCGACTGTTGCTGCAGGAACTCGATTCGAAGTATCCCGGAATTCGCTTTCGCATGATCGACGAACAAGATGGCATTCGGCGGCACATCAAGCTTTTCGTCAACTCGCAAGAAGTGAACACTATCGATGTTGCACTGGCAGATACGGATGTCGTGCACATAATCTGCGCGCTGAGTGGCGGCTAACAGATTCGGTTTTCTCGAGAGTCTCGAAGCGTCGTGACTAGTGATCGCAGACCGTATTGTTGCTGCAGTAGTACGAGCCAGCTTTTGCGGCGGCAGCGCCACCGCCGACACCACCCGTCGTGCTTTGCATAGACTGAGTATTTTTCAACTCTTTGGCTTTAAGCAATGACTTTCTGGTCTTGGATTTATCCAAAGATTTGTTGGCTGGCGTTCTTTTCTTTTGTTCCGTCATAAAAACTCCTGGATTTCATAGATGTACCCGGCTGCTAAATTCAGAAGTCCCAAGAACACTTCCGTACTTTCGAGGCTGAGGCATAGATATCACCCTACCTGCGCAGCGTGGGGAACTTGTGAGGAAATTGGGTAGAAGAATTCTTTGTGGAAGTATAAACTGCAGCGGAGATATGTGCTGATTTTGCTATTGGCATGCCATACTAGAGCCTGTTCTAGGCGGTATTTGATTTGATTGGGTTGGCTTTTTGGAAATGATTAGGCTTCTTGTTCTACTTTGCTTGGCGGTGATCTGCTCTTCTAATATTCGAGTGGAAGCTGCAGACAGCGACGAGATATTCGATACATATTTCTTTCTTACCAACGACGACAGTCTCTTGGGAGCGTCAGACCAAGCGAGAATTACAGGACAAGCCGGTTCTGTCGTTGAAGTCAAAGGTGACGCCTACCGCGTCGATCGTGGTGTGGTTACAGTAACAGCAAAGAGCAAGCCACTAAATGTGGTGATGGATGTCGTGAGCATGACTGTTCCTGCCAACTCTTCTGTCACGGTAAAACTTGATCAGTCGACTGCTGCGATTACTGCAAATCAAATTGCAAATAATGGAACTATAACTATCAATACCACCACCGGGCAGTCTGCCACTTTGTCGTCGGGGCAGAGCCTGCCGCCGGATACCAGCCCGCTTGCTCAATGTGTGGCTAAGGGGTCTAGTCGACCAATGCTGGTTATTGGTCATAACATTGCGTGCGAACTTACAGAACGCGATCAAACGCTGAGTCTAACGCATGGACGAATGTTGTTTTGTCCACCGCGTGATATCAAAATCGAGACTTCAATGGGATTGGTTACGGCCCCGGCTCAGAGCCAGTTTTACCTCATGTCCACAAACGGTTTTCTGCGCATCTTGTGTTGTCGCGGGCACTCATTGAAGTTCAACTACAAGAGCAAATACAGACGCATCGGAGTCGCAGAAGAGTTTAGTATTTGGGATCATCGTCCGATGGAGCTCGAGGTGGTTCCTCCTGACGGTATTGGGCGTAAGGACGTAACTATGATTGATTTGGATGGCAAGGAAATTACTGCATCTAAAGCTCTTTTCTCGGTTGTGTCGCTGTTGAAGAGCCAAACATATTTGGGTGATTGGAAACGGCGCAGCGATATCGATCGAAAATTAGAAGATGGCATGCTTCGCACGGCAGCAGCGTTTGCAGCGGCGAATCCATCCGCCGGCACCTTTCAGCAGACCCCGCCGATGTTTACGCGTTCTGGCGAGCAAGGTATGCGCTAGGAATCCTATTATCGACTGCAGAACAATGAGGTTCGTGGAGTTATGAACAAGGCACTGGCATAGCATGGGCCGTCATGTTCCAACGCAACACGATCGACTGTTTGGATTGAATCATTGAGACGGATCAGTTGTGTCTGGTCACACCTTGATCTCAACAACGAATTCGGGAAGCGCTGAGATATCTGTGTAGCGAACCCAATTTGGTTGAACTTTGAAGTATCGATTTTCTTCCATATTTGCGTACACTGCCGATGAGGGATTCTTCTCGACGTGAATCCGCTTACACTCTTCAAGCAGCTCTCCGTGCAGCTCTTCGGCCGATCCTTCCATCTGAACCGTAACGCTTTCATCCCATCCGACAACGACTGCAACTTTTGGATTCTGTTTTAGATTTCTGTATTTGCGAGTTGTGTAATAGGTTCCAAAAATAATTTCAAAGTCATATCGTGCAGAAAACGCAACAGTCGCTGCTTGTGGTTCGCCGTCAAAGATGGTGGCAACTACGGCAAATCTTTGAGTCTTGAGGAACTCGGCTGCCAGAGTTCGATGCTTTTGGTCGTCACCGGATTTCATTTCCACCTCGTTGTGGGAAGTTTCGTTTTTATTCGGCTTGACAATGCTACTCCAAATCGACCAATGGAGGGTTTCTCTTTTTGTTGTTTCACTTTCCGGAAAATAGTTCCCCCGTGCGGCCGGTCCGGAACTCGAAACGTTTAACTGGCCGGTCTTTCGGCGATCGCGTTTTGAGCACCCAGGAACAATTTTCCGAAACCCAACGCACGCGATTTCGGAGGAGTAGCCAAGAAAGCGGGCAATGGGAATGAAAACGATTTCCATTTACATTTCCGGCCAAGAAGTTCAGGATGAACACCCGTCAGCGGAGTCCTATATATGGCGTCAAAGTCTTTCCTCTGTAGATTCATCTTTACTACTCTAACCGTGTTTGCCCTGGCGGTCACCGCATGTAGTGCACAAGACAACCCGACTCCACAAAGTAATGCAACGTCGCAGGATGCAAACACTCAAGGCGCTTCGCCTCAAGCGCCGACGGAACGGCCTACTCAGCCGTTAGGTCAGCCATCTCCATCTCCGCAGCTGGCACAGCCGCAGTCGGCTCCGCAACCACTGCCATCGGTTCCAAAACCGGCGGCGGGAACGGCGAATCTCTCCGGAAGAATCACAGACCTTTCAAAAGAGAGAAATATTGGTGAAGTGCGCATCGTTCTTGAGAAGAAAGGCGAAGAGCACAAGCGGCATCATGCAGAAACTGCGTCTGATGGCACATACCTTATAAAGGATTTGGAACCCGGCGAGTGGAGCATCACCTTTTCCCATAAGGAAATGCTCTCCGAGACGCGTGAGTTCACTGTTGCTTCCGGTGAGCAGAAAGTCCTAAACCTCGGAATGGAAGATATCGAGCCGGTTGATGTGCTGCGCATCACCGGAAAGAGAACACTTATTCACCCTGAGAAAATTGGAAGCACGACAAATCTCGACAAGACATTTTTGCAGCAGTACAGGTCCGGCAATGACTTGCGCAACCTTATAGAAAGCACTCCGGGCGTCATCAACGACAGCTTTGGCAATATGATTGTGCGCGGCGAACACAATGCGATCAATTATGAAGTTGATGGTGTAGTGCTTCCGGAATCTGCAGGTGTATTGCAGCAAACGCAGTTTGCGACTCCTCGTTCGTTGCAGTCCGTAAGCGTTGATATTGGCGGCTATCAAGCCAGTGATGGTGGTGGTCCGCTAGGTGCGGTCGTGCGCATGAAGTCACTTCCGATTCAGGCGAAACCTGTGCTTACGGTTGGTCAGCAAATTGGTGGACCACTTGCAGGCAACCTATACTATTACACCAGTGGTGCATTCAGCCAGAATGTGCACAGCAGGTGGAACCGCCTGCGCATCGAGTCTTCAGGGCAGTTTATTGGCACGCGGCTTGGACTTTCGCCTCCGGTGAAGAACTATATTCGAAATAGTCGAGCCAACATAAATACACTTACCAAACTTGAATACCACGCGACAGATAAAGATCTGTTTCGCCTGACCGCTGGGATCAACGAGAGTTGGATGCAGGTTCCGACCTCTAGGTCTTCATATGGGGCGGGTGTTAGACAGCGGCAGTTCGACCAGGAAATCTTTTTGATTGCAACCTATAGAAGAAAGTTCGAAAAGTTTTTTGAGGAAGGTCGACTGCACCTGATAAATGCTTTCTACAACGAGAAGTTTCGCAGCAACAATGCCTTTGACCCCAGCCCGATTATCAATGGCGAAGGCGGCGCCGTAAACTCAGTCTCTGCGAGGGCAACGCGCAATAACTATGTATTTGGTGCTCAAGGTGATATCACCAAGCGTCTTTTTGAAACGCATAACTTAAAGGCAGGGTTTCTCTCTGAGGTGCGACCGGTCAGCACCAGGCTCGGTGCGCTGTTTTACAATGCGAACTTGGTCGCGACGATAAATGCACAACGAGATGCACAGGGTCAAATAAGCGGCATTTTTTCAGACGCGCAGGAGGCGGCGGCTGCAGCAGCTCAAGCAGCTTTCGATCAAGAAATTGGAGCTTCAGGGGACGTTGCCGCTGCTCAACAATCTGCAAGACAGGCCTCCGATCAAGTGTTGCTCGATGCACAGACTAACGCTGGGCAGATCAATCCGGACCCGTTGCCTTATGGTGCAATCATTAGCCCGTTTACCGGGCTTCCAGGCGGGCCGCAGTTTACAGAAAGCATGGGAAGATATCGCGGTTTTCGCTTTCTTCAAAGTGCGTTCTTTCAAGATACTTGGCGGCCGACAACTGGAATTCTTAAGCGAATGACGCTTGATGCGGGCGTACGTTTCGATGTCTATCATGGTGTTTTCGGAAACACATTGCCGGTAGCGCAGGCAATCGCCACGATTCCGGATGTTCAACCATTCTTTTTGGAACCATTCAAACGTCACTCCGTGACAGATGCACAAGTGAGTGCGCGCGTCGGAGGCTCCTTTGTGTTGACGCGCAATACGGTGCTACGAGGATCGTTTTCTCAGCTCTTCACGCCGCCGCCCGTCGATGTGTTTTCAACTCCGCCAAACGTAGCTGAAGGTGCACTTGGAGGAATCTTCAACGGAACCCTCAAACCTTTGCGCGCTACCCGAGGTGAACTTGTTGATTGTAGCCTGGAGCAGCAAGTCGGGCCACGATTTGTGACCCGCACGAACTTGTACTACAAGCGACTGAAGAATTTTGGCGATTCCGGCGTGTTGGCAAACACGCCTGTGTACAATCGACTTTCTCTAAATGGACTTGAATCATATGGTGTCGAGACAAGAATCGATCTCAAGCCGGCCAAGGATGGATGCGGATTTAACGGCTTTCTTTCAAATACGTTTCAAGTTGCTTTCTTGAGAGGATTCCGTGGCTCCACCGGTGGTGTTTATGAACAATCGGTAGAACCAATTTTGCGCAACTACCCGGATCACGATCGACGATATCAATTGTCGGGAGGACTCGGATATCGAGCGAAACGAGGTTGGTGGCTGTTAAGTGATTTGCAGGTGATGACTGGGCTTCAAAACGGGCTTGATCCAACGCTGTTTGGACCACACCCATCGCGCACTTCACCTATTACTCTTGCGGGACTCTCATTGGGCTACAACACTCCCAAACGTTTCGAAAACAAAAAAACTGTTCCCCGCTCTTTTGATGTGAGAATTGAAAACATACTCAATCAGCGTGTCCCGACCAATCTCGGTAGTCCATTTCAAGGAACGCGCTACATGTTGCCCATTCGAGTACTTGTCGGGTGCAATTGGCAAATTTAGCCAAATAAAACAAGTTTGAGAAGGTGCTGCATTACTGCAATGCGAATCACTTCTGTAGAAACCACGCCGAATCCAAACAGCATGAAGCTCAATTTGGATGAAGAGCTCGGTGCACAATTGAACGCCAGTCTTTTGAACTCAGTTATTCGACTTCGAATTCGACTCTGATTTTTCGGCTGGATTCGACAGCTTTGCCGTTCATGGTTGCCGGCTTGAACTTCCAGCGCTTCAGTGTGGAGAGGGCAATTTCGTCAACTTCTGGAACGCCAGAGGATGCCAGCAATTTAACTTTATGCTTTCCGTCTTCCAAAATGGTGAAGCGGGCGATGCAGCAAGATTTATGGCACTGCTCGTGGAGTTCTGACGGAATCTCAGGTTTTGGGCAGACGATAGGTTCGGCTTGCACCCAGTTGGAGGACTCTTGTACCCCTAAGCTAAATGAAGGACCCGCCCAGCTTGGGGCGGCGACCAGAAGGAGGCTGAATAGAGAGCCTAAAATTGTCGTGAGTGGCGCTTTGTGCTTCATTTTCAACCGAGACTACGTGTTCAATCTTCGATATCCTAATGAAAATGATAATGGTTTCCACTCTTATTTTTCAATGATTTGTCAAGATTTAAACTGAGAAATTATGTTTTCCAATCAATACTTGGGCATCGAAGTGTCGACCTGGTCGGACCAAGCGGTGATTCCGCCTGTAAGGTTGGTCATCTTGGAGAATCCCAGTTCTCTAAGTAGCTCGATGGCGCGGCGGCTTCGGTTGCCGGAGCGGCAATAGACGATGAGTTCATGATCTTTCGAAAGCTCGCTCGAGCGTGCTTCGAGCTCCGAAAGGGGAATGAGGATTGCGTTATCGAGGTGGCAAATAGTGAACTCTTCGGGAGTGCGGACATCCAAAACGGTGGGTGGGTTTGATGAGGCAATTAACTTTGCTAGCTCTTTCGGTTCGATTTCTAGGGGCGTCCCTGACCCAGAACCTGCCGCACAAACGACCGACGCTTCTTTCAAGTCTTTGATGGACGGTTTCTTTCCACAAAGCGGGCAGTCGTCGCGTCTGCGAATTTTGAGCTTGGCGAATTCCATGCCGATTGCATCGTATATCAGGAGATGCCCCGCAAGCGAGTTGCCGAGGCCTAAAGCGAGCTTGATCGCTTCTGTCGCTTGAATGGTTCCGATCACGCCGGCGAGTACTCCAAGCACACCGGCCTCGGCACAGTTGGGCACCGCATCTGGTGCAGGAGGATCGGGAAACAAACAACGATAACATGGTCCGTAGGGAGCGCAGAACACACTTGCCTGCCCCTCGAACCTGAAGATTGAGCCATAAACGTTCGGTTTGCTTTTGAAATAGCAAGCGTCGTTCACGAGATAGCGAGTTCCGAAATTGTCTGTACCATCGACTACTATGTCGAAGTTGCCGATGATTTGCAACGCGTTATGTTCGGTAAGACGTTCTGCGTAAGCAACAAAGGATATCTCTGGATTCAGCTTCTCAAGCGCCTTTGTGGCAGTAACTGCTTTCTTCTCACCGACGTCTCTGGTTGAGTACAAAATCTGTCTTTGCAAGTTTGTGACATCGACCGTATCACCGTCGATGATACCAATCGTTCCCACCCCTGCCGCTGCCAAATATAAAGCAGCCGGCGATCCCAAACCACCTGCGCCAACCAAGAGCACTTTCGCTGCTTTCAACTTGCGCTGCCCTTCTTCGCCGACCTCGGGCAGAAGCAAGTGGCGGCTGTAACGCGCGCGTTCGGACTTGAGCAGTTCTGGTTGCTGAGATGTCTCGCTGGTCATCGCGTGTTCGTGCGTTTTCGGGTAGTTTCGATTTCCCGGGTTTTTGTACCGAGGGTTTCCAGCTGCTGAGGGCTCAATGAGGATTCGATGGATGGATAGAAATGATGTTCTTCCCATCTTATGTGTTGATCGAGTGAATGTCCAAGCTTGATTAACAACTCTTGCATGTGATTGGCGCTGATCGTGTCTTTGACAAGAAACGAAACGAGTTGCTTGAGATCTTTGTGATCTTGTTGAAGCTTGATTTTGTCCTGCCGGTTTTGTGTCAGTGGAACGAGCAGGCTTTCTTCATCATCGAAATTCTTGGAAATCGTGCTGTTCCAATCAGCCAGAAATGCTCTTACCAAAACACTCTTTTCTTTCAGTGTCGTTTCACCCGATTGGATGAACAGCTTGGCGTGAAACAACGCCACTTCGTGATCGCGCGAAAATGGCACAAGGCTTCGGTGTCGGGTTAGTTCTTCAGGCATTTCAAACATCCGCCGCTTTTAGTTCAAAACATCCACCACAGATCGATCACAATCATCGCCAAGCAAAGAACGCGTGTTTTCCTACGTCGGCGAGAGTGTCGAGCAGACTAAAGTATTCAGAGGTTCCATCACGAGACATTTCAATTATAAGGCAGAAGCCCGCATCGCATAAGGCCATAGCGACGATTTTCACACTTTTGGGTGGTTGACTGATTGTTTAGTGCTGGTCGGGAATCTGAGGCAGCCTCATGTGTTTGCCGGAAGACGATTGACTGAGTGGTGGAGTTATCGATGCGTTGGTTTGACTGCCTAGCCGTTGCGATTCGAACGCTAGTCCGTAGTCGCGATAGAACTTGGCTAAGTGTGCACGTATTGCGGCGATCAGCGCTTTGTCCGAGTTGCTTTCTGCAATTTCCAAAGCACGTTTGAAGCTGTCTTCTGCCTCCAAGGATTTACCTGGATGCTGTGCGTAAAACAACGCCATCTCGACCAGAGTGTTTGCGACTCTTGTTGCTTTTTGACCTTCAAGGTTCGGCTGATTGAGTGCCTTGCGGAAGTAAGCTTCGGCTTCAGTGAGTCTTCCTTGTTGGGCGCAATGTTTTGCGGTGTCCATGTAACTTTTCCAGAGAATCTCAGTTCCTTCTGGTGAGAAATCTTCCAAAGTGTGGCGCGACGGCAGCAGTGTTTGCTTGAGGCCGCCATCGTGATTCGATATCGTTTCAACAAGTTGTTCGAACTCAACAACACCTCTTTCACTGGCTCGTTTCATGGATAGTTTGAGTCGTTCAGTCAGGGTTGCCTTCAGCTGGTAGTCTTGGGCAATGGTGGCACGTCTGTAGGCTTGTTCATAACCGAGTTGTGCTTCTCTGAATTTGCCTCTCATCGCGTTTGCATCGGCGATATGAGCAAGAATCGAACCGGAGGAAAAAACAATTCCTACAACTTCCAACCTGTCTTGCAGGCTCTGCGCATCGCGTGAGCGGTTGTGGCATCGCTTGAGGAAGAGTTTGTAGTCGTGAAGGAAAAGTGCATATGCATGGAGTCGGCGTTCATCTTGCGCGCAAGCGAGCGGAGACAGTGCGATCCAAATCTTGTGAGTTTTGATGTAGAGCCGCTCAGCTCTGGCTGTGTCGCCTTGCTCGAAGACGACAAAGGCAAGCTCGTTTAACACGATCGCTCGCGTCACCGGATTTTTCCAGGAGTCTCGGTAGCGTGCCACCAGGCGTTCTAAAAGAACTCTCGCCAACTCTAACTTACCGTTTCGAATTGCTGAGCGTGCCGAGTCTAAAAGTCCCCACCCAGAGCGTTCGTTTGTTCCTTCCAAATTTCCTACATATGCCGACTGGGTCAATCGTCTCACCCATGCTTCCTTGGCGAGACCACCGTTTGATGTCGACCATTCGTTTATAGAATCATTCATTTTCAAAAAAATCCTTTTTGGTTTGGGTTTGGTTGGGTTGTGAGCCAAACCTTTGACAAGTAAGTTCTTTTTGACAACCTGGGTCTCACCGGGTTGGAGGAAGATTGTCATGAGACGCTAATACATGAAATTGTCAACATCATGGGATTAATTGAAACGGGGAAAACCCTAAAGCTCCCATGGTTCCTTTTATCGGGGCGATACGCAAAAGGTACATCTTTGTAACCCACTGTATATGCGGTTTGACAGCCTTGTCTCAAAGTGGATTCTCATAGATAATTGCGCCGGGCTTTGAAACTTTCGAAGTCAGAACACGGTATCAATGTATATCCGTTTGACATATCAGGGGTGCAAATGGCTTTAAGATCAAGTCTTCGACCCACCGACCCAGAACAATCTCTTGCACGTCGCATTTCAGTAGTGGAAGTGCAAATCGAGAAGCAGCGCGGAGAAACTCGCGCCAAGCAAACATATGATGCCAGTCTGGCCAAGGGCTATGCCGCACTGATGAAAGATCAAACGCTGGCAGGACGCAAGGCTTCCAGACATTTCACCAAGACAGAACTGCAAACAGGGGCAGAGAATCGCAAGCAGTCTATTGCCAAGCTGCGTCGCATGGAAAGTTGGATGCTTTGGAGAGACATGATTTCCGATGTGCAGCGCGCACTGGCTGGCGCCGTGCATCGCTGGACTCCTATTAAGTTGATTGACTATCGCTAACGCGATCAATTGGTCGAAGTAGTAGCGGGATTGCTTCCGGGCGAGAAGCCGAGCTGATCGTCGAATATCTTTTTGTCTAATAGAAAGGCCTCAGGATTCACCTTTAAGGCGCCCGAAAACGGATAGCCGAACAGAACTACCAGATACATGTTTAGGGCGATGACAGTCGCCACCATGGATGTCATTCCAATTTGTGCTTTCGCGCTTTCGAGACCAAAGAAATATGAAAACGCAACTGTGATTACGCCGCCTATCACCAATACGATCCATTCGACTGCAGGAATGCCATGGCTGGACATGTTAGTGCGTGCGCGGCGGTTGTCCCAAACCTCGCAAACCTCTGAAACTGCAATCGGAAAGATGGCCTTTTCGCGCTCAGTACTCGGCTCAAAATCTTCAACCGCTTTCATCAATGCAATTGCAGTTTTTCTTGCGTTGCCGCAAATTCTTTGACAATCCATTTCTTTCCACTCGGTCTCAACAACCAAAGTGGCATAGGTGTGGCACAGGTTCTGAATCTTCTCCCTTTTTTCTTTGGGGAACGATTCTGCAAGAAGGAAAACATCAGCCAGAGAGTTTGCTTCTTGTTCGGTGATTGCCATGCCTTGTTGAAAGCGGCTCATTGCATCGACGACGACGAGTCCGAGAAGAACTGCATACATTGTACCGACGACTGAAAGGAGGGCGCTGGCGACGTCATGGCAAGAGCGCAGGCTTTCGATGCTCATAAAGCGCCTGGCCAAGACCAGACCGCCTACAGACAGAACTACGGTGGCAATCGTGATAACGATTCCCGAACCGTACACGCCAAGTAAGTCTTCGCCCATCACTATCGCTCCAGTGTTTGCCCTGTTCCATTCCAAAGTCATTGTAACGGACAAGGCAATCTAAAGTCTTTTGCATATGCGTTTGCATGGTCCGTGCTTTCCGGTTCTATGCAAAGGTTTTATAGCATTGAGAACTTTGTACACAGGCAAACTAAGTAAAGTTGCATTTGCATTGGATGGAACGGTTTGGATTTTTTTCGGATCTCATTGATGAACTCGAGTTCACCACTGGTGGAGGCATCTATACAAATCGCATGTATTTCGAGAACTCGTAAAGAATGCAAGAAATGGCAACGGGCGCGTTGCCGCGCCCGCATCTTGCCCCCTGGGAAAAAAACCTTTTTTGTGTGTACCGTCTTTCTGCAGTACGTGACTCGGTAACGAGTCTAGAAAAAGCGATTGAATGTAACCTTGCGAAGTACTTCGAAAACCGCTTCTACTACTGATGTCATCTCATCGTGCATGACTCCGAAGAGTAAAGCTGTAATCAAGCTCGTCACAACAAGGTAGAACAAAATGTATTGCATAAGATTCTCCGTGTCCTGAACTTGTCCTCATTAGACGTCATCTGTGTTTAAGGACCGGTTAAGAGCCCGCTGTCAGGTATATTGCATGTGTAGTGTTTGTAACAATGCCCATGCATAGTGCTTCTAGAGGTTCTGTATATAATTTTGTATCTTAATGTGAGCTACACAATCGCTTGAATCGACCGTCTCGCAAGGCTTTTGGGTTGATTCTCCGTCTGCTGGATCTTCTGATATAGCAATGAATTTCTTGATAGCAGACACAGTTGCGCACTACGACTGGCTTTTCGAGCCTTCGAAAAATCAATGATGAGAATTCGCAAACAAAGTAATGTAAACAGCTTTCCTTGTTGTCACCAGGAGTGGTGCGTAAGCGAACTTAAAGACGGCACTAGTTGAGCCGGGAGCTATTGCTGCTGATAACTTTGCATATTCTCAGAGCTTTGCGCCATCTTGATGTCGTACTTGGTAAGTGTCTCCTGTATGTTTCCCAATTGAATTGGATGTGCATTGGCAACTTTATGTGCTTCTTTCAGAGCTCGTGAAGCATTCATGCGATCGTCCTGATAGAGAAAGCAATCACACAGTGCTAAGCAACATTCGATCAACCTTCGAGCCTCCTGGGGGATATTGTTTCGATTTCCATGATTCTGGCAATCAATATATTCTTGCTTGGAAAGCGCTGCTTGAATGTTCGCAGAAGCATGCTATTGCCGAGGCGAGCAGGCTGTCTTCGTCAATATGCTTGGAAATCACCAAAACTGCTGCCAATGCAAGTGCCACCGCTGTAATTATGTACAGCGTTATCATTTTAGAGCGATGCTCTTTCAGCTTTGTGTAGGCATGCGCGCTATCTCGTGGTTCGGTTTGTGATGAGGTTAAGGGAGGTTTGCTAGGCAACGCATGACGATTTGTTCTAACTGTTTAGGGCAGCCTTTCCTTTGTGCAGCTGGACTTTTGGGAAGTTCGTTATTGTGTTTCTGAATCGTTTTGAGCGACGTTGCGCCTCGAAGGGGAGGGTGACCGGCGATTATTTCGTACATGACACAGCCGAATGAGTACATGTCGCTGCATTGATCTACGTCTTCTGCTCTGCATTGTTCTGGGCTCATGTAGACTGGACTTCCGACGATGTCGCCTTTGCGAGTAAGGCGATGGTCAGGATTGTCGGAGAGAAGTCTGGCGATTCCGAAGTCTACGATTTTGACGAGGTCACCGTCTTGTGTGTTTAGAACAACGATGTTGCCGGGCTTCAGGTCGCGGTGCAAGATGCCGCTTGAATGTGCGTGTTTT
The DNA here is from genome assembly GCA_964503045.1 of uncultured Candidatus Obscuribacterales bacterium. GTDB lineage: Bacteria > Cyanobacteriota > Vampirovibrionia > Obscuribacterales > Obscuribacteraceae > CAYZJR01. Next base: position 18,274 of record CAZCZI010000025.1, read on the forward strand.
AGTGCAGAAGCGATCTGACACGAGATGTTGATTATTCGTTCAATTGGCATAGTTGCACTGGAAAGAATTGCCGAAAGCGGTATGCCGTCGAGAAAATCCATCACCAAATATGGTGAAGTTTCTTCCGGCGATTTGAACTCCAAGATTCTGCAAATGTTTTCGTGATTGAGGCGGGCGGCTGCGATTGCCTCTTGCTGAAATCGTCTGATGCATCTCGTGTTTTGCGCCAAGTGCGGCAAAAGAACCTTGATTGCGACGACTCTGTCCATCAATTAGAGATACATTTACAGTATCTCCAACGAATAACAAGGGGATAACTAAGGCTGGATTTTAAAAACTATCTGCCGTGTGCATGGCATTGAGAACAGACGCCGAAGATTTCCAGGACGTGCCCTCGGACCTGAAACCCGTACTTTGATTTAATTGATGCTTCCAGCTCTTCCACCACGCATTGATCGAGGTGAACACTGGTGCGGCAGTTCTCACAAACGAGGTGGTGATGGTGTTCGCCTGGTTTTACTAGCTCGTAGCGGCGTTCGCCGTCGCCGAGGTCGACTGCTTGCACAAGACCTTGGCTGACAAGCAATTCGAGCGATCTGTAAACTGTAGTGAGTCCAGGAGCCTTTTCATTGCCGATGCGCATTTTTCCATGGATGTCCTGGGCACTCGACAAGGTCTCTGACTGTTCCAGAACCTCTAAAACTCTCTTGCATCCTTTCGTCAGCCGTACTTGAGGAGAAAGTGAGATGGTGTGCTTGTGATCAGTGCTCATTATGTCCGAAAGCTATATCTAAACCCAAAAGCTAATATCTAGTAGGAATGATTACACGATAGTCCAGTTTCAAACAAGCATACCAGGTGCCACAAGCCTGATTTGAGGCTTTGGAGAGCAATTTCATCTTGAGTCTACAAAAACGCCTACTAAATGGACGGTTTTTTCGAGGCTTTGGAATGTGTTTGCAGCCAGCGTTCGCGGTGGGCTTTGACGATTTGAATGGCCTCCTCGGTGGTCTTGACGCAGGTTGGAATCTCGAAATCGCGAGCCTGTGCCAGGGGGCAATCATCTTGAAGCATGTATTTTTCGGCCCAGGAAATCAGCTCGGACCACATATCTCCAAGCAAGATCAACGGTGTGTCGTAAAGCTTTCGCACTTGAAGAAGCTGCCAAACCATTGATAGCTCCAACAAAGTGCCGATGCCGCCTGGCACCACGATGAATACGTCGGACACGATTACGAAGTGATGAAGTCTGGAAAAGAACGTCTTATGCGTGTAGGCGCGCCCAACAAAGGGATTGGCCGAGGTTTCGAATGGAAGGTCGATGCGTATACCGACGGACTTATCGGCGAGGCTGCCTGCTTCTGCCGCACCTTCGTTAGCCGCCTGCATCAGACCAGGCCCGCCGCCTGTAATGATGCCGCAACCCATGCCGGTCAACTGTGCGGCCAGGTCCTTAATTTGTTGGTATGCCGGGCTTCCTGTCTGAATCCTGGCTGACCCGAATATTGTTGCAAAGTAGTGATCTTTCTGCGTGCGCTGAAGTCTGGTCAGTTCATTCACTGCTTCCCACAGATTTTCAACAGCCGCGACAACTACTTGCGTGACTCTGTCTTCGTCTGAGAGCAACACTACGTCGGTTTGTCCGGGACGCTGCAATTGGTCCATAAGTTGATTCCGCCTGAATACCCGAATGTTTACATGTCGCGATGCGCGACCTCGGCGAGTGCGATGATAGCATCTATCAACTCAATCAACTCAACTCAAAAATTGGTGGGTGGACGCCGCTCCCTTAGGTGGGGGATGTATGTCGACTGGAGCCAAAAGCTGTTGGGGAAACCCCATAACGTTTATCGCATTGCTTAGCAGACATTCTCATCTGTTGAGAGGAGAATGAATTGTGGACCCGACTCCGAATACTTTGTATATCTTGCGTTGCTGGCGCATAGCGAAGTTTAGGGAACCTGAGCAACATGTTTTGAGGTCTTGTGTACTTTCACAAGATTCTCACACTGTATTGCAACGATATGGAGACCCAGCGTCTAAAGGGAAACAGTCATGGTTTCACAACCCCACCTTCTGAAGCGTCGAAGAATGTCAGACCTTTGGGCGGGCGCCATTGCCACAGCCGCTGCCTTTTCGGTCTTGATTCCATTGGCGTTTTTGCTTAGCGTGCGCGATGCACAACTTATGTCGGTAGCAGGATTGATGACGGCGGCTAGTCTGGCGGTTGTTCCACTTGTGGTGCACAGCCGTGAGGCTAACGAGAGGCATTTGAGTGCCTCAAAACTGATGGGTCCAATGGCGGCGTTTATGACGGTCTGCATTTGGGGGTTACTCAGGGAGCTGCAGGTTCCCGCCATTGACCCGTCTTCATTGAAAGTGGTGGCATTTGCTGCACTTGGGGTGTACTTGGCCGGTGTCTTGCCAATGATCAAGCGTCCCAAAATCCGGTGAGTTGCTAAGTTGCTGGTTGCGCAGAGGGCGACCATAGATAGGTTGCTCGACTTTTAAATTCGTCTTTGAATTGGTACCCTTGATTCGTCGTAATCATAAAAGGGTGTTTGAACACTATGCGCGTTCTGCCTGGTAAGCCGTATCCCCTCGGAGCTACCTGGGATGGGCTTGGCGTAAACTTTGCTTTGTTTTCCGAAAACGCTTCCAAAGTAGAACTATGTTTGTTCGACTCGGCAGATGCGAAGTTCGAGTCAGAGCGCATCGAGATGCCGGAATACAACAACTACACTTGGCACGTCTACCTCAAGGATATGCGCCCAGGGCAGGTTTACGGCTATCGAGTCTACGGCGAATACGATCCTGAAGACGGGCTGCGTTTCAATCCAAACAAGATCTTGGTCGACCCGTATGCAAAGGCGATCGTCAGAGAAGGCACATGGCACGACAGTTTATTCGGTTATCAGGTCGGCCACAAAAATGAAGATCTCAGTTTCGACGACCGAGACAGCGCTCCCTATGCACCTTTGTGTGCTGTTGTCGATCCATCATTTACTTGGGGTGATGACAAGCGACCCGATACTCCTTGGCACAAAACAATCATTTACGAGGCGCATCCAAAAGGGCTGACCGCTCTTCATCCGGATATTGATCCGGAGATAAGAGGAACGTATGCGGCGGTCGCATCAGAGCCAATCATCAGACATTTAAAAAAACTTGGAGTGACGGCCCTGGAGTTGATGCCGATTCATCAACGACTCGACAATGACAACTTGATAGAAGCAGGATTGACAAATTACTGGGGTTACAACACTCTTGGATTCTTCGCTCCCGAACTGAGATACACCCACTATCGCGGGGCCACCGATCAAGTGCGTGAATTCAAAATGATGGTGCGTGCACTTCACGCGGCAGGAATCGAAGTGATACTAGATGTGGTGTACAATCACACAGCTGAAGGCAACGAGCTTGGTCCGACAATATGTTTCAGAGGTATCGACAACACTTCTTACTATCGGCCGATGGCTAAGAAACCCAGGTTCTATATGGACTACACGGGTTGCGGAAACACTCTCAACCTCACGCATCCGCATGTGCTTCAGATGATTATGGACAGCCTGCGCTATTGGGTGCAGGAGATGAGAGTCGATGGATTTAGATTTGATCTTGCCAGCGCACTCGCTCGTGAATTGTATGACGTCGACAAACTCTCTGCATTCTTCGACGTCATTCAGCAAGACCCAATCATCTCCCAAGTCAAACTGATTGCAGAACCATGGGATCTCGGACAAGGTGGCTACCAAGTCGGAAACTTCCCCATTCTCTGGACGGAATGGAACGGACAATATCGAGACACCGTCCGTAGCTTCGTCAAAGGAGATCAAGGATTAGTCGGCCGAATGGCGACAAGATTGACGGGAAGCAGCGATCTCTACGAACACACCGGTCGCAGCCCGCACGCCAGCATCAATTTCGTTTGCTGTCATGACGGATTCACCATGGTCGATTTGGTCAGTTACAACACCAAACACAACATGGCCAATCTCGAGAACAACAGAGACGGCGAAAGCCACAACTCAAGTTGGAACTGCGGTGTAGAAGGCGAAACCGATGATCCTAAGATCAAGGAGCTTCGCCTGCGCCAACGTCGTAACTTCATGGCGATACTGATGTTTTCTCTCGGAGTGCCAATGATAAGCGGCGGCGATGAGGTCGGTCGCACGCAAAAAGGAAACAACAATGCGTACTGCCAGGACAATGAACTCAGCTGGACCAATTGGGAATTGGAACCTGAGGAAGAAGCGTTTTTGTCTTTTGTGCAACGACTAACGGCCATTCGTCAGTCTCAACCAGTGTTTCAGAGACGCAAATTTTTCAAAGGAAAAATCGCAGACAAAGGTGCTCAGTACTATCGCGATTTGATATGGCTCAACCCAGATGGAACAGAAATGTCCAATGCCGATTGGCTCGATTCAGAAAGACGATATTTTGGTGTTGTTTTTGTCGGCAATAACATCGATGAACTTGATGAACATGGTCATAAAATTGTTGGCGACACCTTGATGATGCTGTGCAATATGCACTGGGAAGATCATCTTTTCTCATTGCCGCCCAGTAAGAAGTCAAAGAGCTGGAGAGGTCCCATTCTCGATCTAGAGCAGAAGACGTGGAAACTCTTAATCGAAACTGGCGGAAGCCTCAGCACCAGTTGCTGGCCGCTGCAAAGCACTTTCAATCTGTTGGGCCGCAGTATTGCGCTATTCCAATTAGATAACAAAACTTTCGGTTAGTTGTGGCGGCGCGCCGTTGCAAAGTGATTATTTTGACGGTTGATGGTTCCTCAATTTTTTCTCCAAGCTTTCCGGAGCAGGTTAGCCCCGTGCATCGTTTCCGGTGCTGGAAGTGCTTGCGGCACAAGCTTTCTTGCGAGGTGCTTTTGCGCACGGGGACAACCGTTTCCGGAGCCCAGGTTTTAGCGAGTTCCGGAGCAGGTTAGCCCCGTGCGTCGTTTCCGGTGCTGGAAGTGCTTGCAGCACAGGCTTTCTTGCGAGGTGCTTTTGCGCACGGGGACAACCGTTTCCGGAACCCAGAGTGAAAAAAAATAGATCAGCACGAACTCCAAAAATTGGGGAAAAGAAATTTTCCCCAAAAATCGGTTGAACTTTTTGCATGTCTCGAGCGTATTAAAAAGTAGCATCTCAAAATTGCGAACCAAAACACCTTTCAACCCCTTGCATCTAATAAGGAGGTCGGCCATGTTCGAGCATCATCCTTATGGGCTAGAAAATCCTGTTTTCGATTTTCTCGGTCGATTCGAGGATAAGCAGCGCTGCTTTGAATTAATCGAAGCAATTCGCTGGCCAACAGGATACATTTGTCCGAAATGTAGCGGTACCAAATACTACAGTGAAAGGCATGACCGTCTTTTTGAATGTGCGAGTGCGCGCTGTCGCTATCAATGTTCGCTGACGTCGGGCACCGTTTTTCACAACTCGCCAACCTTGATCACCAAATGGTTCATGGCCATCTTTTATGTGTCAAAAAGTCAAACTGGTATCTCCGCAGAGGCCCTAAGCAAGCTCATTTTTGTTCACCTTAAGACAGCACGCAATATACTTCGGAAATTGAGAATAGTAATGGAGACCGCCAATCAGAAACGATTTGCCAATGCCCTGTTCTACAAGATCAGACTCTTGAACGGGTCGAAGGGTGCTCGCAACATAAAGGTTGCGATTTTCATACAAGAAGAGCCAAATAATGTGCGCAAGGTGATTTTTCAAGACCCAATGTGCATTGAAGATATTCAAAACTTACCAATGCTGTCCTCCGAAGATCCAGTAATCGCTGCGCTCGTGGCTTGTGCGGTCGCTCATCTCGAGCGGTTTTTTCTTGGGACTTATCATCACTTTTGTCCGCGCAACTTTCAGCTGTTCCTTGCAGAATTCAACTATAGATTCAATGAACCCGATCCTCTCAAGATGATCAGAAAATTGCTTTCAGATTGTATTGGGGTTCCGTTCGACGAAAACTCAGTCATCTTTGAAGCTGATGACCAGCCAAAGCGAATCAGTAGAAACAAGCAAGATGCCGAACTTGACACAAGTCACGACGTTTCTCTACTGGGTTTGTAAGTGTCAGGTTAACGTTGAGATCACAATAGCGAATTTGCGACTAATTCGGCCAATTGGAAACGTATCGTCGAAAGCGGTCCGATAGGAGCTATAAGATGAATCGTCGCAGTCTAAAAAAGATTAGTGGAGCCCTTGGTGGATTTGGATTGGTTGCTGCAGTTGCATACGCGGCATACGCCAAAACGGAAGAAGCAGCAAACGCACAGCCGAAAGAAGATGCAAAACCACCTTCTGTAAAAGGTACCGCCAGGAGTGCTGCAAATCGAGCGAGTGGTAACACTCATGGGCAGCCGGTTAGAAAGGCGATTGGGCAAACGGCGTCAACGGCGGTTGGAAGACCGATTACGACCAAAGAGATGCTGAATTGTGTCTGTGTTATTCCGGCTCTTTTCAGTAATCCGGATTCTTCGCAGCAAATGAAAGACGGCAAATACAAAATCGAAGATGAATCGTTGAAAAATTCGATGCATGGATGTGAGGAGGGTGACTTGGGAAGTCCCACATCCGGCATCATGAACGGCAAACAGATGGGAGCTGCGTATTTGATGTGGAATACAGGTGGTACTCAGTGGTGGACTTCGTTCATCTTGTTCGAGCGAGTAAAAGGAAAGGTGATCGGGAATCGGCATTGTTCTATAGGGCATCCGTTTAACAAGGGGCAAGTGGTCAATCTTAGAATCGCTGATAACAAGCTCTTCTTCGATGTGAAAAATGGTCCGCTTGCCTTTAGACCGACGAATTATGATAACTTTCCGGAACGGGATGATAATCCAAGTAAGGTTCCGATTGAGCCTCAGCAGATCACGAACCTGACTGTATTTGTGCCGACCGAAGATAGGTTGAATAATGAAGACGGCATTACTGAGCCAATCAAGCTCACAAATGGTGTGTATAAGTCAAAGGCGCTTACCTGTCGAATCAACAAAGTAAGCAAAGTGAAAATTCAAGACGAACTGGCTACTCTTGCAACGGCAACCATTACTTATAAAGGAAAAGTACCTCTTCACGGAGTGTTCAAATTTCAGCGCCGCAAGGGCAAACCCGTCTGCGAAGGTTTTTATTCAGCCTGCAACGAGTACGCGATCGGCGACATGTCCGCTCGCATCGATCACGACAAGTTTTCTCGTTACAACGGAGAAGTGGTTGTGGACGTCCATGACGGCCGCCTCAACTTCAGCGACTTCCGAGAAGCTGACTATGAAGAGCACGATTAGCGCTGACTGAATTACGCGAAGCGAGGACCAGTGCGGGACCAGCGCCGACGGCTACTGCTGTTCAGATAGTTTGAACATCATCACTGACAAAGGCGGAATCTTGATTGAAATCGAGTGTTCGCGTCCGTGGTGCCAGTGGTTGTCCGACCAAACGCCTCCGTAGTTGCCGATGCCGCTGCCACCGTATTCGGTTGCGTCGCTGTTTAAGAGTTCCTTCCAGTACCCGCCCAGAGGTACTCCGATTCGATAGTCCCAGCGCGGCACAGGTGTGAAGTTGAGCACCACCAGAATCGAGTCTCTGAAATATTTCCCCTTGCGTAGATAAGCAAGAATGCTTTGTTCGTTGTCCTGGCAGTCCACCCATTCAAAGCCGGCTGGATTGCAGTCGAATTCGTAAAGAGCGCCCTCGTTCTTGTAGAGGTGGTTGAGATCTCGCGACCACTTTTGAATGCCTTGATGTGTCGCGAATTCCAGAAGATGCCAGTCGAGGCTGTTGGCGAAGTTCCATTCAATCCAGTGACCGAATTCGCCGCCCATGAACATCAGTTTCTTGCCCGGTTGAGTGTATTGATAGCCTAAGAGCAAGCGGAGATTGGCGAATTTTTGCCAGTGGTCGCCTGGCATTTTGTCGAGAAGCGATCCCTTGCCGTGCACGACTTCATCGTGCGAGAGTGGCAAGACAAAGTTTTCGGAGAAGGCATACAAGCCGCGGAACGTCAGTTTGTCGTGATGAAACTTTCTGTGAACTGGGTCGAGGTGCATGTATTGGAGAGTATCGTTCATCCAACCCATGTCCCACTTCAGTCCGAAGCCAAGTCCGCCCACATACGGCGGTCGGGTGACCAGCGGCCATGCCGTCGATTCCTCGGCAACCATCATTGCGTAGGGATAGTCGACGTAAACTCGTTCGTTTAACTTTCTCAAAAATTCGAGGGCGCCGATGTTTTCGCGACCGCCATATTGGTTGGGAAGCCACTCGCCATCTTTGCGAGCGTAGTCCAGGTAAATCATGGAAGCAACTGCGTCGACGCGCAATCCATCGATGTGATACTTGTCAAACCAGAACATCGCATTACTTAACAGGAAGTTTGAAACTTCATATCTTCCATAATTGAAGGTGTATGTTCCCCACTCCTGATGCTCGCCGAGACGAGGATCTGCGTGTTCGTAAAGGTGTGTTCCGTCGAAGATTCCCAGCGCGTGACCGTCTTTCGGAAAATGGGCGGGAACCCAATCCAGGATTACGCCAATACCTGCTTGATGCAGTTTGTCGACGAGAAACATGAAGTCTTGCGGAGTCCCGAACCGGCTCGTGACGGCGAAGTAACCGGTGGTTTGATAGCCCCATGAGGCGTCGAGCGGGTGCTCGGAGATGGGCATGATTTCTACATGCGTGTAGCCCATGTCGGTTACATACTTGACCAGCTTGTCGGCAAGCTCGCGATAAGTGAGAAAACGATCTTCCTCTTCCGGAACCCGCATCCAAGATCCCAAATGCACTTCATAAATGGAAACCGGCGCGTTGAGAGAGTTTTTCTTTTCCCGTTCCTTCGCCCAGTTTTCATCGTTCCATTTATAGTCTGAAATGTCCCAAACTATTGATGCAGTCTTGGGGCGGGTCTCGCATGCAAAGGAGCAAGGATCGGTCTTTTCAGCCTTGTGTCCGGTCACGGATTGAACGTAATACTTATAAAGGGTTCCATTGCCGAGTTCGGGGATGAAACAAGTCCAGATTCCAGTGGCACCGACGGTTTCCATTTTGTTTTTCGATGCGTCCCACTTGTTGAAGTCTCCAATCACGGACACTGCAGTTGCATTTGGCGCCCAGACGGCAAATTGGGTTCCTTTCTTGCCGTCGTAAGAAACTACATGAGAGCCTAGTTTTTCATAAACGCGGCTGTGCGTTCCTTCTGAAAACAAGTGCTGATCGAAATCCGTAAGGAAGTCGGAGGGAGACTGGAGTTTTTGCGGTGTCACTACTTTTGTCCTTTGGAGCTCATGGCGACCCTATTTTCGCACATGACAGCCGGTTGACCTAGCCAAAATGGCTTCAGTGTTACAATTGACAGGTTTTGGAAACGCAATTTCCGGCTTTCGGAAACGCCACTTTCTGTCGCCGATGTTAACAATTGAGGTGTGAAAAATGCATCAGCTTCCTGCAGTTCCAGCACTAGGACTCACTCTTGCCATACCAAGAGAAAGAGTGCAACGTGCTATTGAAGCGCGAATTGTCAAAGGCAATGAGCTTATCGGGCGCACAGCAGCCACGCGCGAAGAGATGGATCTTCTCAAGCGCCTCAATTGGGATTGGGTTTTGGAAACATGCAATACGCTCAAAGAGTGTTTCTCATCGGAAACCGTTGCGCTGTATTTCGCATCCAACGTTTACTTCGAACCCAGTCTCAAGTTTGACGATTTGGAGCGCGATCGTGACGAGTTTCCACATATCGTTAACGCCCGAATTCAACGCCTTTTCGGCTTCCAGAACATGCTGCCGGTGATTCCTGAGCCTCCCACCGGTGACTTCATTGCCGCGCAGTTCCATCCAAAGATTTATCATGCGACTTGGCGACCGTTCGAACTAGCTCAATATGGGCAAGCGGTGGCGCTTGCAATCAAAGAAGTGGAAGATTCAATCAACTTGCTCTTGGCCGGAAGCATCAATGCCTCTGGCGTTGAGCTGGTCAGGAAGGCGTTTTCGCCCGATCCTGAAGAGCAAGGACCGCTCTATGATAAGGAAAACACTGCCCAGGACAACGCCGGAATCGCTGATTTGCTGGCTGGTTTCATGGGGCGCTACAAAAATCTGCCGCCCAATGCACCCCTTAGCATTCAGCAGACCGCTCGCATCATGAGCATGGCCAGCTACTTGATGTATACACTGGAAATGGTTCAGCCGGTCAAGTCAGATCAACCGGAAGAACCGAAGCAAGAGTACGAATTCGAGTTTCTCAAAGACTAAGAGCTCAACTATTTCTATCCTCAACTCAGGAGCAATCGATTAAATGAAAGCGACATTGGTGAATCAGGTAGCACTTTCATTAGGCTTGTTAGGAACATTGGGACTATTGGCAGCGGCTGGCAATGCCGCTTTTGCAGAAGACACCAAAAGTTGGGCCGTCAAAAAAGAGTTTAGACGTGTCGGTTTGTCCGAGTCTAAGAAAGAAACGAATTCAACCATCGGCGCAGCCAAGGTGAGCATAAAGGTTCCACGCTTTTCCGGAGATCCATCGCTTTATGTTTCTCGCGCCAACACTGCAATCAGAAATGCTGTCGATGACGAGATAAAGAAAATGACCAGCGAACAGAAGGTTCAAGAAGACAGCTTCACCTACAGCGCAGAAGGTCATACCAGTTACTCAGGCCCCGATTTCATCAGCTTGACCGTCGATTACTCGAGTTTTACCGGTGGTGCCCACGGAAACTCCTACACCAAATCTCTCAACTTCAGATTGCAGCCGTACAAAGAATTGAGTCTGGATAACGTTCTTGGTGGCCCGGTCGACTACAAGATTCTTTCGGATCTCGCGCAAATCGAGTTGTACAAACAACTCAAAGGCGGCGACAAAGGAATGGTGGAGTCCGGCACCGGACCGTTCGCTAAAAACTTCGATACGTTCACCTTCGACAAAAAGGGTTTGACTTTCTACTTCGACCCATATCAGGTCGCACCGTATTCAGAAGGTGCGCCCACAATCACACTTTCATATGCCGTGCTGAAGCCGCTAATCAAGTCGAACTCGGTGGTTTCCGGTTGGACTCACGGTATTAAGCCGGCACCGGTGGCGGCTGATGATACTCTGCGGTCTCAACAAAAGCAGGCCGCACTCAAGGATTTCTTAAAGCGCACGAAAGCCTAGTGCGGCGGTTCGCTCCCCGTGGAAGCCAATTTTTCGGCAAAATTTCGCCAGTAGAAGAAATTTGAGCATACCCAAGTCGCTTGGGGCATAATGAAGTTAGCATTTGTCGGAGCTGACCTGTCCCTTCCCAGGGAAATTCCCAGTGTCTTTTAAACTCGATTCGACTAATCTGCTTGTTACTTTTGGCGGGTGTGCCAGTTGCTGAGTATGGTCTAGTATGCTCCGGACAAAGACTTCCTGGAAGATTGTCGCCGATCCATACGCTACTGAAGAACAGTGGTTGCCCGCGTGCGCCGATAGTGAAGAAGCAACCGGACTCTTGTCACAAAGTCATGTTGCGGGCCAATCTTCTATCGCACCATCAAACACAGTCAAGCTTTTCGTGACGACCATGACGCTTGCGCTGGCTTGTTTTGGTGGAATCTCTTGTGCGCAGACAATACATGCGTGGAACCACTTTCAAAACTCTATTTTGGAATTTTCCACGTTTACTTCTCTCTGGAGTTCTGGATTTTTCAGCTGGTACAACCATCCAGTAGCACTGTTTCTGATGATTCCCGTTTTCCTGTCGTATTTTCTGGGAATGGCTCGCAATCAGGTGAAAACGCCCTTTGCATTGGTGCTGATAGCTTGTTACCTAGCTATTGCCTTTGTCACCTATCACAGCGACGCATGGCCGATGTCGATGAGTTATGCAAGGCTTGTTTTTGGTGGCGGGCTGATTTTCGCTTTGCCTATGTACTTGTTTGGAAAGAGCGTCTCCGCATCGCTCGATCGCGGCGGCTTCAAACATTTCTTCTCAGCGAGCGCTTTGGGATGTCTCTATGGTTTCCTCTTCATTTATCCAACTTGGTTTGTTGCAAATTTCGAGTTGACTTTGTTGACGTGTTTTTTGGTGCCATTTTCAGCGGCCGCTATGACTACGGCTCTGCATCGCGTCGATTCGTTTAAGACAGCTTCTGCTCTCGGTCTTACTGCGGTTGTTCCATTTTTGATTGGTCTTGTAGTGTACGCGGTCATCGGGTTAGTAATGATGGCCGAAAATCAGTTTAGCGGTTATGAAAATGTTTTCTTGAACTACACGCGGTTGATGGGACCAGCTAGCGTCATCTTGCTTTTAGGACCACTCGGTGGTGCCTTTGGAACGTTGATGTATCGGTCTTCGCGCAAGGGTAAGACTGACCGTGAAGAGTTATCGGTAGTCTGAGAATACATAGACTTATTATTTGTTGCACCGGAAGTGATTTATCGGTGTTAGCCAGTGGTAAGGAACCAATACATACCGGAGGATGCCTTTAAATGTGGCTGGTTTATCCTGTGTCTGTGATTATCATGTTTTACGGCATATACCTCGTCGCCCTGTCTTTTCAGTTTTCCAGTGACATAAAGGCGTCATCCAGCTGGACGATGGTCCCCGGAAAACTGGTGAAGACCTCCGATGGCATGAGCGTCGGATTGGGTGGAATCATTGGATTGGCCAAAGTTCTCATATGTCGTCCATACATCCAGTACCGTTATGAGGTCGAAGGTAAGCAATACGAAAAGGAGCACCAACTTCCGCCGTGCTTTACGCCGGTACGTGTATCCGTGATGCGAGATCTTCCGGCTGACGCGATTGAAGAACAGAAAAAGGCAATCTCGAGCGTCGATCTCCTGTCGGCTCCAGTCAGGTACAACTCCCGTGGAGAGGTTGATCTCGAGGCGATCGAAAAAGAGTTCAATAAGCAAGCAGAGAAGGCTTATCCACCAGTGACGGTGAAGTACAATCCAAAAGATCCGCAACAATCAGTGACTGATCCCGATCGATTTCGAGGAGGAGAGACATTGTTTTGGTCTGGTGTGACGTTGATTTGCGCTTCCTTTTTTGCCATTGGAGGCATGAGATTTCACGCATGGGCATCAAAGCCGGGGCCTTCTCCTGAACTTAGAGGAAAAAGATCGGTTCGCTATTGATTCGTTGATTCGTCGTTAGAGCACGAAGAAATCAAATCCGACTACGACCCGGCGCTCATCCTTCTTTTCCACTTGATTGACTTAAGTGCCGCTCGCGCATCCCTCAAGTATTTTAGATAGATTTCCTTTGGGGCTTGGTAATAGATTTCTTGAATAATGCGGCCGGTCCCTTCTGCGTCGACTATCAAAGCGTATATGTCTTCCTGAGTTTTTACCGTTCTGCCTTCTATGATGAGCACTCGCTTTTCGTTGTAGTCGAAGGTTCGCGCTGTAATGATCGAAAAGGCGGCGGGATCATCTTTTCCTCTTAGCACCGTAGATAATGCCTTGAGTTCTTTGGGAAAGAGGGAGTGCGGTGGTTGACTAAGAATGGCTTTGAAAGCTAAACCGACAGCGGTCGACTCAGGTGCGCCTCGATAGTAAAAACAAACGCTAGCCCGTTCGTCTTGCTGTGCGCACACTTCCACCCACGATTTAGTCGGCATTGATTGGAATTCGAACGATGGTGACTCCTTCATCACCCATCCTTCAGGAAAGGACATCGAGCGAATTTGTCCATGATTCTCAATGGTGACGTTGGTCGACGATGGCGCCGTGAATGATGCAGGCGTTTCGACGGTGACTAATCTAGTCGCTGTCAGAGAAACGCTTGGTTCTGCCGGTGCAACGATTGATGTCGATGGTGTGACCGATATACTCAACTAGGATGTTCCTCCATTTTTAATGTTGGTGAACGCTTGTACGCATCTCGCTCCACGCGAGTCTGCCCATCTTCTGGTAGTTCGTTAGTAAGGTTGGCCCAAGCAGTATCTACGCGATCTTTTTCGTCCTTACTAAACGTTCCATTATCTTCTGCGGCTTTCCATCTTATTCTTGCATCAACCATGATCTTAGTAAGTTCGGCTTCGTACTCTGCTTCGTTTTTGTACAATCCTAAATTGTGTTTGGCACGCGCCAACTCTAACTCGAGCATGGCATTTTGAGTGTGATTCTTTCTGTTTTCGTCAACAACCTTTTGAAGGTCCTTCACAGATTCGGGAGTCATCTCACCTTTTTTAGTGGCGAGGAACAGTTCTTGAGTAGTCACCGACGTATGGTCCGAGTCCTTGCCCCATTGGTTGTCCAGTTTGATGGCACCAGTCTTGGGGTCATAGTCGGTGATAGTAACGTAGTGCAGACCTTCTGACCCCGCCTTTGGTGCACCCGCACCTTTGCCTGAGTCTGTGAGGAACGGTTCGTGATTGCTGTTTACTAAGATGATGGCTGGTAATCTCCCTTGTTCTTTGAGCTCTTGAAGCTTGGATTTTAATTCTGCTTCGCTATTAACGTGTACCTGCCCATCGCCTTCGTTGACATTGTTTCCTTCGAGAATCGGGATGACGTTTCTGTCTCCGGCAATCTTTTCATTGATCCGTCTGAGTTCATCCGGTGTCAAACCTGGAGTTCCTTCAGCAGTCTGTAGACTGCCTCGAGGTTGATGTCGGTCGCCGTTGTCCGGTGGCCTTTTGTTGGGGTCTGGCTCGACACGCTTGTAGCTTCCATATACAACAGAGATGGCTGAATCTTGGAAGATCTGGCTTGCGTAATCCCTTTCACCGTCTTTCTTTTCGTCTTTTCTCGCTTGTGCATCGGCTGGAATCAGACTCGAATCAGGCGTCACCTTTTTGCCGTCAGCTCCTGTGAAACTTCCTGTGGTGGCAACGTCCGCCACGATTTTGGCCGCCTCTGACGGGCTCTTCGTGTACATTTGTGATTCCATTGCCGCGACTCCACAGCTTCCGTGATTGCCTTGATCGATTTGAGCCGGGTTGGCTGCATGCGACATGATCTGCTCTGCGAGTTTGGCTCGGTCTTTTTCTTTTGGAAGTTTGTCGTTATCTGGGTTGTCTTGCGCTTCCAGAAGTCGTGAGACTTGATGATAGAACTTGGCTTGCTCTTCCGGACTCATGTTTTGCGCACGCGCTCTCTCTTCGAAGCGCTGCAGATCCTCATGAAACTTCGCTCGCTTCTCGGGATCTGTTATGTGAGCATCTGCTTGGTCAAGTAACTTGTCCTTCTCAACTCGAGGATCTGCGTGTGCATCGTCAAATTTGTCGGCAGCTCTTTCGCCCTGCGCGTCTTTGATCTTGTAGTGTCCGTCACCAGTACGAGTTACTTCGTAGTTGTCTTCTGGTTTGGAGCCGACGTGTTTTTCGATGTAACCGCCATGTCCATCAGGTGTTCTTGTGTAATTGTAGTTGTCTTCCGGTTTCGGTCCATGATGGTGATACTCGTAACCGCCACCGGCAAGCGGCTTCATGTCATAACTGGTTCCATTCGGATTTTCGACTTTGACAGAACCGTCTTGACCGACTGTAGTCTTTGTTCCATCCGCGCTCTTAGTAATGAGATCACCGTTGGCATTGTGTCCCGGAAGATCGATATAACCAGCGGGCTTGCTAGGATCAGTGATATGGTTTAACTTTTTGATTTCTTTGACGTAGCTGTTCACGTCTTCAGTTGAAGCACCGTCGCCCAGTTTTTTCTTGGCGACGTCTTCCAATGTTCCATCAACCCAAGCTTCTTTCGAAGGCTCAATGTTTTTCTTGATCCCTTCGCCTTTGTACTCCGAACCAGGAACTTTATTGTCTGCAGCGCCGTTGTGAAGTAGATCCAAGGCTTTTTGAAGATTCTCGCCATCGAGATGTTCTCGAATATATGCTTCCATGGTCTTGCCGTGCTTGGCGACAAAATCCTTGTTCATCGCATCCAACTCTTGAGGCGTCTTGCCTTCGAGTGTCTTCAATACCTTGTCTTCATCGTCCCAGATACCGAGAGCTTTATAGATTTTGTCTGAGTCTTTTTCGAGATCGGCTTGATTGGGTAGCTGCGCTTTGTCCAGCGGAGCAAGAAGGCCCATTGCCTTTTTCAGTTCCTCGGGGTGGCGAGACATCTGATCGTTCAGGTAGTCTTTGATACTTACACCGTACTCTTGCTTGAAAGCGTCGTTCATCGCCTTAAGCTGATCGGGAGTCTTGCCGTCGAGCATTTTGTAGATGGTTTCGTTATCGTTGGAGAAGGTTTTGCAGGCACCATGCAAAGTCTTGGCGTCGGCATCCATTTGGGCTAAATCAACTGGTTTTTCCGGTGCCGCTGCCGGTGGTGGTGTTTGATCTCCGCGCGGAGTCGGACCGTCGCCGCCTGCATCGCCGCGTGCAACCGGCGCGTCGCCGCCTGCATCGCGCGGAGCCGCAGCATCGCCGCCCGCATCGCGGGGTGCAGCAGAGTTGCCGCCGCCATCACGGGGTGCAGCATTGCTGCCTCCGGCATCAGAGGTGGGAGGTTGCGTATCCGAGCCGGTGCTTGCAACCTCAGGAGCTTTGATAACGTGCTTGGAATCGTCACCGAAGATTTCGAGAGAACCCAGAAGTGCATCAATTTTGCTTGATGTCGAAGGATCGCTGTCGGCTGTGTCTCTGTTGACTTTGCTTGGACTCTGACGATCGGCGTAGACTTCATCCATGAGCGAGCTGCTCGCCGATGTTTTCTCGGTCGATACATCTTTGAAGTCTTCGTAGTTGTCAGCCACGACTGTTTCCTTTTTGAGAATCGGCCTGAGGGATTCGGCAGGGATTTGGACTCAGGCTCTGGTAAATGTCGGATCTATCGACTTCAATAAACTATTCTGTTTAACGTGAAAAAATCGTGCACGTGAAAAAGCCCGCATTTAGCCGGTTGGCTGCGGGCGGGCAATTTCTGGGCTGGCGGGTAAACCTTAACTACTTAATACTGGCCTAGATCTAGTCCACACAAGGGATCCCAACTGTCTTTGCATTCCGGTCCCAGTGGATCTGATGGTTTCTTCGTCGAGGATTTGCTTGAGCCGTTGTCATCGATTGAGACATCGGGCAGCGCTCCTGATGCCTTGGTTGCCTTTGTCTTGTTTGATTCGAAGGTGACGGTGCCATTGCGTGATTCAGTGAGTTCACCGTCTGCTGTAGGAACATGCAACCCTTTAGCATCTTGCGTGTAGAGAAGCTTGCCGTTTGCATCGTATGCTGAACGACCGACCACATTGCCTTTGTCGTCTTTGATCTCTTTTGTGGTGGCGTTCGGATACTCGGCAGGAAGTTTCACAGTGTTGGTTGATTTGTCGTATTCGACTCCGTTTGGAAATCTGGTTACGTTTTTGCCGTCGCTCGAGATGCCGTAGTCTTCTTGTTTGGCAGCTGTGACAACACCGTCCTTATGCAGTGATTGCAAATCTGTATTAGGTCCTGATGGCTTGAAGGTTACGTGACCATCTTTTGATTCTACATATTCGCCATTTTTGGTAAAGACATGCAGTGACTTGTCAGCGTCTAGTCTTGCTACCATCTTATGGTTGGCGTCGAATACCACCATTCTTCCTTGTTGGTCTGTACCTACGCTTCCTCCCGGAGGAGCATCGACCTGCACCGCAGGGCCGCCGTCTGAATGACTGTATTTCACGCCATTTGGATATCTGGTAATCGTGGTGCCGTCATTTTGTTGACGATCAACGTTGTATTCAGAAAGTTTGCCATTTGGAACATTGACGTCACTGGCCGGTGCTCTGAGATCGTCTGAAAGCTTCTGCGATGATTGAAGTGACTTTTGTTCGCCATTTTCAAACGCTTGTGGTGCTTCAATTACGCTGTTATTGCCCATGGTGAGTGACCCTCCTGAGGTCAGAGGAACATTATTTCGATTGGCGCTTAGCCAATCCGCTATGTATTTGTTGGGAGGTTGCGAAATAAATTCGTATGTGACTAAAGTAATGTTTTCTGCGTGAGAAAATCGTGTGATGGGATTTTCATCATTGATTTTGGTCGCAATTTGATCATTTCCACTCGATTGTTGCCAACGCGTCTTTGGCTTCCTTACGGTATCTCACGTATTGCGAGCGAGGAGATTGGAAGTAGATTTCTTGTACAAATACGCCCGTGCCACTGGCATCTACAAATATCGCGAATGTGTCTTCGTTGTAGTTTTTGTATCTGCCTTCAACGATGAGCACGCACTTTCCGTTCCAATAAGCTGTTTTTGCAAACAGCACTGAAAACACTTCTGAATCAGATTTGTCGCGAATCACATCGGATATTGATTCGAGTTCGCGCGCTGTGAGAAAGTGCGGCTTCTTGCAAAGCAGGCTGGAAAAGGTTTCTGCTGTTGTCGATCTAATCGGCCGTCCGCGATAGAAGAAACATATATTGGTATCAGGACTCTCAGGTGGATGATATTCACAAAAGGTGCCATGACCTGCAATGCGTGATTGAGAAGTGCCTTCCACCCAAGACTGAGGCAAGGTCATCCATCTTACTTGTCCGAGGTTTTCGACTTCGGGGCCGCGAGCGACACGCCTATCTTCATCTGCGCTTTCTGCTTGCGAGCCATCGGAAGTCGTGAAAGATAACTCATTGAAGAAGTTGGAAGCGAGCCATTCTTCCAAGCTGATTTCATCTTTCTTGAGCGCTGCCGATGTCATCTTTTGTTCCTCTCATTTTATTCAAATGCGTTGTAATTCACTGTGTTCACAAATCAATGCTCATAGCTCGATGGTTGGAGGCGGTGGTGGTTTCTTATCGTTTAGATCGATACCCTCTTTTTTCATCTGCTTGAACAGCTCGTCATTGAGGCGCTTCTGCTCGGCAGGTGAAAGTGTAACGCGCAGATCTCTGAGTTCGTTCATTGCCAACATGAACTCTTGTCTGTCTTTGTCGGTGAGCGTTCCGTCTTTGATCTTCTTGTCCATTCTTCTTGCAATGTCCATAAAGAGTTGTAGCTCTTCGTCTGCACATTCTCTATCCGAGATTGTCTGGGCTCTTCTTTCGAGTCTCAAAAGTTCAGTCTCTTTCAAGAGATCCACTGGTTTGCCTGCAGCTTTGTCGTCTGCTATTTGTTTTTTGAGATCTTCGATGTGTTTTTCATCTTTGGGGTCTCTCATAGCGTTAAATAGGTCGGATACCGGCAACGCCTTCTCACCGAACTTGTCAGAGCCTGAGCCCCACTGGTTGTCCATTTGCACAGTAGCGGGTGGTCCCGGATTGTAGTCGGTGACTGTGACGACGTGCCATCCACCTTTGCCGCCTGCATCTTGTCCACCATCTGAGTGAAACGGATAGTTGTCGGTGTGAACCATAATAGTAACTGGGAGTTTGCCTTCTTTCTTCAGACGAGCCAACTCTGTGTTCAGTTGGGCAGAGTCGTTGACGTGGTTAGCGTGAGTGTCTTCGGACAAGGTGGAGAGAATGCGATCTTTATCCTCGCCGCCTCTTATTTGTCTTTCGATTTCTAGTAATTGATTGTTTGGAAGATCGGGGCTGTCGATTAGCTTGCCTTCGTCATTTCGACTTTGCACTCGCTTGGGTGGATTAGTTGAATAGTCCATCAAGCGCTCGCCGGTGTCTGGCGACTTGCCTGGTTCGTGCTGCTCGTAGCGCAGTTTTCCAGGAGGATTCGTCTTTTGATTTTCTAAAGCATAGTGCATGTTGACTGCGGTAACTTCGAAGATCTGGCTCGCGTGGCTGCGTTGTCCGTCGACTGGAGGATTGTTGCGAGCTTCTCTGTCTGCAATCAAACTCTTTGGATCGATTTCAACTGTGGTTTTCGGTGGTCCGGGAATCTCCGTTTTCCCGGTTGTGGCGACGTCTGCGACGACTGCTGCTGCCTTCGATGGATCTGTTGTATAGAGTTTCGTTTCAACGGTAGTGACGTTGCAGGTGTTGTGGAATCCTTGATCGACTGACGTCGGATTGGCGGCTTGATGCATAATCTGCTCGGCGATGGCAACACGATCTTTCTGCTTAAGAGGAAGATTCGGATTGTCCGGAGCTTCGAGAATGCGTGCAGTGTTCTTAAATGTTTCGGCCAATTCCTTAGTTGCTTTGGCTTCTGCTTCCGCTTTCATTTGAGTGGCTTTTTCGGGTGTGAGCTCACCTTTTTTGACTTGTTCATCGATAGCCTTGTTGCGGTCTTCGGCCTGCTTGTGCATGCGATCTTCGAACGCTTGCATATCCTTATGAAACTTCGCCCGCTCATCAGGATTGGTTATTTTGGCGTCTGCAGCGTCAGTCATGCGCTGACGTTCGGCAATTAGTCTTTCTGTGTCCGTTTTCGGTTCGTGCCCTACCTTGTCGTTGGGCCCGTCTGCGATTTTGTATTTGCCATCTGCCGTCTTGATGAGGTCGGCATTTTGATCGGGTTTTGGCCCCCAGGTATGAATTGTGGCGCTGCCGTCGGAGTTGGGATGACGCACATACCCGGTGCGGTCAGTGTTTTCTACGCGCACCGTGCCGTCGTGCCAAATTGTGCGTTTGTTGCCTTCGGCATCATCTGTGACAAAGCCACCGTCTTTGGTGTGACCTGGAAGCAGGATTGTTCCGCCATCCAAAGGTTTGTTCGGATCTTTGATGCCATTTATGCGTGCGATTTCTTTGACGTGCGCATCGATCTCTTCTTGTGTGGCGCCTGGTCCAAGGTGGTCCTTCGCTACTTGCTTGAGGCTATCGCCTTTGCCGCCTGATGAAACTGCAGGTGGAACATCGCGATTGATTACTTCGCCTTGTTCGGTTGGTGATACAAATGGAGTGCCCCTGCTGTCTTTGGTCGGAGCCTGCGCGTCAGCCTGAGGCGGCTTATTGGCACCGTCGCCGGGAGTCTGAACTGGAGTCGGTGCATCACCGGTAGAAGGCGCCGAGCTGTCGCCGGGTTTGGTTACATTGTTTGTGACATTTTCAGGGGAAGCGGTGACGACATCCTTGAATGCTTTGGTTACAGAATCAAGCAGTGATGGATCGCTGTCAGCGGCCGCGTCTTGCGGTTTAAAGTCTAGTACGTGAGTCGTTGCTGGAGGAGTGTCTTGCGCTGACTTGCTGTCGAAAATCTCGAGCGCACCAAACATTTCAGAAACTTTGGCGGATGAAGCGCTGTTTTGGGAGTCGCTTACCGTAGTGGCATTTTTGGATTGACGACTCTCATAGATTTCGTCAGCTAGCGAACTCGAAGTCGCGGAAGACTCAGTTTTGACGTCATCAAACTTTTCGAGATAGTCGGACATGATAGAAACAACGCCTCGCATTTTGCGTGGTTTGGTGGTGTTTTCGGCTGTAGTAAGCTTCGCCTTTCAAAAATCCGTCGCCGGATTGACCCTAGGTTATGTAGGGGAGC
This sequence comes from uncultured Candidatus Obscuribacterales bacterium, assembly GCA_964503045.1. GTDB lineage: Bacteria > Cyanobacteriota > Vampirovibrionia > Obscuribacterales > Obscuribacteraceae > CAYZJR01. The sequence continues at coordinate 39,550 of CAZCZI010000025.1, forward strand.
GTGAAAAAGTCGTGCACAGACGTGCAGAGACCTACCCGGCGGCGCATTTGGGGTTTTCCCGTGGACCGTTGCGAGGGGTGGGGTCCGAAAGTTATTTATTTAACATTCGCAAGAGCATCATTGAGAACGTCTTCGAGATCGACTGTAGCCTCGGCAATATCTGAGGCTTTATCGCCGAAGCCTTTGAGCCCATTTGAATCATCGCGCAGAGTACAAGAAAGGTCAGAAATGTCGCAGTCAATTCGGGCTGCCGATCTCTTCCATCTTGCGCTTAAGCTTTGCAGAATTGAAGTTCCTTTTCGATACTGCAAAGACTCCAGTGCTTTCGGAATACTGTCGAGCAGATCGAAATCAGCTTCTAATGCCGCTAAACGAAGCAATGCCTTTTGCAGTTTCGCAGAGGACTCCTGCGACTTTTTGCCGTCACCGATAGTTTCTTCCGATGCGTCATTACTACTTGTGATTTCGGAATCTTTAACAGAGTCTTTCAGGTCGTTTGCATTTCTTCTGACATTCAACAACAGATTTTTTGCTTCTTCGACAGTTGCTGCATCCAGTGGCCGACAGCCATTGCTGAGATTCAGCATTGATATGTTTTGCAATTTTTTGCTCGAGTCGTCTAGTAGAGATTTTGTGGCTGATTCTTGGTTCTTTTCCAAAACAAACAAATCATCGGAAAGATCGGGTTTGATTTCGATGTTCGACAACCGCATTACAGAAGAGATGTGACCGTCTTTGAAAATCGACCACTCGACAGGCAACTTCTGCTCCGGATCGATTGCGATTCGTTGGCTGACTGCACCACTGGGGTCGTATACTTCGAGAACGTAGGCGCGACCGCTAGCCGAGTACTGAGTTGGAGCCTTGGTTGCCAGCGACTTGACCGGTTGTTTCAAGTTGGATTTGATCAAGGTAACAAAGTCAGAGTCGAGAATGCTGAATCCATTTGCTGTGCGCAACATTCTCGAACTTGGCGACAGACTGAGCTTAATGGCTCCGAATAGACCACCGCCCATCTTTGCTTTTACCGATCCATCCGGTTGCCTGACCACCACCGCTCCGCTGCGATTGCCGGCCGAAACTACCTCAAAGCGCAGCATGTTTGGACGTTTGAAGTACAGTTTGCCGGTTTCTTTGATGGCTCGACCGTCTTTGAAGGTGGTCAGAGAGCTTTCAAAGAGATAGCCCTTGAGTGACTGCGCTCGATCGAGCAAGGTTTGAAACAGCGGTCCGCCATCATTGCCTTTCTCCGGGGACACAAAGTTGGCAGGAGAGGCAGCAGCACTTTTCTCCACCTGCGGCTCGGCGCTGACGGCGGCCGAAGCCACGCCAGGTGTCAAAAGTAAAGATCCTGCGACCAATAAGCGGTGAATCTTGTTCATAAGCTCTCCGACGGCACTTCATATGCTCTATACGCGACAAATCAAGATCTTAGCAGTAGACCCTGCTTGAACTTGAATTTCACGTGGTAAAGCCTTTACAGGGTTGTTGATCTCTGTATGAAGTCTACCGGCAAGCGGAGGTATGCGTGGCAGGGTTCAGATTTTCCTTAGCAACGCGTGCCGTTTTTACCGGTTTTTGGCTGGCGTTAATTTCAATTATTGGACTCTGGACGACGCCGCTTGAAAAGGCAGCTGCCCAGAACCAAGGCGCCGATCGCCCAATCAAAGACAAGTGGGCGGTAATCATTGGCGTCAGTCAGTTTGCAGACAAGCGCATTCCGATTTTGAAGTATCCTGCCAAAGACGCTCAAGATTTTGCCAATTTCTTGGTCTCCAAAGGCAACTTTGCCAAAGATCACGTCCTCTTGCTCAAAGACAACCAGGCAACCAAAGTAAAAATTCTCGACGCTTTCGGCGATGGTTGGCTGCCCCGGCGAGCAATGGAAGATGACCTCGTCGTTATTTTCATCTCTTCGCACGGAAGTCCTCAAGACGTTGCCGGTGAAAACTTCATCATCGCCTATGACTCTGATCCCAACCACACCTACGCAACCGGAATCCGATTGCAAGATCTCGCAGGCGAAGTAACCAAAAGAACAGGTTGCGATCGCATCGTCGTTTTGCTTGATGCCTGCCACAGCGGTGCTGCGGTGCAAGGCGGAAAAGGTCTTTTGCGCACCCACAACTTTCAGCTCGAGAGCGTCACCGGTCAAGGTCAAATGGTAATCAGCTCGAGCAAACCAGAACAGCTATCGTGGGAATCAAAACGTTATGACAATGGCGTTTTCACGCGCTGTTTGATTCAGGCGCTTGAAGCAGAGGGTGCCAAGACAAGCATCAGTGAAGCGTACAACAAGCTCAAGAGTTCTGTTGAACAAGAGGTGCGTTTTGACAGAGCCGTAGATCAATCACCAATGATTTTGAGCAAATGGAAGGGAACGGAACTCAAACTCTGTGCACCACCAGCAGAACCAAGGCAAGTTCTTTCGGAGATTCCAGGGACGGAACTTTCTGAAGTATCGGTGACACCAAAGACTCAACCGGTGCCGAAACCAATCACACAAAAGGTAGCTTTGATTCCGAAGGTTCCACCTGCAAGTATCGATCAAGTCCCGCCTAATGTGTTTACCTCCTCTCCATCGCAATCGTTGAAAACAAACCCGATGATGGTCACACATTGGCTTGATAATCGCGGCGACGTGACTCTGGAGAGTGGAACTCGTCTTCTTACCCGCCAAGACCTCGACGGACTTTCATATCAAGACCTGCTGCGCTTGTACAACGAACCATATGCAAGGCATGGTAGAGGCTTCTTGTTGACTGAGTTGAATTTGTATTTCGATGCCCAGACTTGGTACAGGCGAGATCCTGATTATCACTGGAATCCCAATGACCCGAAAGTGAAGGCACGAGCAGGTATGACCGACGACTCTCTTGTTGTGAATGCAAAACGAACACCGAAGCAATGGGCAAACATGATGCTCATAAAACCTGTGATGGACGCAGCAAAGAGACGATGAGCAACAAAATCGCGAAGTCATTTACTGTTTCCACCAGGATTTCGATTCTGGTTTGTGTCGTTATTCTGTTTGAATTTCTCACGTTTGCGACAATGGAACTTCTCTTCCAGGAAGCCGGCAAAAGCGCCCAACAAGAGTATGAGGCGCGAGCCACCTTGACCCATCTCCTCACTATCTCGACTCTCATGCAAAACGCCGGCACCAGCGTCATGAAGGCGATTGTCAGTCCGACCACCAGTGAGACCGTCGACTTTCGTGAAGCGGTGAAGAAGCTGCAAACCGAGGTGCTTCGTCTCAAAGAACGGAGCCGGACTAATCCTGAAACACTCAAAGAAGTTAGAGTGCTCGAATCGGCTGTGTTAGCACCACCGCCGACGCAAAACCGACCACCCGAGGCAGTGTCGCTTGTCGATGCGTCCGAGAGATTGATGCAGTCATACGTAGAAAGCGATATGGATTCGTACAATCGGCATCTTTTACGAGTGAAGTTTCTTTCCGATAAAGCCACGATGCAAGTAACGACTCTGATGCGACTTTCAATTCAGGATTTGGATCAATTCAAAAAAGAGAACGATGAAGCGCAGGTGCGCCTGCAGATTGGCTTGGCCTTTGGCCTTTCACTCAACATCGGATTGGCTGTGTGGTTGTTTATGTTGTCTCGCGAAATCTCGAAAAAGTTAGGGGTTCTCATCGAAAATACCTTCCGTCTCAATGCTCACAAGCCGCTATTGCCCTCATTGAGCGGACAGGGTGATGACGAGCTTGTTAAACTCGATCGCTCTTTTCGAGACATGGCGGAAGACCTCGAGACCAGTCATAGAAAGCAACGCGCAATGGTCGATCACGCGGCTGACGTAATCTTTTCAATGGATACGGACGGCCGGCTCAGCTCGGTCAACCCCGCCGCTTTCAGTGTTTGGGGGTACTCTCCACAAGAATTAGAGGGCAGAAGATTTACCGATATCATCGCGCCTCATCAAAGGAGTGTGGTCAGTCAAAATTTGAAGCAGATACCGGAAAAGTCGAGCGGAAATCAATTCGAAAATACCGTAATTCACAAGTCGGGACGACAGGTCGAAATTTCGTGGTCGATTCACTGGTCGAGACCTGACCAATTGTTTTTCTGCGTTGCGCAAGACATGACAGAGCGAAAGCAAATGGTCGAGGTGGTCGAGTCAAGTGAACGCAGAATTCGAATCATATTGGAACATCTTCCAATCGCAGTCATTACTGTTGATGGTGCTTCGAAGGTTGACTTGTTCAATCCATCTGCAGAACAAATGTTTGACTGTCGTGCTGATGAAGTCGCAGGTCGAGAAATACTTGGATTGTTCGATGAGCGCCTTAAACAGAAGGGCCTGCTCAAGACGCTGTTGACGTCCTTGGGCAAGACGGTAGAAACCGAGGTCTCTCGCCCCTCAGGTCCGCCAATCGCGGTGGAGGTATCAGTGAATAGATTTTATTCCTACCAAGGCGAACGCTTCTTGATTCAGCTGCGGGATATCACGGAAAGACATCAGATCGAACGAATGAAGCGCGAATTCATCGCCATGATTAGTCACGATGTGAGAAGCCCACTTATGTCTGCAGAGTTTTCTCTCAGTCTTCTGTCGTCTGGAGTCGGGGGTGAGCTGTCCGATAAAGCCAAGGCGAAGATAACCGATGCAGAAAGAAACATCGGCTATGTCATGACTCTAATCAATGGATTGTTGGAAGTCGAACAAATGGCAGAAGGCAAATTGAAGATGCGATTTGCCGAAACCAACATCAAAAATGTTCTTGATCGAGCAGCAGATGCTGCCAGACCGCTGGCGGAGAAACGGGGCATCACACTTACGATTCCTGAGTGTTCCATCGACATGACTGCCGACGAAGATCGCCTCGTGCAGGTAGTCATAAATCTTTCCACAAACGCAGTAAAATTCTCACCCAAGCAAAGTGAAATTACTGTCTGTGCTTCCACTGTTGGTGAGGACGTAGAAGTCAGAGTAATCGACCAGGGCAAAGGCATTAGCGACGAAGCGAAAAGGAACATTTTTAAACGCTTCGAACGTGGAGAGAACGTGGAAAAAATCGATGGACTAGGGCTTGGACTGTCGATCTGCAAAACGATCATCGAACAGCATGGTGGCACCATTGGTGTAATCAGCGAAATTGGAAAAGGCAGTACATTTTGGTTTAGAGTGCCAAAAGAAACGCTGCAAAATGGCTCCGGCGATCAGGTTTAGGATTTCGGACTCCTATTTAAATTCAGTTTTTGCATAATGCGATTCTTGCCGGCGATAGCATCCTGATTGCTTGGATCCAAGCTGGCGGCCTTCGAGTAGTCTTTGAGCGCCTTATCGAAAATTCCCAGGGTCTCGTATTCTTTAGCTCGCATCAAATAAGCCTTCTTATAGTCAGGTGTGACAGACATAACAAAAGTCAAATCATCAATCGCCTCTCCATGAAAGCCGAGATGTGAAAACGCTCTTGCCCGCTCTAACAGCATGACGTCGTCGACAGGCGTGTTTTTTAGATGCCAGCTGATTCGGATAATTGCTGTTTTGTAATCTCCGGCGTTTATACAGCACTCGATTATTTTCGCGGTCGTATTCGTATAGGTCGGTTCAAGACGTTCTGCCTGGATGTAGTCATTTATTGCATTCTTGTATTGTTTGGCACCACTGAAAGCATTTCCTCGACTTTCAAATGTCCATCGATCTTCCGGTTGTTGCTTGACTGCTATGTTCAAGTCTTGAATTGCCAAGTTGTGCTTTTGCATGGATGCATAGCATCGCGCTCTGCGTTTATAGGCTTCCGCCATGTGAACTTCGACTTTTGGCCATTTCTCGAACGGCACTTTGCGCGCATCATCCGGAGCTACTCGGATTGGGATCATTGTGTTTGCTCCCTGCGCAACCAAGTGATTTAGATCGACTAACGCAGTGTTCCATTGATCAATAGCTTCCAATGACTGCGCTCGATAAAGATACGCATCCAAAAGGTCTGGTCTGAGTTCGATTACTCGCGTGAAGTAGTCGGCAGCAGCGTGGAAAGCGAGCCCTGCAAACGCCTTTTGACCGGATGCAAACTCTTGCTGAACACTGTTCTTTCTCAGCGGTGAAGGACGTTTGTACTCCATATTTTCTTCAACTACTTTGTCCCAGGCGCAATACAGTTGGCTCAATATCGTCCGTATTTTATGGTCACGATCTGCTTCGGCGACTCTACCCAGTCCGGCATATACTCTCGACCTGAATTGAAAACACGCATCTTCATGTGGCATCAGTTTGATTGCTTCGTTTATTTCGACCAGTGCTCGGCGGCCGTCTTCGAGCATGAAATAAGCTTCGGATCTCATCTTGTGCGCATAGCCGACATGACTCTTGAGCGCCAGCAAAGCGGTCGTCGTTTCAACAGCCTCATGCGGTTTCGACAGCAGAATCTCCATCCATGCCTTTAAGTGCAAAACATCTCCATCGTTTGGATTTGTTTTCAATTGCTTTATCGCCCAATTTCTGGCTTCAACGAATTGGCGTGTTCGTGCCAGCTGAAATCCATCGAGAGGCATGTTCATGAGCTGCTTTGCGATCGGTGACGTTTTTGATGGAGCGACGTCGGCGCCCATCATCAATCGTGAAACTCGTGCTTTTCCTTCAAGCCCGTCGCTTTTGAAGGAGTTCTCGGATTTGGAACCGCTTAACGACGCCAGGAAGGTATAGTCCGCCAATGCTCTTTGCCACTCTCTCAGAGCTTCGTACTCTCTTGCGCGGCGAAGTGTGATGGTGGGCGAAGTTTGCTTCATGGAAAGGATAAATGTGAGATCTTCACTCGCTTCTTTGTGAAAACCAAGATGCGAAAGTGCATCTGCTCTATCCAGCAACAGTGTCTCATCGGTCGGTTTGTTTTTCAGCAACCATGATATCCTGATGACAGCGGTTTTGTAGTCTCCTGATCCTATGCAGCTTTTGACGATTTTCGGAGCGCATGTCACGTTTGTCGGATCGAGATGTTCTGCTCTGGTAAAGTCATCGAATGCTTGCTTGTATTTCTTCAGGTCACTATATACGGTGCCTCGATTTTCGTATAGCCATTTGTCATCCGGTTGATGTTTGAGAGCGATGTTCAAATCACTAAGTGCTTGCGAATGCTTTTGCAAAGCCGAATAACATTTTGCGCGGCGCTTGTAGGCCTCTGCCATGGGCAGCTCGACTGTAACCCACTTCTTAAAGGGAATCTTTTGTGCGTTATCTGGCGCAGCCCTCACAACAATCGTCTTATCTTCACCTTGCGAGATGAGATGCGAGAGATCGCCAAGTGCTTGCGACCACTTATTGAGTGACGCCAAAGCTTGTGCTCTATACAAGTAGGCATCGAGTGTTTCGGGTTTCATGGACAAAACTCGAGTAAATGAATCTGCCGCTTGTTGATACGCCAATCTCGCGAACGCCTGTTGACCCGCGGCAAACTCTTCTTGAAAGTCGAGCTTCTTCGTTTGTTGTGAACTTGAGTCGTTCTTGAATGCTTCGTCAAGCGTATTGTCCCAAGAAAAATAAAGTTGGCTCAAAACTGCGCGTATGCGATGATCGCGGTCAGCATCCGCCGTTCTTCCCACAAGAGCATAAAGCTTCCATCTGAGCTGAAGTGGCGCACATTCTTGCGGCATTATCTTGACGGCTTGGTTTACCTCGTCCAAAGATTTCTTTGTGTCGTTAATGTATGCATATGCGTCTGATCGTATTTTGTGCACTGCCCCGAGATTGTATTTCAAAGCAAGCAATTTCGATGTTGTATCAAGTACATCCTGCGATTGGCGCAAGTAGTTTTCCATCGATGCCTTGAGAAACAATGCATCGGCGTCGGAAGGCTGCTGCTTGAGCCGATTTATAGCCCATTCTTTTGCGGCTGTGTACTTCCTTTCGCGCGCTAGTTGATAACCATCGGCAGGAGCTGACATCAGTTGCTTGGCCGTGATTTCGCCTTTGGCGGCAGCATCTTGAGTGGATGTCAGTGCTACCGCAAATGAAACCGCGCAAAGCAGAAAACAGCGAATCGACCAACTGATACACTGAGTCATTACGGCTTCTTCTTCATCAATTTCAAGACTCGGTCGCGACCGGCGAACGCGCGCTGGCTTTTATCGGTGGTTCCTTGGTCCAAGTTCATTGCCTTAGTGTAATCATCGAGAGACGCCTTCAGATTACCTAATGATTCATATTCTCGACCGCGCCGCAAATAGGCTTCGATGTATTCATCGTCCATTGAAAGTATGGATGACAAGTCGATAATGGCGTCGTTGTGAAATCCCAGATGAGACAAACAGTCGGCGCGTTGCATCAAAAGCACGTCGTCGGCAGGTGTGATCGCGAGTATCCAGCTGAGGCGTTTCACAGCTGATTCATAGTCGCCCATAGCGATACAGCATTCGACGATTTTGGGGCCGCAATTTTGATAGTCAGGACCCAATGATTCTGCAATCAAGTAATCATCGATCGCTTCTTTGTACTTCTTGTAGCTGCTGTTGATGTTGCCCCGGAGCTCTCGTGTCCATCTGTCTTCCGGCGCGTGCTTTACGGCAACATCCATGTCGGCGATAGCTTGCGAGTATTTCCGAAGTGCAGCATAACATCGCGCTCTTCGCTTGTGTGCTTCTCCCATCGGTAAATTGATTACGTCCCACTTTTCTACTGGAATTTTGGAATCATAAGGCACAACATGTACTGGTATAAAAGTGCTGTCTCCTTTTGAAATCAGATAGGATAGATCGGGTATGGCTTCAGACCATCGATCGAGTGTCTCCAGTGATTGGGCGCGGAAAAGATACGCCTCTAGCCAATCCGGCTTCAGCTTGATGACCCGCGAAAAGTAGTCGACGGCACTTGAAAATGACATTCGCGTAAATGCCTTCAATCCGGTGGAGTACTCTTGTTTATACGTAGTTTTTCGAAACTCGTTGGGTCTTACTTCTTCAAAGCTTTTTTCAATGACTCTGTCCCATGCGTTGCGCAAGTCGCTCAATATGAGTCGCATTGATTCGTCTCGATCCATTTCCTTGCCATCACGCAGTTCTCTATGAATGTTCTTTCTCAGCGACATGGCACCCTCTTCGTATGGCAAAAACTTCACTGCTTCGTTCGCCTCGATTAATGCACTTGCATAGTCTTTCATCCGTGTATAAGCCGAGCCTCGCAGGGTGTGCGCATGTCCTTGATGTGCCTTTGCTTTGATCAACTTCTGACAGGTGGCCAGGCACTCTGTGTTTTGCTTGAGGATGAGTTGCAGATGTGCTTTGAGAAAAAGTGTGTCCAAATCCTTCGGGTTACTCTTAAGGCGCTTTTCAGCCCATGCCAATGCTTCCTTGTATTTTTTTGCTCTGGTCAGTTGAATCCCATCGGCAGGAGGATGGAGCAACTCATTTGCGGTTAGCTTGGTTTTTGAGGTTTGTGCAGGCTGGTTTTGAAATGGCGCGCCCTGAGCTGACTGGAATTGCGTTGCAACAAGAACCGCCGCGAACATCATCGTGGAGGCTAAATTTGCGACGCGCGGCGTCATCTTCACGGTTGTTCCTTATTTGAGTGAATTCTCTTGCGCCATTTTAGCAATTGCTTTCTCTTTTGCTTTAACAGAAGGGTTATTAGGGTCGTCGTCCACGGCAATTGACTTTTCATAATCTGAGATTGCAGCTTTGAAGTTTCCCACTGCTTCGAATTCCTTTGCTCTGGTGTAATAAACCTTGGTTGAGTCCGGACTTAGTTCGAGCACTGTTGTTAGGTCGGCGATTGCCTCTTTGTGACACCCCAGTTTTGAGAGTGCCTCAGCGCGCGCTCTCCAATTCACCTCGTCAGTCGGACACATTCTAATCAGCCATGACAGTCGCACAATTGCATTCTTATAGTCTCCAATGTTTCTGTAACAGCGTGCCAATTTGTCTCCCAGTTTTGGATATTCGGGTGTCAACGATTGACTCTTCAAGAAATCCGCGATTGCTGCATGGAAATCAAGCTTGGCAGCAAGGATGTTTCCGCGCAGCTCCATCGTATATCGATCGTCAGGTGTCTCTTTAAGCACGAGAGTGCAATCTTTGACTGCTTGATCGTATTTTTGAATAGCATAAAGGCATCGAGCACGTTGTTTGTAAACCTGCGAGATTCGGAACGGAACGGATGTCCACTTCTCAAACGGCTTCGAAGCCACATTAAGCGGGGCAGCACGCAGGGGAAACACCTTCACGCCGGAGTCGATGATCTTGGTATAGTCATCTACTGCGAGTTTCCAGTCGTCTGTTCCTTGATATGCAGTGGCGCGATACAGATATGCTTGCATGCAATCTGGTTTGAGTCTGAGTACACGCGAGAAATAAATTATGGCTGCGGGATAGTCGCTGCGCTGGAAAGATCTCTGACCGGCCGCGTATTCTTGGGTGAAATTGGCTTTGGCAGCGGATGGCACCATCGTTTTGTAATCATGCGGTAGCACTTTGTTCCACGAGGAGAAGAGCTGACTGAGCAAGGTGTACTTCTCGTGATCTTCTTCAGCTTGTTTAGTGTTACCCAAGGCAGAAAACGCTTCGCTTCGACGGCTGTACCAACCGGCACCTTCAGGTTGCAACCTCATTCCCAAAGTCAAGTCCTCAATCGCTCCCCGATAATCCTTCAACTTAATTGCAGAAATCGCTCGATAGAAAAGGAAGTGAGCGGTGCGCTTTTTAAGCCTCAAACCTCGATTGGCGGCCTCGAAACATTGCCTTGGATTTTTGAGAGTATTCTCGAGAACTACCATTGCACCCCACGCGTCTTCGTCGTTTTGAAGACGCGCCATCTCTTTGTCCAATAGCTTTTTGGCGCCGTCCCAATTCTGTTCTCTCATCAGCTGATAAGCGTCGGCAGGAGTGTTCATGAGCTTTCGAACTTCAGCTGATGTTGCCGTTTGGGGTTTGGAAGGAACGGCATGAGACGGCGGTGGTGCACACCAGTTTGAAATGGTGCAAAGAGAAAATGCGATGGCCGAAATAATGCTTCTTTGTTTTCTCATCATTGATCGACAATAGTGAGCGCTTTCTTTTTATCTTTATCGGCAAGATCTCGCTTGCCCAGCTTATACAAAACTCTGGCTCTATTTTCGTAAGAGAGCTTGCGATATGGATCAAGATCTATTGCTTTGGAGTAGTCCGCCAGCGCACTTTTGAAGTCCTTCAATTTTTCGAATTCCGCGGCGCGGCGCATATAAGCTTCGGGAACCTCCGGCGCGTGCGAAATCATGATCGTCAGATCATCGATCGCTTCTTTGCTGCGACCCATTCGCGAAAGCGCAGTTGCCCTATGTTCATACATCGTTTCGTCTTTTGGATTGATACGAATGACGTAATTCAAATACTCAACTTCCTTTTTGTAGTCTTTCAAAGCACCATGACACGCGGACATTCGATAGAGAATTTCACGGTTGTTCGGATCAAGCAGCTCCATTCGCTTGTATGCTTTGATCGCCTCGGCGTGCATGTTGCAGCCGGTGCACATATCTGCCAGCATCTCCCATGCCGTTGCTTCCTCCGGTTCTCCCTCTATCACCATTTTAGATGCCGCCAACATTTCCTTGCACTGTTCCAGTGCATAGTGGCATCGTGCTTTGCGTCGATAAACTTCCGCAATCGGAAGTACGAGCGTGGGCCAGGTAGCCATGTTTCTATTGCGAGTATCGACTGGTTGCAATGGAATGGAAACAGTCTTGGCACCAGTGGCAATTATGTAGTCGCAATCCTTGATTGCCTTGGCATTTTCTTCGAGCGATTCATTTACCGTTGCTCGGTAGAAGCGCGCGGCAATCGATGAGGGATCCAATGACACCGCTTTGTTGAAATACTCTGCTGCAGTTCGTATATCAAAATGATCCATTACCGACTGCCCAGCCGAATACACATTGGTAAAAGTGGTGCTGCTGCCGAACATGGGTTTGATGCCGGTGCCGGAAGGAAAGACTTTGTTCCACGCGCGATTCAAGGGGTGAACGTACTTGTGCCGCAACCGGTCTGCATCTGCTTCTTTCTTTCGATTGAGACGATCGAAAGTGTTAGCGCGCAACGCATAACTCGGGTCAGACGTTGCATCCATCGGAATCAAAGTGTTGAGATCTTTTAGTGCAAGCTCGTACTTGCCGGATGAATAGTATAAATTCGAGCGTAGACGGTAAACGTCAACAAGCCTTTTCTTCTGGGTTATAAGCTTGTCCAAGACCCTATAAATCGCGGACCGATTTACATCTGTTGTCAGATAGTAGCATTTGAAAATCAGTGCATCCGCATCATCGGGATGGTTGAGCAGATACCGATCGAGGCTTGATTGAGCGGCCTTCTCGAGACCCTCCCTTTTGAGTTGGAAGATTTCAGGCAGAGTCAAGGCATCCTGTGCCAGAGGTTTGGTTGGCGGTGCGCTAGCCGCGGGGGGGCCGCCAAAGCCAAAGAAAAGAAATTGCGCAAATAGCACAAGCGAGACCAAGCTAAAGTTGATAGGGGCGTTGGGTTTAGGCATTGGCAAAAGTCGCGTGGGATGAAAGTGCACAGGGCGGAACATTAGGGACTGCGGATTTAGTAGAGCATATCAAATCAGGTACCTGACATCTCTTAAATGATGTGTTCTTTCTTCTCATGAGGCATAATAAGTTGTTCCCTCTTGTAATAGATTATGGCCAAGATTCTCCTGGTTGAAGACGATATAGAACTCGCCGAACGCGTGAAGGAGTGGCTCAACGTGGAGATGCACGTTGTTGATGTCGCCAATGACGGTGACGAGGGCCGCGAGTTTATGCGCCAATACACTTACGATGTCATCGTTCTGGATTGGAACCTTCCTGGTGCTACCGGCATCGAACTGTGCAAAGAATTTCGCGGTAAGGGCGGCACCACGCCTGTGATTATGCTCACAGGCAGAAGTTCGATTGAAGAAAAGGAACAAGGACTAGACATCGGCGCCGATGATTATCTGACCAAGCCTTTCCATGCCAAGGAGTTGGGTGCGCGGTTGAGAGCGTTGTTGCGTCGTCCGCGAGAAATGCGGGAGTCGCTGATTCATATTGGTGCATTGGTCTTGGATCCGCGCGCGCGAAAAGTAACTAAGAACGGTCAAGAATTGGCCTTGCAAGTCAAGGAATTTACGCTCTTACAACACTTGATGTCTAATCCAAATCAAGTTTTTGGATCGAGAGCATTGCTTGAGGCGTTGTGGGATGCCGATGCCGAGGCGTCCGAAGACACTGTGCGCACATATATAAAGACCCTGCGCCGCAAAATCACTTCGGAAGGCGAAGAGTGCCCGATACGCACCATCCATGGTTTGGGTTACAGATTCGACGCACCCGACCACGCTGAGTAGGGATTCTACGAGTTCTTTCCTCCGAAACGCCAGCTAAATGTGTGAGCACCAGATTAGGTGCCACTAAAATTGCACGACTTTTTCACGCCTGCTTTTCTAGCCTTGGGTTGTCAAAAGTGTGTTGACGATGACGAACCGTTGGGGGAAATTGGCGAATGAGCAGCGAGCAATTTGATCTAGCTAAGGCCACAGGCGACTTTGTACAAAGCGCTTCGACAGGCTTTCGCGTTGACCTTTCAGATCGGTCGACTCAAAATTGTTTTCCGGGAGCAAAATCACAACAGAGAGACACGAGAGCCGGTATGCAGGCCGGCTTCAACTTCGATGCCAATGGTGGTCTAACCGGCATCGATTTCGGCAATTCCGGCGACAGATGCACGCCGGCGAAAGGAACAAAGTCAAGCAAATCAACACGCGTTGAAGTGCATGCTGATATGTCTCAACTGCAGGCGAACTCAACCAGCGCTCCTTTTGGTCCTTGGAATCCAGCAAGAATCAATGAACAAGTAAATGCTCTTGGTGCTGGCTTTGGCGCCAGCGTGGCCACGAGTGAGACCGATGTCACCAGAGGCAGACACGGTGCCAAGAAAGTTCATCACGAAGAAAGTAAAACCGGTTTCGATGTAAATGTCGGATCACAATCATCTCAGAGAGAAACAATGATTCCCGGTAATCCTTGGTTTCCCGCTCAACAACAGATCGAGCAACGCAGTTCGACGGGCGCAAGCGCGAAGGTAACATCATCGAGCAGCGAAACAGACATAGTTAAGTCTCATGGACAGACTAATGTTCATCATGCAGAACAGAAGTCGACCTCTGGTGTTGCATACAATACCGGCAGCACACATGTAGAAAGCGACAGACGCGGCCATGGACCATATCTGCCTGCAGTTCATCAAACCAGCGATCAACAGTCAACGATGTTGAACTGGAATGCAAGCACTCAAAGAACCGAATTAAACAATCAATACAATCAATTCGGTTGGTTGACCGGTTCACAACGCATTGACGAAGGAAGCATGAGACAAGGCTCGTATCAAGCCAACCAATTCAGAGTAATCACCGATCAGGCAATACCAAACTGTTGGGGAACATCAACAGCTCGTCGTATTGACCAGGGTAGTGCACAAGCGAACACATCTTCTTGGGCAAACTACCGAGTAATCACTGATTACGGACCAATTCGCAGAGTGCTCTAACTCACTGTATCGACCGCAAATTTGTTTTGGCCGCACTAACAAAATCCGGACATGGCTTGCAACTTTGTCCGGATTTTGCATTGTTGTGTTTGTATTTCTCTTGCGGACAATTATCCTTGATGTGATTGATTGCAAAAATTGTCTTGATACTGCATATGGTGTGTCCAAAAACTAATCGAGTCGTATACATATAGTTAGAGAAAGCGAGATGTTTAATATCTCGAAAGACACTAACCATCAAATAAGTGACACGCATTACTCGTCGTCGCTCGTATACTCTCAAGGAGATTCAAATGGCTGACAAAGTTGAAATTAAAGAACCGGTTGAAACTGTGAAGACTACTGAGACGGGCGCTGATTCTGAAAGCACGACCTCAAAATTATCATCAATGGCGCTTGATCTACTGAAATCAGACACCGCGAGATTGGCTGCAGCCGGTCTTGTAGGCGGAGTGGCAGGTGCTGCTGCCGCAGTGGCAGTAGGAAGCGCTCTCGAAGCAGAAAGCGCAACCAAGAAAATGAACGACAGTGAATGCGTTGAAGAAGAAGAGTCAACACTGAAGAAAGCAGGAAGAATTGCACTTGCAGTTGCTGAAAACATCGTGCTTGGTCCGGTGGTTCCGCTGGTTCTTCCTAACCTCTTAATTGACGACAGTAAAAAAGACTGTGTTGGCGACATGAAAGGCAAAGAATTCATTGACGACAAGAAGGGCGTTGTCGAATCACCTTCAACAACAGACAAAATTATCGAAGAAATTAAGTCTACGCCAAGCGATGTACTTGATTTTGTTAAGCGGCATCCATACCTGGCAGCAGCCAGCTTCATTCTTCCTGCGCCCGTTCTGTCTCCTATTCCTGCGCTCGTAGTGGAATCGAAACTCGACAAGTTTCTGCACGATCACAAATAACGAGCCGATTATTCAGACTCGACATTATTCAGACTCGATTTGACACCGCTCGCGACAGCTCAGCGCACAAAGTCTTAGTCAAGAGGATAAGATTTGTGCGCTACAGTCGGCGGAGAGTTTATGATGGCCCGGATTGGAATTGCATCTCGAACAACGAATAAGTTTGGACGCGTGTCATCTCGAGTTTTGATGTCGTTGCTATTGGCGTCACTCATTTCTTCAGCCGGTTTGTCCGCGCACGCAGACGATAGTGCAAAAGCTGCCAAGCAAGCGGAAATCGACAAGTACAGCGAGCGAATCAAAAGCAATCCGAATGATCCTGAAGCATTTCAATTGCGCGGCGGACTCTACTTCCAACTGCGTGATTACAAAAATGCAGTGCAAGACTTCAGCGAATACATTCGACTGACCAACAAGCCTGGAGGCTACTGCAATCGTGCAGCCGCAAAGATCTCGCTTCTGGATTACGAGGGTGCAATTGCCGACTACACGGAAGCGATCAAATTAGACAAAGACCTTTCGCAAGCGTATTTGTCGCGAGCACAGTTGATCTTTTCCATGAAGGATACGAAGAGGTTTGCACTTGCTACCGCCGATTGCAAGGAATCAATCCGACTTGATTTCAGACCGTCACGCTGTTATCTCATTCTTTCGTATATCAAGCTTGATTCTGGTGATGACCAAGGTGCGATTCAAGATGCAACGGAAGCGATCAAAATCGAGCCTAAGTTGGGTGACGCCTATACAAACAGAGCCATTGCAAGAGTGCGTGTGGGCGACATTACCGGCGCATTGGAAGATGGGAAGGCCTATTCATTGTTGGTGCCGGATGATCATGAGGTTCATCTGACTCTTGGTGATACGCTCCGAAAGCATAAGCACTATAAAGAAGCCTGCCAGGAATACCAAGAAATTATCAAGTTCAAGCCCGAACTGGTCTCTGCATGGACGTCGATGGGTGACTGCTACAACCAAACCGGCGATTTCGCCGAAGCCGAAAAGTGCTTCCGCCAGGCTGCATCCTTAGACGCCAGATCGTTTTTAGGCGTTTCGAGCGTCGGCAACATGCTGCGCAAGCAAGGCAAGTTTGCCGAAGCCAAAGAATGGTTTGATCGCGCACTGAAGTTGCCGACTCCGGAAGGCGATGACGAGAAGGACTTGAATGGTCTGATTAAACTCAATGACCTGAAGGACAAGTCCTAACAACCTTTTGGAGAAAGTTTTTTCTTCATCGAATTCGGAGTTTATGGTGGTCGATTTTCTTTCCGCTCTTCTTCCGGAAACGGTGGTACCCGTGCGCAAAAATGCCTCCCGAGAAAGATTGTGCCACAAGCATTTCCGGCACCGGAAACGCTGTACGGGGATAACCTGCTCCGGAACTCAAAGCGTACGGGTGCCGGAAACGGTGGTACCCGTGCGCAAAAATGCCTCCCGAGAAAGATTGTGCCACAAGTATTTCCGGCACCGGAAACGCCGCACGGGGATAACCTGCTCCGGAACTCAACGCGTTTGTTTCGGAAAGGGTGCGTCCGTGCAGCCATTTAAGTCCCTTTTTTGCAAACCCTAACTGCATGGGCTTTTTCGGGCGTGCACAACTTTTTCACGCTGAATTTCGTAATCTGCGATTGTTCCGATTAGCAAGCCATCGGAACGATTACTAAAAACAGAGCGTTGAGGTGCGGCCCATGCCTGAATATCCCGAACTTATCGCAAGAACCGTAGCGAACGAACTCTCAGCTGATATGAGGTTGCAGACCATGGACAGAGCTCGCCCCCAGACACTGTTTGCAAGAATTCTTGAATCAAGAAAAGAAATGCACAGTCGGGTCGATGAAGTCACCGCCACTGCCGTAGCTGCCGTCGCTGCCGTCGCTGCCGTCGCCGCCGTCATTGAAGAAATCAAAATCGAAGTAGCGGAAGCAGTCGAAGCCCCTCATACCATCGAGCTTAACGCCGCTGATGCTCCTAAAGGTTCTCTTCCTCCAGTCAGAAAGTTGACCCTGGTATCGTCCCAAAAGAGCTGGTACACAAATGCTTGCTGGCCCGGTCGCCCTGCCGGCAGCGAAGAGTTCTGCAGGGTTCAAGCCACTAGATAATCGACAAAGTTTGTAAAGGGTGCGGTCGGCGGCAAGGAAACAGCCGCCGATTGTGTTTTGTGTGAGAACGACGGCAAAAGCCGAAAAGGTGAGCAAAGTTCGTAAATTTTGGGGTGGGGGTTCTACCATTCCCAGAGATTTCATTTTGATATTAAAATGCACTAAACCCAGACCGGCTTAGTGGAGCTTGCTATATGAAGATTGCGGTGTCAGCGCCCGCTAGAGGCGACCACGCGACCCAAACCCAGACCATGAAGGTCGAAATCACGGCATTTGGAGCGTGGATGGTTGGCGTCGGTTCAATCATAGGCTCGATGGCATGGCTGATTCACGGGCCGATGCTAGCAAGGGCCGGCACTCTTCCTTGTATTGTCGCCTGGGTAATAGCAGGGGTTAGCACACTGCCTTTGGCTTTGATTTTGATGGAACTGTCATCGATGTTCCCCAAGGCAGGCGGACCTTACGTTTATAAGTACTATGCGCTCAAGCGCCTGATCCCCGGAAAGGGTGAGCTGCTTGGGTTTCTGACTGGTTGGCTGTTCTGGATGGCGGCGATCGTAGGCCTAGCTTGCATGTCCAATGGACTTACGAACCTGTTGTCGTCAATGTTTTACGGCGGACCCGCCAATTCACCTATATGGTTTGGACCGGTCATAATCTCCTCTTTGTTTGGCTTGAGCACAGTTCTCAACCTGCTTCCGGTCGGTAAGGCATCGCGAATCAACAACTTGTTTACACTTTTGAAGTTTGCCATGGCAATTGGGTTTGCCCTCTTGGTCGTCACGTCTGGTCATGCGTCAATCGATCGGGTCATGCAGGTCGTCAGTCCTTCCGGACAAACAAACTTTTTTGCAAATGTAGGATCAGTCTTGATGCTTGCGATGGCTGGTTTTTCCTTCATTGAAATCTCCGGATGCACCTCTGCCGAGACCGCAAACGCACGCAAGGTTGTTCCCAAAGCAATGTTGTTGACCCTCGTGACTGTCAGTGCCATGTATATCGGAATGTGCATTGCAATCAGCATGTCATCGCCCTTTGTCTTGAACGCTGACAAATCAACGCTGGTGGTTCCATCCACTTCGGTGCAGGCCACCTGTCCGGCCATTGCCGGGTTGCTCGGTGGAACTCTTGCCGGACAACTCTTCGCCGGATGCGTTATCGCTTCAATCTTCGGATGCGCATTCATAGCCCTTCTTGGGGTTGCAAGAGTTAGCTACTCAATGGCAGAAACAAAACTGTTTCCTGTGCAGTTCGGTAAGCTCGATCATCGTGGCGTTCCACGATACGCATTGTGGTTTCAGTTCTGGTGCCTTTGCATAATCGGTATCGGTGCCAATCTCTTGTGCCGCTCCGGCTTGTTTGCTGATGCCTACACGTTTTTGGGCGAGACATTTGGATTTATGTACGCCTTTGTCGCCATGTTGTATGGTGTGTGCCTGGTCAGCTTGCGGTACACGGATACTTCGATGCAAAGAGACTTTCGCATCGGAAAGAGCGGAAATTCATTGGCCTGGATTTTGTCGACAATCACTGTCGGAATCTGGGGATTCTCAGCATTCTTTTGCGTGCAATGGACACACCAACTGGCTGGCGTAGCTATTCTTCTGGCTGGTATTCCAATTTACTGGTACTACCGCAGAGAGCATCGTCAAACTGTTCCCACTCATGAACTGCAACACGCAGCGCGTGAGCAAATGGATATTTATGCGTATGGGCATCCCAACCAACAACAGGGGCAACCTGCATTTGCCCCCGTTCAGAACGTCACATTTCAACCAGAACTCGATGTGTCGTCTTAAGTCACCACTTCTCGACGTGATTGTCGGCTTCCGCCGTCCAGCGCGGATGGAAATCTTTTTGCGTCTTCTTGCCGAGTTTGGAAGTGCCAAGCTCCGTTGACTTTCGTTGGTTGGATGAACCTACAGGCTGGTTGTTTCCATCGGGAGTGAATGAGATTATCTCGTGCTCTTTGGTGCGTTTAATCGCAGGCTTCCCGAATGTCACTGTGTCGAGTGTGTTGTCTGTATATCGATTGCTCTTGGCCAGATTGGCTGCAACTCCGCCAGTTTCGCTAGGTGTCCACGAATTGCCTACCACGGATGCCAAAATTGATGGAACAATTAGCACACAAGCAGTCGCAAGCAAGACGGCACAGAGAAATCCAACGGCGATAAGAACGTGTTTCGCACTCATCAATTGTGTATTGGACGCAGGCGGTTCGATGCCGGTGATCGAAGCAGCCAACAAAGTTCCATCAAGATTGGCGGCTGATCGAATTGTTTGTGTATCAGACGTACTCGGCAAGGTCAGCGCTTCTTGAAAGTATTCTGTTTGCCACAGCAAGTCTTTGTACATTTTTTGATGGAACGCAACTACCTGGTGGTTGGCACCATATATAGAGACATAGGCTTTGATCGCGCGGTTGTAATCATTTTGCGATTCTTGCAGTCTGCCTTGAGCCAAATGCACGCATGCAAGACTCATGAGCGCGGCGGCAACCTGTGGGTGCTTGTCACCAAGAGTGATGTTGCTGATTTCGAAACTTTCGAGGTAGCATTTTTCAGCGCGACCATAGTCTCTCAGTTGCATGTAGGAGTGCCCGCACAGAAGAAGGCTGCGTGCAACAGACGGGTGCTTGCTGCCTAGTTCTTTCTTGCGAAGTTCCCAGGTGCGGTTAGCTGGTTCGTTTGCGTTTGAACCGCTTCCTGAGGCGATGTGCACTTCAGCGAGAGCTTCCAGGCGGTCGGCGAGACCGATACGATTTTTGCGATCGGCAGAGTCACCAATGGCGATGGCAGACTCGGCGGCAACGAGCGCTTTGGAGTTTGAGCCCATTGCAATTTCGGCTCTTGCTACAGATGTGAGACATTCAGCCATCTTCTGCGCGTATACTTCCTTGGTGCTTCGTTCGCGGCGCCCAGAGGCGGCGGCATTGCTCATTGCATGAGCTTCCATTTTGTTGCCTTGTGCAAGGTGCAACTCTGCAAGAAAACGTTGTGATTCGGAGACTATAGATCCACCTTTGATCAAGCCGACATTCTGTGACGTTTCCAGTGCGCGAGTGAGGTATCCATCAGCCTTTTGAAGGTTTCCCAGCTTCAGATACAAGCGACCTAGATTGAGATAAGAACGAGCATCTTCGAGATCGTCTTGTTTTTCTTGTGACTGCTTTCGCAGTTGCATTGACTGACTGAAAAGTCGTTGCGCCTTTTCGAAGTTTCCTTGGTGTTCCATCACCAGACCCAATCTGTCGAGCAGTCTGGCACGTTTTACTTCGTCTTTTTCAGCGGACAGTTCTTTCGACAGTTTGCCGTGCGCTTGAGAGAACTTTCCTTCGCGCAGCAAATCGAGACCAGTTTTGATCTTCGATTCGTTTGCGATGGCGTTTGATTGACAAACGAGCATTAAAGCAATAACTGAAACAGAGAGTTTTGAAAAAACGTGCATAAAATCCTCCACGCCCGAATAACATGTCTCGGAGCGTTTGCCAGGGAGTTGGTTACTAAAGTTGGGAGATTCCCGCGCCAATTTTTGATGGATGAGAGTATATGCCTGCTACTTGATAACCGCCCTCTAATTAACATTTGTTTCACCAAGGCGCCAGAGTCCACGATCAAGCAAGCCAGCCTTGGGCGCCATGCAAAGTCTCAAACCACAAGCGCATTGGCAATTACGAGGATTTTGCGACTTCTTTTGAATGTTCCAACTTACTTAAGGCTTGCTGCCTGTTTCGGCTCTTTTTCGAGGAGCTTCGCTTTTATCTGTGGCAGCATCTCGCGTGCGGCTGCTTCGCCGGCATCTATGGCTTCTTTGACTTTATCGTGTTCGAAAGCGTAGGTTTGAACGTTCTGCATCTCCGGCTCAATCACCATTTCTGAGCTTTCCACGTTTCTTGCTTCGATTTCGGACATCAAAATACTGATCATGCGATCGGCGTACTTCAATGGGTTCTTGTATTTGTCTTCCGGCTTGGTCTCGAGCTTGGAGTAGCACTTAACCGCAATGATTGGTGCGTCTGTAAGCGACTCTGTCATGTCTGCCGGGGTGTTATGGCGTAAACCACCGTCTATAAGGAGTCTTCCTTCTTTGTTCTTCAGAGGCCTATAGAGGAATGGGCATGCACAGCTCGCTTGGACGGCCTCCGCTATGCTGCCCTCTCGCATCCATACCGGCTGCGAGTCGAGCACATCCGTGGTCATAGCGGCAAACGGAATTTTCAACTGTTCTATTTTTCGTTGATCGTGCGGCAGGTGTTTGTTCATGAACTTGCCGATTTCTTTGCCACTATAAAGACCGAGCGTCGGCTTCATGTTGAGTGCAGTCGCAAACATGTATCTCGGTGCATACAGCGCAGCTTGAACTGGAATGGATTTTGGAAACCACGCTTTCTTGAATTCGCCGTCGAGCATCATGCGCTCGATTTCGGAAACTGGCACACCGGCACAGTAGAGTGCGCCGACAGCAGCACCGACACTGCAGCCGGTTACGAAACTGGGCTTCAACCCTGCTTCTTCCAATGCTTTGAGCACGCCTATATGTGCGGCTCCGCGCGCGCCTCCACCGGCAAGAGACAGCGCGAAGTAGAACTTTTTCCTTTTGGTGTGACCTGCGTTTGTCAAAGGAAGTTTGTTGTGCATCGGCAAAAACACCGAGGCCCGAACGGCTTGATCTGATGTGTGAGATTGCTCGTGCGGCGTGGCGATGCAAAGCGGCGCGCTGCCACTCCATAGTGTCAAAAGAGTCAGCAGTGGTAGGACAACCCTAGATTTCAATATGCATCCTTTGGAATCTTAGCCAAATTTACTGCCAGAGAGTTACTGCTTACACCAGCGGGAATCAAATACAGCCTTATGTTTGCACAAAGGCGACACTTAGCCATATTGTCAAGTATAGCTTTAATATATGTTTATCGCCGGTTATCACTCTCTCATCCGGTATGACGCAAAGAGGCTGAAAATTACGACGGCTCAAAGAAATCTCGACGCCAGTGGCTTTGCGTAGCATCTGAGTGTTGTCGCAATTTCACTTGTGAAAACTTTCACTTGGCTACGCCAAAGCAACATTGGGATTTCGGTCGACGTATTGGTTGGAGCCCGGAGCTGCGTTACGGTCTGAGAATTTCTTGTCGAGCATCGCGTAGTACATCTTTCCATTAGGGCGAACCGATGACAGTCGCTCCACAGCGCGCCGTTCATCAGCAATTTGGCCTCCTTTTACCAGACCGATCTTTTGCATCGCCTTTTCGGTTCCGCCTGAGCCCATGTGGTTTACCATGTCGCATACGAGTGCCACACCCAGCTCCGAATGAAAACCGTAGCTGTGCGCAAGATCGATGTTGCGTTTCACAAACGAGCGCGACTCGCTCATTTGAACTTGTTGAAACTCCTTGTCTGCAAGAGCAGTCTTCATGCGACTCATGAACTGTTCGTCGTGCGCCATGTCGTAACTTCGTACCCACTTGTCGTTGAGAAGTTGTTCGGCATAAGGACCAAAAATTTGATGGAACTTTTGTGAGTCTTGGCGGTTCCATGCCTTCATCAAGACCGGCAATTCGCCAGCCTTTTGGTTCCACTGACGGATACCGATTGAGATTCCGTAACCGGCGTCATTTTTGTTTATTGAAGTGAAGTTTCCTTCGTGAGAGCTGATGTTGCCGATCACTCGGTCGACGAAAGCATCAGAGGTTTGCGGCGATGAAACTTGCTTATTCGGCTGAAAAGGTTGCTCTGGTTGGTAGCCTTGTCGATCTGGCTGATATACGGCTGGTTGCGGCCGGAAGTTTTGCTGTTCTGGCTGATATACGGCAGGTTGCGGCCGATAGTTTTGCTCTGACTGGTTGCGCCCCGCATCTGGTGTGTACGAAATTCTGCGCATTGTGTTGTTTTGCGGCGAGTAATATTGCGGAGCCTCTTGCCTCGGCTGCATCAGTCGGCAGGTAGGATGAACTTCAGGACACGGATACGGCGGGCGCTGATAGCCTCGCATTTGGTGATAAGTCATGTCGCGGGGACCGCTTCCGACCTGCATGTCGAGCCGTGGTGTGTTGAGCCCAAATTGAGAATGAGTATAACGGTCGCCACCACGGAAGGTGCACTGCGATCTGTCGTCGATCCAAGGTCTGTCTTGCAGCCTGGGTATGTCGTGAAATCTCTCCGGTGGACGGGAGTCAAAGAATGTGTTAAGCGGTCTGTGGCGGTTCCAATCGTTGCGACGGAAGACTTGACGGTCGTGGCAGTGTTCATGCCGTTTCATACCGTAATCGGTTCCATTATTGTATGGATTTCTCTGCCCCCAATGATTGTACCGGTGGTCGGTAATCTGCATGGATGGAAGACAGCGGTTTCCTAATTGCACACCAAGAGAACCATCAAAACGATGCTGTCCCGATACTTCTATAAAGGGTATCCGGACGCCAAACTCTGGGCGAATTGACAGGTCTAGTCTTGCGGCGGCTTGATGGCCGTCATAGAGGTCTCTCATTTTGCTGCTTCCAAAGGGTACTCCAACTCCAATTTAGGGGTGAAGCTTGAGACTATATTTATAGGTGTGAAAAAATCGTGCAAAAGTGCATTTGTAAACACCGCACATAGTGGGCGTTACACGTAAGTTGCATCGAGTGGCGAGCTGCTTTATGGTGCGCCAAATGCGTTTGCTTCACCGGAAGTGCTGCGACCAAATGGCTGCCAATTTACAGTGGTTGGGAATTCGGCATTGGATCTAGGTGAGCCGAATCTTTGTGCAATTTCAGCGCTGCTCAATTGACGTTGGTTGGAGAGCAGCTCATAGTGTTGGTATCGCGGTGCGTACGCTTGTTGTATCGCTGCTAAGTGATTCGTATGAGCTGTTTGATAGGCGCTTGCGTGTGGTTGCGGAGGCGCTATTTGTACTTGGGCGGGAATTCCGGAATGCCGATTTGAGTAAATTCTACTTGAACGTTGTCCGTCCATCGACATCCCGTATTGCGGCGTCTGTGCCATCGGCTGCATCTGCACGGGCTGCGCTTGCATCGGTATCGGCTGCGCTGTAGGCATCACTGGCAGCGCACCCTGGTTTGAGCCGGCAGCGAGAGATTGTCCAGGCTGTTCTTGACGCCCCTGTGCATACAACTCGTGCTTCTTGCTGTTAGGTGTAAGTGACTGCACCCAGTTTGCAACAAAGAATCCACCAATGACCAGACAACCCAACAACCATAGGCCCACAGCCAGCATGATGGCGTCTAGTTGAGACCATTCGCTGCCGTTCGCCCAATTGTAGAAAAAATCACCAACGCGCCTTAAGAAGGAGCGAGGAGGTTGCTTTGCGTCGTCCATCGCAATACTTGGTGAGGTATATCAACTGATTGTAGAGCGCGTAGTGTCATCGTCAACCGCTTGACAACTTGAAAAGCGAATTGTGGGAACGATGTAATCTTCAGGGTTTGCAAGATTTGGCACAGTCCAAAAAAATGACGGCGCCAGTCATGGAAGCCATTCGATTTCTGGCCGCCATGTGCCTGATTCGGGTACCGCGTATGAGTGCGTCTGCGACTCTTCTCGGACAAATCTGCCATTTTTGTCGAGCACGAAGAGTTTGTAGTTGACTGTTTTTCCACACGGCAAAGGGACACACAAAATGTATTTCTTGTCTTCTTTCGAGAACAGCATTGGACCAGCGGCGTCCATCCATGTCTTTTTGCCTAAGCCGAGCGTGACGGTGTCTCCTGTGATGAACACTTGTTCTCCCTCTGCTTTCAAGAGCGGTTTTTCAATTACGATTCTGATCGGTGTTAGTTTAGACTCAACGATTGTAAGCGTGAGTTGATTTGACTTCTTGCCGTCAGGTGACACGAGTCGCACCACCTGCTCACCTTTAAGCATATGAGGTGCGATGAAGGAAACGCTGTCAGCAGACCAGCTTTTGACGTCCATTCTCTCGCTTCCGACAAACGCTTCTCCACGAACATCGCCGAAGCCGACACCGTATACGGTGACGACTGTACCACCGGTTACGACAGGTGGTCTGACCGTTGCTATTAGTGGAGTTTGATCGTTCTTCGATATGCCAATGGGCGCCATCCTACTCCAAATCGAGACGGAGGATGGCGCCAGGTCAATGTTTTTGATGCCGGAAGGCGAGACCTTAAGTTCGGCTCCGTTGAGGCTACCTCCAAGCGCGTCTTTATAGATTCCTGCTGAAAGTGATGTCGAAAGTGCTGAGATCGATCTCTTCTCCTTTGGATTCTTGTTTATCGCCACCAACGCCATATTGTCACCAAACTTACGCTCGTATACATAGACGTCGCCTTTGGCCAGTTTCCCGACGTGTGTTCCATATGCGAAGGCAAGATTTTCCTTGCGAATATTTGAAAGTTGCTGCACTAATTTATAGCCGTCGGAATTTTCGTCAAAAGATGACATCCAAACGCGGGTGTACGGATCTACACCACCTTTGGTGTCATTGTGCAGGTATTGCTCGGTGCCATAATACAGCGATGGAATGCCGCGACCGGTGTAGATTAGAGCTAAAGCCTGTTTGAGTGCGGCCTTGTCGTCCTTTAGGCTGAGAAATCTCGGCATGTCGTGATTATCGATGAACGTGATTATCGAATTTGGATCTGCACAGTCAGAGTTTTCCTTCTCGATAACATCATTAATCAGCGCGAAGTCGCTCGGTTCTTTACCGGCCAGTACCTTTCTAATCGCGTTGGCCAGCGGAAAATCGAATACCGAGATACCACCTCTATTGGCAAATTTGATCATGTCCCGATACATAGGTTCGTTCAAACCTTCGAGCCACCACTCCGCTACAATAAAGTGATCGTCTTTGTTGTACAGAAAGTTAGCCAGCGTTTGTTGCCAACCCCAATTTGCATGTTTGGCGGCATCCAACCTGGTTGCATCTGCTCCATGCTGTTGATACTTCTCAGCCGCTTCTTTCAAATATCTGTCAATAAACTCGTGCTCTTGATCGAAATCACCGAGATAAAAAATAGTTCCATACTGAAGTTGATAGCGATCGTTGTAGTCACTCACCAACGGTTGATGGTTGAAGTATTTGTATCGATCGTTTTCGGGATCGCCCTTATAGTGCCCATCATCATAGAACGCGCCAAACTCGCCGTGGTTGTACAAACTGGAGTGGTTAAAGGGCATGTCGACCATTACTTTAATTCCCAGTCGGTGCGCAGCCACAATCAAGGAGTCGAACGCTTTCCATGAATTGCTCGCGTCTCCTATATGTTCGTCAATGCGCTTGAAGTCGCGGCCGTGGTAGGCGTGGTATGGCGCCATTATTTTGCCTTCGGCATCGATGCTTGGTTTGTTGACGTTGTCGATTGTTGGTGAGATCCAAATTGCAGTGGCGCCGAGCTTCTTTATGTAGGCAAGTTTCTTCTCCACACCTGTGAGGTCGCCGCCCCAGTATGCGTTCCAATTCTTGCGCTCGCTGTCGAACATTCCTTTGCTCAGTTCAGGATCGTCGTTTGAAGTGTCGCCATTGCAAAAGCGATCGGTGAATACTTGATAGATAATTTCGCGTTTGAAGTCGGCAGCGAATGCTGATGGACACTGGATAAGACAAGAGACCAGCGTTAAAAGAGAAAAAATCGCTGTGCAGCGCATGCTATGTTCCACGCAACAACTGCGCGGTGCCCGAGTCTTGTTCTGCGTCTTGCTTCATGCGCAATAACTTCGCATACTCGCTTTCCGTTTGAGCAATGCGTGGGTCTTCCGGACGCAGTTTAGAGCGACGCATCATCAAAGCTTGCTTGTATGCCGTCTCAGCCTCGGCATAACGCCTTTGATCGCGCAGAAGATTTCCGAGCCCGGTGAGCGCCTTACCGAATCCTTCTATTGGATGCGTTTGTCGCGATATCGAAATCGAGCGCAGGTAAAGCGATTCCGAGACTCTGTCATTGCCTGCCTGATGCTCCATGTCTGCAATGTCCGACAAGAGCATCGCGACATAATCATGTATCTCACCATATTCTGTCTTGCGCGTCTGCTCGAGTGTCGCATAAAGTTTTCGAGACCAATCGTAGTTTTTGATGGTCATTGCCAATGACGCCATTGCCTCGAGTGATGCGGCGACTTTTGGCACAAACAAAGATCGTTCTTTCGGAACCTTGAACAGACAATAGAGATTGGTCGCCAATGTACCGTTGCCCGCGCACGCCGCCGATAATGCACTGAAATCCAACAAGGCAATGACTAAAAATGGAACAGTCGCCACTACTGCGAATGCGCCAAAGGCTGAGGCTGTGGTTCCACAGTTTCCGAGAAACGATCTCCTGTATGAATCTCGAGCAGTTTTGTCCGCTGCTCTCTTCAAAAAACAATCAGTCTTGGCTCGCACCGTAAGGGCCTCGATCACTCGTCGTTCCTTCTTTTTGGCTTCTTCATATATAAGGAGTGCCTCGTCAAAGCGGTGATCGAGCGAAAGGCAATCAGCGCTGTAGATTTTGAGATCTTGAGCGAAAAGCCACGACAGAAAGCGGCTGCTCTTGAGGGTTTCATAGTATTCTGGTTTCGCCTGACCGGTGATTAGGCGGCTCAGTCTTGGCGTTTCAATGATCGCCTTCGCAACCAATCCTAAGGTTACAAACGCTAAAGCCAACCACAATTGGGGTTGACCGATGCACACCGCAAACAGAAAGTTGTATCCGAACAAAACGAGCAAAACCGCCAGCATGGCGACTTGATACGCTACACCAAGGAGTATTTGGCGTTTTAGACGGTTTTCTTGGACGAGTATTGCGTTAGATGGAGTTTCCATCGAAAAAAGCTTGTTTGTAAACGGATTCTTCATACATATTGGCACGCCCAAAAGGCCCTGCGAATGGTGGTTTCACCCATCTAGACCAGGGCCGAGGCACCCGAATGTTCCATTTAATCTTAGGGCTGGATTTAGGTACCTAAAGTTCACACTTCCTGCCGATACTAACAGCATCGAAGTTGACGTTCCAAACAGATGATTTCCTCCCACTCCCCAGGAGAAACACAGATGCATTACTCGTACCCAGCCCCAGTCAGCCAACCCGAAACAATCTCCATCTCCGTCGACGCCAAACTTACTAAACAACAAGAAATCTCCCAAGTCGTATGCACAATCAGCGTTGCTGAAACCAAAGGCGGAGCATTCGCATCACCGATGTTTATCGGTTAATCACCAAGCAAGTTTTTTCCTGCAACTAGAGAGAAACGAGAGTAGGTTAAGGCAATTACGCAGTCTGAGGGGGCTGCAGCCTGATACCTGCTCTTCCGCTTTTTGGGTCTTCGCGATACTAGCGAAATACTACGGCTTAGCGGCTTTGGTCGGATTGTAGTTATCCCAGATCTCTTCAGCCTTCTTGTAATACTGATTAGCCTCGTCAACTTTATTGAGGCTACGCAAAACGGCCGCATAAGCTCGCATCGAATTGGCCAGGAGCGGCGGAAATCCAGCTTTGGAGCGTATTTCGATTGCCTCTTTTAAGCATGGCTCTGCTTCTTCGAAGCGGCGTGCGTCATGAAGAAGCGTTCCTAAAGAGTGCGCGCTTACTGCACAGTCGAGGTGATCTTCACCCAGCACCTGACGCCGCATGGTGAGCGCATAGCGATAGAGCTGTTCGGCTTCACTGAGCAAATGTTGCGAGCGAAAGAGATCGCCCAAAAGATGAACGCTTTCGGCGACAAGTGGATGACCCGGCCAAATTTCTTGCGTTTCGATTAGACGCGAATGTCTAAACAGCGTCTCTGCTTCGTCGAACTTGCCCATGCGATACTTGTCCCGCGACAAAGAAAGCAAGTTGAGTGCAATAGATGAAAGGTCGTTGTTGCCCAAGCCTCTCTGCATGTTGGGTATCAAACGATCGGCTCGCTTGAACATTTCATCGGCTTCTTTTGTCTTTTGCTCTTTTCTTAAGATAAGCGCCAGCGCTAAAGACGTAGTGCCGACTACGGGATGTTCTTCACCGACGCTGTTTTTGTAGATTTCTAGAGACTGTCCGACAAATTCTGCTGCTTTGCCGTAAGCGCCCATAGCAAAATACAGCCCGGCGAGATAGTTGAGTCTGGTGGCAGTGTTGGGGTGAGCATCCCCGAATTTCTTTCTTGTGAGTTCTAGGGCACGCAGATAGTGCCGTTCGGAGTCTTCGTAGCGATTGCGCACTCTGGATAAGACCCCCAGAGAATGCAACACGAACAGTCGCCCCTCGATATCATCCGGCCTGAGCGTTTCTCTCAGCGACAGAGTGTGCAGATAATGCTGCTCTGCCACATCATAATTGCCTCTTACATGGTTGCAATAAGCAAGCTGGTCGAGAATCGGAATCGCCGCGACATCAGCTCTGCCGCGTTGACCCTCGACCTCCTGAAGCTGTTTTTGGAGGTCTTCGAGCAGCTTCTGATTGGAGTCATCTGCCATGGAAACTACTTACACATCACACTTACGCTGATTTTAGCATTGCCCAAGTCTCAGGTTGTGATCAACTGCGAATCATGAAGAAGCAGATTGTTAGTAAGATCCTGTTTTCTAACCCACACTGTTTGTCAACAGGAGCTTTCATGCGTACCAAAAAAAGTGAAATCGACTGGATGTATCACCGAAAGAACTGCACGACTTGTCAACGATCCGATTCTTATCTTAACGAGCATGGCTTAACCGTCTCGCAGGTAGTTGACTGCAAGAAAGAACCCTTGGTTTTGAAAGACGCGAAAAAGCTGCTTGCAGGTGTTGACAAACTATATGCAACCAAGGGGCAGAAAGTTGTGTCTGTCGATCTGAAAGCCCAAAAACCTACAGACGAGCAGTTGGAATCTTTAATCATCGGTCCCAGCGGCAAGCTGCGAGCACCGACAATCAGGCACGGCGCAGTCATGGTTGTCGGCTTCAACGAAGACATGTACGACGAAGCCCTTTCTAATTGATGCACGTCCATTTTTGAGAGGCTTGATTTGAGATGGAACATATTTGGAGTCCGTGGCGATTTAAGTATTTGACTGGAGTTGCAACTGCCAACCCCGATTTGAAGTGTGTGTTTTGCGACCTGCCTCAGCAAAACGCTGACGACAGAAATTTCATTGTTCATCGCGCCCATCACAACTTTGTCATACTCAATCTGTTCCCATATACGAGCGGACATCTCATGGTTGTTCCCTACCAACACACTCCTTCATTGGCTGAAGTTGACGAAAAGACAAGCTCTGAAATGATGCAGCTCACTAAGACTGCTCAACGAGCACTCGAGTCGGAATACAATCCGCACGGCTTCAACATCGGCATGAATCTTGGTGCCGCCGCTGGTGCCGGAGTGGCTGGGCACATTCACCTGCATGTGGTGCCCAGGTGGACTGGTGATGCGAATTTCGTCTCGGTGATTTCAGAAACAAGAGTGTTGCCGGAAGAGCTTCACGAAACTCATGT
Organism: uncultured Candidatus Obscuribacterales bacterium; assembly: GCA_964503045.1. GTDB lineage: Bacteria > Cyanobacteriota > Vampirovibrionia > Obscuribacterales > Obscuribacteraceae > CAYZJR01. Next base: position 70,438 of record CAZCZI010000025.1, read on the forward strand.
CAGATTGAAAAAGTACTTCAGTTAAAACTCGCCAGGAAATTTGTGTCAATGAAAATTGCAGTTATGGGAACAGGTGGCGTCGGCGGCCTATTCGGAGCGCGGCTTGCTAAGGCTGGTTTCGATGTTTCATTCATAGCTCGTGGAGCACATCTGGCAGCTATAAAAAAGCGTGGACTGAAGATAATTAGCGAGCATCGAGGTGACGTGCACCTTGAATCTCCACATGCAACCGATGACCCTTCTGAAGTTGGTGAGGTCGACTTTGTTTTCTTCACCGTCAAGCTTTGGGACACAGAATCCGCAGCTCAGTCCATTCGTCCAATGGTTGGACAAAAAAAGAATACTGGTGTAATTTCATTTCAAAATGGCGTGCAACGCGATGATGTTTTGCGTTCTGTCTTGGGTGCAAAACATGTGCTTGGCGGTATAAGTTATGTTGCCGCCACCATTCAAGAACCGGGTGTAATTTGTCAGCGGGGATACGTTCAAAAGCTTGTATTTGGCGAGTATTCCGGTGACCGTACGCAGCGCGTTTGCAGGCTGGCCGAGGCGTGCGCGAAAGCCGAAATAGAGTGCGACATTCCGCCGGATATCGAAAAGGCATTGTGGGAAAAATTTGTCTTTCTTGTCGCGATGAGCTCAGTTACTGCGTCAACCAGGCAGCAAATTGGTGCTGTTCGATCAAACCCCGACACGCGCAATCTGCTTGTCGATGTGATGAAGGAGGCTATGCAAGTCGGACGCGCAAAGGGTGTCAAACTTTCAGATGATCTAGTCGATCGTCAACTTGCTTACATGGAGGCGCTTGCTCCAGACGTCACAGCTTCGATGGAACACGATTTGCGGAACGGCAACCGCCTGGAGTTGCCATGGCTCAGCGGTGCTGTCGTGCAGTTGGGCAAGGAGCTAAACGTTAAAACGCCTGTCAATCAAGTTCTCTATTCCGTTTTGTCTCCCTACGTAATGGGTCGCCAGAACGTGTAAAATGTGCTCGCTAACCCTGTGCGACCGAATCGAGAGGCATGATGTCAAAGTCCATTTTCTCAACTTGCGCGACCCTAATCGCTTTTGGATTGGCTGTCTCGTTGCAACTTGAAAGCAGCGCTAAATCGGATGTCGGGAGCATCGTTGGAAAGGAATCTTCCACCGCCGCCGCAAAGTCAAAGCCCAGTCAGGTCGAGATGGTGCGGTTCGAGAGCACAGACAAAACCATTTCTTTTGATTACCCTCGAGACTGGGTAGTAAGCGACGATATGGAGGTGCCTAGAATCTTTCAGGCCTATAGCACCGACCGTAATGCAAACATCATCTTCAGCGTTCAGGATTTGCCAACGGACATGTCGCTCGACGCGTTCGTCAAGATCACAGCGGACGATTTGGCAAACAAAAAGTCCAAAATCACTCCGGTTCAAACGTCAATCGATTCGCTCACCATCAATGGTGCGCCTGCGCGGAGACTCACGTATAGCACCATGGTACAACGAATGGACGGAGGAAGCCTGACTCAGTCGCTGTACATCACAGTCAAAGGGCATAAGGCCTACATGCTCTGTTCGACGATGAAAGATCCGGTTCAACAAGTAAATCAAGATATCATCGATACCGTCGTGAGCAGTATCAAAGTAGAAGAAACGATACTGCGGTCAATTGCGGTAATAAAACAAGACAGTGACAGTGCAATAAGCAATACGCAAGAGTTCAAAGATGCGAAGTGTGGTTTGACGGCGCAGCTGCCGGCTCAGTGGAAGTCCGACGAATCTGGCACGCCCAAAGTATTTTCGGTTGGCAACGGAATGGGCGTCTCGCTGATACTCACAAGTGAAGCACTGCCCGAAGGGGCTGACATTCCGGTGGACATTTATGCCAACAAAGTAGTGGATTTAGTGCTGGCTGATCCTTCAAGGACTTCCAAGAAACTTGAAGATCATGAGTTGACGGTTAATGGCACCGTGATGAGAAAGATTGTTATGCAGAGTGACATTCCTGCGAAAAACCTGAACGGACGGCCTCTCATTGGAAGGCAATTGCTTTATCTTTTCATCAAAGATGGAAGAAGCTACGGTTTGATCGGTTCAACGGTGGAGGCTTGGTATTCGCTCTATGAGCCAGTCTTTACTGGAGTGCTGAAATCTATGCAATTTGCTGCACCATCGACATCACAACCGACATCGAATTCTGATACATCGTCTAATTCTAAGGAAAACTCCTCTAACTAGGGTGGTTGCGAAATGAAGTCCAGAGCTCTCATTGCCACTTCTGCCGCAGTATTCGTCACGCAAATTTTTCTTGCACAGTCCTATGTGTGTGCCCAACCTGGCACTTCATCGACTAGCCGCGAAGCTGCTGTAACCGAAAATAAGCGCGTCACTCAGATTGCGGAAGAGGCGCTCAAAAACTTGAAACAACAAACCTATCAGGATGATGGCATAAAGCTCGATCTTCCATCGAATTGGCCGGCTGGAAAAGATCTTGATTCATCAGAAATTTTTCGATTTGAAACAGATCCAGGTGTTTCGATTCGAATGACTGTCTCGGATACTCCAACGGCATCGCTTGAAGAGTTTTCTCAGAAGCTTGGTGCCAAATTCAACGCGCGCCCGGAATTGCACACCAAGCTAGTATCCGAGCAGCAAGGTGTCAGCAATGGAGTGGAGGTGCGTCGTCTCGTCGTAGAAACCGATTCAGAAAAGGACGGCAAAGCAGTAAAGCGCCGCCAGCTTCTGTACTTGATGCTCAAAAACGGAAAGCGTTACGCGCTCGGTGGCGCGGTAGATGGGCCTATAGCACCGATGGAACCGTTATTCGATAAGATATTGGACTCGCTTCGGTTCTTGGAAAACTAAACCAAGCCCGTCATTCAGGTCCACAATTGGGACTTCGCTAGTTCTTAGCCTTATTCGCGGCGTCCTTTTTTGGTTCAAGAGGAAGCTGCATAAATCCTTGGTGCTGCACAATATTGCTGCCGATTTCGCCTACCTGCTCATACACTCTGGCTCCAAATCCTGCATGCGTTCCTTTCTTCACACCCAAGAGCCAGTCTGTCATCGTTTGAATGTTGAAACTATGATTCTGTAGTTTCAGCCCAAGCACTTTATCTGTTGCCGCACCGCGCCCAGAAGGCATGTAGCGCCACATTCCGTCTATGCTTTGAAACAACTGCCCTGAGCTTGTCTCAACTTCTGCAATCAGACCACGGGTTCCGGTTGTGATGGTGGTGCCATCGCCGGTGCTGATCGACGAACTTGATTTTGCCTGAGTTTTTGCTCCCGATGGATGCGATTCGAAGTAGATTGAAGGGTCTTTCCCGATGAATGAAGATGATTTGCCGACACCACCCGCGCTTGAACCCATCACCATGTTCACGTCTGTATGAGTGCCATCGGCGTGGAGTATTCGCGAAAGTTCCAACTTGCGGCGCAGCCCAAGCATTGATGTTTGGCTTTCGAACCACAAACCTGTTCCATCCTTAGCCAATACCAACACGTTGCCATCTTGGGTCGATGCAAACTGAGTACCATCAGGCAACTCTCTCAGTTTGATTTCTTTGCCGAGCAGCTTGTTCAAATCGATACCGTGCGTCGCGCTCTCGATCTTCGCCTGCTTGCCGAAGGCTGTTGCAATTTCACCAAGCGGCTTCGTGCCTGGGCTAGACGCTGACGCCGGTGGCGCTGTGGTTTTCGCCAGTGCAGCTTCTATTTCGGCAGCAGCAACCCGCTTTTCCGTATAGCCTTGCAAGAATGCACCGAATTTTGTCGGAGCCAGATAACGATCGGCAAGTTTGGCGCCGGCAATTCCACCGCCAATCGCCAAACCATAGTTGAACACTGCATCTCCGACGTTATTGCCGAGGTCCACCTTCGCTTTTTCGAGGTGTTCTGGGTTTTCCCAAACATCTTGCATCGGCTTGCCGAATCGCATGCCGATGTCCACTGTTGCAGCTGCGATAAAGCCGCGACCCAGCCAGGTCGTCGCCCCTGCAATCAATGGGCGCGGATTGCGCGCCAAAAGACACAACCCAGACCCGATTGCCAGTCCTCCGAACAGCTCAACGCTGTTTCTCAGCTTGTGGTCCCAGGCGTCGCGCACGCTGTTAGTCACGCCGTCAACGAGATTACCGGGAAGGCTCCCTAGAAGCCTTGCTTCGTTGGCGAGCTTTTCAGAGGTTGCTAGGTCAGCACCATTTGTATTGCCGGCGGACTTGATTTCAACCGTATTTCCGAGCATCGACCCCGATAGCGAGTGCTGGTCGGCACCAACATTATTGGACTTAGTTTCAGATTCCCAGCGAATCATTTTTGGATACCGGCTCCGGGGCAACTATATCGTTATCTAATTGAGGTCTTTTGTCATTGGGAAAAGTCCCATTAGTGGGCTCTTTTTAAGGGGGTTTTTATCACATGGGGATGGAACACTGGGCGCGTGATCACGAGATCAATGCAGCGAATGGGACACGAATTTCGTGATCACGCGGCGCGTGATCACGCGGCGCATGATCATGTGTGGCGAGAACCCGTCGATTTAAGGCTACAAAAAGTCAGAGACCGAAAGACCACCAACACAGTTCGTTACGAAGTACATGGCGCAAATACCTGCTGAATGACGCTTTCGAGTCTACTACCGCGTGATTTGAAAATCAGATGAGCCCGCCACGTGGAATCCGCTATCTGCCAGGGCATAAGGGGTTTGGACCCGGAACCATACACTGCCAAGCGTGAAAACAAACAATATCGGTGAGCTGAAGCAGCTGCTGAAGCTGCAAGAGTCTGTGCACGGTGCCGAAAGCATGCACTATGCCAAGGCATTGTGTAATCTTGCAGGCGCCCATCAAGCCTCCGGAGACCTTCAAAGTGCAGCCGGATGCTACATCAAGGCGCTGCAAATTACCGATAAAAATGGCGATTCACTGAGGTCTGAAGAGATTCGCCAATCACTTTTGGCGATAAAACAGGGTTTGACCGGTGCGACGCCGGAGGAAGACGAAGAGAGTTTGAGGATAAGCTCCGCACGCATTCCGGTGTTCACCCCGGAGTCTCAGGCGCTCAATCCATCGCAAGAGATGGTTATCCCCGAAGCGGCTAAGGCTCTCGAGGCTCCGGCACCGCCTGGACCTTCGGCTTCGCAACTATTGGAAGAGCTCAGCGCCGCCGAGAGCCGTGACCATTTAGGCGAGGCAATCGTGTCTGCCAGAGCTGAAGTCGCACGCATGAGACGTTTGATGGGCAACAACAGCACCCAGGTTGCCGATGCCCTCGTGGAGCTTGCCGATCTCTATTCTCGTCAAAAGATGACTGACGAGATGGAAGACGTCTTGCTTGAGGCCCTCCGCATCAGAGAAACAGCGCTTGGTCGTGACCACATGACTGTTTCCATCGATTTAAAGAACTTAGGGCGTTTGTACTATGCCACCGAAAAGTATGAAATGGCAGAGGCAGTCTTGATTCGCGCCATGGAAATGTGCGAGTCGGCGCTTGGGTTGTATCACCCTCAGGTGGCTGACATTGCCGAGCTCTACTCTCGAATTCTCAAGAAAACGAATCGACTCGAAGAAGCCCAAGAGCTGGATCAACAGGTTGAAGAGAGCCGTTCGAGACACACATCCGAGTGGGCAACATTCCGTAGATCGGCTCAAAAAGCCATGGAAGTCGAAAATTACTACGAGGCCCAAGCTATGTGGCTTGCCGCCATGGAAGAAGCAAGCGATTTTGAGCCTGAAGATCCCCGAATCATCACGACTTTAGAAAACCTTGCCGAGGTGTATTGGAAACGCGGGAAGTATGACAAAGCCGAACCTCTGTGCAAGAGAATTCTTCAAATGACGGAGTTTGTGCTGGGCGAAGACCATATTGACGTCGCACTCGCTGCCAACAATCTCGCGCTATTGTGCCAACGCCAAGGCAAGTACTCCGAAGCAGTAACGTATTTCGGTAAGGCTGCCGCCATTAAGGAAAAGCTCTTGGGACAAGACAATCCCGATGTGATCGCCACCCGTGAGTCCTTGGAAGAAGCGAAAGACGAGTTGAAACATCAGATAGAAGCCAAGGCTTCCAAGCGCAACAAGCTTTTCCAACAATGATAGTTTTGGATAGCGACTAGCAACGCCTCTCACCGGGCATTAAAAGTAATGATGCAGTAGATCGAGGCTCCTGCGATCAGGAATCCACATTCTGGGATGAGAGATAAAATGTCTGACCTCACAGCAATTTTCATAGGATTATCTGTCCTTGGACTGTTACTACTCTTTTTTGGTTTCTTTGGTTCTGTTCTCAACTTCAGAAAAGACGAAAGCAAAGACGATCGAATTGCATTTTTCAGAAAGGTTGAAGAGGCTCGCGAAGTTGAATTGCTCGAGAAGAAACCCGTCCAATACGACGTATCGGGAATTTGGCGAGGCATCGGCGCCGCATACTTTGGTATTGGGCGAAACATCGAATTCGATCTAAAGCAGCATTATTCAGAAGTGAAAGGAACCCTCAGCGACAACTTCGGCACCGCAAACCTGCAAGGGTATTTTGTGTGGCCGTACATCTGGTTTGACGTGAAGCGAGACGTCACAGTATTTGAGTTTCGAGGGGAAGTCAAAGAGTCAAAAGACGGATCTTCCATTGAAGGTTTTTATCGATATCTCTCGAGCGATGCATTATGGACGGTGCACCAAATTGCAAAATATACGGCGGAAGAAGTGGCATCTGAAGAAGTATCGGACGATGGAGAAAAGTCTGATGGTGAAGAACAATCAGATGCTGACGGTGCGGCAGAAGCTTCCCCAGATGATCAAACTTCGACCGAACCACAAAGAACTGCAGCCGTCGTTGCAGGAATGGTCGTAAAAGATAGAGGTTCGCCGACTGCAACCGAAATAGATCTTGGTGGTCCATCGCGTTTTGGAGGGACCAATCCTGGTAAGTGTGCAGATTGCGGTCAAGAACTCGAAGAAATGCTTTCGTTTTGTATTTACTGCGGAAGAAAGAAAGGCGCCGTTTGAACAGCGCCTCGCCTTACTGCATTGTGGTTTGTTGGTCTAGACGCCGACTTTTTTAGCTTCGTCGAGAACCGCCTGCAACTTCGCCTCATTTTCATGAGTGAGCGATGTCTTGATGATTTTGCCGCCGGTGCCCTTTAACTCTTCTGCCACCTTATCTGGTGTCGCACTTCTGACCAAAACAAACAAAGCGGATGTGTTTGGTTGAAGACTTTTCGATACATCTTTCATGAAGTCATCGTTGATGCCAACATCTGAGAGCGCCCCTGCAACAGCGCCAGAACCTGCGCCGAGTGCTGCGCCAAGAAACGGGCTGAGAAAGATTGCGCCAATGAGCATTCCCCAGAATGTTCCTTCAACTGCTCCGTGCGCTGTCAGGTTGATTGCCTGGTTGAGCTTTATTTTGCCATTGGCATCCTTGATTACAACAACTGCATCTTCGAGATCAATGAGATACTCCTGCATTAACTTACGCAGTTTGAGGCGTACCTCTTCAGCCTTATGAAGGTCATCATAGGCAATAACCACTAACTGGCTCATAGAACCTCCTTTAATTGGCATGTCGCGGTTTCACATGTGCCGCGATCTGCTCTTGACGCGATCTGCCGCAAACAATAGTTGCGGGCTCAGCTGTGCGTCGCTTCGACGACTGACGATCATACGAGCAATCAAGATTAAATACATTAGTTTGAGCCGGACGGCATAGCGAAGGATCTACCAACCTTCTCCCGCCAGTACCCAGGCTGCCCAAAACCAGGGATGCTTATACTTGCCTGACGGGTCGTCTCTGACGGATTCCTGAGCAAGTTTGAGTGCTTCAGCTTTTGGCAATTTTTTGATGAGCATGTTTGTGTAGAAGTAAGTCATCAACTTTTGCGTCGCATCATCGGGAACTTTCCAAAGTGACATCAAAATCGATCTGGCTCCGGCAGCCATCATGGCTGAGCGCAATCCCATCACACCTTGACCGGTCACTTCCTCGCCGCGACCTGTTTCACAGGCTGACAAGGTAATTAGCTGACATTTGCTGAGATCTAAACCAATGAGTTCTTCCGCACTCAATCTGTCTGCCTGGCGAATAGATGAAGGTTCGTTGGTTGTCGCAGGAAGTTTTGCCAAAACAGGAGGAGGTGGTGCAAGCAAAAGACCGGAAGACAACAACAAGTTTCTTGTTGCGTAAGTAATCATCGGTACTTGCGCGGATCTAACAAGTGAAACTGCACCAAGACTTTCTCGCCATGCAGTCGGCAAATTTTGCGTGCTCGCGAAGTAACCGTGCGTCGCTAAATGTACGATTGACTCACCGGGCAGTTTCGCAAGTACGGCTGCTTTAGTCGCATTCTTCTCAGTCAAGACGTCGGTTGCAATTGAAGCTTTCTTAGCGACTTCGGAAATATCTTGAATTTCCTTCTCGGTCGCCGTAAGTGATTCGATGTCTGTGCCTTTGAAATCTACGTTGCCGACCAACATCATACGTTGTGTATTTCCCTTGGACAACAAACGGCTTAGGTGAGCGTTAACGAACTCACGCGGGCTGTCGAAGACCGTCGTGAGAAACGGTTCTCCCTTTGTATTTTGAACGAAGAATGTCGACCAGGGCACGCGCGCAATTTCTGCATCAGGGCAAACGAAAATTCGTTTTGGTTCGACGTATGCTTTGTTCTTTGTCCGAAACTCGGAAAAAGCAAT
>CAZCZI010000025.1:79205-88480 GCA_964503045.1 uncultured Candidatus Obscuribacterales bacterium
TGCTGCGAAAGCTCTCTTTCAAGCGCTTCCTTTTGCACTGTCAACTCATCGTTTTTTGCAGTCCATTGTTCGGGGGGCAGCGACCGGTCAGACATTCTGAGATGCCAGGCTGCAAGCTGAGTTCTTAGTTCGTCAAGCGATGAAATCAACTTGGCGACTTCAGGGTTTGAGTCGGAGTTGATTGCGACTGTCTGTTTTCTAAGCGAACTGATCAACAGTCCCTTCCACTGAATCAACTGTGAATAGGATTTTTTTCTGTCTTCCAACTCGAAGCTGCTGTAGTCGATCAAATAACCGATTTGCGGGCGAATAGTGTTTTGCAGGAAAGCGCACTGCTCCCCAAACGACAATTGAGGAAAAATCACTCGAACGTATTCTGTGACTTTGTTGGCTGCAGTCAGTGCCGCTTCTGCGGCTGCTTTGTCGTTGCCGCGCTTATCTTCGCAGATCGCAAGTTGGTTGTTGCAGTGAATAGCTGCTACCAAGTCCTTGCTCTGCGCATTTGCTTTGTAGATGACGCTCGCTTCTTCCATCAACTTCTTCGATTCCGCCTCTGCCTTGAGAGCTTTTTTTAGGCGTGATTTCGACCAAAGAAGATCGGCATAGGTAATCGTGTCTGTTTTCGCAAACTTTCGGCAGTACTCTAGCCCGTTATCGACGAAAGTGACGGCTTGAGTGAACTCTTTCTTCTTGATGTGCAGGTCGACCAATGTCTCAATCAACTCGATCATCGATTCGTTGAATGCATCTGAACTTTCCAAAGCGGCTGTAGCTCTGGTACCGTATTTGATAGCTTCTTCCGACTTCCCTAATTCAGAAGAACATGTGCAAAGCATGATGAGAGCTTCGAGTTCAGACTTGGAAATGCGTGCTCCAGCCAATCCATTTGTTGTGTTCGAATGAACTGCGCTGAAGGTTTCAACAGCCTGTCCAGCGAATCGTGCAGAGCTTGCATAATCTCTTTGTGCCAATGTTAGTCGTGCAAGTTCAAGAAGTGAGTCGCGTTTCTGATTGACAGCTTTGCTGTCCTGCTGTGCAACTTTCAGCGCCAAGTCGGCTGCCAGGCGCGAGTAAGCAAAATCGGTTTGTAGGCGGGTAAGGTTAGACAAATCCAAGAGCAAAGCGACACGCTTGTTTCTATCTTCAGGTGCATCTGAAAATTCGAGGCACTTCTGAGCACCTTTCACGCATAGTCCATAAGTTTGGGTGTCTCCTTGTTGCAAATTGGCTCGTGCGGCTTGAATTAGACAGGTCGCGGCTTTCAATCGCATAGTGTTGAGCCCACCTTCGCGAGAGCTCATCTGAGTAATCTGATAGTCAATCTTATTGACTGGAACGCATAGACGCGGTTGAATCGATAACCAGATCGAGTAAGCCTTCTCTTGATACTTCTTGGACATCGGATGATTTCCGATCATTTGAGCAATTTCCATCAGGTGATCGGCAATGACAGTATCTGTCTTGCCAACCTTGGTCTCGAGTATCCTGAAGTGCGCGTCAACTAATTTCAGCGTGGGATCAATTCTTTTCTCTTTCAATCCGTACTCCAAAATACCTTTCAAGTATTTTGGAATATGCGGTGAAAAAATGTCTTCTGTGGTAGGTGTTTTTGATACTGATTCGTGCGCTTTTTGCATACTGGCCGCGCCGGCTTCAGGCTTGGATGCATTAGCTTGAATAGCCACCTGAGGACTATCGGCGGTCAATGGTTTTGAAGCACGAAGATTGTGATTCTTGTCATAGAGTGAATCTAGAATTTCTCGTACGTACTTGATGTCGCTATGCGTAGGTGGATACAGCTTTGACAGTTGCTCCAGAGCTGTCTTGGCTAGCGGCTCTGCTGACTTGTAATCACCCGCGACAGCGTAGATGTCTGCTATGTTTGCCATCTTCTTGAGCGTATTTGGATTGCTCAAACCATAAGTCGCCTTGTCAATTGAGAGTGATTGCTGCATCATCTTTAAAGCGTCGGAGTGTTTTCCTTGAGATTGATACAGCATCGCGATATTGTTCAAGGCGATTGCTGCGGCCGGGTGTCCTTCGCCGTACTTCTGTTGGGTGGTATAAAGAGCGGATTTGTATAGCCTCTCCGCTTTTTCATACTGTTTTGTATCTTTGTAATAATCGGCAAACAGATTGGCGTATTTTTTCTCGGCCTCGTCGCGAGGAAGGTCGTTTAGCCCGGCAGAAACCAATAGCCGGTCGAGAAACCCTTTGGCTGCGGTGTAGTCCTCGGCTTCGAGCGCCAGTCTCGCAGATTTCGAAAGAAGCGGCGTGGAAGAAATGTATTTGCTTTCGTCTGCAATTTTGAGGGCCTGTGCCACCACCTGTCGTGCCTTAGCAATTTCATGATCGTCATAAATATTGGCGAGTCTACTAAGTGCATCCACAGTCGACTGGCTGTCTTTGCCATAGGTCTTTGTGATGATGTCAACGAAGTGCTCCGTCTCTGCATTAGACCGGGTCCTTTTCCCTAGTTTTGATCTGTACTCATCGATGTTTAAATTGAGAACCGCTAGATCAGCACTGTCGGGAGCAGAGAGTTTTTGCATTATCGACAATGCTTTCTCCCCATACTTTTCGGCTTCATCGTATCGAGACTGCTCGCTGTATAGTGAGGCAAGCTGGTTGGCTAGTTTTGCAACTTGCAGGTGTACCGGTCCTCTAACTGTTTCGGCAATGGTCAATGCACGTTTGAAATACTCTTCCGCCTCAGCGAATCGGTCTTGTTCTTGGCAGATCATGCCTAGTCTCGTAAACATGTAGGCATTGTTTTTGTGGTTGATTGTGCCTAACAACTTTGTTCGGTCTTCAACAGACTGTTTGTAGATTTCCTCGGCTTCGCCCTTTTCGCCCTTTCTCATTTTTATGTCTGCGAGTTGGACGTTTGCCGAAATCAGTGCTTCCTTATCGGAAACTCTTTTGCCATTTTTCAAAAGGCGAATGGTTTCGAGGGCATCTGCCTCATTGAGCGTCACTTGAGTCTTTAAGAAGTACACATGGCCTAGGTGCGCATCTTGATTTTCTTTGCACTTCTTGAGGTAATCAATGGCCTTCTGATAGGCATCTTCGCATTTTTTGAAATCAGACAATTTGTAGTAAGTTTGCCCCAAATCCTCATATACATAAGCAAATCTCGAGGGGTGTGCGGGTTTGTCGGAAGTAGCCAGTGTGTCTATGGACTTGAGATAAAGCTCTTTTGCCAATTCAAATTCGGACATCAAATACGCTATGTCGCCCTTGAGGTAGAGCGACTCATATTTTTCGAATACAGTTGAAGCCGCCTTGATCGCCGAATCGCAGAGTTGATCCGCCGTCTTTAGGTCATTGGTGTCTTTGGCGTTTCTGCTTGCCTCGATGTATTGATCGTAACTCTTTTGTTGCGCCAAAGCACCGAGGCTGCTCATCGAAAGAGTGGTGAGCATTGCCAATACAAGCGAGGTTTTTTGACGACGCTTTCTCACGGGCCCCGGTCAGTTTTCCTATCAGGGACAGTTATATCACCCCTGAAGGGGCTTAGCCCGCCGAAGCTCAAGCACGATTAGCCGGAGTCTGGGAATATTAAGACAGACACCGCCAGGAACCACCAATGACCGAGCTAACCGGACCCGCTAACAGCGATAAGGGCAGGCAAGATGCTGCAGACGTCCTTCTGCCGGTCTTTGGCGACCAAAAGTCTACTCACCAATCTATGCAAAGGCAAGCGGTGGACATGAACGACGACTTGAAGCCTGTGCCTGGATTTTTGCAAGGCGTTCCAGTGCCGATCCTCAAGGTCATTTCGTTTGTTTGTGGTAGAGAACTCGTGGTTCCGAAGGTACAGAAGCAGACCTTTAATATTACATGCAATCTGATTCCGCTCAGCTTCGCCATTCTCTTTGCCTGTGTCATGGTTGGTTTGACGGTAGTGGCTTGGGTGTTTGCTGCCAATTTGCTTGCTCCAATCGGGCTCATCTTTCAATTGGAAGTAATTGTGCTTGTTATTGCCGCTGCGTTGAAGCTCAAGTTGAGCATTACTGAAGATGGAATCAAGGCAGATAGCGCGATTCACAAAGACAGCTTGTACAAACGAAGTTTTCGCTCGTGGAGTGATTTGCACTCAGTGCGCCTGCGCAAGCTAAAAACACCGGCTCATCTTCTTGCTCGTCTTCGATTGACTAGAGAGGCGCGTCTCAATAAACGGTCGATAACACATGAGGTTTTGAACTTTTTTGGAAAAGGATGGAACCAACAAGGCTTTTTGATTCTCGATTTCAAATCAGGTGGCAATATTCCATTGCCGTTAGCAGGACTCTCCGGTGAATCTTTGGAAGATCTGTTTTTGTCGATGTCTCGATTTGCAGATCCGATGACTATGAACCCGGATGTGATTTCTCTGCAACGTGACATTTTGACGGGGCAGGAGCTTCAACTCGGCGACAGCTACACAAAGATGTGGGAAGACAGCCTCAAAAATAGTTTCGAGGTGACCAATTTCGTTCCGCTTCTAGGTGGGCAATCACTCAGGAGCGGACAACTGAAGATTCTTATGTTGTTGGCTTGTGGTGGCATGTCATCGGTGTATCTTGCGCGCGACGGCGAAGGCAAGCGGTTTGTTGTGAAGGAGATTGCTGTTCCGACAGAACATTCTGATGAAGCACGCAAGAAGATTCACGAACTATTTGCGCGTGAAGCGCAGATTCTGGCGCGTCTCGATCACGCACAGATCGTTAAGGTCGTGGACCATTTTGTAGAAAACTCGCGTGACTATTTGATTCTTGAATTTGTCCCAGGATTGACACTTCGCCAGCATGTTCAGATGACCGGCAAATTTAGTGAAAAGGAAGTGACATCGATTGCGCGGCAAATCGCGCAGGTATTGGGTTATCTGCACGCGCATGAACCTCCAATTATCCACCGCGACATAACCCCGGACAACCTCATTATTCGTGAACCGGATAGAACAATAACTCTAATCGATTTTGGTGCCGCCAATGAGTTTATCGGCAGTGTTACCGGCACGCTTATCGGCAAACAGTGCTACATACCGCCAGAACAATTCCAGGGCAAGGCTGTCCCGCAAAGTGACATTTATGCTGCCGGTGCGACTTTGCATTTCCTTCTTACGGGGCAAGATCCAGAACCAATCAGCTGCTCACATCCAAAAGAGGTGATCAAAGAAATATCTTCAACCATGGATGATGTGGTCGCGGCCGCGACTGCAGTCGAGGTGAAAGATCGATTCCCGTCGGTCGAAGCCATGCTTGCAATGCTGGACGGCAAGCTACTGGAGAAACGAAGCTAAAATGGCCGATCAACAAGAACTCGACTTCGTCTGCAATGAGTATGTCCTCAATGAGAGGCTGAACGGTTGGACTTGGGGACGGTACGGTGGTGTGAATCTGTTCAGTGGCTTGACAAGCTTGTTCTGTCTCATTCTGACCATAATATGGGTGGTTATGGAGACTGCAAGAGCCGAGCATCTTGCAAGGATTGGTCAGTACGGACCAATTGGCCTTGGAATTCCATTGTTTTTGCTGGCAATTGCACTCATTGGTCTTGTCGTATCAATGATAATGCTCAGAGAGTTTCCAACAAACATGAAGATGAACGAATTTGGTTTCTGGCTTGCTTGGCACTATAAGAACGCAAGGAGATCGCCGCAAATTCCCTGGACCTCGATAATCAAAGTTTCTGCTCGAAAAGTTGGAACACCGAAGCCAAACGATCCGACCTCAAACATTGTCGTCTCATTCGTCATCGACAAAAAAACCTTGCCTTGGTTTCTAATCGCATCTCTCATTACGGACACAGCAGCGCTGTGGAAAAATACCTATTTCTTGCCGCTGTTTTCGCGCAACATAACACTTGAGTTTCCACTTGACTCACTGACACTCGATGCAGATCGATACCGTATGATGTCCGCGATCAGATCTCGTGTGCCACCGTCTGCAGTATCTGATGATTTCAAGGCAGTGTGCGATTCTGGAAATGTTCCAACCTTTACTCAACTGTGGCTCGACGACATGCAGTCCTTTCGGCGTACTCGCGCTGATGAATTGCCGGCCGGAGCGCTCTTGCAAGAAGGGCGTTATGAGGTGCGCACCAAAATTGCCACCGGTGGGCAAGCAAAGATCTATGGTGCTTTCGATACTCATATGAGATGCATGGTTGCGATAAAAGAATTGGTTCTTCCAATAAATGCCGGTGCAGATGTTCGCAATCGCTCTTTTGCAAATGTCAAAAACGAAGCCATGCTGCTCTCTAAACTTGAGCATCCTGGCATAGTTAAGCTACTGGACAACTTTGTTGAAGACCATCGAGCGTATCTTGTATTGGAGCACATTCAGGGAACTTCTCTGAGAGCGCTTATAAAGGATAGAGGTCCTCTAGCACCGGAAGTGGTGTCAAGCTATGCTCGCCAAATTTGCGATTTTCTAAGCTATATCCACTCGCTATCTCCACCTGTAATTCATAGAGACTTGACCCCGGACAATTTGATGGTGACTGAGGATGGAACTGTCAGACTGCTCGATTTTAACGTTGCCCAACAGTTGGAGTCTGCGTCTACCAAAACGGTTGTGGGAAAACACAATTACATGGCGCCTGAGCAATTCAAAGGAAAGCCGACGACACAAAGCGATCTGTATTCTTTAGGGTGCACTCTCTTCTATTTATTGACGGGGCAAGATCCGGTGCCACTTTCCTGCTCGCATCCTAAAGAGCGTTCAGAGAATGTACTTGTAGATATGGATGATCTCGTGGCGAAGTTGACTAATCTAGAATTGAGCAAACGCTACGCGAATGCAAAGGAAGTCTCCGAAGATTTGGAAAAGCTAGTCGATCATCGAATGGCGTCGGATTCAGCTAGGTGCGATCAAATTGAGCCTGCCAAAGAGAGTTCATCGCAAATCGATGATGCCGGAGCCGGCGAGAAATTGGACCTAAGCACTCGCATCAAGGTGAGTGAAAGGGAAGGCTTGCAGTAGACTACACAACTTGAAGTTGTTCACGCAGTTCAAGCATCGATTGATAGCGCGCTTCAGGTTCTTTCGCCAAGCACTTCAGCACTATGGCTTCCAACTTATCGGAAATACCAAAAAGTGTTTTGCGATTTCCAAATCCAGGTGCCAGTTCATTGACGTGCTTAGACATTGTCTCGAAGGAGTACTCTCCCAAAAGTGGGGGAATACCGACGAGACAGTGATACATTACGCATCCGAACGAGTAAATGTCTGAGCGAACGTCGAGCTGCAATCCTTTGCACTGTTCTGGACTCATGTAGGGTGGGCTACCGTAGACTTGTCCGGGCTGCGTGAAGTTCTGCGATGCCGACATGCGTCTGGAAATTCCAAAATCCAGGATCTTTATGGAAATGTTCCTGCCGTCATCCAGCCCTAAAATAAATATGTTTGATGGTTTGATATCTCGATGGATTACGTCTCTTTGATGTGCGTGATTGAGTCCGTCGCACATTTCAATAAACCAAGGCACGCATTCGTTTGGATGCACCAAACCGTCAGCTGCAAGCCTTTCTTGCAACGTCATGCCGTCGAGAAACTCTAGTGCCATGTAAGCGCGGCCGTCAGGCAGCAGACCGAACGAATACTCATTGATGATGTTTGGATGTTCCAACGAAATCATTACTTGCGCTTCGCGCTTGAAGCGTTCAATGAACCTTCCGTCATCGCTGTTTTCAGTGGAAAGTGCTTTGATAGCACAATCTACGCCGCTCAATATGCAGCGGGCTTTATAGATAATACTCATGCCGCCTTGAGCGATGATTCCGGAGATTTCGTAGCGATTTTCTACGACGGCTCCGATTAAAGGATCGAATTGCGCTTCCATTATTCGAGGTTGTGGCTGGAATTCAGTTGATTCGTTCATTGCATGTTCCTACCAATAGTTGGTTCTGGAGGAACTGATTAATATGAGGGTAGCTGGTGCGGGTGATGATCGGATGATACAGCCTCTTCTTGGCAACCGAGATTTGTCTAATCATCAATTAAGAATCACCACTCCCCCTTAGAGCCTGTTGGAACGGGACTTGAGGGTGTCAGACCCACCCACTCCGCAGTCCAGGGTGTGTCGTGAAAGAGTAACCAAGATCGGTCTGAGAATGCTTCTTTTTTTGCGACTTCTCGAAGTACTGGAATCGCTTTGTCGACGTCCAGCAAAATCAAATCGATAAACGCACACTCCGGACCGGCACCGCCTCCGAAGACGCAGCCTGCGCTTTCTCTTCTAAGTGCTGCGTCAATTCTGTCTTCCAGCACCCCACGAGCCTCTACGGTTGCACGAATGTTTTCCATGTCAGCGATTTTGATGTAGCAAAACTTCTCGCCGACTTTGGAAAAGGTCTCAGAGTGAAATAAGAACTTATTGTTGATTGTGGAGATTATGTTGGGAAGGGCTGTGTTGAATGTGAATCTGCTTGGCAGTTCATCACCTTTGGGCTGAATGAACATTCCTGTAAATTCCTTGAACTGCGTGGATAAGAAAGGAACGTCAGGAAGCGATTCCAGAATTTGCTCTTTGCTTAAAGTGACTAACTGAAGGAGTTCGTCTGCGGGGCGGCTTCCGGCAGCTGGATCGTGTTTTGTTTTACCAAACAGATTGATGATCTTCTCTTGCAATGGACGTTGCAAGCACCTGGTTGAAATTTCTCCAATCCACTTATCGAGTATTTCCTCGCCCAGCAGCAATTCGCAAACAATAAAGCATGCGTACTGATCGTTTTGATCATGGTCTCGCTTGAACTGCGATGAGAAGAACTCGAGGTCAACGACATTGGAATCTTTGATGTGCGCGACGAAGTGCAAATCAGATAAGTCGTGTTGTATGCGAGAATCGTCGAGTTCGGAAAGTTTTTTAACGTGCGGCTCTCGGTAAGTTTTGAATCTCCACCCATTTACTTTGGGTGCAGCCTGAATCATAGTTTCTGTCATTGGACGTAAAGCATGATGTGTTTCAGGAGTGACCACAAGGCAGCATTCGACCTTGTCGAAGGACACATCCCACATCAAACTAGGATCGACTTCGGCTACATGAGTGTTGACCCAGGTTACAACTTCGTCGAGCTTCTTAAGTTGCACAGCCTCGAACAACTTGGCGGCAGACTCTTCGAAACGCGACCAAAAGGTTGAAATCGCCGCTTGTTTTTGTTTTTTGTAGGCGATTTCCGTTTCGTTGGAAGGGTCTATAAAGTGCCAACGCATGTTTTCACAAAGGTTGCTCAACAGGGAGCCTTCATTATATGTTGAATAGGATGAGCACACGAAGAAAAATTGTTAGAA
>CAZCZI010000026.1:0-3319 GCA_964503045.1 uncultured Candidatus Obscuribacterales bacterium
TACGTATGCGAACCATACTGCCATCTCTCGGATCTCTGTCCATGAAAGGAATAACATTGTAGATTTCAACGCCTGTCGCTTTGATAACAAGGATTTCGCCAAAGCGTTTGTCTCGAGTATTGGTGACTGTAACGCCCTGAAGTTGCTCGATCATCTCTTTCTCCTATACTTTACTCCTGGGACCATTATTCTCGAACTCGACTTTTGTAGTGTAATACCCTCGTGGGTAGTAAGGACCCATAATCTTTTCTTCGGCACCTGGCTCACGAACTCTTGCAGGGCTGTTTTCCCATTTTGAATCGCAAACCATGAACCGCATGACCAGCATTCCCCAGTCCTTGCGATCGGCCAAGTCGTTCAATCCTTCTCCAGGACCCCAGTCTATCCAAGTTATTCCGTTTTCTTGAGTTGCATTATCAGGGCGGTCCTCTGGACGACTCACCACAATAGTGTAATAACCATCATTGTCCAATGCCACCATCATGTCAGATACCCCATCCCATAACTGTCCGGGTGGAGGCGAAGACATAGTCGCCACAGACCAGTATTTGACTCATTGAAAACGCACTTCTGACGGGTAGCAAATTTTTGCTGAAAATCTTGAAGAGTCATGTTGACGTACGCCATGCTTCCTCCAATTTGTGGGGTATATAGCTACATCATATAGTTGTCAACCCCACCTAAGAAGATAACGTAGCCGTCAGGGTTTTAACCTTGGGCTGCGCCATCTTGATAGGTAAGGGTTCAAAGCTCAAAAGAAACTGAACGACAGACTCGCCGAAGAGATCCCGCAATCGAGATCTCTTCGGCCCGACAATCCTGGGCAAGCCGTCACTGCTACTGCATGGTCTGCGTGAACCGATGCAGTTCCGCTTCGCGCACCGACAATCGAGATCTCCTCGGCAACCGACAGAAACAACCGCTCATACGACTCGCCTGAGCTTGACGATCCCGGACATGGCGAACACCGCGCCCAGCACGAGGAATGCTCCCGGGCAGATATACGCAACGGGCTCGGTGTGTCCGGAATAGACCGCAGCCAGAACCACCGACGCACCCAGGCTCAGAGCGGAGAGTCCGGTGCAAAGCTCACTGCGACCATCGACAGCTTCAGAAAAGTAGGCCATGAAGCCCACCACTGCGAAAACCAGCGATGCAAGAAGCAAACCAAAACAGACGACAGACACCACAACGACAGACATGGGTTTCCCTCCTTAAGGATGGTTCTTGATTGTGTGCGAAGCAGCGACGCGCCCACTAACCCAGGCTGACATCGTAGACAATGATCCGAACGTCGTTCTCATTGCCCTGGACCAGAAAGTCCTGGCCGAACGCATAGCCTTTGCATTTCAGCGACTCCGCGATCCACCTGACGATCTCTTCGTGCTCGACCTCAGCGAAGGTGGTGTCACCTTGGGGCGTCGTGACTGTGCAGGTGCAGTAGAGCGTGCGCCTGCAACCGAACTCGCCCCCGTTGCGCTGCGCAACGAGATACAACTGCCCCTGAATGGTGTACTGACTGCTCTCGATGCCGCGGCGGACGATGGCATCGATCTGATCTTTGGATAGCGTCAGCATGGACTTGATGTTCTTGGGTTGCGGCTTTCCTTCTGGCTGTTCGGCGGACTGGCGGACATCGTAGACAATGATCCGAACGTCGTTCTCATTGCCCTGGACCAGAAAGTCCTGGCCGAACGCATAGCCTTTGCATTTCAGCGACTCCGCGATCCACCTGACGATCTCTTCGTGCTCGACCTCAGCGAAGGTGGTGTCACCTTGGGGCGTCGTGACTGTGCAGGTGCAGTAGAGCGTGCGCCTGCAACCGAACTCGCCCCCGTTGCGCTGCGCAACGAGATACAACTGCCCCTGAATGATGTACTGGCTGCTCTCGATGCCGTGGCGGACGATGGCATCGAGCTGCTCTTTGGATAGCGTCAGCATGGACTTGATGTTCTTGGGTTGCGGCTCTCCTTCTGGCTGTTCGGCGGCCTGGCGGACATCGTAGACAATGATCCGAACGTCGTTCTCATTGCCATGAACCAGAAAGTCCTGGCAGAAGGCATAGCCTTTGTGTGTCAGCGACTCCGCGATCCAGCGATTGATCTCATCTGGTTCGATTGAAACGTCCAGGGTATCTCCCTGGGGAGTTGTTGCCGTGCAGCAGCAGTGCAGCAACCGCTTGTGATTGCCACCGACGACAGTAAATAACGAGCACTGCCCCTGGATGGTATACCGCTGGCTTTCAATGCCTTCACGGACGATGGCAGCGACTTCCTCCGTGGACAGTTCCAGCGTGGTTCTGATTACCGATTTCATCATTTGTCCTTTCGAAAGAACATTGACCAACACTGCCAGCCGAAAGGCTCACACTGAGCTTTCGATTACTGACTCTGTATATCCATTCCCGCAGCTCACGTGAGCAAGAACCGCATGGCAAGCCAACTATCGCACAGCACTGCTGCTTTGAGAAAGGCACTGGGTTAGTGCAGGGGCTTTGTCTGGGTCGTCTCGTCTGTGCTCTAAATGAGTTAATTGGGAATGAATAAGATAACCAGAACGTAATTAAATCCGGAATCTCTTTGCAACCAATTTATTAAGTTGATCAGTGAGATTTTGTCGAAGTCTTGTCGACTTTTGCGTGGAAACCGCAGCAGCGCGCATCGCGTTGTTGCGCGTTTTGATATCGCATATATTTCTTTTTCGTCAATTCAATGTGTTTGAAAACTCGCCTGAAATAACAAAAAGACCCTGAATTTCCGGAACGCGACTGCTCAAGCCAACTTTATAGAATCAGTAGACAAGCTGCTTTTGCCGGCGGATGCTCGGACAGGTGCGCGTGTCCATGTATGAAATCAGGCGTGATGCTGTAGCGAAATTGCGCCCGTCGGCTGACCACACCTGGTAGCCTTCAACAACACAAACGATCTCGTCGCCAATGCAATTGCCTGGCAGGACGTCCTCGAGGCGGCTTTCACCTTCCCATTCGATGAGATATACAGCTATCTCACAGGAGACCAATTCAACAGCCATATCAAGACGAATCCTCTCCTGCAGGCTCCATTGAGGAAGTGGCAACTCCTCGGTCAAGCGCGCCTGGCATTCAGGATCGAATCTGGAAATTTTCAAGGCGGTGGTTCTCATGATAATGACTCCTCTAAAAACGATGAATGAGTGAAGCCATCCCTGGCTTTGGACGACTATGCCCTGGGGGCGTTGTCGCCGGCTTGACCGACGTCTAACCGGTAGCTGATCCACAAGGTGCGGTCCCGGCACTTGTGGGCACGCCCACCCTGACTGTCGTTGTCGAAGTGGATCCAGG
>CAZCZI010000026.1:3419-6039 GCA_964503045.1 uncultured Candidatus Obscuribacterales bacterium
TCCCGGCACTTGTGGGCACGCCCACCCTGACTGTCGTTGTCGAAGTGGATCCAGGTTCGTTGTACTCGGCGCAGATTCCGTTGTTCCAACTTAGCCTCTCCTGATTGCGGGTAGAGAAGCTGATGGCAAGCAAGAGCAGTGCGATGGCGATCGCCAGTGTGAGCATTTGTGTTTTCTCCAGGTTGGTTATCAAAGACGGTCGGATTTGCCTGCGCGACAATTCTTTAGCGGCAAACCTCACGCCAGCCGACAACTCCGTCATCGTTGTAGACCGGTTCTCGGACATACCGACATGGCTCGACATAGCTGGGGCGCGAGCCACAGTGATAGCAAGGAGTATCGTAGCGCTGGTATCGAGAATACGGGCGCTCGGCGCGCATGTATTCGAACTGTCGCTGATCCCCTATCAGTCCGCCGGCGGCCGCACCGAGCGCAGCGCCGATGCCGGCCCCGCGGCCCCCGTCCGTGATACCGCCAATGATGGCGCCTGAGACGGCGCCGACCGCGCTGTACTGCTGTCCAAGCGGCGTGGCACATCCGCCCAGGGCGAGCAAAGCAGGCAGAATTAGCATTTTGAACATGCTGGTCTCCTATGTGATTGGAATGGCTGAGATCTCAGGGCAATGGGGGGCATCTCAATTGCCTCGAGGCCAGATGGCGAAAAGAATGAGCAAGGCCCCGAGGGCTATGCCCCCAATGATCCACATGTTTTTAGTCCTCTTATTGTGACGTCAGGAGGGCTTGAGCGAGCGGTCGCGGTTGGTTTGAATGGTACCGCTAATAGTGGCAACCTGTAGCTTCTAGCCGCGAGTGATGGTGACCAGATACCGATATTCCGCACGGTCCTGCTCGTACAGCGCCCTCTCCAGGGGCGTGACCTGTATGCACGGCCGAGGGATTTCATGAGCTCGAGCCAGGTCCTTTGCCCAGGTGGCGAGCCTGCCGGCAGTGCTCCTGCTGGTGTAGACGGTGGCGATAACGAAGTGTTCGTTCGCCGCAGCGTGGACGGCTGGCGAATTGATGATCGGGTTATTCTTCATCTTGTTAATTACCTCTAGAGTGGTTTGTGATCGAAGTTGGTGTTCGCTGATCGGTCGAGTCTGCGATTCAAGCGATACGGGAAGTGACCGTGCGGAAATGGAAGGTGTCACCGGTAATGGTGGCACTCCTCCGTGTTGGTGGAACGCTTAACCTCCCGTCGAGGCTTTGTGTCCCGCTTCGTATTGACGTTCGGCTTCTCTCGACAGAGACGCGGCCTCAATGGAGAGCTGCCAGGCGCCCTCGAGTGATTCGGCATGGCGCAGGCCGGCGGCGCGGAACTTTTCGGCGGCTTGCTCATACAGCTTGCGGGCCTGCCTGTAGTGGGCGTCACCCGGCACGGGCCGTCCGTAAAGCGGTTGCCCGATGATGTTGATTGATTCTATCTGCTCGAGGGCTTCCACTGCTTTCAAGAAGCAGCTAGCCGCCCTGGTCAGACTGCTTGTCGTCATGTCTTTCATTTGCGCTCCGGAGATCGAAAAGGCGCCGTTATCTCGGCGCGTTAAATTGAGTAGGAGGTGGAGAAGTCGTTACTCGATTCACCAGTGTTCTTCGCCAGGAAAAGCCGGGCAACAACGGTGACAACGAGGTTAGGCACCAGCCAGACGCGGATGTCTTCTTGAACGATGCCACCGATTACCGGATGACACAGAATTCTCACATGCCTGGACTCGCGTGCGTATTCTGTTCTGAAGTAGGTGCTGCCTTCAAGCATGAAGTGAGTGCCGGGCCTGGTGTTGCCGACGGCGGCAATTTCATTGCTCATGTCTTTCTCCAGACGTTGTCTCAGTTCGCCGAGGGGGCGGCCGGTCTTCGCTTGCGTGGCTCAGCCAGGTCGCAGCGAAGGGAGACTCAGCGATGTCGATCGGGATGTTCCGGGCGATCAGCTCATTGACGAGTTCTCCATAGGTCCAGTCCAGGGCCTCCGGAATGGGGGTTTGGGGGTCGGTGATGACGATTTCTTTGCTCATGGGGTTATCCTGAAGGTTGGATGCAGAAAAACTCCTTGCAGGCGTTTATGGCACCACGTCGGACGTGGTGCCATGGCGAACTCGAAAGCTAGCTCGCTAAAGGCTACGGCCGGCGCCCCTGTCCTGAGTTGCAGCCTCGACGATGCGCTTGGCGCGAGCCCGGAGATGGAAAGACGCATGGGCGTCACGCGGCCCATTTCTTGCGTCAAAGAGCTGTGCAAGCCGCTCCAGATCTTTTTCAATGCCGGGATAACCTGACGCCGACACTTTGGCGACCAGCTTGCAGATCTCGACGTGCGTCTCGAGAGCTTTGATGACACTGGTTCTGTTGCGAACGCGATAAAGCTCGGCCAGTTGCTCAAGTTCCGCAATCAGCACACTTGAGTCACCGGCGGTCTTTACCATGACCAGCATGAAGTCGAGCTTCCGGGCCGTAGCAAGAAAGAGCTCCGCTTTCTGCTTGTCGCCTAGCTCGCTGTAGGTGTGGGAAAGATCGCGATAAACAGCAGTGCAGTTGTCCTCAGTGGGTAAGCCCGTGGCCTCATAGATATCAACGACGATGCATCTGCGTTCTCCGCATGCATGTTAACGAAAAGGCCAAGACCGTGAAC
>CAZCZI010000026.1:6139-86902 GCA_964503045.1 uncultured Candidatus Obscuribacterales bacterium
ACGATGCATCTGCGTTCTCCGCATGCATGTTAACGAAAAGGCCAAGACCGTGAACATCCCCTGTCCTTTCCGGCTCCTGCCTGCACTTGAGCAGGCACCATATCCGGTGATGGTGGAGGATAGACTCTCTTGAATCGGCTCAGTTACGAGTCGATTCAGCAAAGCCTTGACGGAAGAAGTAGCGGGACTTCCCTGTCCCGGGCTTGTTCCATTGCTGAAGCAGGGCTGCGGGTACTGATGGTTCAAAGTGCTCACCAGCAGCAGGAGCGGCTATTGAAGAATCTCATCGGCGAAGCCGAACTCGATGGCCTTATCAGCCGATAACCACCAATCTCTTCTGTCGGTTGCCTTCCTGATCGCGTCCGATGTCAGGTGAGAGCGCTCTGCAAGTATCTCCAGGCACTGGACCCACAACTGGTGATACCAATCGAGCGTATCATCCTGGGAGCTGATCTTGCCGGACGCCCCTCCAGCGACCTCATGCAACATCATCCACGCGTGTTTCCCGATCACGCGGTGATCTGCGGCTTGAAGTATGACGGCGCCCATGGAGCTCGCCTGACCAAGCACCACAATAGTGACGTGATGGCCGCTCACTCTCAGGTGCTTCAAGTAGTCTATCAGGGCGAAGCCCTCGACCACGATGCCACCTGGAGAGTTGAGAATAAGCTTCAGAGACTTACCGGGAGACTGCGACGACCAGATCATCAACTGGCTGAGAACCGTTTTGACGCTGATGTTGGAGACGTCTGCGTAAAACATGCACGTAAGGTCTCCCGGCGCTTCTTGCCCGGGCTTTGTTTGCCAGCATTGGCTCTGCGATTCGGCAATGTTCGGTGAAGCGCCGATCGTTTCACCCGCCGACATCCGGCTGCCTGAAATCGCTATCAGGGCGACCAACAACACGACGAAGTGCCTTGTACATTTAGACATCTGTTTTCCCTCGCAAGGTGAAATATTGGGGACTAGTGAGTGAGTAAGTGAGTGAAGTTTTCGATCAGCACCTCCGGTGACTTTTTGCCGGCGCGTCACGAAGAAATGGGGACATCCCTGTCCCTGGAAGTTTTTGTTGGGAGCTTCTGGCGGCTCTAACGATTTGCCACCATGACGATGTCGACGAGATACAGAACTCTGAGCATCAGCTCTTTGTCCGATAGAATATTGACCTCGCCGACGAGTTGTACGAGTTTTTTGACGAACTTGTACAGGTAGATACCTGCGGTGAAAACCATGCCCAGATAGAATGGCGTCAATAGCCATCTCGAGTAGAGCAGCACGCGACCGAAATCCAATGTCTTCGGGTTGGTCACCATTTTTGGTGCCCTCTGGCTGCGGCCAGTGGAATCTTCCTGGTCTCTGCGCTTCGCCAGCTCCAGGAAAATCCCGAGAGCCAGCGGTATCACGACGAGAATTGAGACCGTGGAGATGATGATCGCGATGGTTGGATTCTGCAACAGCTGCTCCGATTTATTTGAAGTTTGAAGAAGGACAGCCAAAGCTGTTTGTTGATGTCCGGGATAAGTGCAGGAAGCTGAAGATCTTGCTTGTTGGTTGGGATCACCGAGTCAGTGAAAAATGAGTACCTCTTGCTATCACTATCGATTAAGGGCTGCCAAGAAAAGAAATTTGTGCTTTTAGCAGCGATCTGGTCGGCATGCAAACCTGTTTTTGGGGTAGATTAATCGGGACGGATCTGCTGTTCCAGGCTGCCATACCGGGAACAAATTAATATTCGTGGAGGTAGTCTTACCGTGCTTGTAAGAACATTGCCTGATTTGGTAATGGTTGATAAAAATAAGAACAGGATGGATATAGCGGTAGTTGGCCTAATATTGCGAGAATCCAGGGTATGCGATCCGCGTGAATTGTTAAGCGGTCTGTGCACTTGCTGCACTGCGCCAAGGGTGTTTTAGGTGTTGCGAACTCTTAGTATTCGAGAAGTGCGCCGACTGATGGCTGCAGCCCGGTCGGTCGGGCGCAATGGTGAGCGAGATGCCTGTCTTATCTGGATTTGTTATTCGCATGCTTTACGAGTAAGTGAATTGGTCGGTTTGAAGTGGGAATCAGTCTCTTTCACCACCGGAAAGCTCCTGATTGACCGCCGTTACAGTGGAGGATTGGCTGAACACGAGATTAGCCGGGAGGACACAGACGTTTTTAGAGCGCTTGAGGTGCTGCCGAAATCTTCTGATTACGTTTTTTGCTCAGAGCGTGGAAAAGCTATGCGCGCAAGAGTTGTTCATACCATTATCGCCAGAGCCGGTAGGTTAGCCGGACTTGGGAACGCGGTAAATCCTCAGATGCTCAGGGATAGCCGAGGGCTGTCATTGGTCAACGAAGGAAGGAAGTCGTCCGAGATACAGGCTTTTCTTGGTAACAAGAAAGCGCAGAAAGTGGCAGCCTACATAGCATGTTCACAACGCTCGGAAGGTCCGACCACCAGCGACTCAGCTTCCTTTTTGGAAGACTTTCCGATTGATCGCGATAAAATCGATCGCAGCATTACTCTGGTCATTCCCGCCAGCACCTGCAACCTCGGGCCTGGTCTAGATACCCTCGGACTTGCTCTTTCCCTCTATACCAGAATCACTGTTTGGCTTCTGAAGAAGAACTATGCGGATGTACCAAGGGTATTTTTAAGAGGGGCAATGGCGGACCGAAGTGCCGCATCGGACCAGGGCGACTTAATCTATACGATGCTCATAAAGCTGTGGAAGAGCAAGCCCCGGGAAGCCGGTCGATTGCGGGTGCTGGTTCACTCAGACATTCCTTTGGGCACCGGTCTTGGTGGCACAGGCACGGTGGTGCTTGGCGCGCTCTGGGCTTCGCATGTTCTTCGGGACTTTATTCCAACACGGACGAAGATATTGGCCGAAGCAACCTCTCTGGAACATCATCCGGAGTCGCTGGCACCCAGCCTGATGGGTAACTTGGTGATCTGTGGTATGGCTGATGGCGAGACGGTGCTAACAGAACAAATTCAGTGGCCTCAACAGTGGCACACTATAGTGCTTACACCCTCGTACAGGCTGACTACTCCAAAAGCAAGAGCTGTATTGCCGAAGCAGGTGAAGCTTGCTGATGCAATATTCAATATTCAGCGCACCTCCTTGGTTGTAGCGGCTGTCCAAAACCAGAATGAGTCAACCATGAAGGTGGCTCTGGAAGACCGATTGCATGAGCATTATCGATTCAAGCTCGTACCCGAGCTCTCCGAGATCAGAGCGGTGTTGGCTAAAGAGCCTGTCATAGGCTGTGTTCTAAGCGGCGCTGGTAGTTCAGTTCTGGTGATTGTCAATCACAAAAAAAAGAAAGCGGTGCTTTCGCACCTCAAACAATGGATCGCTCGCGAAAGGAAAGCCCTCACGTTGCTAGACTTAACGGTCGATCGGACTGGGCTGAGAGAGATTGACAGCCAATAGCTACTTTGTGCGTTAAGTGGAAAACTATTGCAGCTCAGTTCTATCTCGGAATGGGTATATACTCCAAGACGATCAGGTGCAGACCAATATGCTCAATGTATTTAACAACATTGCTTACCGTCACCAGTAACACGCCAATTGATCTTCGGACACTTTGGTAATCGCCAGAGGTGGAAATGATGAACCGGGCGGCTATGCCGATGGGCAGGTGGTTCGTAATTAACAAACGAGCTTTCTGCGATTTTTCCACTTTTTCTGACCTTCCTGCGTTCCCTCCTAACTAACATGAACCGCTCTCCATGTGCGGAAGCAGCAAAGCCTGTGCAAGCCGCGCTAGTACACACAACACGGAGATACGTGTGGTTTTTCCCACTATCTCAAATTATTCCATCATACATACACTCTCTTTAAAGGCCCGCTGTTATTGGCTTATAGCCTTTCTAAGCATCATAGGAGTTCTTGTGCGCGCGTTTTTGATGTGAAAACCACTTTATCTATATTTGGTTATCCATTTGTTTTCGCTCAGCAGAAGTAGCCGTCACCAACCAATATCGCTCTCTACGACTCTTTTAGAGAAAAGGCAGCCCGGCACGGCTGCTGCGATGTTGGCGTGGGGTCTGCGGCTGGGCGGAAGCTGTGGCTTCTCGCTGCCGGAATGGCAGTAATCACACACACACAGGAAAACTTATGGCACACAAACAATTGTTCGGTCTCAAGGACCAACTCGGTCTCGTTAACTATCAACTCGGTGAAGTCGCGAAGCTGGAAGCTGAAGCACCAAAAGCTGGTGATGCAGCTCCGTTTCCGGTCGTGATGTCTGCGACCGTAGTCGGTCTCAGCTTGAAGCAAGCTCGCACCCTCCTTGAGGAATCCGCGGGAATGCTCAAAGACGAGATCAGCTTCTACGAAGAATCCGATCGCGTGATCGCAGAGCTGCAAGCCGGTTCTGACGAAAACAAGGCGACCGCAATCGATGCCGAAACAAAGAAGGCATCGGCGCGTGAAGCCCTCACTGCTGGGCGTGCTGCTTATTGCATGCAGGCTGTGAGCGCGGCGACCATTTTCATGCTCAAGGGCATGGAGAAGGCGCGTTCTTACCGCAGCTAAGTCGGGCAACTGACTAAGTTTTCGGGTTTCTAACCCCTTTGGTGTGACGGCTGGCGCGCGCAAACAAACGGCGTCTAGTTGATCATGGACTACTGGGAGCAGCTAAGTCTCTGACTTGAGGGTTACCAGGCTATGCGCCTTGATAGCTTTCATGGGTCGGAGTTACTTGTCTGGTGAAAAACGAAACGCAGGTAAGAGCAAGTAAGCAAGACCAGTCAATCAAGACAGATCGAGCAGTCAGAAATCCTGTGTGTTAACCGCTGCTGACAAAGTTTGCATGCGGGTGTCCGGAAGTGCCACCAGACATCAGCATTCGAGCGTAATCGGCTTAAGACGGTGAAATCGGCGAGGCTTCGTGCGTGTGCCACACGTTTAGCTAAACCGAAATCCCGTTCGGCTGGACGAGCAATAGGGCTTGTTCAGCGATTCTTTGTTCAACTACTAACGCCAAGATGAAAGGAGTAGATATGGCAAAAATTCACGCCACGTCGAAACTAGGAGATTACATCGTGGCGTTCAAAATCGCCACGAGGAGTCGAGTCGATGCCATTCGCAAATCACTTGCTCCCACACAGATGCTCGGGCAGGCTCTGGTTCAATCCGGAGTCTTGGACCATGCGCTGTGCGAGAAGATCGCCTACGTTCAACGTCTCATTCGCCAAAACGGAAAAGTCCTCGCCCAAAAGGGCGTAACCATCGTCCTCGACGAGAAGACTTTCGTTGGTGAGATTCTAATTGCTCTCGGGTTTCTCACACCCGAAGAGAATCAACGCTGGTTGGAATACCAAGCAGCCAAGCGCGCCAAAGGAGAAGATCCTGGTCGCCTCGGCGAGCTTTTAGTAAGCAACAACGTCTGTCAGGCACACCAACGTGACCTGGCCATGCAGGTCCAGAACTGGCTGCGTGGCGTGAAGTGACGATTGCTCCGACCGGGAGCGATTGTAGTCACTCGCGCCCGCAGCTGGTTCTGGTGGATGCATGAACGCAAATCGAGTAGTCATCTGGCTTTTTGTTCTTGTGCCGGCGCATACTGTTTGTTATAGTATTACAAGTTGGTCGCATGGTAGAATCATGATGGTGTAATGGTAGAACGGTTCGCCATGAGCTTGAACATAAAGAACGAAGAAACGCACAGGCTAGCTCAGGAATTGGCTGAGTTGACGGGCGAAAGCATGACCGTTGCCGTAACCAAGGCAGTTCAGGAACGCCTGGCGAGATTCAAGAAAGAGAAGCAACTAGGGGTGTCGAAACGCCTACTTGCGATTGGCCAGGACTGTGCCAAAAGGCTTAAGGAACCATATAAGACGATCGATCACGGACAACTTCTCTATGACGAGAAAGGGTTGCCGTGATCATTGATACATCCGCAATTATTGCTATTCTGCGCAATGAACCAGCTGCGGTGGCATGCGCAGAGGCGATAGAGCTGGCGAGCGTCTGTCGAATTTCGGCCACTAATTACGTGGAAGCAGCAGTGGTCATCGATTGCAACAAAGACCCAATTGCAAGTCGCAGGTTTGATGAGTTGATGAAGGAGGCGAACATCATTATCGAACCGGTGACAAAAGAGCAGGCGCAAATCGCACGAGAAGCTTATCGCGACTTTGGAAAGGGCTTGAGAAACAAAGCAAAGCTGAACTTTGGCGATTGCTTCGCTTATGCGCTGTCTAAAGTAACGGGTGAACCTTTACTGTTTGTTGGGGATGACTTCAACAACACTGATGTGCGGAAGTTCACTGACCAAGGAATGTAGCGGTGCAGCAACTTCGGTCGTGCCACCAACCATACTACACCACATAGCATGCTGCGGCAAAAAGACTAAAAACCCAAGCCCCAAGGGGACGACGCCCGATTGCGTCGCCCCCACCAATTTAGCTACGTTGCGTTAGCGACGTCGCCCGGTCCTTAGGAGACCGCCGGCAGTTCACGCACAAAGCCGAGCCCCATGCGGCCTTTGTCCACATCGACATCCTTGATGCGCACCTCGACGGTCGATCCGACTTTGAGCCGCTTGCGAGCAGCGTCGAAGTTGTCGTCGACCTCGCAGAAGTGAAGGAAGCCGCTGAAGCCGTCTTCGAGTTCCACGAAAGCCGCGTAAGCGATAACGGTCTCGACGCGTCCGGCGAACACCTCGCCCACCTTGTCGGCATAGCGAGCCATGAAGGCGCGCTTGCCGGGGCGAAGGATGCTCAGCGAAACCTTGCCGTCCTTCACGTTGACGCCCACCACTTCGACCTCGACTTCGCGACCGCGCGGAAGCGAACGCCAGCTTCCACCGGGGAGTTCGGAGACATGCACGAGTCCTTCGACCGGTCCGATGTTGACGAACGTGCCGAAGTCCTTGGTATTGCATACGGTGCCGTTCAGCACCTGGCCGATCTGAAGACCCGCGACGAAGGCGCGCGCGTTTTCCTTGTCGGAGTCGGACTGCTCGTCGAGCACAGCCCTGCGGCTGAACACGAGGTCTTTCTCCTTGATGTCGACCTTGGTGACCTTCACCTCGAGCGGCTGACCGACGAGATTTTCGATATCACCAACGCGACCCATCAGCGATTTCGGGATGAAGCCCTCGATGCCATCGAACACGGCGCGAAGCCCGACGATATTGCCATCGCTCTTGCGCTTCGCGGTAGCTTTCACCGTGACGGTGACAGTGCCCTTGGACTCGACGAGCTCGGCAGCCGTCTGCCAGGTGCGTTCGTTTTTGCGCACGATGCGAGCCTTGAGATACGAGAGCTGCGCCATGCAGCCTTGCTCGTCCTCATCTTCGCCGACAACGACGAAGAATTCGGCTTCCTCACCGGGGGTGAGTTCGCAGTTTTCGCGATCGTGCGCGGTGAGCATGCCGTCGGATTTGCCACCGTAGCAGATGAGGCCGGAGCGATCGTAAGTTCCCTTAACGATCACGCCTTTGGTCGCCACCACTGCACCTCCTTTCTTAGCGAGGAGCTCCGCGAAGGAGGAAGGGGCAACGGCTTGATTATCAGTGGAAGGAGTGGAAGAAACGGATGAAACAGTAAGATTCATTTGATTAGAGATGTGTTGTATCTGATTGCATTTCACGCCAGTTGGGCGAGCTATGCGGCAAAGAAACAGGCGATCGGCATGCAGCGAAGAACCAAAGTTCTTCAAAGCGAATCCTGATTGTTCGTGGTGTCAGGGTTGGTGCAAACTGCCTCGGGTTTTGGGTGAAAACGAACGATGCCTTCACCTTACGCCGCGCTTATCTTCCAAAGAACCACTCGTGCGTGATTTCACCACAAGCACCACGAGCATTCGCATTGCGCTACTCAAGCAAGAGCAAGGCAGGGTTTGTTGGCGCAGTTCACGCGAATTGTTTGGAAAACACAATCCAGTCTTCTCAATCTAACTTTGGTTCGGTTTTGGCGGGGTATCAATAAAAAGGAGGCGAGCTTCCTATGAAAACAAGTGTCACGTCAAAAGAAGAGATTCTGAGCATGGCGAAGAGCCTGCAGCCTGCCATCGTCGCCAATCGAAGATATCTCCATGCCAGGCCAGAACTTAGCTTTCACGAACATGAAACCGCGGCATTTGCAGCAGATAAGTTGGAGGCGTTGGGATACAGGACCAAAAGAGGTGTGGGTGGAACTGGGGTGATTGCCGATCTGGGCGAAGGCAAAACTGTAGTTATCAGATCTGACATGGACGCATTGCCCGGCTTCGAGTCAAATCGCACAGACTATGTTTCGCAAGTAGATGGCGCAATGCATGCCTGTGGTCATGATGCGCACGTAGCTTGCGTATTGGCGGCAGCAGAAATTCTAGCGGCAACAAAGCCCACCGGGCGAGTACGCATTTTGATGCAACCAGGTGTAGAAGTTGTTGATTCCGAAGGGCACACGGGTGCTACATACATGATCGAAGCAGGCATCATGCAAGGTGTTGACGCACTGGTTGGACTGCACGTCGATGCCACTCTTGCCAGCGGTCACGCAGGAATAATCGCCACACCATTAAGTACTTTGGTTTCAGGATTTCTGATCAGGGTGCGCGCTCAATCTTTTGACAGCGGGAAAGTACAAGACGTGTTGCCGACCGCAATATCGATCATGCAAGACCTGTACCAGTTGGCGCGCACTTCGAGCACAGCCTCTAATACCAACCCGTTGACGGTCGGGTCATGCCGTTCTTCAAGCACTCAAGGTGAGGTCTTCTCCGACGAAGTTTTTATTCGAGGCACCGTAAGTGGTTACACAGAC
The DNA here is from genome assembly GCA_964503045.1 of uncultured Candidatus Obscuribacterales bacterium. Classification (GTDB taxonomy): domain Bacteria; phylum Cyanobacteriota; class Vampirovibrionia; order Obscuribacterales; family Obscuribacteraceae; genus CAYZJR01. The sequence goes on from CAZCZI010000026.1 coordinate 14,889, forward strand.
GGCGAATGCATCACGCTGATCGACAAAATCGAGAAATTGGCTGCCGCACACAGTAGCGACGACGTTTCAATCACACTCGAGTCAGAGCCACTCAATCGTCCCTCTACCAGAAGCACCCCTCTGATTGAGGCGCTTCGCCAATCTGCAATAGATATGGTCGGGCCAGACAAAGTAGAATCGATAAATCGAAAGAGCTGGACAGCAGATTTTGCACTATTGGCTGAACATGCTCCTGCCGCCTTCATTTATCTCGGCGTCGGTATTCCTGGTAGCCGCCGCGTTCATCACGACCGTTCCTTTGATTTAAATGAAACTGATCTCTATTTGGGTGCAGCCATACTTGCAAATTTCGTTCACCGCTGCTTTTCGCAAAGCTAGTTTGAACGCCAATTTCAGTGTTTAATTGTGATTTCCGGCTCACTTTTGTGCATGCAAAAGCATAAGTGGCCTAGCAAAGACGAAGAAACATCTCGCCATATGCGAGCTTCGTCAACAGCGTTTAGAGCGTCATTGCGGCAATATAGCCAAGAATAATTCAAGATTAGTTGTCTTCATTGTGCGTGGCGAGCTACTAATCTGAACGTTACGTTTTAAACCTCTGTTCGTTGCATGTCTCGGCAGTAAAGCTCCCTTTCCACGCCAATCAAGATCTCAGATGTCCTCAATGGTGAGGACTAAGGAGATGGCCAAGGTCTGGAGGAAGTGCGGCAACTTCAGAGTTCGCAGTGGAGGAGATGTAAGTGATCACGAGCAACTCCTTCTTTCGTGCAAGGGCATTTCTTGGACGCCATTGCATAACCCGCGTTTGTGGTGTTTCGACAAATTCGTCCCACACGCGCTTCAAAAGGATTTTCACATCATGGGTCACACAGCAGGTCTGGCAAAAGGGTTCGTCATCATCGCGGCAATCATCGTCGGGGTCATCGCCGTGGTCGGAGGCATCGCAATTGGTCTTGCGTCACTCTTCCACAGCCCGATCGCGTTCGTGGTTGCAGGCGCTCTCGCCACCATCGGAATGTGCTACCTGTTCTACCAGCCGCGAAGCGTCTGCCTCGTCGGCGGTATCTCCGGTGGACTCGGCGGCTTCGCCGGCTACCTCACCGCAGCTGCCATTACCGGCATTCTCGGCACGCTTGCCTCAGTCGTCGTCGGCGTCATCGGCACTTTCGTGGCACTCGTTCTGTTCATGATGTTCATGCCCAAGTCCGGCGGCAAGTCGGAGTCTTGGCGCAAGAGCAGCAAGGACAGGACCAGCGGCACTGGAAGCAACGACACCAACACCAACGGCAAGTAAGTCGACCCGCGACAGCTCCACCTAGTCGCGCAGCTCTGACTCGGCATCCAAGCCCGGGTGCTCCATTTCAATCGACAGGCTTTTGACTCGTAGATTGAACTCGGTCACCCGGGCGCCGTCCACCTTCCCATTATCTGAGGAGAATCAATGATATGAACTTTGCTTTTCAGTTCTCAAAAAAGGGAATCGTTTTACGATATCGATCAGTATCTCGAAAAATGCCGATCATGTGCCGATCTTGCCATTGGATTCAGCGCAAGCTGATACGTCTCTAGTTGGTACGTGGTTGGACCGTTTGCTCAAGCACAAGAGGACGCGGGGACCACGCGGGATGTTGTTGCATTAACCTGTTGGACTCCTCATACAGCCTTTTTGCACGTTGGGGATCTTCTAAAAGCTTGGATGAAAGCCCCCTTTTTATCATCGCCAAAAGCGCTGGAGAATCAGGAATCTTTTCCGCTTCGGCAAGCGCTGCCTCAAACTTGTCCTTCGCTTGTGTTGGCGAAGTGATGCTATAGCTCATCGCCAGCGCGTAGAGAACGCGAGCTTTGAGTTCGCGATGATGCGGCATATCGATGCCACTATCAGATAGAACGCGCTGCAATGCTCTTTCCGCCTTTACTGTATCTCCGGCTAAAGAATATGCTTCTGCCATCTTGAGGCGCATAATCCAAACATTGTCATTACTCATGATCATGCCATCGTGCATTGCGTCTTCTGAAATTTTCGCCGCACTTTCAAACAGGACCGCTGCTTCGGAAGGGCGATTGAACATCAAAAGAGCGTCGCCAGTGAGAACGCGAGCCGAAATTTGTTGTGCTTTGTCTTGCGACGACAAAAGCGGTTTGAGACATTCAATTGCTTCATTGATGTACTGATTCGCTGATTTTGCATCACCGAGTCCGGCTTTGCAGACTCCCAGCTTCAAAAGAACATTGCCTCTATTCAGGGTGTTGTGAATGTTGCGCCGATCGAGATCGTCGAGCACTTTCAGATATCGATCGAAGGCCGCCGAATAGTTGGACTTATCCATCAGCGCATCACCAGCTCCAATAGCCGGTTTGAGTGCTTCATCATCGCCTCCGAATTGCGTCCACGCTGCCAAAGCTCTATCGTATTCTGCAAGCGCCTGATCTGTTTCTCCATCTTTCAATAGCAAGTCTGCGTACTCTCTGTGCGCCTCTCGCAGTTGATACGCTCTTGTGTCTGCTGTTGATGCCTCTGCGGCTCGAATGCGATTTACGGCTCCATCTTTGAGTTGCTTTCCCCATGACTCGTGAAGCGGCAGAACAGGACCGTCAAACAGAAATCGAGTGTCGTAAGGCGCAAGCGGAATCATGGGTCTTTTTCCTGGAGCAGAAACCGCGGGCCCATTCTGGGTAGCAGGCGGATTCTGCGATACCGGTGTGCTTGTGATCATGAAGATTGCAACAACACCAGTCAGGGAAAAGAGAATTGACGAGATGACCAGGTTGCGTCTAAACGAGTTTAGGCCAGGCGTGCCAGGTGTTGGAATCGAACCCGAAGGAGGTTGCTCGGAATTTCGTTGTGCAGGTGATTCTCCAATTACACGCTTCAAGTCTTCCAACAAAGACTCTGCATCCTGGTATCGCTCGCGAGCATCTTTCTTGAGTAACTTGTCGAGAATGGCTCTAACAGCCACGCTCGCGGCAGCTTGTTCCGGGTCTTTCACCAAATGCAAGTGCAAAGTCTCAAGAGAGCTCTGTCCTTTGTGCGGTGGATTTCCGGTCAACAGCTCGTAGAAAAGACAGCCAAGCGAGTACAAGTCGGATCGATGATCGACTTTGTGTCCAAGGCATTGCTCAGGGCTCATATAGAGCGGGCTTCCGAAGATGTCTCCGGTTTGTGTCAGGCTTTGAGGACCATCTTCCGATCGACTCAATTTAGCAATGCCGAAATCCACGATCTTGCATTCCTCACCGCTTGCAGTTTTAGCAACGATGACGTTCGCCGGTTTTATGTCGCGGTGAATCACACCATGGCTGTGAGCATGCTTGAGCGCATCCGCAATCTGTGCGACCAAGATCAGCGCTCTGTCTTCAGTCAACTTCCCTTCTGTTTTCACTATCTCTTGAAGTGATTGACCATCGACGAGATCCATTACGAGATAAGGCTTTTCGATGCGATGCTCGATGCCGAATTCGTGCACGCGGACTATATGGTCGTGTTCGAGGCTGCATATAGCTTTGGCCTCTTGCTGAAACCGGCGCGTATCCTTTGCCCCGCGATCCGTCGTGTCATTAGACTTCAAAACTTTGATGGCACGATGACAGTGCATCAAGAGGTGTTCTGCTTTGTACACGCTACTCATGCCACCTGTACCGAGCACTGATTCAATCATGTAGTGATCGGCGAAAGTTGTTCCTACAAGTTTCTCCTGCGTTCCTATATCGTCGTCTTTAGGCACATTCGAACTTGATGCAACGGTAACATCGACACTCTCGTCGACCTTGAGAATGACCTCGTCTTCTAGCTTTGTTTCTTTCTCGACCATGCCGGATCTATACCACGTGGGTCGTTTTAGTTGCATGGCGTCGAGATCCCCGTTCCGCATGCCGCCGTCCGCCTTCGACATCCTATACTATACTCTCTAGCAATACCAGAACAAAAAGCGAGGAATGAGAGAGCAAGCCGTTTCCGGCAGGATTCTCATCCTCGCCCTACTGGCTAGAGCACCAGTCCCAGCGTCGCGCAGGCCGCTACGATGGCTACGTAGAGCGGAATGTGCGCGAACCGAGTGCCGTGGAAGAGCGCCTGGCTAACGACAGCCAGCGTTGTGACGCCGACTCCCACAGCAGCCAGAGCCATTCCCAGAAAACCTGCTTCCGGGCCGGCTCCATCCAGCGAGTTGCCGAAGAGGAAGCCGGCGACGAAAGAAATCGCTGCGCAAAGCAGCATCTTTGTTCGGGGGGACATTTTTGTTCTCACTCGTTTTGGTTCGAATTTCTGCAACGGCATGCGAAGGGCACCATATTCGGTGCAGTACATGCCAAAAAGTTGAGAAAGAGGAGGAAGCGGCAAGTGCCGCTCCCTCCCCCTCTCAAGGCTCGCCGTCAGCTAGTGCTGACAGCGAAACCAGAGCTTACCGCTTGCCGCGGAAGCTCTCCCAGGCCTCGCGGATGGAGTTCCAGATGGCAGCGATGCCACGGAAGAACCACCCGAACCAGGGAGCGATGAAGTTGAACACGGCCTTGTAGACCGCCACGAAGCCGTTCCAGAGCCCCTCGAAGGTGCTCCAGACGAACTTGTACAAGCCGGTCACGATCGGCTCCAGCCAGCCCGTCAGAAGCGGGTTGGCGATCGCCTTCACGATGACATAGAGCACCGGGAAGACCAGAGCGCTCGCCGCGATGAAGGCGATGATGCCCGACGGCACGGCCACGAGCCAGGACGGGTTGACGCCCCAGGCAACGTTGCCGACGTAGACACCGGCAGCCAGACCAGCGATCAGACCAACCGCGTCGGTGTCGAACCCGATGAGGGCCTTGCCGAGCAGCAGGTAGACGAGGTAGGCACCGAGCGCCGCCACGACGAAGTACAGAATACCCGTCATGCCCAGGAAACCAGTCACGAACGGGCTCGCGTTGATGAGCGCGAACACCACGATCGCGATGTTGGTCAGGTGCAGGAAGAGGTCACGGTACTTCGACTTGTCCTCGTACGCCAGCTTGCACAGGTCGCCGATCTTGTCGGAAACCTTCTTCAGACCCTTCTCGGCAGCTTCCTGCGGCGAAGTCAGCGCCTTGCCGGCGCCGGTCGCGAAGCTGGAAGTGAGAACGCGAATCAGCTGGTAGAACAGCGGGAAGACCAGCACGAAGACACCGACGGCAGCCGCGATGGCGCAGCCGATGATGGTGCCCCAGCCGGAAGCGAGGGTGCCGAAGATGGCGAAGCCAGCGGCCGTAGCCGACAGCACACCCGACAGCATGGCGTTGCCGCCCGAGTGATCGATCACCTCGAAGCCGATGGCGTAGGAGACGAACGCCCCGATCGCGAACGCCACCACGCCCAGCGCGAACGGCAGCGACAGAGCGGCAACCAGAAGGAAGCCGAGGTAGCCGACGCCGGCGGCAACCAGGATGTTGACCACCTGGTGGAAGAACTTGCGGTAGTCCTTGTCCTCTTCATCGTAGGTGCTGTCGAGCAGCTTCTTGATGCCCTGGAGCACGGCCTTCAGGAAGCCGCCCAGAAGCAGCGCGTAGAAGCCCGAGAAGACGTACGACACGCCGAGCAAGAACTCGACGGCATACGCGCCCCACAGACCAGCGGTGCCGAAGCCCCAACCGGCGACGAGAGACGCCGTCAGAGGAGCCAGGAAGTAGACGCCGGCGATGCTGGCGGCAACAGCCTGGTAGGACTGCTTGCCGTACTCGTTGAAGCGGTTGAGGATGCCGAACGAGATCGCCCAGCTAACCACAGCGACGAAGCCGGCGGCAGCCTGCGGAAGCCCGGTAAACCAGGCAGGGACGAGAGGCAGAAGCAGCGAGTAGACCACGTAGCCCGTGTACACCGACAGACCGAAGCCCGCGATGTAGAACAGCGAGGTCACCAGGCGATGAGCCTTTGCCGTCTTCTTCTCTTCCGACTTGACCGTATTCCAGAAGAGACCCGCACCAGGCAGGTACTTCAGGACGTTGACGAAGCCGTCGAGCACGGGGGCGAGCACGCCTTTGGAGAAGTCCTTGGCGCGATCCAGCACCCACTCGCCGAAATTCCATGCGGGCTTGGCGAGGTAGAGATAGAACGCGGGCCAGACGATGAACGTGGTGAGGAGGAAGCCGACGAGACCGGCAGGCATCCAGAGCAGGACGCTCAGGTTGTAGTGCCAGCCCACCAGCTCCGCAGCGCCGATACCACCAGCGATACCAGCGCCGAAGCCGAGAAGACCGACGAAGATGCCCTTCCAGCCCTTGTAGGCCTCTTTGCTGAGCGCCTTACCGAGCTCGTAAACCGGCATCACCGTCAACGCGGCGATGATCATGAGGAACTTCAGGAACGGATTCTTCGGTCCTGAGTTACTCCCAGAATTTGAGTTTGACATTAGTACTCCTTAGAGAGAGTTCGTGGGTCGCGATTGTGATTCGCGACCGAAATGGAGTTGGCCCGACTCCGGCTGGAGTCGGACGGGAACACACAACAAACACGGCGTCGAAAGCATTCCGATCACCGCATCTGCTAGAACCCACACCTCAACTGCACCTGAACCTGATCTCACGCCCGACGTCAAATCGGAACGAGAAGGTTTGATCTGAATCAACTATTTGGTAGTGAAGCGGATCTCAGGAAGCAGTAAAGGGTAGAAAACACGATCTCAACCTAGAGAAATAGAACTCATGAAGGAAACAGATCATGAAGAACTCTTTACGCTGTCAAGAGGGATACCTTGAGGCCACTGCCGCGAACTGCACTAGCCGCGCAAGCACTTGACAACATGCGAAATGGCGAAAACGTTCATATTGCCTTTATTTCAAGCGCTAGCTTTACCCTTCTTGACATCCCTAAACCTCCGTTGACACAAAAGAAAAGAGAATTGTGCAGAAACTATTAACCCTTCCCAAAATCGATGTTTACCAACGGTAACGGTTGTTGCCGGAGCTTGACATGATTTTTTATGGTGTACCTGCAACTTATCTCCGTTCCTTTCAAAGAAACGCCCAAAACCCAAACGCCTCTCGCTTTCTCATTCTCCTGCTCGGTCTGCTTCGCAGTACCCGGTGTCACACGCGACTCCGTTGTTCTGCAGGATTCATCAGCCGAGCAAATTCTAGGCAACCACCTCAGCCACAAGCCACGCTTTTGGCGGGGCGAAAACGAAATAGGATAAACATCACATGACTATGCGCAAGCGCCTCTCTATCGCTTGTTCTCCTCACTATCAGCTGATTCTCTCAGCCAGTGATCTCGGACTCACTCCGGTGCGTCCGGTCACGCAGGTGTCTTACCCCGATGGTTCTACTCGTTTGTTCGAGTACGACGGACAGGGCACCCTCGTGAAGATCACCGAGCCGGACGAGACAGTTCTGACCCGGTGTGGCGACAATTCTTGGTGCTCTTCCAACGGCTCGACCTGGTCCGGCACCATCGCCGTCATTCCCGAGAATGACGCGCATGGACTGCCCGGCACCGTGATCCAGCGCGTCATGGACGGCACGTTCTTGAAGCAGGAGATCATCCACTTCCCGAACGGCATTTCTGTGGAAAGCACCTATGCAACCGACTCGACGGAAATCGAGCGCAAGGTTCTCACTCTCGCTGGTCGTGCGCACCTCTTCCGCCGCGAGTCCCGACATGACTTGTGGTACACGCGCAACAACGACATCGCTTACTTGCCCGAGAATCCGCTCGAGTACGGTGAACCCTGGAAGCGCCCGACGCTTCTGGCGGCACTCTAAGAATGTGAGCACGCCGGAAGCCGGCGTGCATCACGAGGACAATCAACATCATGGAATTCCTCAATCCGCTCATTCTCGTAGTCGCCGGCATCTCGTTTTTGTACGGGGCATATCAGCTCTTCAAGAACAAGGTTCTGCCTGCCGACTACTTCTCAGCGCGCATGACGTTCATGCGCTTCGGACCGTTTCTCTACGGCTCCGCGCTGATCGCTGTCACCGGTCACTGGCTCGTCGCTCTTGCCGGCGTGGTTGTCGGCGCCGCTTTGGTGGCGCTCGAATTCCTCGGCCGCAACTTCGAACCACCCAAGAAGTAAGACCGCAAGATAACGATTTCTTAGTCCACTCGTCAAAGGGTGTAAGCCGACAACTGGCATGGCCAGCTCGGCTTCTCACCTTTTGACCTTGGTGCGGGTTGTATTACGTCTTATAGTAACACTCAGAATTTTTGAAAAACCACAGAAAATCAATTCGTTGAAGATGCTCATTGTTCCTTACTTTTCGACCGCTAAGAGGCGGAGGACCCTCACAATGAAGAGTCCCCCGCCAGCTTAGAAGTAGATGCCCCAAAAACCTGATTGGCAGCATTACTGCAACATCTTTCTGGCGGCCCCACTAAACAGAACAACCAAAAGCATCGCAGCGAATCCAGCCGCGAGTCGATAGACGACCACGGGCGTGACAGCAAAGCCGACGAACAGCACAGCCACGAAAAAGCCCATCCAAGCCATGACCGACACGCCGCGAATCTCTTCGACGACGGGACGTTCGGCGCTTTTGACGAGCTTATTGTCGTTGACCCGAGCAAGCAACTGCAACACCGGGCCAGCACCACCCTTGGTGCGAGCCACGGCGATGCTGCCGACAAAACCCGGAATCATGAAGCCCAGAAAGCTTCCCAACGAGGCGCCCAGCATGTTGTGCTGAGCGCCCCCGATGAGAGCTCCCGCGATGGCGCAAAGAAATATCGATGCGAACTGAATGAAAAGAACTGCCTTGGCAGTGGAGTCGAGTTTCATAGGGTTCCAGTGGTTAATCAAATCCAAACCCAACCAAGAAGAACTGGCTCTCTAGCGCTTGTTTGTCAGCTTCCGCTTGACCGCGTTTTCGAGAACGACGGTGAAGGGAATTGCAATCAGAAGCGCCAGGAAAGTGTTGGCGAAAGCGCCCACCAGAACATACGCGAGCAGGTAGCCGGGAACAGCCGACAGAGCCTCGCGAATGAGGTTGGCCAGCGGGTCTCCGTTGTACAGAAAACCCTTGGCCTTGGTGAGACCACCAAGGAGACCCCAGAGGAGTCCCCAGATCACTCCGAACAGGAGTGTGGCAAACACGGCGTTCATGTGTGTTTCCTTTGTTTGTTGATTAATAGTTCGGCGGCTGCGGCTGGTCTTTGCCAGGCAGGATGTCCTGGTCGGGACTCACTGCCGACCGATCGCCTTCGGTCTTCTTCTCGTCAGGCTGCGGCGCCGGCGCGGGAGTCAAAAAGATCTCGCGCATCGTCGACTTGTCGCCCTGAAACAGAAGTGAAGCGTCAGCCTCGGTTTTGTCGCAGCCGACGAACTCGAGAGCATAGCGGCACGAAGCGACTTTGGACTCGGGCTTCTCGACGAAGCGACCGGTCTCACCCCAGCGCGTATCGAAGCGATAGAAGATCTCTTCCTGGCTTCGAAGAACAACGCTATAGGTTTCGTCACGCTCGTTCTCATCACCGTAGGGACTGGATCGCACTTTGAAGAGCACGATGAACAAACCCTGATCGTTGTGAGCGACGAGCTTGCTGCCGGCAGGTCCACGCATGAACTCCGCCAAAGCAGTAGCTTTGATTCGATTCGAGAACAGTTCGAGCCGAGCCGGATTGCCTTGGTCATCAACTCCGTTGGCGCGAAGCACAAGCAGGACTGCTTTGCCTTCTCCGACAACGGCATCGACGCTAGGAACCACTCCGGGTACGCCGTACTTGTTCAAGACATTCATGGCGTACTGTATCGCCGACGGCACGCAGACCATCGCAACGATTGCAGAGCCAATTAAGATAATGGGGCTGGAGAGAAGTGCCTTCTTGAACTCCGCATCCCCATCGGCTAGAAACATCAACAGGTGTTGCAATGCAAACCGCGCTGCAAACCCTGCGACTAGAAAAGTGACAGCGCCTGCAAGCAATGCAAGCGTCCACCTGATTACCTGATTCATGGTATTTCTCCACGCACAGCGCGTAGACGCTAAGAAAGAGACGAAATTCGAGTTATTTGCTCGTTTTCGGGGAGACTAGAATCGATGTTGCAGTTAAAAGTTCAAGACTCTAAAAGCCTAGTGAGCTAATGTCATGTAATCAAGAGTTTTGATCTGTGCGGCACACCCAAATGCGAGTGGGCTAGATGCCCGCAAAGAGCCAAGCTTCGCAACCTTCGCTAATCGCGCAAACTCGATCGCTCGATTTCCGTTTCGTCTTTATTTGAGCTAATGCGTCGACTGCTGATTGCGCTAGCTGGCCTAGGAAGGTCAATTTGTGTTTAGTGAAACCCGCTAACTGAGAGCGTTTTCACACGGCGGTTTTCAAGAGGAGCGGTTTTGTTCCATGGAAGAACTTGGGGCAGTCTATGTTGAACCAATAACACCGAACTTCAATGTTCTGGGTAGCGAAGAAGCCTTTCGCTCGGGCTTCCAGGCAACCTCACAAACTCCGTTTCTGCAGTGCTCGCTGTCGTTTCTTGACGACGCTGCAACTTGGCTTGAACCAATTGCCTGCTCCGCATCGAGTTTCTTGACGCTGCGAAGGCGCATGGTTTCGCCAAATACACGAGACTCCGAATTCATGATGACTCCTACTAGCCTCTTTGAAGAGGAAGAAATTTCAGCTTCGTTGAACAGTTGGTAAACATCAAATTGGCGAACTGCTGTGAAAAAAATTCAGACAAGAGCTCAGGACATGGGATATTCGCGTACTTTGCGACCGAGGCACGAGCCTGCATAACCCGCCATACGGATCTACCCCGTTCGAAATATTACCAGCGATCATTCACGCATGCATGCGATATTCAAGCGTTATCAGACTTTTATCTCGCCTCTTTTACCTCCATCAGATATAGCTTTTGATTCACGCGCTCTCATCAGCGTTAAACACGATTCCCAAAAGCATTGGTAGGACTGCATTTCGGGACACGCATATTTCTCTTTGGCTTTTCAGCACATATCAACAGTTCCAATCAAAAAAAATATTGAATGATGTGGCACCATTTTTAGTATCAGACATACACTATCTCTTTACCTCACGACTGGTTGATGCGTTGCCGTAAGTGAACTAAGGCTGATAAAATCCATGTTATCGTCCAGAGTCGGAAGCTCTTCGTTGAAAACGTGCCCCCTGTGCGCAAATGGACTGTCCACTGCCGAAATTGGCGGCAGAGACAGGCTCGTCTGCATAGTCTGCGAATTCGTTCATTGGGACAACCCAAAACCGGTAACAGCCACCTTAGTGCCTACCGAGGCGGGCTTGGTTTTAGTCAAGCGCAAATTCGAACCGTTCGTCGATGATTGGTGCCTGCCGGGTGGGTTTATAGAAGCGCGCGAGAGCCCCGAAGAATCGGCTATAAGAGAAGTTTATGAGGAGACCGGACTCAACGTTGAGATCAGCCGCCTTCTGGGCGCCTATTCGCCAGGCAAAGGCATCAACGTAATTATCTTGTTTTACTTGGCTAAAACGGCTTCGGGCGCCATGAATCCAGGCGACGATGCCAGCGACGTGCGCGCGTTCAAACAGCATGAGCTTCCGCCGAACATCTGCTTCGATTTACATCGGATGTACGTAAAGCGTTTTTTCGAAGGCAACGGATCACTGACGGGCTGACTTTTCGGTAGCTGGTTTGCGTTTTTCCAGCTCGGATTTGATTGCCGACAACAGCTCATCGGCTGAATCCATGCCCTCTCCGACAAGAAATGAACCTTTGCCGGTGGCAATCATAAAACCATCAGGAAGCAGTGGAAAAGGCGCACCGACTTTCTTTACGCTATCCCACGGGACATTCTTCGCGAACCAAAATGTGCGCACAATCAGTTCAGTCGCAGTAAGCTCAATGCTGTTCGGCATCTGAATGACGACAAATGTTCTCCAGACCAGAATAGCGCTGGCAATGATGCAAAAGCCCAGAATCATTCCTTTGTCGGATACTCCAGTGGTCGACGATGCCGCCACAGACGCGTAGAACACCCAGAAAATGGTCACGAAAAGTACACCGGCAGCGGCTTGAATCAACTGAAATATGAGGGCTGTCGTATCTTGAGAAAACTTGCGAAACGGATTGCGTGATTGGCCGCCACCGCCAGGCAGATGGCCGCGAATGCTTTCTACAAGCAGCTCACACGAGTTTAGCCAAGCCGGAAATGAGAGCTCGCCACCTTCGTATTCGACAACGTATCGAAGCCAGTTCCAATTCGATCTGCGAGTCAATGACTTGATCTGCGTCCACTCGCAGCCTTGTTGACGAAAGAACGATCGTGTTTTCAATCCTTTGTCGTCAATTTGTACTTGATACGTGATAAAGCCGTATGCCGGAAGGAGAATTCCAGCCATTGCGGCTAGCACGAAAAGCACCGCCCGCAGCATCACAGGCACTAATGCAATTTTTCCAAGAATGAACAGAATCGCAGGCGAAAGCATCAATAGAAGCAGCACGGTTGCTTCGGCCAGAACGCGCGCCAACACCATCGTTTTGAGACGATATATGTTTTTGTTGTCATCGTTCTTTTTGGCGCCCATGGAGCATAAATCCGTTTTGTTAGAGATATATGATACTCCGTCAAAAAGCCGCGTAAAAGCGATCCGCTTCTGACACGCTGCGAAGCCGTCTGATTAGGTGAACCGACAGGACGTCCCGTTGGCATGAATCGCCTCCACGAGTAAGCACGCTTCACGTTCAATCTTCTTGAGTTGATTCACCCGGATACGAATCAATTGGCGGTTTAGATCCTGAGCAAATTAAAGCCCAAACCGTCCTCATCTCGGCCTGTGAAATGGCGAAAATTGGCAAAAAGAAAGAAAGGCGCCGAGATCTTCGCCTGCTAAGTGAGGAGCAAAAGTGTAAACACAACTGAGAGTCCAGGCAACTTCAATGAAAGCGTGCAAAAATCGCGAAATCAAGCAGGCATTCTATAAACACTCGAATCGAACCAGAGCAATCGGCTTACTTGGTAGACTTTTCCTTCAACGGAAAAACTCCAACTTCAAGCTTCGGTTGCAGTGCAACTTCAAGACTCTGCTCATGGACAAAGAACTCGACGAAAACACCTCCCTCAATCGGCAGAGAGTTTGGAGGGTAACTTAGAGGAGATAATCCTCGGATCAGCTCACAAATCCGCGAGTTTAGCTCCGTAGATGTTGAGGGTTTCGCTAGCTTTAGTTGGACTATATTACAATTGTCACTCAAAGAAAACGTGCACAACAGGGTCTCATCCTTAGCAAGGCATTTGACCGCACTCTTTTCAACATCTCCGAACTTGCGTTGACATTTGATCTTTTGACTAACCTCGTCGAACCATGGACGCAATTGGTTAATCAAATGAACCTGTCGAGGAGCTAAACCCTGAAAGGTTCTACTTATGGTAGTGGTGATGAGTGGACCACCATTTGAATTTGCAGCTAATGCCGGGTACGCAATTAATAACAAAACTAACAGAGAAAGGTGCGGGGTGCGCATGTCGTACTACCTGTACAAGAGTTTGTACAGTATATCAAAAATCGTATTTATAGACCTTCTGCCGAAGAGCTACAGTCCGACGCAAAGGAGCGAAGAGAGAGTTGGTATGCCGTCGTGCACAGATAGTACGCATAGATGGAAACACAAGCTGCAAGTTCATGCGCATCAGACAAAGAGAACAATGTATTCTGAATCCGTTTTTTAGGCTGTTTTGACTAGCCGCCTCATGGAAGATATGAAAGCGGACGAAACCATCAGGGTTTTGAGTCCCTTGACAGAATCGCCCGCCTCCATGGAAGAAGCGGTGCAAGCAACCTACTTGCTCGCACTGCTCAATGCCAACCTCCTAGATTCATCAGTGCGTCAGATCAAAACTCCCCAGCTGCAAACGTGACGATGTTAGCCCAGTATCCTTTGTCCGCGATCTCGTCAAACATCGGTCTCGCAATTTTTGGCAATCCTAGCCTTGTCATAACGGCATACGCAAAACTCTGCGCATGCAATTCCTGCCTCGTTGCATACACGGGATCCAAAGCCAGGGCAATTTGACTATTCGTCAGACCAGTGTAAATAGGCCGGACAGCGTTTCCATCGCAGACTGTCGATCCTGTATTCAGGTCCACAATGCCAACGTAAGGACTATTTCCGGCACCACACGGAGTAAGTCCGGGTGCGTTTATTGCAGCAATGTCAGCTTGCAACGCGTTTGAAAAGGCTGCACTCAGTGACACGAACCCGTTACTGATGTCGTAGGCATGACCAAGTTCATGAGCGACAACCTCTTTGTACTGGTTGGGGAGATAGTTCACCACCGTGTTAGGATCGCCTATGCTGCCCGATTCCCACGGATTACTATAGATGTACTGTCCGGATTTAAATGTTACACCACCCTCCTTCGCAGTCAGATTATCGCCAAAGAATGCGTTGTAGTCAGAGGCACCAAAGAAAACCGACAGCACTAGCTTGTTGTCGCGAAACAAGATCCTGAGATTATCGAAAGCCGGGCTCGAAGCGAGTTCCACCGGAACCTTATCAAGTTCGCTCGGCTGAATTGGATTGTTGCAATTCCAATATACTTTTGGCCACACATTTTGACCAGTCTTCCATTGCTGGCAGACCACACCGTTCAATGTGATAGAACCATCAAACGCGCTGGGTCCAGAGCTGGCGCCAGCGTCAACCCTTATAATTTGGTGAACATTAAGAGGAATGAACTCCGGCTTGCTTGGATCGAGCACATGTTCGGGATTGGGAATCTTCTTCACATCAGCGATGTAAATCTGACCTCCTTCTCCATTTTGTCCACCTCGTGCCGTTATTGCAGCGGTACTTTGGTTCAAGTGCGAGAGATCAACTGGATTCCCAGCATTGAAAATTGAAATTACACCACCGCGACCGTTTGGTCCGTGCGCATCGACAGACAAGCTCGTCAACGGACCCGCTAAGAATCCTTGCGGAACCGCACCGTTAATCGTAATTGACCCCCCATTGCCTTGCCCAGACATGAGCAAGCCAGGCGAATTCGATCCCATCACCGGACAGGTGTTGCTTCCGCTGTCACCATTCACTGTAGTGATTCCGACAGATGAGGATGTCACTTCAAGTCGCCCCCCATCGCCACCACCGCAGCCACCACTGATATCGATTTTTCCACTGACGGTAGCCTCTCCTGCAGCAGTCAGTACAACCTCGCCACCGGAGCCCTGACCTCTTCCGCTGGCATCAAAATCGCCGAGCACCGTCAGATCGACAGCTGCTTGTGCTTCGACCTTGCCCCCATCACCTTCGGCCGCAGAAGTACCAGGACCGCCGCCTTTCACATTCAGTGCTGCGGTATCTATGGCGATGTCACCACCTGTGCTGACAAGTTTGATAAAACCTCCTCGATCCCCAGAAACACTGCCTCTTGCAAGGAGTTCGATCTTTCCAGATTCGATTCCTGTCCTGATGTCGCCGGCGGCTTGCAAATGGATGTTTTCGACACCGGCTGCGCCATTTCCGTTGGTCTTGATTCGGTTTCCGCTTGCAGCAAAAACAATTTCTCCACCAGTTGTGATCGAAACCTTTCCGGCGGTCCCTCCAGACACACCTTCGGCGGCTGCTGACAGGATCACCTTTTGCTGAAACTCAATGTTGCCAGTTCCAGTATTTGAAATCGCGATGTGCCCGCCACTGCCCGTAGTGCCCATGCTTCCACCATCGGAGTTGATGTTAGTTGTCGAAGTGCCGCTAAACACCACAGGATTATCCGACTGTGCTGTAAGTCGGATGGTTCCACCGTTCGCACCATTTCCAGCGCCAACGGCCTTAAGATCGCCTGACACCGCCAAGGTCTGGCCGGCATCGACGAGGATGGAGCCTGCATTTTGTCCCGAACCGCTCCGTACAGTGAGAGCAGCTCCATCGATGATAAACCCGGCGTTCAAGTCGGTCATTTGCAGGGTACCGCCAGCACCAAGGAAGGTACCAGTGGCATTTTTGCCGCCGTCCGCCGAGAGCGAGATTGCACCCTGTTGCTGCTTGGCGATTGTCGTTGGTGTAAAACTACCCTCAATCGAAATTGAGACTAGTCCTCCGGGGCCCATACCAGCACCGTCTGCAGAAAGCGACTGACCTCCACCACTTTGGCTGCCGTTAAGAGTGAGCGTGCCGCTGGAAAGCAATACCTGTCCTCCGGCGCCATTTCCCGACAGCCCGGCATTAGCCTTCAGGGATCCTGTGAGGGCAAGGTCGCCTCCTGCCGTAACTGCGATTTTTCCGCCTCCGCCTGAAGCTCCGGAGGCAACAGAAAGCTGTCCCGACGCAATCATAGCGGAGCCGCCGACGTTAATCGACACCTCGCCGCCGTCTGCGCCCGCGGTGGCGTCTGCTTCGGCTGAGAGTTTCACTTGGCCGGCACCTGTACCGACGGTTATCGAACCTGCTGGGACATCGATCGCGACACGTCCGCCTTTGCCTGAGCCCAACGCATCGGCTGCTACTTTCAAGCCGGTGCCGTTGAAATTCAGAAATAGCGACTTTGCCGAGATGCTTCCCCCATCACCGTTTCCACCACGCGCAGAAGCTTGAAGCGCACTCGAGCTCGCCACATTAGTCGTGTTGAAATCGTTTTGCACCACGATAGAGCCACCGTTGCCGCCCGGCAACCCGCCTTGCGCAGAGAGGTGGAACTGTCCGGCGCTCGCTCCCAAAGTCACGTCGCCCCTGGGATAAAATTGGATCGTACCGCCTGCGCCTGACGCACTGTTCGGTCCGTCAGCCGTCATCAACACTTGCTGCGGCGATGAGCTAACGAGGCGAGGCATCGAAACGAAGATATCACCGCCGGTGCCCCCATTTACGGTCGCATTTGCGTTGAGCGTCAACTTATTCGCCGTGACCACAAGTCCATCGATGCTATTAGTTTGACCCTGAAAAGTCAGGTCAATTCTGTGGTTCAAAGATCCGCGCGCATTGAGCGCGAGATCGCCACCAGCGAGTGCTAGCGGGTAGCCTGACAACAAGACTTGGGTGTTGGACGTTCCATTGGCAGACACCGTCAGAGGCGAGCCAGAAGCGCCATTGAGAGTCACTGGCGAGGGGTTTGCTACACCAAACGGATAAGTGACTGTCCAAACGAGATCAGCGGGTACAAAGTTGTCTTCTACAAAGACGCTAAACCTCGGCAGAATGTACACGAAGGAGCCGGCAGTGCCACTGCCTCCGCCATTGGCTCGAATTTGCAGCCCATTGGCACCCGTAAACGAGACAGTTGACGCACCGATGTTAACGAAGTGGCTGAGTCCTGCAGCTCCGTTGTCGGTTGCGCTAATAACCGTGCCATCCTGTGTCGAAACCTCAGTGCCCATCAGAATGATCGCGCCGGCGCCGTTGTTTCCAGTTCCGTCAGCCGACAGAGTTCCTGTCGGGAGACTGACCGTGCCATCGACCCCATCGAAGATTAAGGCACCGGCCTTAGAGGCCGTTGCCTTGGCAGATACAGCGGTTACTGAAGACAGAGTGACACCGCCACGGTTTCGGATCTTGATACCGCCTTTAATGGCAAAGACATCGGTACCCCCGCCATTAACGGTATTGACGTTGATGGTGCCGGCAACACCATTCGAGCTCGCCGAGCCAATGACGAAGGGCGCACCCGATTGAACCGTATTGGCGTCGATGTCTACGGCCCCTGCTTGCGACGACGGAGCAGCCGAGTTATCGACAATGACAGACCCGCCAACCGAGATTGGCCCAGTAGCTCGCAAAACGACGTTGCCGTGCTGCGTAGATGTGATGTTGCCCGTGACGGTAATTTTGCCGTTGAGGACCTGGATGCTGATGTAGTCCCGAGCAGTGATGTCGCCGTTGACGACACAGTCGCCATTGATGGCAATTGCAACCGGACCATTGGGTTCATTGATTGAACCCATGTTGCATTGCCCCTGGGCTTGTGCCTGTCCAGCTGTGAGCAGGAGGCCCAACGTGATCAGTATTGCGCTCAGTATTTTGACTTTAGCCATTGTTTCTCTCCGCGCTCGAACAACTCGAGCCGCAAGATGATGTTGCTGTTTGACGAGACGATATTGCTATCGCCCGCCGCTTGTTGTGGTGCATGTGCTCTCCTTTGTGGAGTGGTTTGGGTTTGTCGATCTATCACTTCTGGTCGCCAACACTTTGCACGTTGCACCGAGAGCAGCACCGTCCAGAAGCTACACGCACGAAAGGTGCTTGGATGCTTTCTCGGTTCTTTCGCTAAGGTGTTGGCGTGTTGACTGCTTGGTGCGTTTTTTTGGCTCTGGAAGCAATGAAATCGACTAGCACAGCTTACCGCCCCCCCCCTTGTCAACCCCCAAAACAGGCGGGTATTCGCGGTTTACAATTGAGACCAGCACCGAACACCAAGCACTTCCAATGGCGACAACGCGATTCGGATATATGAGCACGGGCTCAGCTTTACATCGGCATTGAATCTTATCGAGGATTTTCGCAAATTCGGTTAGCGCGGTTCGCAGAATGGTCTTATGCTACGCCCGCACCGCGATTACTGTCGTTCCTTGGTCGCATGTGCGAAGCTAGAAACGCAAAATCTTTATTTTTACAACGTTGAAAATAAGAACTACAGATGGCTAGGGTTACCAGGCAATTTCTTAGACCTTATCTCCTACACACGCAAGCGCGTAACCCAATTCAACAAACCAAATCACGCATTTTCTTAGTCAGCATCGCTGATTCAGAGAGTGTTTGGATTGGATTTGAACTGTGATTTCGAGAGGTTTACCATGAAAAAGCGAAGCACACGTGCAGGTTCTTCCTCGAAGAATCTCACGACTCGCACTGTCTACGATTCCATGGGACCCATGGAAGTCCCTGCTGATGCCTACTTCGGCGCCAGCACTCAAAGGGCGGTTCTCAACTTTCCCATCTCGGATTTGCGCTTTCCGCGCACTTACATTCGCTCACTTGCACTGATCAAGCTTTACGCGGCGGAGGTCAACCTCCAGCTCGGGAAGCTCGATGCCACCATCGCCGGCGCAGTAAAGCAAGCAGCACGTGAAGTCGCAGATGGGAAGCTCGACGACAACTTCGTCGTCGACATTTTCCAGACCGGCTCCGGCACCTCTACCAACATGAACGCAAACGAGGTCATCGCCTCGCGAGCGCTCGAGCTGTTGGGCAAAGACAAGAGCGCCAGAGACCTCGTTCATCCAAACGATCACGTCAACATGGGGCAGTCCTCCAATGACGTGATCCCGACCGCGACTCACATTGCCGCCTTGGCGGAAATCGAGTCCAATCTTCTTCCTGCCTTGACCAAGCTCGCTCGCAGCTTGCGGCGCAAGGCTCACCAGTTTATGCCCGTGATCAAAACCGGCAGAACGCACCTGCAAGACGCCACACCAATCCGGCTTGGGCAGGAGTTCTCCGGATATGCAGGGCAAGTCGAACGCGCCATCGAGCACATCAAGGAAGCTCGTGTTCGGCTTTCGGAGGTGGCTCTGGGCGGAACCGCCGTGGGCACCGGCATCAATGCCGATCCTCGCTTCTCAAAGCGAGTGCTCCGGCTGGTTGCCAAAGAACTGGGCATCAAGGCAAAGGAAACGACCAACCACTTCCAGGCACAGAGCACCATCGATGGTATCGTGTATACGAGCGGCGTTCTCAAGCTCCTGGCGGTCTCTCTCATGAAGATCGCCAACGACATTCGCTGGCTCGGCTGCGGACCACGCGCTGGTTTCGCCGAATTGGCGCTGCCTGAAGTGCAGCCCGGAAGCTCGATTATGCCGGGCAAGGTCAACCCGGTAATTGCCGAATCGCTGACGATGGTGTGCGCGCAGGTCATCGGAAATGATGCTGCCATCACCATCGCCGGACAGTCAGGCAACTTCGAACTCAACGTCATGCAGCCCGTTGCCGCGTACAACTTGCTGCAGTCAATCTCCATTCTCGCCACCTCTGCGGACAACTTCCGCACCGCGTGCGTGGATGGACTTGCCGCCACCGATCGCGGTCCCGAGCTGGTTCGTACCGGACTGGCTCTGGCTACTGCGTTGGTGCCTGCAGTCGGTTATGACACGGCAGCCAAAATCGCTCACGATGCCGCCGAAAGCGGTGAAGACGTGAAGACTGTTGCCCTTCGCCTGACCAAGCTGACTGACGTCGAGCTGGACAAACTGCTCGACCCCGCGAAGATGGTCGGCGATCAAACAAGCGAGCCGCGTTTCGTCACGAAGCGCCGGGACCGCACCACCGGAAGACGCACCGCCAAACGGTCGTCTCGTTAATCCCCCCTTCTTCCTTTGGATGAGGAGCGGTCTGGCTGCTCCTCAACCACTTAAACACAAAGGAGACATACTCATGTCCCTCAAAAAGTTGGGCCTCGCAGCCCTGGCTCTTGTTGTTGCTGTCGGCGGTTTTCTGTACTACCAGGACGTCCAGTTTCGCAAGGAACACGGCCGCGTTCACACCATCTCGATTCTCGACTGGGAAAACGAAGTAGACCAGGTGTCGAAAGACAAGCCTGTGATCGTCTACTTCCGCCAGGCGCCCGATGATGCGCAGCGCAAGGTCGTGGACGAGCTGGCCTGGGACACTGCTGGCGACGTCAAAGTCGTCGTCGTGGATTGCGATCAGCTGGGCAACCTGCTGTTCGCCACCGCCGCCGGTGTCACCAAGTACCCCACTTTCGTCGTGGACTACCACGGCAAGGAAATCGCTGCTTCTCCGACGCCTCCCAGCGTCGCCTCGGAGAAGGAGCTTTTGGCGTTGATCGCCCAGGCGAAGAAGTAAGCTTTCTGCGCGTAGCCTCGTAGGCAAAGCGTAGTCAGCGAAGCAATCATGGAGGAGCATCACTCCTCCATGATTTGCTTTAAGAACGGCCATCACTATAGCACCTAGTATTGCCCATTGTCCCTACATTGTCACAGGCGCAAACCTACACTGGAGGCACTTACCAGGGTTTTTCAAAAATGGGCGATTCACCCTACGCAGCCAAAGTGTCGGATAAGACCTATACAGGTCTGGATCAATGCGTCATCGACGACAATCAAAGCTTTGTACCTCCGGCTGATGGTAAATCGCAATCAATTAAGGGTGAGGGTCGGACTGAAGACAATGGCAAAGCACTTACAACTCAGGGCATACTGCCTGACTTGACCCTTTCGGGTGACGAACTGACATGCAGGCCCGATGCTTCCAAATCCGAAAGCGCAGGCGACCAAACAGCGACAAAACCCTCTAATGAGGCATCTCCTCCTCGCTCGGCCGCAGATGTTCTGAATGATCCAAACTCGTCTCAAGAAGAAAAGCTAGGCAAAATCATCGAGCTAAGTCTTCTAGGAGACACGAAGTTTGTCGATGCCAACGGTCGTACATACGACATAGTCATCGAGTCAAAAGGAAAGAACAAGACACTCGTAAGTCTGCACACGAAAGATGAAGACGGCGATTCTCACGTAGTTTTGCGTGCCGGAATCGATGGCAAAGGTCGATTGATTCATCAACATGATGATCAAGGAAATGAAGTTTCATACACCGGAACTTGGGCCTCCAAACATCTCAAAGACAGTCCGCTAGTTCATGGTCCAGAAAAGTCAGCTGACACTTCTACTAAAGAAAAAACAGTTACCAAAGAAGCGTCTCAACCCAAAGATGCCACGGGCGAGAGAAGAGACGTTCAAAATCCGGCAGACAAGCCTGCGCCGACTACATCACAAGAGTTGCTCAAAGCACATCCCGAACTGAAGCCGCTGTCTGCAAGTGAAGAAAAAATTCTGAAAAACGACGCTAGTGCTCTCGACAAAAAACAAACTCACGACACGCAAGAGTTAGAAACGAAACGCAATAAGCTATATGCCGACAGTGGCACTCTGACAGCAGATCTGATGTCCGTCGGAGTCAAAGACTACGCCAATCAGAAGGACCTGATTGCGCAATTGAAAACAGTTCAGCCCAAAGAAAAGGCCGTCGAACTGGCACAGAGAATCGATTCTCTCACAAAAGACAACAACGAATTCGTGAAGCTCGAAGCACAGGTAGGACGCCAGGCCACCAGACTCAAAGAAACTCAAGACAAGCTGGCGTTCAACGAAGGATTGGCTGCAATTGATAAATTGCCTCAAGCAAAGCGCGAAGAAATCTACAAAGACTTCAACACCATACTAGATACCAATGACAAAAGCCAAACCATGGGATTAACCCAGAAAGAGCGCCTCGAGCTAGTTCACAATTTAGCGTCCCAAATCGCGCACCCTGAATACATCAAACAAGGCGCGAAGAATACCTGCGCAATTTCGTCGACTGAATATGTCATGGCTAAAAACCATCCGGAGACTTACGCCAAGACCGTCACCGAGCTAGCCACTCACGGAAAGATTCAAGGCACCACCATTAGTACCGATGCCATTCATAAAGATGACGGAGACCATACACGGTCTTTGGCAAGCAAAGTATTTCAAACAGGCGTTGCCAGCGTTTGGGCGGCAGAGCATGGCGGCAGCTATGAAAATCACAATCCCAAGAATGCTCCGGCAGTCACCGACGGCACTAAGCCAAGACCCGAAGATGACTCGGGCGAGCGCTTCATCAAGGACGGGAAAGTGCGCGATTTTCCAGGAGTTAACAACAGCGACCAAGTAAAACTGATTAACAAACTCACTGGCGAAAATTACCAGACCGAAAAACTCTATGCCACAAGTCCCGACCTGCTTCAAAAGCAGCTAGAAGCAGAAGCAAAAAATTATGGTTTTCCAATCAAAGTCGGTTTCAGTTGGAGCGACGGAAACGGCTTGCAAGCACACGAAGTGACAATCGTTGGTATCGACACCTCTTCCAGTCCGGCCAAGGTCCTGTATGAAGACACTGCAAAAGGTCGAGGCAAGCCGCAAGAGTTAGACATGAAGAAGTTCTACAACCTGGCAGTCGAAGGTCCGTTTACACAAAAGTTTGGTGACCAGAGCCTGATGATCATCGGTGCTGCCGGTCCGAATGGTGAAAGAGCCGAGCCGTACGTTCAAGTCATTCACAAAGCAAAACAGAACTAATAACTGAAACGGAACTAATATCTGAAACGGCACAATCAGCCTCTTTTGCAATAAGACAGTGGCCTATAACCCACCGGCGTTTTTCGAAACCACCGCCAGCCGCGCCAGCGTGAGAGCTGATGCGTAAAGGAAAGTGACAAGATTGGCACCAGAGCTATCACATCTGCGCAAGCATGTCGAAAACACGTCACACGGTACCGGTTGGAACTTCGCCTCACCGAATTAGCAACAGTTCACTTCGGATATTGACGATAAACAGGTTAAAAAGAGATTGACCCTTCTTTTTCCCTGTCAAACACGCCAACCTCCGAAACCCAGATAGCATCACGCTTCTGCGATAAGAACTCTGCATGTTCGCATGCACAATGTGCAACGTCCAAGGACTGTGGTCCATGTGCGATGCATGTTGAAGGCGGGATTGGAGCGAAGAGGAAGAACGAAGCCGAAGTGAAATGGGTCACTTCGGTACCGAAAACGCAGTAATTGAATCAGTTAGGTAAACCACCATGAGCAACATCCCCACCAAAGGCGACCTCGACCGCGAACGCCGTGAAGCCGAAGAGGCGCGCCGCGCCGCCAACGTCCCCAACGAAGTGAAGTCGTTCACCGACCAGATCGTCGCCGCCATGCGCAAGCGCGAGACCTTCATTCAGGTTGCGACCATGATGCCGTCGGCCGAAGCGCAGCGTCAGCTCACGGAGAACTTCCGCGCTCAGGGCTGGGAGCTCTCGTTCCATCCCGCCCGCACGGGTGGCTCGATCAGCTGGAAGTAATTCCGGCAACCTCGATCATGTGACTCGTCGACAATTCTGACAGTAGGTAGCTGACTTCGGTCTAGCCATCGCCTGTTTTAGTTGACTTCGAGTCGCAATCTCCATACATCCGCGGTGCCTTCGGATGTTGTCGACAAAACGGAAAGCCTGTGGCCGCCAGGCTTTCCTCCTCCACACTTTTGGATTTTGGCTTTAAAGATGCATTTACTATATTAATAAGTTGAATAACCACGCACCACCACCGATCTGCTGGTGATCACGCGCCGCATGTCCACCACATACGATGCAAGGTCACCATATGCGATGCAAGGTCACCACATGCGATGGCCACGCGCTGCGTGATCACGCGGCGCGAGATCACGAAATGCGTGTCGCCCCGTTTCGGCGTGATGGGTTTTTTTGAAATTTCTACTGTATTGATTAGTACTACGCATCGACGACGAAACGAGCAAAAGCCTCTTCAGCCCGCAATTTTTGACTATTGTTTGGGACCTTCGAAATGCGGACGCCCGTGAAACGAGCCTCCAAAATCAGCCGTTGCAATGATCGTGTTCAAAACCTTGCGCACTCGAGACAACGGAGAGTTCGGAAAGTCTTTGTCATACTCTTCCTGCTCGCCTCGATTCATCATGAAATCGGAGGAAATCTTGTTGTCGTAAGGGTCTTGCTGCCACCCCTCCATGGCGTGACCATCGGAAGTCGCCATTCTGACTCTTCCTTGCTCGATCAGTTTTGTCAGCATCACCGCTTCTCGCCGCCCGGTTTCCTCACTGTCAGGGCATGCCACGGTAATCACATAGCTCGAACCCTTGAACGGAAAGACTAATGTGCCTTCGTAGATAATCGCCGGCTTAAGCGGCTCATTGCTCTTCACCTTCGGAGGGCGGCGTGGGAAGCTGCGTCGCTTGGTAATGATTTTGATGTACTTCAGGTTATTGGTTAAGGCGACATCGGCACAGATCAAGGCGCCGTTGACGCGCATGATGCTTCCTCGATAAAACTCGCGAACGCGCGGCACTTCGTCGAGTGTGCACGGAATCTCAGGTGTAGTCTGAAATGAAATGCATGAGAGTTCGTCTTGATCCTTCTTGAACACAACCTGCTTGTCCGTGCGTCTGACTTCGGTCCACCCCTGGTGGTCGAACACAACGTCATGCATCGGATCACCGCTTGAAACCCCCGATGAGCAAGCCGACAAGCCCAAGAGTGCACAGCCAAAAATTAGTGTGTGTTTTAGCGAAACCATGAGTCCCATTCAGTCCGACGAATCTATGCACGTTCCAGAGATAACATACCCTCATTTAAGCAACTTGTCTCTTGCAAACAGGACTCTGTCTATGTCTTATAAACATTTTGGAATATTTGGAGGAACGATGGAAGTCTATCGCAATCGCCAAAGGCGCCGAACCTTGGAGCCAGCACCATCTGTGATTGCACAAAAATACACCGAATATGGTATCGAATCCTGTTTCACTGTTCCCTCCAAAAACTCTCTGGGCGCTCCCTAAACTGACTGATTAAGCCAACCCTCCTGACAACCAAGGTATTCGCAGCAGGCTTCATCATGACAACCACTGATGCAAAGAGGGACTCTTTTCAAACAGCCCCGTGCCCCGAGAACCCGCTTGACAAGCAGGTTTTCAAGCGCAAATCCTGTTAACGATTGGCCACTCTCTGCCAAGTATTTATGAGATCGTCTGTAAAAGCTCATGTCCACGAAGCTTCGGAAGAATCAGCAAGTACTTAAAGTCTTTATGAGATTGCCAAGTTTTACTGAAAACTACATACGCTTTTTGTTAAACCGTATCGTTCTTAATTCTCTCTCTCGCTGACGACGAGAAACCCCAAAAGCTTTTGCTTTCCACCACCTGAAAACTCTGTTTCATCCAGAAATGGGTGCAACGGTTAAAAGTAGTTTTCATTTGCTTCGTGGTTTGGCTTTTGGAGAAGTGCGTGAGTTGTCTCACCGCGCTTCACATGCATGTCGGCCAACAGTTTGGCTTCGACATTTGCTTTCGGCTAACTCTAATTCGAACAATCTCTAGAACCTAGGAGTCTTCGATGAACCAACAGTTCAACAAGACGCTTCTGCGCCGCATCGCTGCGATTGCGAAGCCTTTCTGGTTCTCTGACGGCAAGAAAAGCGTTCTGCGCTTGCTCGGTGTGACGGCCATCATGGTCGCCGCTTTCTTCGGTCTCTTCGCGTTTATCGACGCGGTGGGCGGAATGGTAAAGCACATCGCCGGGCTCGACTCGCAGGGTTTCATCGGATTGGCTACCCACTGGGGTCTGCCCATCCTTGCCGGTCTCGGAATCACGGGTTTCGCACTCAAGCTCTATGCGCGCAAGAGTGCCAACACCAGAGCAATTGTCCTTTTGGGACTCTTGCTGCTTCTCATGCTGTCCGTCAACATGCTCAACATCGTCATCAACTACGTTGGCGGCGCATTCATGAACGCCCTGGCGAGCAAACAGGAACCGTTCTACTGGAAGATGCTGTGGATCTACGCCAGCGTCTTCGTCGTCGGTACCCCGATTGTCGTGTTCTACTCGTACGTGCGCGACAAGCTGATCATGGCGTGGCGGCAAGGTCTCACCGACTGGATCTTGGCGAAGTACTTCAAGAACCGCAGCTACTACCGGATCAACAACGACCTCAAGATCGACAACCCTGACGAACGTATTCACCAGGACGTCGACGCCTTCGTGCGTCAGTTCCTGTCCCTGATGCTGTCGTTTCTCGGCTCGATTCTGACCTTCGTGTCGTTCATCACCATTTTGTGGTCGATTTCGACGACGCTGGTCATCTTCGCGGTCGTGTACTCCGTCATCGGCTCGATCGTGATCACCTGGTGGTTCGGTCGCAAGCTGGCTGCGCTCAACTTCGAGCAGACCAAGTTGGAAGCGGACTTCCGCTACAACCTGATCCACGTCCGTAACAACGTCGAGTCCATTGCCTTCTACAATGGTGAGGACAAGGAAGAGAAGCAGGTACGCGGTCGTTTCGCCGCTGCCATGAGCAACTTCAACTTCCTCATCGGCTGGACGCGAAACCTCAACTTCCTGCAGACGGGCTTCGACTACTTCGTGATCGTCATCCCGTCGATGATCATCGCGCCGCTGTATTTCGCTGGACATGCCGACCTCGGCACCATCCAGCAGGCCGGCATGGCATTCTCCCAGGTGCTGGGCGCGCTCGCGCTCATCGTCGTGGAGTTCCGCTCGCTGGCTTCGTTTACGGCGAACACCAACCGTCTGGCCTCCTTCGTGGAAGCCCTCGACGCGCCGGATATCTCCAGCACTCCTGGACACACGGCGATCAAGATGCGGTATGAGCCTCGCATCGCGATGGAAAACGTCACGCTCCAGACCCCCAACTACGAGCGCACGCTCGTGAAGGACCTCAACCTCGAGGTCAAGCCGGGTCAGGGCATGGTCTTCATCGGTCCCTCGGGCTCCGGTAAGAGCTCCTTGCTGCGTGCGATCGCGGGTCTGTGGAAGTCGGGTGAAGGCGCAGTCGTTCGCCCCGATCTGAAGGACGGTGTTCTCTTCCTGCCCCAGGTGCCGTACATGAGCCTGGGCACCCTGCGCGATCAGCTGCTCTACCCCGGCTCGGAAACGACCGTGTCGGACGAGGAGCTGGAGAAGGTTCTCGTTGCGGTCAACCTGCCCGACCTCACCGGTCGTGTCGGCGGCCTCGGCGCGGAACTCAACTGGAGAAGCGTTCTGTCTCCGGGTGAGCAGCAGCGCGTGGCGTTTGCCCGCCTGCTCGTTCACAAGCCGAAGTT
This sequence comes from uncultured Candidatus Obscuribacterales bacterium, assembly GCA_964503045.1. GTDB lineage: Bacteria > Cyanobacteriota > Vampirovibrionia > Obscuribacterales > Obscuribacteraceae > CAYZJR01. Next base: position 42,368 of record CAZCZI010000026.1, read on the forward strand.
CGCCATTCTCGACGAGGCGACGAGCGCGCTCGACCCGAAGAACGAGGAGCATCTCTACTCGATGCTCAAGGCTTCGGGCTGCACGTTCATCTCGGTCGGCCACCGTCCGAGCCTGCTCAAGTTCCATGACCACGTCCTGGAGCTGGTGGGCGATACGACCTGGCGCATCGAGCCCACGTCGACCTTCGGCGGCATGCACTAAGACGGGATTCGCTGGCGTGGCGGCGGGTGTATTCGCGTAAAGCGATTGCCCGCTGCCACTGCCGGCGATGCTCCCGGGCGCATGCACTCCGTTCAAATTTGAGACCACAAGTCTTTTTCTCGGAGGAACAAAACATGTTAGGTGCTCTCTTAATCGGAATCGGCGTGGGGCTTTTGAGCTTCGGCGCGCTCGAGGTAATCGTGCGCACCAAGCCAGGCTTCACGCTTCCCGCTCTGCTTCTGGCGATTCTCGCTGGACAGCTTTTGAGGTTTGCATTCGCTGCCGAGGCAGCAGGCATCATCTACCTCATGGGCTGGATGCTCGCCATGTCCGTGTCCGTCACCATTGGCTTTGCCATGCGTGCGGCAGCGAGATCCCGAAACAACAGGTCTGGCGGTCCAAAGAAGTAGTCTACGTGCCTTATTTCTCGACAATCGGGTCGCTCTCGAACTTTGTGTTCGAGGGCAACCCGGCATTGCCCTAAGCAACATTCGAAAAACAGGACACGCCTATGCGCATAGTCTTTCTCAGTGATACTCACAACAAGTTGGATCAGATCGCCGTCCCCGATGGCGACATTCTGATTCACAGCGGTGACTTCACTAATCACGGAAGTGTCGATGAGGTGCGGCGTTTCAACGACCAGTTGGCACGTTTGCCTCACCGATACAAAATCGTGATTGCAGGAAACCACGAGCTCCTCTTTCAGCAAGACCCAGAGAAGGCGCGTGCGCTAATCACTGCCGCAATCTACTTGGAGGACACGTCGGTCACAATCGAAGGCATCAAGATCTACGGCACGCCGTGGATTCCCGACTTCGCTAAAACCGCGTTCAACCTTCCGGTAGGCTCCGAACGGCTCAAGTTGACGTGGGACAAAATCCCCGACGACACCGATATCTTGATCACGCACGGACCGCCCAAGGACCATCTCGACGCGATTCCGAAAGGAAAGACCGTCGGATGCCCATTCTTGCGCGACCGGGTCAAGGTAGTGAAGCCACGCATTCACTGCTTCGGACATGTTCACCACAGCCACGGAAAGTTGGAAGTGGATGGAACACTGTTCGTCAACGGTGCCAACAACACCGAACAGTACCAGCCCACCAACCCACCCATCGTGGTCGACGTGGACTGGGAACCGAAGCCAAAAGTCAGCTAACTGCCAAGTGTAGAATCACTCGGCAATAGCTGCGGGTCACTGGAGAGCCGGTCGAGCTGAGTCTTTCAAGACTCCTCTTCCGGCTTCTCCTTTTTCGACCCGCGCTGCTACCTTGTATAGTTGCTCCCGGTCCAAAAATCACTTATTAGCGCCGCGCGGCAGGGACATCCTTGTCTCACCACCGCGCCATCACCCTTAGTGGCACAAAAAAAACAAGATTAGTGAACGAGATCGCTGACACGAACCTTGAAGTTCTCGCAAGAGCCGTCGGCGTCCGGGTCACCAATCGGCTCGACAGTCATGTGACGCCACGTAGCGCTGACGCCATCGACAAGCTTGAAGCCCCGCTCTGACAAAGCCAAATACAGGAAATCGAAGATGTCCGATTGAGACAGTGGTAGTTCCGATGTACAACCAAGAGATCTCTTTACGCAGAAACTGCCTGCAAGGGAGTACGTTCCATCTGCAGCGCGCCTACAGCGCAGTGTGCAGTTAACTTCGCGACCAGGTTTTGGAACCTCCTCTTTCAACACCGTGGCGATCATGGAAGAGACGCGCTTCTCGTCAAAAGTTTTCTGGACTGTCATGACAGTCTCCTTCCGAAACGTCGTTCGGAAAAAATATGAAGGAATGGAATGGAGTGGAACGGAATGGAACAGAATGAGTGCAGTGAATCAGTGATGCTGCTTGTTGTCCCTGCAAAGGCGATCGGCAAGCGCCATCACGCGGTGGAGAATGAGTCCGGCAAGACGTATAGCTAGCCCTAGGGCCCAAAAGAAGCCAACCACCGCAACGAGAAACAGCGACCCAGCGACGGCACCGTATATCCCATGAATGACAGAGATCTCATTCGAGAAAAGCCAGGCGCCGAACAGGGCACCGATAGCACCAGCCATGCCTGCGACATAACAAACCGCGTCGGTAGCAGACTTCTGGCTTGATAGCGCCGATGCCAGTCGAGTTTTGTTCAAAAGAACGCGATTGAGAAATACGCTGAAGATGCCGCCCAATGCAGTCATCATCAAGACTATGAAAGCGTTCATAAAAAGACACCGAGAAGCGGTCCGCTTGCAGCAGACAAAATTACTTGTTTTATCACAGTTAAGCCCTCGCTTGAAGTTCGACATAGAACGCACAGAATCAGCTTCTTCACAGCGTTCAGCTGTGAATTCTCAAAAACAAAGAGTGGCTGGATCAGATGCTTCGATTCGTTCTTCAAGACTTGAAAGAGAGAGAGAGTCAACAAAAACTATTGAAAGAAAGCGACTGCTGGCGCAACTCGCAAACGCCAAAAAATCGAGATTCGTCAGATCCGCTCCTTGCGCAGCGGAATTGGTACTCCGATCAGCGCTTCACTTGGTACACACCATAGACAATTTAAATCCAACCTCCAGAGCCTTGACAGGACTCAATCTAGGAACATCGTCTTTGAACGCCGCGCGCCTTGGGGCACGGAATTCGGTTATCCCCTTGTTATGCTCGCAACCTAAACTGGCTAACATCGCGAAAAACACCCTGACCAACTGCTCAACCGATTCAACGGGCAAACAGCGTAATCGCCTTTTTGCACGACGAGCTTGAGCAGCCGCCCCTTACTCAACTCTTATGAGGTGTTCTTTAAATGAAACTATCCATACTCGCCGCCATTTTCGCCCTCTTAGTAATTCCAGTCTCTGCAAAAGCTGAAGAAACAAACAACTCACAATGCTCCAATCCCGTCCATACATCTGAATACTCCCATGAAAGCGGCACCACCATGGAGGACCACAATACCGGAATCCGCATGTACACCCGCTGCGATGGCGCTATAGTCTGCGAACGCAACGGTAAAATTGAGTCAGTCAGCTTCCCTGACGCTGATTCTGTGCAACTTTGTCTGCGCCTCTCGCAAGATTGGGCTCATCGATAACTAGCTTATTCCGCCATTAACGAATACAAAGCGACTGAGCGCCTTCTTTTCGGAGGCGCTTCATGCCTTCGTGTAATCCAAGTCGACTCAATTGGAGTGATCCAATTCGACTCAATCGGAGTGATCCAATTTAACCTTCACTAATTGCGATCTAAAAGGCCAGTACCATGTTCGCGCTATATGAACTCTTTTACGGTTGCAAAGAGGATTGCGCAATCATAGGTTAGAAAGCATATCTCGTTCTCTTTTTCTCCCGAAGAACCAAGCCCCCTCAGCACTCAGCACCCCTCTCAAAACTCATCGCTGTTGTCGATCTCCCAAAGGAGCGTCGATGACCGTCGCACGGTTTTGAAAGCCGGATTTTGAAAGCCGGTAATGAGGGGCTATTCAAGGACTTGGTCTTGGGCCTTTCAACTTGCGCCTCACGGAGGCACTATGAAATTTCTCTTACTCGCTGCTCTTCTGCTCATCGGCTGGTCCGTGGTGAGCAATTGGCGCCGTGCGTCACGCGCGTACGGTCAGTTCAAATCCCGCCAGGATCAACTGTCGAACAACGATGAGATCATGCGGAAGTTTGGCGAAAAGCGCGTTCGGCTCTCAGAACTTCGGGTCGAATACCTGGAAGTGACCGGCGTCAACTCCGTCGGCGACCCGGCATGGAATTTCGTCGACACGTCTGTGAAGAACTCGCATGACGCGCTCGGACAGTTCAAGTTCGAGCAGGCTTTTCATTTCATGACCTACGCGGTCGATCATGCACAACGCATCGTGGACCATGAGCGTCGCAACTCGGCGCCCATCGACCCGAGCATCGTCTAGGACAGCAGGCAACTGCTGAAACCCATAATCTCATCAGGAATACCAAAATGTTTTCCCAAGACCGTAGCGTTCGAGTCGCACACTCGAACGGCAACACGGCGTTCCATTCACTCTTTCTGTGCACCGCTTTTGTCCTCAGCCTGATTCTCGCTTCAAACGTTTCCGCCCAGACTGTCGTCGACTCGACGGTCGCGGCACCGAGCACCACCCTCGATACCGCGTTCGCCAACGCGATCGACACCTCGAGCCTCGAAATCGACACGACCAAGATCGCAGTCGAAGACACGACGCTCGCCGCTTCCGGGAGCTTCTCGCAAGCCGCGAACGTGCTGCCTTCGGACAGCGTCGCCCCTGCTCGCAAGAACTCGATGTTTCACTTCGACGTGAAGGAGTCGTTCAAGAATGCCCGCGTCAACATCAACGGCATCTCTTACCACTTCGACCGCACCAACGAGCACAACGAGCGCAACTGGGGCGTCGGGCTGGAACTTCCGGTGACCGAAAATTCGGCATGGATGGTCGGCTACTATCACAACAGCAACTGGCGCCCGACGACGTACGCCTGGTACGTGAAGACGCCTTGGAAGGTCGGTCCCGTTCACTTCGGCTGGATGGCCGGTCTAGCGACGGGCTATGCCCCCAACAACAACTTCACGCCGATTCCGGTTGCCGGACTCGCAGCCACCGTCCGCAATGACAAGGTCGGCGTCAACCTCGTGTGCCTGCCGCCCGAAGTCTGCGCGGTAAACCTCACGATCAAGGTCTGGTAAAGCCACCTGTAATGATTCTTTTGTTTGGGGAAGAGCACAGCCGTTACTGTGCTCTTCCCCGGCCCGAGTGCCACCAGGTTTGGTGCTTTTATATTTAACTCGAATCTTACGGTTTAATATAGTATTTGAACGCATTAAAGAAATGAGCAGCGAGGAACCAGGCTACCGCCTGGTTCCTCCTGCATCATCGACGATGACGTGCGGTCAGTCAGACTCGATCCAGAACTTCGGCGGTGGCGGTTCGCCGGGCCAGGCCGGACTCGAGCGCACGTACGAAATGTCTTTATTGCTGCATTGCACGTGCATCGCAGTCAGGCTCATCTGAGCCAGAAACTCCTCGTCCTTGAGATTGACTGGCTCGGGACCAAACGGTGAGGCGTCCCAGTCGCACAAAACGAACACCGGCGGTGCAAACCGCCTGATGTACGGATTTCGGAATGCAGCCATCCAGCGCGACAAAGACACCGGGCCGTCAAACAACACCGGGCCGTCAAACAACACCGGGTCGTACACTACCGGATTGTAGCGATCGCTGATATCGCAGGCGGCGACATAGTTCTTCCACACCAGGCTCCGTTGGGGATCCTCGCCCACAACAAGTGCAGCGAAGAAATCGTCAACCTCGATGTGTCGCAAGCGGAAATCATCTGCGTCTCGAAGAGGCGACGCAATCACACCGTCATCTTTCGGCGGAAGCGCCCAGACGCGGCCGGCAACGAGTCCTCGTTGGGCAAGGTGCTGTCCGATGAAATGAGCTCTCATTCGGGCACCGAATCTGGGTTCGTGTAGTTGCAGCGCTTTGAGTCCTTCGATTTCCGCAAAAATCGCAGCAGGGTCGATAGCGAGTTTGTTTACGTCCATTGTAGGCTCCGTAAAACAGTGATTGCACAAGCCACTTGCCGGACCAGAGCATGGTCACAAACTAGTGGCGGTCAGGGTCGAGCGTCGGCGGTGACGCGTTGAGTGACATTGAATTAGTGGGAACAGTTGAATTGGCGAGGAAATTCCAGAGAACTTTTTTGGAGAAAGAGATGATTCATGATCTACAAAAAAGCGCTTACAAGATCATCAAAACTTTTGTAATAGACGTTCTCTTTACATCCCGTCACAGTACTCAACCATTGCCGCCTCGCAACATTTCGAGGTTCCGGCCGCATCGCGCTCTAGCCACCGTCACAAAGCTGCGCTAGCTGCATAGGCAAGTATTCCCAGGAAATTCCAAGGGAAATCCTTCCGTTTCACATTTTGGTCAGAACTTCCTGCAATGATACTCCAACCTGCTTTGGACGTTATCGGTGGCACCTTCAAATGGATGACACGATCAGAGAAATTCACGAAAGAAAGCGCCTGCGCGAAATGACGGATGAGCGCTCATGCCTCTCCGCGAACATTTGGGACTCGATGAGACCTGATAGCACATCCAATCCTCCGCTGGAGCTCGACAAGCTGACGGCCTCGGACTTGACTCCCGGGCAGACAAAGCGTGTGAGCGCGTGCGTGGATGAAACAAAACGCGAGATCTTCATACACACCCCGAAAGACTACTCACCAGACAAGCAAGCACCGGTGGTGGTGGTATTCAACGGTTGGGGCGACAAACCTGGACCAGGTGGAACCAAAGCCGGTGCAGCCGGTCTGGCTGAACTCACAGGGCTCGACGCGAAGTCCGACGATAAGGGCTTTTTCGTGGTCTACATGAGCGGCAACCCGCGCAAAGATCTTTCGTACAACAATGGACAATACCCGTTTTCCAAGACTGATGACGTAAAGTTTACTTCCGAAGTCCTCGATGCGCTAAACAAAAGTGCCACCATAGACAATGACCGAATACATGTGGCGGGCTACTCTCAGGGAGCCAGCTTTGCGCACAAAGTAGCGGCGGAGCTGCCCGAGAAATACAGACCGGCATCACTGATTGACGTCAGTGGCTGGACGACGGGAAAGGAGCACCCTGCGCCTGAGGGCATGAGCCTGCTCACTATTCAATCGGGAAAAGATACGGTGGCGCCGCAAGACGGGAGATGGTTCGGACTCCACATGGACAGCGAGGCGAAAACTATCGACCGCTACTTGCAGGCAAACAAACTAGCCTTATCAGTCCCCTACAGCTGGCAGTCAATCGATGAACAGGTGAAAGTGCAAACCTGGAAAAATCCCAGCAACGGCGCCGAGGTGAAGAGCGTATACATGCCGACCTTCGCTGGGCACGACTGGCACGGTGGCGCTGGATCAAACGCTCCTGTCAATGCCACCAATCTTTTAATCGATTTCATAGACACAAAATCGAGACACCCAAAGTGAAATACATGGAATCAGCAGTCAGTTCTTCGACTCAATAGCCCGCCCGCAGCAACTGCACACCTCGGCAACCACAGGTTGCTCGGCACGCGGCAGGGTGAACGCCACGCGCACAACCTCGCCGTCAACACTAATTCCGCAGGGCTGAAAGGTATTGTGAGAGACAACAATAGCACCAGTGAGCGGCCGCGCACCGGATTTGGTGACAGTCAGAAGCGGCACATAGTACTCGGAGCCGGAGCGGTCGCGCCGTGGAACGACAGCCGTGGCGTCGTACTCGCAAAGCAGATCGGCGTTGATAGCATCGGCAACTTCGTTGGAAAAGCGTTGAGCCATCTCCAGGTCCGGAAACGCGAAGACACTCATCTTCTCGCATGTCTGCTCGCGAATGAAGTCGCGGAATATTTGCTTGCCGCAGTCGATCCAGTATTGAAGACTCTCGCGAAACTCGCTCCGCTCGTCTTTCAGACTCTGAAGAAAACCACGAAATGAAGAAGGATCGGGTTGGTTGCCACTATTGGAATTGGGCGATGTCATAATATTGAGAATTTTTCGGAGTTCCTCGCAGTTTCCCAAATCAGGTCGCAGCGCCAATCGCGAGGTAGTTTTCGGATGAAAAACTAGCATCAAGAGGGTCTTGCGTCGATGATTTCAAATACTTGCTGAGGAAGCTTGAGGAGGAACACCAAAACACTAAGGCAGACCTCAGGCTGATCGATAGGGCAATCACAGATTGTAGATCCGTGTAACGAAGACTGAGTTCACGCTAAGCTGCGAAGCACCGTCTAGGCAAACTCGCGCAAATCAAACGATGTGCGGATATTGGAAATACAACTCACATTTCTGTTCAAAACCCTACTGCTGTGAAGCATCGCGCTATCGGCGCTAGCACACTTTAAAGACCGGGGTTGCCAAGAGGCGGTCCTGATAAGGCTTGTCACCGCTCAAAATTTGCTGTGGATATCGTCGGGCGCGCCCGACATATCCCTAAAGCCTTGGAAAAATCACATGATATCTCTATTGAGATCCTGGCGCTTTGATCACTACCTTACTGATGTTCTTTCATCCACTTCCTTCCACCGAAATTTAAGCTCCAACACGTATCACAACCTCGATTCAGAGCAAACCTTGAGCTTTATAGGCTTTCTGTCTGAAAGTACCTGTGAGTTCTGGGCAAGTGATCGGGTTCGGAAGGCGAAGACCGGGATGAAGGATTCGTTCAACTTCTGAAATCTCAGAAACAACCGAAAGGAAGACTGACATGAGCAACACCAAGCATACCGCTGCCGAGACCAAGGATGTCGCCCACGTGGCCGCTCAGGACGCCCGCCTCAACGAGGTGTTCGACCTGGCGACCAACCACGCGCGGACCGAGATCAAGGGCAAGGACAACGCCGAGGCGACCGCCACGGCGACCCTGACCGTGACCGGCACCGACGGCGACGAGTGCGGCGTCAAGGCGTCCGTCACGCTGGGCACCACCCACGCGTGCGCGGCCGACAAGGCGAAGAAGTAACTCGTTCGCTTCGGCGACCCAGGAACTCTGAGATGCGAAGGCAATAGCATCTTTTAGTTTCGCCGGATAAGAGAAATTTCGAGCTCGCAGCACGAACTCTACCGGCAACAATGCTTCCGGGGATCCCGCCTTCGGATCCCCCGGAAGCGCTTTTATGACGTTTTACCAGTGGTTTCACCGGCGGTGCCTGTGGAATCGAACCAGTTTGATGCTTAAGCCTCAAGAGATGCGCTTTGCGCGACACAAGCCCAGAGCTTATCTCTTGGAGCTTTCATCACTTTGCGACTTTCAAAAAGAAAAACGGCGTGCTTTCAAGGCGCCCGGGAAGAATAGTCATGAGAGAAATCGGCATGATGGGGGGCGCATTCAACCCCATTCACACCAGGCACCTCATGGTTGCCCAGAGTGCACTCGACCAGTTCAACCTGGAGAGGGTCTTGTTTGTTCCGAGCGGCGAACCGCCTCACAAGAAGGCTGATTTGCTCGCCAAGGAACTCCGTTTCGAAATGGTGGCCGCGGCTGTGGCAGACAATCCACAGTTCGAAGCCTCCAGAATCGAAATCGACCGCCCAGGCATCACCTGGACAATCGATACTCTGAAAGAGCTCAAGGACAAGTACGGCGCCGGAGTCAGAATCAACTTCATCATCGGCGAAGACAACCTGCCGATTCTGCGCGACTACAACCGTCGTGCCGAACTCCTGTCGCTGTGCCGGCTGCTTGTTTCCCCTCGGGAAACGGCTTCGCCTGCTCAGCTCGCGGAGTGGAAGCGTATTCTGCCTGAAGCCGACATCGAGATCATCGACTGCCCCGCCAACTTCGTGTCCAGCACGCTGATTCGCACCTGGATTCGTGGCGGCAAGTCGGTCAAGTACCTCGTCAACGAGCGCGTGCATCGCATCCTCGTCGACAGGCGGCACTACCTCGAGCCGCTGCCTCCCAAGCCTCCCAAGGTTCGCCTCATGGGCAAGATTCGCAAGTGGCTGTGGCAACACAAAACCTTGCGCGTCGGCTGGATGGCGTCCGCGTTCGGCATCACCATTGCCTCGCTTGCCACCCTCATCGCCTCCATCTTCCACGCACCTCTTTTGGTGCTGGGACTGATCGCGACGGTGAGCTTTGCCTCGATGTTTGCCTTCGGAGTTCGCTCCGAGAGCCGCAAGGCAGAGCCTACCAGACGCAGCAACGTCGAAGGCGCATGGCTCGGCACACTCTTCGGAGCAGCGCTGATCATCTCGGGAGCGCTCACGGCCTTTGGTCTTACGGGCAACATCGCGCTTTTCGGCGCACTGTTCCTCGCGTTGTACATCGCACTCGGGTTCGAACTGGGCTCTTAATTCGAAAACAAAAGGCTGCGACCGATGACGCCAAACGGCGCATCGCCTCTCAGTCTTTTGTTCTTGGCTCAGCTTTTACGACATCGCATAGTATGAAGAGATTCGAACTTCGGCTGCACTCGATGTTGTTTGCGTTTATTGAGAAACGTTTGAAAGAGTTTTCTGCTTATTGTTTCTTCAATGCGTTCTCGATTCCCGCCTGCTTGAAGCCAGGACTGGCCCAAGTTCCACGCAACGTCGCATTTGCACCAATGGTGTAAATCATGACGCAAGGAAATCCATTCAACTCGAAAGCGCTTGCAAAAAACTGTCCCGATAGAATCGCAGGTCCAGAGAATTCACGCCCATCGTTGAGTTTCCATTTGGCGCTGTACGCTTCACCGTCTTTGGCGATAGTGAGCGTGCCTTGATACTTTGTTTTCCACTGACCGTCCACCGAATACGTTCCAACAATGTCCGGTTCGAAGCTTTCTGCTGGCGGGTCTCCAGATGGTGTCTTTGTTTTGTCTTGTGAAGTAAGCCAACGCTTCACCACATGGCCTTTCAGTTTCTTGTTTGTTCCTGACAGCAGTTCGAAACGATTGCCTTTACTCCATCTTGTAATTACAACACCTAGGTTCTTTGCTTGGCTCAAGTAGGCCATTGCCATCACCGAGGTGCAACCGCGCATGCCGGTGCCCAATATCTTCTCACCGGACAAACACTTCCATGTCACGGCGTAAACACCGCGATCAACATAATCAACTTCCATGGTGGCGGGCACGTCATGTCCATCAAAGTCGTACGTTGTCTCATACTGACCGCTAAACGCCGGAAAGTCCTCAAAGCGCTTCGCTTCGACCAGGGCAAGATTTTCATCAGCGACGTGAGGCGCGAGCTCATTTACCTTCTCGAGCATTGCCTTTGCTTCGTCCCACTTCTTCTGTTGACGCAACGCGTCGGCGACAGCCAACTGGACGGCAACATTGTCGGGGTTGAGCTCAAGAGCCTTTCGATACGCGGCTTCGCCACGAATCATACTGCCCTGCCCGCAAAGGCAATTGCCGAGATTGAACCATGCATACCAAGCTCTTGGATTGAGCTTCGTCGCACGCTCGTACAAATTGATGGCCTCTTGGAGCATTCCTCTTTTTTCGAAAATCTCTGCCGAAAAATAGAAGAGCGCTACATCAGGTTGTATCTTTTCCCCTTCGGCAATCGCTTTGAGCGCTTCTGTGTAGTTACCGAGCTCAGCATTACCGAATGCAATAACGCCAAATGTATGCGGCGACTTATTGCCGGCATTGTAAGCGAGTTTGGCATCAGCAAAAGCACCTTTGGTATCACCCAATACACGCTTAGCATCGCCGCGCAGAGAGTAGCACACCCCCACGTCGAAATTCTTACCGATTGCATAGTTGCAATCATCGATAAGGGACTTCATCTCCTCCTTGTTGTCCCGCTCGGCGAAAACCTCTGCGCGCATCACGCGCACACTAGGATCGACAGGATCGATTGCCACCGCCTGATCGCAATCCCTCAAAGCACCAACGTTATTGTGCAGCTGCTTCTTCGTCTTGGCACGGTACAAAAGCGAAAAAGTGTCAGTTGGAGTAAGAAACAATGCGGCGTCGAAATCTTCGAGAGCGCCAGGGAAGTTTCTCAAATCGAACTTTACCTTCGCTCGGCTTCGGTAGCCGTTGGAGTTTTTCGGATCGATGCGCAGAGCTTCTGTGTAGGCTGCAATAGCCCCTTTCTTGTCGCCTTTTTTTTCGAGTTCCATGCCGCGAAAGATAGCCTGATTCGATTTGTCCTCCGGCACCAGTGCTACAGCCGTGCCCATGCCATGGCAAAGGAGACCGCTAAGTGCAACTACTGCAACAACAATTTTTATTCGCGATTTCACTGTAGCAACGCTCTCCAAGCAAAAAGAATTACTTACTGGGTTTTGGCATTTTGAACGCAGTCTCGACGAGCGGCAGCTTCACGCCTGTCTGAATCAGAGGAGTCGCCATTCCTGGCGAAGCCCAGACACCACGTAGATCGCCACTAAGATTGGCAGAGTACATAATCACCGCAGGTTTGTTGGAGGAAGTTTTGAATGCACATGCAAGAAAGTAGCCGGTGATCAAACCAGGGCCTTCGTACTTGCTTCCTCCTTCAATGTCCCATTTGCAATTGTAGGTTTCTTTGATCTTGGTTATGGTCAACTTCCCTTTGTATTTCTTGCCGTCAGCATCACCTGTGATGTCATAGACACCACAAAAGTTCGCCTCAGGTTGCTGATACGTGGGAGGCAAAATGTTTGTCTCCGGCAAGCGAAGCCACTTAAACTTGACCACGCCAGGGGTTGCGGTGCCTGTGCTATTTGAAGCAAACGCTTTGTCACTGGCTCCCAACAACAACACTTCAAGATTGCCGCTAGTTTCATAGGCAGCCGCCAAGAAATTTTCATAGGTGCGAATACCTACTCCTTCAGCCTTTTCCTTCGAGTCTTCGCCGCTCAATTTGACCTTATAGATATCGTTGTTCAAATACTCGACGTCTAGATTCGCTGGTTTGTATCCCTTCTTAGTTGCGATCTCGGACTGGTAAGACCCGCTAAACAGAGGCGTGGGCTCTGTTTTCTTAGCTTGATACTGCGCCAAATCATCAGCGAGCAAATCCAACCTTCCCTTTTCCTTTGCTATCGCCTGAGCCTTTTCGAATGGCTCACGAGCTTCGTCAAATCTGCCTTGTTGTCGCAAATTGCAGGCAAGGCAGGCAATAGGAGCCATACCCTTTGAATTTAGTTCAACCGCTTTTCTGTATGCTTTTTCCGCTTCGGACTTGTTTTCAAACTGGTTGGAATGACCGATGTAGAGCCACGCTGCGGCAGCATCTTCAGAGGTGGGGTCGACTTTGACAATATGCTCCAGAAGACGAGCGGAGTCGTAGGTGAGCCCTCTTCTGTATAAGGTTTTGCCGATCTTGAGATAAACATCCGTCTCTTTCGGGCACCGAGTTCGGTAGTCCGCAAGCATCTGGTCAGCAGAGACATAGTCTCCAAGCTCGAAGGCATTGACAATTATGTTGTACATGGCATTTGTATTTTTTGGATTGGCATGTACTGCATCAAAACCATCGTAGATTGCCTGGTTTAGTTCTCCGAGCTTGACTTTGGCGATGGCACGGTTGTTGTACGATTTGTCCAACTTGACCTTGAGGCGAATAGCTTCGGTCAGATCATCAATCGCTTTCTCCAACTCCTTCGGATTGTCGCTAGTGCACAGAAGCCGTCCGCGATCGCAGCGTGCCATTCCGTTTTCAGGATCTACCCTGATTACTTCATTGAGATCGTTCATAGCACCCAAAAGGTCACCGGTGCTGTATCGACAAACCGCTCGGTTATATCTGATGTCCGTGTTATCAGGCTTCTTATCCAATACAAAGTCGAAGTCTGTTTTGGCTCCGGCGAAGTCGTCAGTGTTGAATTTGACAATGCCACGATACTGGTGGCAAGTTACATTACTTGGCTCGAGCTTGACGGCCGCGTCAAACGCTTGAAGGGCGCCCTTCAAGTCATTGCCCTCGAAGCACTTTTTGCCTTTTGCAAGTTGATCTGCTGCTGTTTGTGCATTCGCTGCCACGCCGAAAAACAACGAGCAACACGAAATGAAGATACCAGCCAAAGCAATTCGTTTGTTCATGACAAAAGCTCCAGACCTAGCCGGAACCCTTATACCACATAGGACTTGCAAAGACTGTAAGCCGCATGCTACAAAGCATAGTAGCGCCACATTCAAAACAAAACGCCGAAGTCCGGAGCACCACTTGCGGTGCTCCGGACTCATGCAGATCAAGTACTGAAAGAATCGTTCACGACTGAGGACGTGCTTCCTTACTGCCGGGGCTGAAACGTGGACAGAAGCAAGACGATAACCGCAATAGCGGCAACGACCGGCAAGATCGACATCTGAAAGTACATCGATACGAGACCGACAGCCGTGATGCCGGCGGCCTTGAGCCCCAGGTCGAAATTGTGGTCGAGACCAGATCGCTTGCGCGAGAACTCCTTGAGAGTAACGAGAAAAGAGACGGCAAGAAGAACGATGAGCGCGACGAGCATGATGGACGCCATGATGACCCCATTTGAAAAAGTTCGAGTCGAGTGTCGTGTCAAAGAATCGGCTGGAGAGACGCCCAGCCCTTACTGCAGCATCTCTTTAGCAACCTTGTCGTAAGGCAGCGCCGCACGCGTTGTGTCGATCAAGTCCAGCAACCCCTCACAGCGCTCGGCGACCTCCTTGAACTTGGTTTTGCTGTCGCCACCAAGAGAGTGGTACCACTCGATAGTGGCAAAGGCAGCCAGCCACAAGAAGGCGTCGTGTGCACACGACAATGCGATGTGCAACGACGAGGTTTCACGACTGACAATGCGGATGCAGACAGCATCACGAACCGTGGATTGAACCAACTCGATTTCGCCTGAGACCTTCGAAAAAACTTCTAGCGAGTCCGATTTCGACGAACGCAGAAGGACGATGCCCTCACGCAGCCCCGTGCGAATCGATTCGATAGTGTCAATGATTTGGGCAAGGAGAATGTTTTCCATTGCCCACCTCCTTCGATGTGCCTGGCGACAAAAATACAATTGTCAGGCACGTTAGAGGCAGTCGTCGTCCGTGTACCAGATGACAGCTGCCATGACTATGACGAATAAGACAAACTTGAGAATCATTTCTGAGACTTCGTGGTGGTGCGGCGTCTGCCGGTGGTCTCGCAAGAATTGGCAGAAGTCGTGTCGTCGGCAGGTCCGAGTTCTTGGTACTCGTAGATAGCCTGTTCACCGCCTTCATGGCGTACCAAAACAAACTTGTCGGTTACCCATTGCAGTATGGTTGCGCGTGCATCCATCCGGCGATTGCAAGAGTCCGGGTGCCAATTGCAAGCGCGAGCAGCATCATCCTGAAGCCTCACGACAATGACTGCACGCCCCGGTCTTACTTCCAACCAGGACAGCACGCGCGTAAGCTCGTACGCCGCATATGGCGCGGTCTCGCCGTTGGTATGGCGTACAAACCAGAGTCCACTTCGGCCGTGCTGCGGGATGTAGCTAGCGACATTGCCGGTGACACCGAGCGTTCGGCGCGCCAACAAGTCTTGATTGGGTTTCACGTCCAAAAGCGGCAGCAAACGAACAACCGCCACCGGAAGTGACACCATAATTTCGCTTTCTTTCATTGTGCTCCTAAAACTGCACTCACCCGTCGCACCCGAGTGCGAAGGAAATGAGCAGCAGATAGATGGCAGAAGATTACGTTGTTAGGGTTTTGAGTTATGACAAAGAAGAAGAAAACATGACTCGAGTCGAACACAAAGAGTCACGATCAGGCAATGAATCTCAGGCTTATTGACAGCCTTTGAAGAAGATTTTGCGCAATTACAGCTTGCGCAACTGGCACCATATTCGATACCACGCTCAAGTTGGAATATCCTGGGTGGGAAGCCCAGGCTAAGCAGTTCAACAGGCTGACGATAGTCGTCCAGACGTGAAAAAATCGTGCAACTAATTGGTGCGAATCAATCAATCGAATTGCCCTTGTTGCGATATTGCGAACCCTAGCGCAAGCTCTGCAACCTCAACCCGCAAGCCGCGTCAGTTTGCATTACTTCATTTAGTCGATCAAATGATCACTTCAATAGCACACCAGTCAATCGTTCTCATGAGTTTCTAGTGCGACGTGCTCATTTGATTCACCCTTTACATCTCCATAAGGTTAGTAGTTCTCAGTTTCTCTCCAGACACACAAGGCAACTTCCTCAAACAGTAATTGCCAGCCCCAGTAAATAGTCTGCAATCGCATCGGGCGCTTGCATGTGCGGACACGCGCAGTGGTCTTTCCCGGATGACCAAACGACGTTATTTGCTGGGGTTTCGTGTCTTCGATCAACCTCTACCGAAAGGGGCATCAGTAGTATGTCAAACACCCAACTTTGGAAGACGATTCTCGAGTACGGGCGTTGGGCGCCGTCGCCGCACAACATCCAATCCTGGCGATTCAGGCTGGATGACGATGGCGGCGTGACGCTGTTGTACGACCCGACCAGGCTTCTGCCAGACACCGATCCTACGGGGCGCTTCTGCACCGCGGGCTTCGGAATTCTGCTGGAGATGCTGTCGATCGCAGCAGCGCCGCACGGTCTCGACGTGAAAACGAAGTACCTCTCGAAGGTGCTCGATCCCCGTGCCCAAGGGCTTCAGGAGTACGCCAAGCTCACGCTTGTGCCACGCACAACCCCCGAAACTCTCGATCGTCAACTCATTCTCGACCGCCGCACGTCGCGCATGCCGTACGACGACAAGCCGGTCGATGTGCGCGTTTTGGGCGAGCTTTCTCAGATCGCCGAGGCCTTCGGCCACAAGCTGGAGTTCTCGAGCGAACCCGAACAGGTTCGCTGGGTCGTTCGCCTCAACGCCGACACGATGTTCTTCGACATGTCCGAGCCGCTTGCTCGCAACGAAGTGGGCGGCTGGATCCGCTTCAGCCAGAAAGAAGCACGTGAGAAGGCCGACGGCCTCGCAGCCTACGCCATGCTCTTCCCGGGGCTTCTCATGTGGTTCTTCGTCAAGCACAACTGGATGTTTCGCATTCCAGGTATCTATCACCTGACGCGATTCATCTACGAGTACAAGATGCGCGGCACCCGCACCGTGGCATGGATCTCCGGACCCTACGACAACCACGGCGAGTGGGATCGCGCCGGGCGCATGCTCGCGCGTCTTTGGCTCACCATGACCAAGCACGGGGTGTATCTGCATCCCTTCGGCTCGGTCATCACCAACACCAAGGCGCACAAGCTGATGGCGGATCACTTCGCCAACAGCGAGCGCCCGCATGATCTGTGGCTGCTTCTGCGCCTCGGGCACAGCGAATTGCCTCCTCAGGCGAAGCGACTGACCCTCGATCAACTCCTAACCAAATAACCGAGGAGAACACGTGAAAAAGACTCTGATCTTTACGTTCGTCATCGTGGCGGGTCTCATCCGAAGGCTGCTGGAGAAGAGCCGACTGGGATTCAGTCTGCTGTTTCTGCCAGGCACCTCCGGGTTCCGCACGAGGATGGGCCTGTGGAAGGCGTGGTACGCCTTCGAAAAGGCGAAGCGGGAATGTCCGGCTTACGCCTCCTTCCTTCGCCAGCAAGGCGCGCGAGGAGTCGTCCTCAACGGCTGGACGCCTGACTTCTCCGGCGTGCCGATGATGGACAAACCGAACTTCATCAAGGTGTACTCGATCGCCGATCGCTGCCGTGGCGGCAAACTGCCTGTGCGCGGCTCGGTCATCGACCAATCGTCCGGCTCGACCGGCAAACCGACAAACTGGGTTCGCGGACCCGAAGAGCGTGAGGCTGTGGCGCGTACGATGCAGCTCGCCTTGCGTCAGCTGGTCGGCGACAAGCAGATTCTGTTCGTTAACGCCTTCGCTCTTGGCCCTTGGGCCACGGGCATGTGCGTCAGCAACTCGATAGTCGACGAGTGCCTGCTCATCTCGTGCGGTCCCGACATCGACAAGATCGTCGGCACCATGCAGGACTTCGGCCCCGACCAGTTCATGTACGTGATCGCGGGCTATCCGCCTTTCCTCAAGATGCTGGTCGACAACAAGTCCATCGACTGGAAGAAGTTCCACGCCATCGGCTTCTACGGTGGTGAGGGCATGTCCGAAGGTCTGCGCGACTACCTGTTGACCGCGTTCAAGGAAGTGTACGGCGACTACGGCGCCTCCGACCTCGAGATCAACATCGGCGCGGAAAACGCCTTCACGGTCGAACTCCGCCGCCTGATGGCGAAAAACGAGAAGGTACGCCGCCGCTTCAACCATGCGGTATCCAAGCTCGCCGGCTGCGAGCGCCTGGAAGACGGGCTTCCCCACATCTTCCAGTACAACCAGCTCGACTACGTCGTGGAGTCCAACGATCAAGGCGAACTCCTGATCACCTTGTGCCGCGCAAGCAACATCTCGCCGCGCATCAAGTACAACATCCACGACAACGGGCACGTCATGACCTATGACGACGCCATCGCCATGCTGCGCGAGGAGGGCATCAACCCGGGCACGTTGCCGCCGGCGATTGCCAACCTGCCTCTGATGTTCCACTACGGACGCTCCGATCTCGCGGTTTCGTGGTTCGGCTGCAAGATTCCGCCGACCGACATCGAGAAGGTGGTCTTCCAGATCCCCGATCTGGCCAAGATCTACAACTCGTTCCGCCTGATCACCGTGGAAGATGCGGAGCACAACAAGCAGCTCACCATCGCGTTCGAGCTCGGACAGGCTGCGGCGGTTCCGACCGACGACGTGCTGGCCAAGGCCGTCATCGCTACGCTGCAGCACAACAACCAGGACTTCAGGGAGTCTTCGGCGATCGCCGCTCAGAAGGGCGTGATACCGAAGGTGGTGTTCTACGGATTCCGTCAAGGTCCGTTCGTCAACTCGGACATCCGCCTGAAGAACAAGTACAGCGACGAGAAGTAAGATCTCGCCGTCTGAGTAGATCAACAAAAAAGAACTAGCAAAGGCATAAACCGGACACGTCCCCACATGTCCGGTTTGTGCAGTTCTTTCAGAAAGAGTAACGCGAGTGCTGCCTCTCGCTAATCTCTTTCTGTTTTCTTCCCCTCGTTGCTACATTACGTAGTATACCCCTTCTTCTCCCTGTTGCGGAGGCAGAATTAGAGATCTGGAAAACTTGTGTGAGAGGGCGTAACTTTATGTTCTCGAATTATTGAGCAACCAGTAGCCGGTCAGCTGCCGCAGGCGATCTTCGAGGTTTCTTATCTGCGGAGTGTTTGGCGCTTCAACAGCAGGCATGTTGGAACGAGTGTCGCGTCCCCAACGGCTCCCATCCCAGCTCTTTTCTCTCGGTCGATAAGAGCGAGTCTCTCTTTGATCGCTTAAGCTGGGCTCGTAGCCTTGGTAATGATTCATGGCTTTGTACCTTGTTTTGAATAACGGGGGGTAAGCAATTTCAACGGTTCAACTATAGGAGGGCTGTCGTGAAAAACTCGTGTACGCCGAAAATTCGAATTATGCTTTTCTCGCCGCATTTAATAACTCTTACAGGTTTGGCTTCTAGACTGCGATTACGTTAGATTTTTGAGGGGAGCCGGGCGCTAATAGCCGTTATGCGCCGGACCGCGCTTACGAAAAGCGAGATGAGGTTGTCCTCGTCTCGCTTTTCGTTTAGTGCCAGAAATTTGTGTGTGTGTGCGCGTAGTTGAAAAAAATTGCCGAAGCAAAGAATGCTGTTAGACCCAGCTCCACTGCATGCGTGATGGAATGTATTTGCCCAATCGTGCCAGGGACTCTTCGAAGCTCACGCAGTGAATGTGGCAGTCTCTCAGAATTTTCACGCATTGTTGATCGTTGATGATTCCTGAGCGCAGCAATGACTGACATCGCAAAGCCGCATAGAGCATCGTTTCGCTGATGATTTGATTCACAAGAAGAACACGGCCTACTTTGATAGAAGAATCGATGTTTCTGTCGACTACCGCCTCAATCGCTTCCAGCGATGCAACTCCAGACTCGATGAGCAAGTCACCAAGCCGCATTTGAGGAGCAACTTCTTGCGGTGAGGGTTTCAGCTCAGCCAATGCCTGATAAACAGGAATATTGCGATCATGCACATCTCGCAGAGCAAGCGCCGCTTGATACGGCTTCAACAAATCCGAGGCCACTTGAGACTGCAAGTCGATTGCGGTTTCCAACAGTGCCGGAGTAGTCAATCCTTGTTCCAGCAGTATTTGTCCGATGTTCTTTTGCTTGGTCAAATGTATCTCGAGACACTCGAGCAAATCCACTTCCGACAATAGACCAGACATGGCATAAAGTTCGCCAATAGTGAGGGAGGAACCGCTGGGAGCTTTGAAAATACCCATCTCAAACAAGACTTGCTCGGTGGAAGTCTTGCGCGTGTGAGCTGAAGCCAACGCCTGAACCGCTTGCTCTCTAGTTATCTTTTCCTCTTTCACTAACTGATGTGCGGCAAGAGCAGAAAAGAGTGTTTTGGCAGGAACTTCCGCATTGATCAAAAGTGTGCGAATGATCTGCATGCCGGTTTCTTGTGCTTTGCGTACAGAACGACCCAACTGATCGTTGTCGATACACTTCGCGGTCATCAGAAGCTGAGTGATCTCATTGCCAAACGACGTTACCGAAACCGTTCTTTGGTGCAATTTCACAAGAGCCTGCACCGCTTGGTCGAGTGGAACTCTCTCTTGCATTGCCAATCGAACTGCTTTGACGGCATTATCGAGAGTCATCTTCCCGGACGAAACTAGGTTGTTGGCCTCAAGGGCAAGCTTGACAGGTTCTGCCGAGGCACACGCCTCCATCCCAATTACTCTGTCCAGTGACAAGCCCGAACGTTCCGCCACATCGATCAGTTCTTCGAGCTCCATCTCGTCGATGGCATGCGCGCTTCTTAGAAGCTGCGCTAAAACATTTGTTGATCCACCCCTTTGAGGTCCGTTTCCTACTCCCATTCCAATACCGATGCGGTTGCCATTCATAAAGGAACTCCTCAGACTGCGTGTGGGCTGCGATGTGCCGGCTCGCTGCTTGGCTCCCGAGGCTTCCAGTTCGACTCAATTATACTTCGCAATGAGCGAACGGGTGCCATTCCAACACCAAGTCTATGCTTGTGCACCTCATAACTCCCGGCGCACGTAACCTGCTATTCATCCGTGGTCACGACAGGCAAGGCCCCCACCTTGTCCACCGCTTATCCCATTATGCCGCCTGTCAGCTTCTTGATACCGCCTGTTTTGCAGAAACTCACTCGTGATATTGAATACCCAACTAGTTAATCGCTGATTTTCGATCGATGCCAAAGCGGTATTGTGCTCATATAGCTTGCAGACGTTGCGCTATTGGTTGAGCACATGTGAAACCGCGTAAACCCTTACACCTAGAAAGTATTAAGGGTTGTAAAGAGATCTCCGTTTACGAATGTTATCGTGATCAGATCCTACTGTTTTTGGTATCAAGAGGTCTCTTATTCGTCTTCTCCATAAAACAGGTCAAAACGCGCTCACCAAAGACATGCCTTCTGATTCCAGTCTTCCCTTCCTGCACCACGCAGGCAAAAGGAGCATTCGGACTGAGCCTACTCGATTGAGCGCAAATGACCTGGACTTCGATTTTGACCTAGGTCCTAGCCTGTTATAGCAACAACCACCCTCCCACTTAACGAACCGATCAGAAATCGGAGAATCGCCATGGACACAAAGTCCTTTGCGACACGCATGGGCATTCTTGCCCTATGCGCCGCCACACTGTATGCCACCACTTTCGGTGGCTTTCCGTTTTTCAAGACATGGGCAGCGGTCATCCTCGGAGCCCTGCTGCTTGTCGCAATCGTGCACACCGTGCGCGCGTTTCTGAAGTCTCGCACCGCGAAGTCCGCCAAAGAGCAGATCTCTCGAATGCAGGAAGCGATGGACGACGCGGCTGCCCAGCGTGACGCCTTCGGTGGTCTCGTGGAAGGCCGCAACCGGTTTGCACAAGCCGTTCGGCGCGCCAAAGCCACCGAGCGCAACATCGAAGAGCGGGCCAATCAGCTCAAAGAAGCCGACCGCCACAGCTACACGCCGGCCGCCGGTGCAACCTGGCAAGAACTGGAAGCCGCAGCCAGAGTGCTCGTGAAAGAACTTCATGACGCGCACTACTGGTGCGCTCAGGAGCTGCGTTCGTCTTTCGCACCCGGACTTCTGGCGCCGGACTACCTGCCGCAGACTTTCAACAACTCCCAGGCAAGAGCAACAGATCCGGGCTACGTTCACTCCGCAGGCCAAGACCACCGTTCTTGGATGCGTCCGCAGAGCCACAACAGAGGATACCCGACAATGCAACCGTCACACACCACGCCTGCATCTGGACGCGCGGTCACCCGTGTCGAGCGCAAAGTCGTCCAGATGTCCGCGTATGAGCATCTGCGTCGGCGCAACCCCGGCCCCTACGCAGGTAAGGTTGTGCAGTTTCCCTCAAGACGACCCGGCAGCGCGCGCTGGTAAGCGCAAACTGTCACCTTTCGAGGAGCACATCATGTGCTATTTCCGCAAAGGATTGCGGCGTGCCCTCATCGGCACGGAGTACGACTCCAACATGCTTCAACATCGTGAAGCGCAGAGGTTCCGCCTACTGGGCGAGCAGCTTCGAACGGCAATCGGGACGCCTCGCTCCCAGCCGTCGAAGCGCTTCCAGAAGCGAGGGAGTCGCTAACTAGAACGACCACGGTTGAGACACAGAGAATGCCAACCTGCAAAAACTAGGAAGACCCCTCAAAACCACCGAGGATTTTGGTCTTCCTCTTTTTCGGCGACTGTTACGACATTCAGTAGTAGCAAGTTTTGTCGCACGATAGACTGCGCTAAGGCGTGCTAGATGACGCCCTCTCGTTATTTTTTTAATTGCACGATTTAGCTTGTTTAGTCGAATTTAGCGAATGCATTCTCAAACGCTCATCAGTTCTTGGCTTGTGGTCATCTTTTTGAATTTATTCCTACGCCGTCGCTTTTTTCGCCATGCGTTCCGCGAGTCTCACCCAGAGCTGCTCTATCGGCGACGCGATCATGTCTCGTGCTTTTACTTCGCAACGCGCTGCATCTTCTAGACGCCCCATTTCTTGAAAGGTTTTGATGATCTTGAGTAAGCGATGAATTCGCAGAGTTCCCGAGCGCTTCAATTCAGCTTCATCTATATCAAATGCTGTTTTGAAAAGAGAGATTGACTGCCTGATATCGCCAGTCATGAAATAGAGCTCCGCTAGCTCTTCGAGCACATCGCAGGTCAGCGTCGGGTCGAAGTCTTTGACGTCTTCAAAAACCACCAGCGCTTGTTCGTACAGATCAATCGCTTTCGGAATTTGCCGCTGAATAACTGCCATTCTAGCTTCGCTCGTTAAAGCCGCTACTTTTCTCTTGTCGCTCTTTTTCCAGGTGGTGGTGGCCGCCCACGATTGCCGAATAATCTGTTCTGCCAGTTCAGTGTGTCCTTTCAGGCGCGCGATTCGAGCTGCCAATCCTTGCAACATCCACTGTTCGTAGGCTTGATCGAACTCAGAAATCGGCTTGTCTTGTTGTTCTACTTCAAACTCTTCTGATTCTAATGAGACGTCTGCATCGTCGATGAGAACGACTGGTTGATTGGTTGTTGAATCGATCATTATTGAACCTTTTGAACTTTTGAATTACCAGCGCGTTTGCTTTGAAGCAATTTTGAGATGCTCCGATTAAACTGCATGCGAAGTGAAAAATTCGTGTGGATCAGCGTGAAAAATTCGTGTGCAAACAGCTCTCTGAGCCTATGTCGAAACTTCTTGAAGCCCGGTGACATCCACACCCAAGTCGAAAATGGAAGGCGGCTGCGGGCGCGTTTGCGCCCAAAGTTTGAGATCGGAAAGCACGTCGTGCTTGTTTCTTTGATCGACTAGCACGAGCACGGACGAACCACCACCCGCCAGCACACAGCCAAGAATATTGTGGTGTGACAAATGCTCTCGAATCAAAGGCAGCTCGGGGACAAGCTTTTCTCTGTACCGCTCATGAATTCGATCGTGCAAAGCTTGTTTCAATACCGCTTCATTGCAGGCAGCAGCGGCTGCAACTATCAACGCTGTTCTTTGAATATTGGCCACCGCATCATCAAACTCAATTCGCTTCGGCAAGATCGATCGTGCCTCTTGCGTGGTAAGCGTATATTGCGGCACAACAGCAAGAATCCTCCACCGATCCGGCCACTTCACTTCTTCAGTAACAATAGATTCTCCATCCAGCGATCTCCCGCATACAACCAAGTTCCCCATCAAACTGGCCGCCCAATTTTCGGGGTGACCCTCCAGCCTTGTTCCTTCCTTCAAAATATCTGCCCGAGTCGGAATCAAGCCCTTGAAGTGATACGAAGCCCAAAGTGCGCCAAGTGTGGCAGCAGCACTGCTGCCTAACCCGCAACCAAGAGGAATATTCGACTCAACTGTGATGCGAATACGCTGCAAGAGATCATGATCTTGCTGCCAAAGCTCACTCAAGAAGTGATAGATCAAAACCCCTTGATGCTTTGTCTGACTCTTTTTAGCGATATCTCCTTTTAGAGAAACAATCGGTTCGGAGTCACGCTTGCTGTCATAAAGTACGAAGTGCACCTTCGTGTAGATGTTAATTGCCAGGCCCAGCGCATCAAAACCGGGGCCAAGGTTACTGACGCTTCCAGGAATCTTCAAGGTTAGACTGTCGACGATATTTGCAGCGTCGTTACTAGGCGCAGTCTCTTTTCTCGGGGACACCTTGATCTCCTGCCATCAAAAACTGAACAGCAAGCTATCACACTAACGAGGCGTCTGCCAATACAAAAATTGTGTGGTGCGGCCGAACTGGTTGCAAATTTGGCAGCAAAAGCGTATTTCTTGTGATCACGCACCAATAGAAAGCTGGTGCAACTAAAGTGTACATTTCGCGTAAAAATGCAAAGTATAGTTTACGTCGACGGGCATGACTGGCGGATTGGCGTTACAAATTTGCCTTGTTGAACGTTGCGTGCAAACTACAATTTACATTTGAATTGAAATGCAAAGTATCGTTGCACCCATGTTCCGCGAAACGTGATCATCGAATGGTGCTGCGATGTAGTAATACCGTGGAACATCCGGAACCAGCGTAGTCGCTTTAATGCGACTTTTTCCGGTAAATTGTCGCTTTAAAGCGACACCGCAGTCGCCTATTTCCCTTTTCCTTCCTTTCTCGTTGGCACCAACTCGGAAACTCCCAAAAAACTGAGAAGGTTGGGCTTTCACCCAACCCTCCCTCGCGGGCCAAACTTTTTGCCGGCTTCACAGGTGCGTCGCGGCTGATGACAGCAGAATATTCCGGCAGTAGTGACTAAGTTGTGACAATTCAATTTCATTTCACCTTGTAGTAACAATCGCCATGTACAGTGACTGCAGACCCAATCCTTCGATCTCTCCATCTCCATCTCTCCATCTCGCCATCTCATCGCATTAGCAACTCCATTACCACGTATTTGTCCAATGCTGGCAAAAACCAGCCGGAGTTGGGTATATATACAAAACAGACCACTCGACCGCTTGAAGTAAAAACACCGGCTGCGGCTCCCAGCAGCTAGAGGGAAGTATGCCACCTCAAGAATCGGACAAGGTACACGACACTAAGCAGGCTAGGGGCGCAACCGGAACTGCCGTGGAAGAGGCGTGGTCTCCTGATGCTCTAAAATTCGTCAAGAACCAACGATCATCGTTGAGTGCCACCGAACAAGCAGGTGGTTACATTGATTTTGCTCAGCATGGAGATTCCACGGCGAAGCTAGCGACGGATTCGAAAATTCCAAAAAATGCTGAAGTAGGAAGCGTTTCAAAAGACGGCAACAATCAAATCAAAAAACTGTCCGATACAGAGTATGAGATGACCGTGACCGGCGGAAATCGCACCGGAAGCGCAACCGTGATGGTACCGGATGGTTATGACCCGGCAAAGAAATATCCGGTGGTCGTCGCCATACACAACTACAACGGCAACAGAACCGACATGGGAACATTGATTCATGCCGAGGACCTGCGCAAGCAGGGATACGTCGTTCTACTGCCCAACGCCGATGGCATTGAATGGCAAGGCAAAGGCGTCGCCATCACCTGGACCGGCAAAGGTGAAAACGGCAAGAAAGTCGATGATCCCGACTTCGTGATGAAGGCGATGGACTACGCGAAGAAGAGCTTCAACACTGACGAGAAGAATACGAATATCTTTGCCTTTTCCCAGGGTGTATCCGTCGGCTATGAAGTCGCCAAACGAATGGACGCGCAAAACCCAGGCGCAATCAATGAAGTTGTGATGGTGGCAGGAACAAATTCTTATCCCAATGATCTGCCAGGCACACGCATTACGCAATACATGCCGGGACACAACACGCTCGGTCACATGGAAGAGTGGTCGAAGTGGGCACCTTCAGATGCAGCAATGCCGAAAGTTTTGGAATTGAAGGGTTGCGGGGAACCAGTCAAAACCCTCGACAACGGCAATGTTGTGAAGAAAGACTATGTGTGCAGAGACAACGCAAAACTGACTCGCATATACGAAAAAGAGGGCGAGCACGCATGGCCTGGGCAGCCTCAGAAGATGGATCATCCGGTGTTCGGACGCGGCTCGATTTCAACCGTTCGCATGACCGATCTTTTCTTGAGACATCAAACTGAAGACGGCAAGCTCAAAGTGCAACGCCAGCTCGAGAAATAACACGTCTTCGGGAGTCGCACACAGTTGTAGATCACCAAGTCGGTCAAACTTTCTGCTGCAGAGGCAGCGTGATGTAAAACGTGCTGCCTTTGCCGACTTCGCTGGCTGCACCGATATCTCCGTTGTGACAATCGACAATTGCCTTGCATATAGCAAGACCCAACCCGGTACCTGAGGCCCGCTTGCCGTCGGATGCTTCAACTTGTTCGAACTTTTGAAATAGTTTCTTCAAAGCATCAGGCGGGATGCCGCGACCTTGGTCAACAACGTTTATCTGTGCGATTGTTCCATCGGTAACTGCCTCGACTCGCACTGTGCTTCCTTTGGGAGAAAACTTCACGGCGTTGGACAACAGGTTGACGATGACCTGCACAAGCCGGTCTTCGTCAGCCATAATCTCAATCTGTTCTGGACAATCAGATTCCACTGTGATCTGCGCTTTGTCCGACACGCCACGCACAGCCTCAATAGACCTCTCGATGATGCGATCCAAGCGCGTCGAGTCGAGGTTCATCACCATCTTGCCCGCTTCCAGTTTCTCGATATCGAGCAAGTCATTTACGAGATTGAGCAAACGATCGGTGTCGAGAATGGCGTCATCGACTCGCTTATGACCGAAGTCGGTTTTCGGATCGAAAACGCCTTCACCAATTAGTTGGAGAGTTCCACGAATAGAAGAAAGCGGTGTACGCAGATCGTGGCTGACCATGGCAACGAATTCCTGCTTCAACCGCTCGATTGCTTTTTGCTCGGTGATATCTTTGATAATACAAAACAGCGAGCGTTCCTGGGGCGAGAACTGCGCGGAAAGAACTACATCTACCAGTTCTCCTGTTTTTCGCCTGAGGCGCGTTTCCATTTGCCCGGTTCCCTTTTCTTTTATCGCCTGCAAGTCTGCTCTGGTTTTCTCTTTGCTGGAGTCTTCCACTATTTCGATGTAGCGCTTGCCGATGAGCTCGTCAGGCTCGTAACCAAGAATCTTTCGGCAAGCAGGATTTGCAGCGGCAAATTTCTCATCGGAGTCGACTGAGCAAATTAAATCGAAAGCGTTGTCTACCACAGCGCGCTCTTTCCGAGACAGCTCCGCCAATTCGCCGGCCATGTTGTGGAAGTATTGATCGACGCTTGCGATTTCATCGCTGCCGGCCAAAACCGGTCTCAATGGTTGTCCGGCAGCCAGTCGCTGCGTGTTTTCTTTCAGCAGCTCAAGGCGTTGAGTGATATTACGGGTAAACAAACCGGCAAGAACTGCCGCAACCAAGACGTTGGCGCCAACCAGAATTATCAAGAATGTTCCTAACTGAGCCCTTGAAGCCTTGGCCTTGGCTAGCTCTGATTCCTCAAACTGCTGATAGCTGGTAAGAAGAGCCTTCAGTTGATTTGACGCTATTTCCGACACTCTGTGCAATTGAAAGACAAATACCAGCTGTGTAGGAGAGTGGTTGTAATAGGCTTTGCGACAAGTCTCCATGGCCGCCAGACCGTTGGCAGCGGTTTTTGCAAGTTCTATAACCTTTTCTTCCTGCGCTGGGCGGTCCTTGACTAGATCCCTTAAGTGCCGAATTTCTATAGGCACGCGCAGATAATGCTGCCAATAAGTCGACTTAAAACGCTCCGTACCAGGATCGTCCAGCAGCTCCACTTGCTTGGAAAGCCCAATGGTGGCGTCCTGAATTGCGATTGCAACCGTATCGAGCTGACTGATTGTGTCACGAACCCTGCGCTCTTGCTCGATTTGTTTCTCGGCACTGTTAAGCATAAACGCCAAGAAGCCCACGAAAGTCAGCTCGAATGCCAGCAGCAATCCGACTATTAAGAGTCCTTTGTGGGTAAGGGTGAGCTTCAAACGTAGCCTTCTATTGGCGCGCCGGACGGCTTGACTTCCGTCTTTGCGTGGCTGGGCAATTATAATTCAATGAATTACAATGACGCAGTTAATCACGAGTTGAGTTTATCAACTCTATTGAACTAGTAATCTCTCCAGGCACACAACAGATCGAACATCAATGACAAAGATACTCGTCGTCGAAGATGACCGCACTCTGGCTACCGTTGTTGAATCTTGGTTGAAGTATCAGCACTATGTCGTCGACATGGCTTATACGGGCGCTGAAGGCGTGGAGTTGCTCGACACGTATCAATATGACTGCATCGTGCTTGATTGGGGATTGCCTGATGCGCAAGGCATAGACATTTGCAAGAAGTTTAGAGCTCGAGGAGGCCGAACGCCGGTGTTGATGCTAACCGGCAAGAAGGAGATCGAGGAGAAGGAGCAGGGGCTCGACAGCGGCGCAGATGATTATTTGACGAAACCATTCGACGTCAAGGAGCTTGCCGCCCGAATTCGAGCGCTTTTGAGACGGCCGCCGACGGTCTACAATCCGGTTCTCAAATGTGGTGATATCACACTCGATACCACAAAGCATGCCGTAGCAAAAGGTGGCGAACCTATCAAACTGTTCCCCCAAGAGTTTGCGCTTTTGGAGTGTTTGCTCAGGTACCCCGACAAGATCTTCTCAACAGAAGATCTGATCGAGCGAGTATGGAAGTCTGAAGCGGGCGCCAGTTCAGAAACCGTTCGCACCTCCATCAAACGGCTGAGAAAGCAAATCGATGACCCCGATACGCCGTCTCTTGTGGAAAACGTGCACGGCGTGGGTTACCGCCTTAGACAATCTGCAGATAATGTTGTGGTCGAAGAGTGATCGCTGCGTGATCGCGGCGGGCAAACCCACCATAAGATAAATAAACGATGTGATTTTAAGGACGATATCTTGATCGTCTGCTATGTTGGATTTTGTGGTTCATGGAGTCTTCCGGTGTCTGATCGCGCGAGTAAATTCTCACTTCGAGCGTTCGTGGATGTGTTGGCGGTGGTTGCGCCAATTATCTGCATCATTCATTGCCTTGCATTTCCGATTCTGCTTGCTTGTTTGCCGGTCGTGAAACACTCGGGCGTACTCGAGGGTTTTGACGATCAAATGCTGGCGGCGGCGATGCTTGGGCTTTGCACGATCGCAATTGCGCCGGGATACGCCAAGCACAAAAGAAAGAGCGTAATCGCTCTTATGCTTGTGGGTTTCACATTGGTTTGGTTGTCCACCTACGTGGAAACTGCGTGGGGAGAAGTGCCACACCTTATCGTCAGCATTCTAGGCAGCATTTTTGTAATCAAAGCCAACCTCGACAACAGGCGGTTTCTGGGTGCAGTAGCGGCGCCGACCTGCTGTGGTGGACACGAGACTACTTAGCTATGCGATTTGATCGTATGGTGCGTGTGGCCGCTGTCGCTCTTCTTTTCGCTTCGTTGACGGTCGAGCCTTGCTTCGCGTCCATGTACGACGTTGGTGTAGATCTCTATAACAAACGCGACTTCAAAGGCGCTGCAATTCAGTTTGAGCTGCACACTAAAACGCACCCGCAAGACACTCGTGCTTTGTACTATGCAGGTCTGTGCTACCATCAAATCTCCGATTTCAAAAAAGCAAAACTCTTCTACAGACAGGCTTATGATGCCGGTCCCAACACACAAGCCGGCCTTATGTCGAAAGCGTGGCTCACCAAGCTTGGTGCAGCCCAGGCAGGTTCGGCAGCTGCAACAAGCGTTTCCGGAGCCGGTCCGAGAAGCAGCGCAGCAATCATGCCCACCAGCAGATACGTAGAAAGCGCTGACTATGCCTCACTTCCGAGAGAAGCCCAGATCTATTACACGTCTGAGCGGGGGCAAATGAACGTCAACACATTCATCAACGGACGCCCGATTCCAATGGTTTTCGACACAGGTGCCCCGATGGTTACGGTCGGCAGAAAGCAACTAGAAGACATTGGTTTAGCTGCACCGAAAGGACCACCACACGGAAAGACAGGCGGTTCTTCGAATGCGGCGCCCGTCAATTACTGGATCATGTCCGGAGATGTGAAAGTCGGCACCATCGAGCGAAAAAACATGAAGATTGAAGTGGTAGAGGAAAATGCCTCCGACGCGCTTCTGGGTCAAAACTTCTTTCAAGACTTCAGTTACACCATCGATCAAGGCGCCAAGTGCATTCGCTTTGTGCGCCGCTCACAACAACAACCAACCGTCGTCGCGGTGAGCTCTTATGGTGCCAAAGACCCACTGGCTGTTCCATTCGTGTGGGAACCAGCAGGCAACCGCATTGTCGTCCTGGCAGAGATCAACGGGCGCAGCGTGGAAATGCTCTTCGATACCGGCAACTCGAGCTCAGCCGTGAGCTTCTGCTGCCTGGACGATCTCAAAAAGGCAAATCTGAAGCTGCCGAAAGATGCGCGCGAGACCAGAGCCATGGGCATCTCCGGGTCAGGTGCAGCCTATGCATTTCCGGTCGCGAAAGTGAAGCTGGGGCCGATTGAACGCCTCAACGTGGATATCGACGTCAACAAAGACGGCGCCAGCGAACGCCCGCTCATGGGTCAGCAATTCTGGGCGGGGTGGGAATACACCATCGATATGGACAAGAAGCTGATTCACTTCAAGCGACGAAACTGAAGCTGTATCACTAGATTGTCACCAACTCTGATCTAATTTTGATCACCCTCCCCACACGGTGATTTTATGTCAGACGTATTTGGCGACATCGATGCTCCAAGAAACGGCGATCGCGTGCATTGGAGATTCGATGATTGGAACTCCTCACCCTCTCCCTACAAACTACAATCAAAGCCACAATTCAACGCATGCCTTGCTGCTCTTCCTGAAGCCGAAAAGGTAATCAGTTTGCCAGGTGCAGAGTATGCC
Source organism: uncultured Candidatus Obscuribacterales bacterium (assembly GCA_964503045.1). Classification (GTDB taxonomy): domain Bacteria; phylum Cyanobacteriota; class Vampirovibrionia; order Obscuribacterales; family Obscuribacteraceae; genus CAYZJR01. Next base: position 73,401 of record CAZCZI010000026.1, read on the forward strand.
GGTCTTGTAGTCAACGACAAAGATGGAAAGCCGCGCGTCAAGGCAATTTCAGAGCCGCTCCCAGCAGGCGATCACACAATACAGCTCTATTCACCAAACCCAAATATCGGCTGCCGGCAAGTGATGATTCATGTGCCGAAAACTGATGAGAAAGCGGCTAATTTGCCCGTTCTCTTCGCGTTGCGTGGGGTTGGAAGCCAGAGGGAGGAACCATCGGAGATTATTGCCGAGACCGCAATCAACAACGTTGCAGACAAGCCTGGGCAGGAGTTCATTGCAGTTTATCCAATGCCGCGCAAACATTATTTGTCGGCAAAATCAATGATGCCGGCATATGCTTGGAACGCTGATGGATTGATGCTTTCCAATAAAGATATGAGACAAGCGGGATACAATGACATTGACTTCATGCGATCGGTTGTCGACCTTGTTCCTCGCATAACCAAAGGCAGCGGGACCCATGAGAATTGGGGAGCATTAGGCTTCTCACATGGCGGGTTGTTGCTCAACAACTTGGTGACGAAGTTTCCGAACACCTTTCCGACAGTTGGATTGGTAGCAACATCCATGGAAGATTCGCGTAGCTATAAGGTGCTCGACGGCAATGCCAACAACGTGGTGATTTTGTTCAATCAGGCAGATAGAGCTGTCTTGCCGGAGAAGACAAATGAAGGCGGGGTCGTCAAAATGATTCGATTCTTCCACGAGCAAGGAATGAGCGATGCCGCCGGCATGTACCCGCTTGGGCCGCTTAGAATCGACCAACAAAATCCGGCTAAACAACGAGATGTCTATCTCTCGCATTTGCGATCGCTTGGTGGTGACTACAAGACTACCGAAACTTCTGTATTTGAGCCAGGCGCAGATAAGCCGCTCGTCTTAAAACGTGAATCCGTTTCGCAAAGCAATCCCAATTTGAGCGTTACCGAGTATCACTTGAAGGCTGCCGAACACTGCTGGCCGCGAGACAATTCGATGGATAAAGACAAGCGCAAATGCGGCGGTGTCGACGCATCGAAGATTTTCACCGACAGCTTCATGCGATACAACTCGTCTCTTGGGCAGAGATAGGTAATTTTCATCGCATCGTAGAAACAGTAATCAACTCGCGAGAGTTCGCGTCAAGAATATTGCATGCGCTCAATCGAAGTCGGCGCCAAACGACTACACAAACCCAAGCAGGTACTTAGTTTTAAAACATGAGATCACTTTTGTAACACCTTGTGAAGAGAGCTTCGTTTACAGTCTTGAAACCAGACGAAGAAAAAAAGAGAAAAGAACAATCAGTGGTAGCACTTATGGTGATTACGTTTACGTCAAAAAGTGTTGGGAGAAGTCACAAAAGAATGCGTAAGAACTTGAGGCATGCCACTGGGCAACTCTGTTTCCCATGCGGCATGCCGTTTCCTTTTTTTGAATGCTAATATTAGACCGGTCAATTCTTTGTTTCAAAAAAGAAAAGTTCCAGTATGCAGGGGAGGTGAATCTGCCAAAGACAGGGCCTCCCCGCGTACTACAACATGCTTCATGGGCTTACAAGCTGCGGTCTAGGCCGCCATTTTCTAAGCTCGTCGGCATGCTTGTGCAAGTTCGAGAATCGGTCTGTTGATCTCAGACCCCAGGCAAATGCGCCTGCTAAGCCATTTTTGTGGCTGGTTTCAAGATATCCGGTGACATCACGACTGCTTCTATTGGTTGGAAACTCACCCAGAATGCAGGGTTTGTCCAAGTCGGAAAGAGCAATCGGTGCATCAAACGGCGTTATCCATTCCTGGTTTGGGTAATAGTGAAACTGGTAGAAATCCAAATTGCTGTTTCGCCAGTACTTCAGCCAATCGCGCCTCGCACTACCTACGGTGGCAGGCTGCTTGGCATTGGCGTGAATGGCATTGACGGCAAGCGCGACGAAATCTTGCATGGCTTTGACGCTGACGTTCTTTTTGAACGAGCGGCCACCAAGAATGTTCATCGCCCACTCAGGCTCATTTACCACTTCCCAGGCAAGAATGCTGTCGTTTCCGCCATACCGCTTGAGTATAGGAACGACTGCGTTATTGATGAAGTCCTCGCGATACTCCGGGTCTTCTGCAAGACTGGCTCCCAAGGACACATTAATGCCTGCGAGCGGATGTCTGGCGTTGAAGACGGAAAAATCGACGAACACGAAGATGATTCTGATGTTGTGTCGCTTAGCGATTTCGAGGGCAGCGTCGAGGTCTTGAAACACTTTTTCGTCCAGGCCGACGACCTTGTTGTTCCCATCCAAAACCAGCCCGCTGCGCCCATCACACAAAAGAAACCATCTAATACTCTTCACGCCCAACGCTTCGAGACTGGCGAAGTCGAGTTCGACTTGCCCGTATCCGTCGAGAGAAGAGACGCCATGATGCCCCCAAGCGCTCTGTCCAAAATCCGCCCCGTACTTATTCCACGGGTAGTTGACTCCGACTATGAATTCGGAACCCGGCGAAAAAGGAGGTGGAGACGGAGGTTTGGCCACAGCTGGAAGGGGTATCGGTCCCAGATAATCGTGAAACATGCAAGCGCCGGAGCCCAGCGCAAGAAGAATGATAAGTATAAGTGCGGTCAGTGCTGTATGCTTTCGCACCCATTTGAAAGGCATGACTCCTCACAAGAGAAAGGGCTGGTGCCGCTTATGCGGCACCGCCCCCGAGTTTACCGCTGACGGCAATCAGACTCAAGCGAGGGCAAGACCGGATCTTCTCTATGGACTAGAAAAGAACCGACCTTGCGCCTCGCTGAGCCTGAGCCGCTACACCGGCAATTTACTGCAGAACTTCGTCGGCAAAGCCGTGGGCGACCACCTCATCGGCGTCGAGCCACCAGTCTTTGCGATTCCATTTCTGCGCGATCTGCTGCACCGAGTACTCGGAGCGTTCAGCCAGAATGGTCAGAAGACGCTTCTGGAGCCGCTTCGAGAAGTTCAGCGAATCTTCCATCTCCGGCACCTTGCCGTAGGCACCCGACGACACTTCGTGGATGAGCACGAAGGCGTTGGGGCCGATGACGCGCTTGTTGCCCGCCTGCAGGAGCACACCACCCATGGAGGCGGCGTAACCCAGGGCGATCGTGGTCACGTGGTGACCCTTGCGCTTCAGGTGCTGGATGTAGTCGTACAGAGCGAGACCGTCGATGACGGAGCCGCCCGGCGAGTTGAAGATGATGGTGATCGGGCAACCGGGGCTGCGACGCGACCACTTGCCGAGTTCGGCAAGCGCCTCTTTGCAGTTTTCCCGATCGACCGGGCTGTAGAAAGTGTAGATGTTGGACGCCGCGGCATCAGCGTTGGCGAGCGCTTCTCGACGCTTGAGCGCCGCGAGTTCGATCTCGCGGTACTCGAGGTCGATCTCCAGCTTGCGCACCTCGACGCGAGCACGACGCTCCTTCAACTCCGTTGTGGTGTTGTTGGTGGTCGAGCCTTCGTCGGCGGTAGCGTTCTTGGAGACGGGCTTGTCAGCCTGGTCTTTGCCGCCGCCATTAGCAGAAGAAGCGTTCGCGGGTCCCCTACGATGAGGATCGCGAGTGTCGGAGGAAGAAGAGGATTTCGACCGCTTCATTATGATGTCCCTTCGCCCGGCGCGAGCCGAGCAGACTATTTTAGTTGGACTAAACTACTCTTACACACCAAACATTGCGTTCACCAGGAGCGCGACAATGGCGCCGACAAAGGTGAACAGCAAGATCGTGATGCTTGCGCTAAGCAGATACAAAGACAGCTTGCTCACCACTTTCGAGGTAAGCGTGCCCTTCGAATCAGCCCAGCTCATGAGTTTCATCTGAAGAAAGAACCAGCCTGCACACAGCAGGCACCCGATTAACCAAATGGTGATACCCATGGTTGCCTCCAAGACAAGCTCGGAGGCAGCGCAAAGCGCCACCCCGAGCCAGCCTGTTACTTCTTATCCACGACTTTGCGCATCACGCCAGGCGCGTCTGTGAACAATCCATCAACACCCATGTCGATCAACCGACGCATTTCCTTCGCGTCGTTGATCGTCCATGCGTGCACTTCTACACCGGCTCGATGGGCGGCGCGCACGAGCGCGGGCGTGACCAGAGCATACCGCCCTTCTTTAGCCGGCAGCTGAATAGCGTTGCCGCAGCGCTTCAAGTACAAACCGGACAAGCCGATGTAATTGAGAGCGAGGGTGAGCAACACTTCCTTGCGAGAGAATCCCGTGACGATGCCGGCTCCAAACTGGCGAATCTTCTTCACCAGCTTGTGCTTTTCACCGGCGACCAACACCGAGACATCGTCTCCTCTTCCGTGCTTCTCGAGCAGCGCGAAGAAGCCCTCGATAAGCTCGGGGTCGTCAGCTTTGAGTTCGACATTTATAGGCATTTGGGGGAACGCTGCAAGCACCTCGTCAAAGGTTGGGATGCAAACCCCTTTGCCTCTAAACGGATGCTGTGCAGCGACGCCTGCTGAGCCCGCATTGAAGCGGAACCCGGCGTCGAGACGCTTGAGCTCCGCCAACGTCATGTCGGCAACGCGACCGGCACCATCGGTGGTGCGGTCCACTTTTTCGTCGTGAATGACGACGACGTGCTTGTCCTTCGACAGACGCACGTCCATCTCCAAGATGTCGGCGCCGTCTTCGACCGCTTTGGCGAAGCTGACGACGGTGTTCTCCGGACAAACGCCACAAGCGCCGCGGTGACCGATCACACGCGGACGCTTACCGTGGAAGAATCCTCTGTTGTTCTTTCCCTGAACTGACGCCATGGCTCATCTAACCCCCTTCCGGAAGCTCTCGATTGCAGCGAGGCGTTCGGTAGATGTCCAGGAGAACAAGTGAGCCAGAATGTCCGCCGCCCGCTCCGCACATTCCTCAGCTGCCGCCTGATCCGTGATGGTCAGGCGAATGCGGCGCGAGAGAATGTCGTCGAGGCAAACAGCGGATTCGAACTTCACGGCGTAAGCAACCTGCGCCATGACATAGGGATGTCCAGACGAAAGCGGCTTGGCCAAAGAGGGATCCTTGATTACCAAGTCGAGCACCTGCGGCGTGTTGCAGCCGTAGACAGTCGGCAGATACAGCGCCGTCTCATGGCTGAGACCAACGTCCCGGCACATGATGTACAGCGGCTCGCGGAATTTCTTTTCGAAATTGTCGCCAACCTCGAAACCGGACAGGCCCATCTGATGCGTGCGGCTTGCGCCGACGCGCAGCTTCAGCGACTTAGCGTGATCGCGCTTGAGCACTTTCACGACCAGGTCTACTGTTTCCTTCGCCATCGGGCGATAGGTGGTGAGCTTGCCGCCGGCAATCGACACCAACCCTTCGTCAGAGCGATGCAGGCTGTGCTGCCGCGAAAGATCTGCGGTCGAACCGGCGGGCTTGTTGGCGTCCCTGATCAAAGGACGCAGCCCGGCGAAACTGCCCGAGACATCGGCACGCTTAATGGCCTGCTGGGGGAACATCGCATTGACGGCATCCAGAATGTACTGAATTTCGTCTTCCTCTGCGACGACTTTCTCGATGTCACCCTTGTACTCGGTGTCGGTGGTGCCGATCACGATTGCGTCGTACCACGGCACGGCGAAGCAGAAGCGCTTGTCGTGCACCGAAGGCACGATCATGGCGTTGTGAATCGGCAGCCTTGCACGCGGCACAGTGATGTGCACACCCTTGGCCGGAACCACGACAGTGGCGCTCTTGCCACCGCCCAGCTCCGAGGTCTGCTGCGTCCAGACGCCGGTGGCGTTGACCACCACACGTCCTCGCACTCGCACCGGAGTACCGGCAGCCACGCCCGACGTGCCACCTTCACCGGGCGCCATATCGACCACGTCGACACCCACGATCTTGCCGTTGTCGCGAACGTAGTCCACGACTTTGACATAGTTCATCGCGGTGGCACCGTTGGCGCACGCTGACTTAATAACCTCGAGCACGTGACGAGCGTCGTCAGTGCGGCAGTCCCAATAGAGGAAGCCGCCGGTGAGGCCTTCGGCCTTGATGCCGGGGCAACGAGCCAGCACCTCGTGACGCGAGATCGTGCGGTGAAACTTCTTGCCGATAAGGCCTGCCATCAGGTCGTAGACCCAAAGACCGACTCCCAGCTTGACGTTCTTGAAAGTGTCACCCTCATACTTGGGGATGATGAAGGGAACACCCCACACCAGATGCGGTGCCAGCTGCTGCTGCAACTGCCGCTCTCGCACCGACTCGAGAGTGACCATGAACTGCATGTTCTGCAGGTATCTGAGTCCACCGTGAATGAGTTTCGTCGACTTGCTCGAGGTGCCCGAAGCAAAATCGCCCTTCTCCAAAAGAAGCACCTTCAACCCGCGAGAAGCAGCGTCCTGAGCGACACCCGCTCCGGTAATGCCGCCGCCAATCACGATTACGTCGAAGGTTTCTGCTGAAAGCTGTGAGGCCAGAGGCCTCACGAGCTGGTTTTTGAAAAGATGCATAGAAGTGCTCCTTCCTGGCACACCCTCGTTCGTTTGAGGGTGGGCTTGCGAAGATGCAGGTGGAGTAGCAACCGAGCTACCCCACCCGCATCAGTTGTTTGCACTGACCGAAAACGTATGTTCTGCCGCGCTGTAAGCGAGGCGAGGACAGCTTTGCTCCGCAGCCGAGCGATGTTGGACATCGCGCGGAGCGAACGAGCGTCCCGCGAGTGAGCGGAGCGCTTACAAAAAGAGCGTCCCAGGATTCAACACGTTCTCGGGGTCGAGTGCCCTCTTTACCTTGAGCAAAACTTGATAGGAAAGAGCGTGCTCCTGTTTCACCCAGGGCAACCGCACTTTGCCTACGCCATGGTGATGGGAGATGGTGCCGGCATTGGCCAGCGTCGCCTCCATCACCTTGGTCCAACAATTGTTGTACGTCCGCTCGACGACTTTGGCGTCGCTACTAGACGCAAACCCGTCATAGCGCTTGAAGCTCACCTGCCGGGCCACCTGGCGCAATAGCCAGTACGGCTTCTTCACCGCGAAGGTGAAGTACAGGCAAGAACCCTGGTCGTAGCTGTGAGAGCTATGCGCCGACGCGACCATCAGACCCGGTACGGTCTTGAGTGAAGCGATGACTGCCTCGTAGAGATCGGCGATCTTGTCCCAGTTGGCTGCCACCTCGATGGTGTCGAAGATGACACCCTTGTCTTGCGCGAGCTCCAGCAAGTTGGGAATGCGAAACCTCACGGTAAGCCAGTGCTTCACCGGCTCCTCGCCACGGGCGACACCACCAGCCGCCTCGGCGATTTTGGAACACTCAGCGATTTCCACGTCGGCAAGCGCCGCCGGGCCTTCGCTGGCAAGAAGCAGCATGCAGCCGTCTGCGTGCTCCTTCATCGCGTTGAACGGATTGGGAATGTCGTGCCCACCGCCGAAGTGGCGCTGCGTCTCGACACCGTCATAAAGACGGGTGAGACACGGCTTCCAACCGGCGCGCCGAATCAGACGAATCGCCTCCAGCCCCTGCCGCATGGTGGGAAACTGAAACGACGCATACGTCTGCTTTTCCGGCAGAGTGTGAATGCGGAAGGTGACCTCGGTGATGACCGCGAGAGTTCCTTCCGAGCCAAGGATGAGCTCATTCACATCCGGGCCGACAGCTGCTCGCGGCACGTTCTTCGTGGCGATGGTGGTGCCATCGGCGAGCACGCCCTTGAAGCAGACGAGCATGTCTTCGATGCTGCCGTACTTCGAGGAAAACTGCCCCGACGCGCGTGTCGCCACCCAGCCGCCCACCGACGAAAGCGCGATCGACTGCGGGAAGTGGCCCATGCTGTAGCCGCGCTTGTTGAGCTCTTCTTCGAACTCGTTGCCCAGCATTCCAGGCTGCACGGTGACCGTCAGGTTGGTTTCGTTGAGCTCGAGAATCTTGCTCATCTTCGAAAGGTCGAGCACGAGCGCCCCGTTGTGCGGACGTGCGCCGCCGCATACGCCGGAGCCGCGCCCGTAAGGCACAACCTCCAGCGACTCGCGCGAAGCAAACGCTACCACAGCCGAGACCTCGGCATGAGACTCCGGCTGCACTACGCAAAGCGGCAGCGGACCTTCCTCTCCATGCAGCCTACGCTGCAGGTCGAGCAGCCAATAATCGTGATTTCTGGAAGAAAGAATCTCCCCGCTTGTGTGCACTTTCTCAGCACCGAGCAGGGCCTGAAGCTGGCTCTTGAGCCTCTCGGCTCCAGAGTCAGAGATCTGATGTTTGTTATCAGAGTGCATATACGCACCTCCTAAAGTACAGCGCCGGTTGCCCGCAAGAGCACCGTTGCGCCAAGTACCGTCAAGAAATTAGAGCGGCACATCGAACTTGGTTCTGATGCCCGCCCGTTATGCCATGCATTGCCTGGACGCCTTTCGTCCGTGTCGTTAACCTGACAATGCATGGCATACCGGTGCTGCGCCACCACCTTTAGTGGCTGCTTCCGGATTTGTCGGCGTCAACCTGCTTCGCTTTCGCCTTCGCGTCAGCTTTGGCTTTTGCCTTCGCATCAGCTTTGGCCTTCGCCTCTGCTTTCGCTTTCGCTTCAGCCTTGGCATCGATCACGACCTGTTCAGAGATTCTCTCTGCCAGAGCTGTGATGGTGAATGCCGGGTTGCGTCCGATTGCCGTCGGAACAATAGAACCATCGGCGACATAGAGCCCCTTGTAGCCGAACACTCGACCAAAGGAGTCCACTACGCCGTTTTCGCTGGATTCGCCCATAGGGCAGCCTCCCAGCGGATGATAAGTAAACGGTCTGCCGAACGTGGAGAACACGTCGGGGATGTACAGACGATCTTGCACGTTGGCGAGTTCTTTCATCACCTCGTGCAAGGTTTTGATCACAGGCTCGTTTTTCAACTCGCCTGGCCACTTCAAGCTAAGCGTACCGGAAGAGTTGAGCACGAGGCGTCCGCGCGCGGAGTCCTTTCCGACACCGACATAGACCAGAAGGTCTTTCGGGAGCCCCTTATTCTTCTTCGGGAAACCCAGAAGAGCGCGAGCAAACGACGTGAGTCGCGTGCGCTCGTCGGCTCCGATGATACCCTCGGTCCAGCTCGGGTTGGCGAAGTCCTCGACCACGACGTCCTTGTCGAACTCCACCATGCTGGCAATCTGAGGACCAGGTTCGTTGTCGGAAGCCGTCTCGCCGGGAAGCAAGGCGCCGCCGAGTACGTTTCCGTTTACCGAGAACTTGGTTCCGAGTGCCTCACTGAGCCCGCTCATGTCGCCGTATTCCTTCATCTTCAGAAGCAGCTCGGTGCTGCCGAAGGTACCCGCCGACACAATCACCTGGGTTGCTTCGATGCTCTCATCTGCGGCGACACTTCCGTCTTCACGATACCGCCGGTAGTGCACTCGGAACCCGCCCCATGAAAGCGGGAAGATGCGATACACTTCGTGCCGCTCCCAAACCTTGGCTCCAAGCGCTTCAGCGCGGGAGAGATAGGTGAGGTCGACGGAGTTTTTCGCATTCTGCGTGCAGCCGCTGGAGCACTTGCCGCACGATGTAAAGTCACATCCCATCTGGTCTGCGCCGTGCTCGTTGATCTTAACCGTCTTGTCGTCGCCGAAATCCACAGCGACGCGCACAGGGCTCCAGGGCTTGCCGAGTCTCTCAGCAGCCTTCTTCAGTGCCTCTGCGCGACGATTACGCCTTCTCTGATTCGACAACACGCCCGGAGTCCCAGGCACAAGGCTCGGCTTGAGAAAAGGTTCCGCCTTGCGGTAAAACCTCTCCAACTCCTGCCTGGTGATGTCTTTCGGCCAGCCGTCTTTGAAGATGTGCTCCGGTGCTTCGATGACTACGTTCGCCCAGATCAGTGAACCGCCGCCGACACCAGCGCCAGTGAGTCCTTGCAGATTCTTCATCTGCCGAACTTCGAACAGACCCAAACGCTGCTTCCATGGACGCCAGATGTTCCGCCCCCAGAAAAACCGGGTTTCGCCAAGCTCAGGAAAGGGCTCAGCACCTGACTTTGGATGCAGCGTACGAGTCAAAAGATTCTTGCCGGCATAACGCCGACCACGTTCCAAAACGACTACCTTAAGCCCCGCTTCTGTCAGACGCAGTGCTGTAACTGCCCCTCCGAAGCCGGAGCCTATGACTACACAATCGACTTTGTTGTGCATGTCATGCCTCCTTTCGCAATCGCTCAGTCGCTCGCTTGCGAATGCGGGCGCCGCAAGGCAAGAAGTGCATGACGCTTCTTGTCTTGAAATTGCGATCACTAGTGCGAACACTGCATGTGCCCGCAGATCTGCTGTCTCGCTTGAGCACGAGTTTTCGTACTATGCGAGATCTTCTTTTTGAGAAAAAAATGTTTTGCAGGCAATGTGACTATTCACATGCCATCGGAATTACTTGTTTAGAATCTCGACAAATCTCTTGACAGCTTGAATGATTGCTTTCATCAGGGCTCGTCTTAGAACCTTGATGGAAGCTATGTTTCAGAAGCAGTCAAGATTGAAGTTGGGAGTTGTGACTTGTCGAAAGTGAGAAATTCAAGAACGCAGTAAAGCTACGAAGTTTTGATACTGAGCTTAAATACGCGGAGTTAAAGAGACCGTCATAAACCGTGATGTCAAGCACGATTTCGCCGATTTACCGTTTGCATGGTTCGTGCGAACGAGCATGCGCGAGCTGCAAAACCTTGACATCAAACCAGCTTTAATAACTCCTTTAGATTTGAACGTACTTGTCATTGATTCAGAAGTAGTTGATACCGTAATTTCGGAAGGTCTTGATATTTCGTTTTCACTTGAGTGTTTTTTCTCAGCCCTAACTCTTTCAGCCTTTCAACCTCCGTTTGTCGCGCGCTTCAACAGTGTTGTTGCACACGAGGAGATCGGCTTGTTTCCAGGATTGAGCTCATGTGTAGAGACGACCATCAGGACCCTGATTACTAAGAATTCGTAGACCCGAAAATTCCAATCAAAGCAACAAGAAAACTCGGAAGGAGGTCCCAACTATGGCGACCGAACTCATCGCAGGGCGATCTCTACGATCGATTGACCCTGCTACGGGTGAGCCCATAGGCGAAACTCCCGTAACCCTGATGCCGGAGATACCACGTGTGGTGTCACTGGCGCAGGTCGCACAGGGCATGTGGAAGAGCCTCACTCTTGCACAACGCCTTTCTTACATTCAGAACTTCCGCGCACTGCTCGCAAACGAAGCAGACAACGTCGCCGAACTGGTCACCAAAGAAACCGGCAAACCGCTTGCCGAGTCATTCGGTGGCGATGTATTTCCGGCGCTCGAAACGTGCCGCTGGCTCAACGAAAACGCATATATTGCGCTTGCCGATGAGCCGGTTGGAGTCAACAAGCTGTTCTTCGGAGGCAAGCGCGCATACAACGTGTTTGAACCACTGGGAGTGATTGCCATCATCTCTCCGTGGAATTACCCGTTCTCCATTCCTGTTTGCTCAGCACTCAATGCGCTTGCAGCAGGCAACACCGTCGTCTTCAAGCCGTCGCCGAAGACGCCCATGATTGGTGTCGAAATCGTCAAGCTCTTCGAGCGTGCCGGTTTTCCCAAGGGTGTCGTCAACGTCGTCGTCGGCGACAAAGACGAGGCCATGTGCCTGATGCGCTCCGGTGTCGACCGGGTTGTCTTCACCGGTGGTGTCAACGGCGGCAAAGCGATCGCGCGCGACTGCGCCGACAAGCTGATGCCGGTGACGTTGGAACTCGGCGGCAAGCACGCAGCCATCGTGCTGGCAGACGCCGATATCGAGAAGACCGCACGCGGCCTCGTCTTCGGAGCATTCACCAATGCCGGACAGGCATGCGCTTCCATCGAGCGCGCCTATGTCGAGCGACCCATCTTCGAGGCGCTGAGCAAGCGCGTCGCCGAACTCGCTTGCGAGCTTCGACTCGGTCACGGCAAAAGCCCGACAACGGACATTGGTCCAATGATCGACAGCGACCAAGTGTCGCGTGTCAGCGCACAAGTGGAAGAGGCTCTCTCGCAGGGAGCTGTCGCTCTAGCCGGCGGCAAAGCGCGCCCTGACTTGGGTCGCTGCTACTTCCAGCCCACTGTTCTGGTCAACGTCAATCACACTATGCGTGTCATGCGCGAAGAGACGTTTGGACCGGTGCTTCCGATGATGCCCGTCAACAACGCTGACGAGGCGGTTAACTACACCAATGACTCAGATCTCGGATTGGGCTCCTCCATCTGGACGAGCAACCCACAAGAGGCTGAGCGTCTCGCACGTAACGTACGCGCGGGCATGGTGTGGATAAACGATGGGCTCTACTCGCACGCGAGTCCGGAAGCTCCTTGGGGTGGTATCAAAAACAGTGGCATCGGCCGACGCAACTCGGTGCACGGGCTCTACGATTTCGTGTACATCAAGCACGTGAGCGTGGACAAGTCGCGCAATCGCGACTGGCACTTCCCGTACTCCAAGCACAGCCTGTCGCTTCTGAAAAGCGGCATTGCTATTGGTCACTCGCCCTCCGGGCTTGCACGTTGCTGGGCAGCCATCAAGCTTCTTCCCTTGTGGCTGGCAAGCAAGCTCACACGACGGCGTCTCTCGCCAAAGCCGAAGTCGAACAAAACGACTCCGGAAAAGCAGAGCAACGCCTAAATCGCAAGAACCATTTCGTTCAGCACTCGTTTCTGCTGTTTGAAAAAAAACAAACGTAAGGTAAGCATAATGGCTCACGAAATCAAACGCATCCTGGTCATCGAGAACGACGATTACTGGGGTGAACTGATCACCTCCACCCTCACCAAGAAAGGCTATGACGTCTCCTGGTTCGTTCGCGTGAATCGCGCTCGCGCTGGTGAAGACGCCGGACTGATGCTGATGAGCATGGACGGGAAAGAGACTCGTCTCGACCCGGCCAACTACGATGTCGTCCTGCAGGACGGCCGCATGGACCAGTTTTCGCTGCACGGCTGGGAGGTCACTCCCGACCTGGTGGCGCTGGGCATGACTGTCGTCGGCATCAGCGGCTCGGCAGGCATCAACGACGAGATGATCGGGCTGGGCGCGAAGGCAGGCGTGATGAAACACGACCTCTTTCTCGGGCTCATGAAGGGCGACCTGGACCTCAAGAAGGTTCTGGACTCCGCCCCGAGCGCGCAGAAGGCCTAACGGCTCTTAGTCGCGATTAAAGGAAACCGGCTTGCTCCTAGCTGTGATTAAACAGTGACGACAAGCCGATTTCCGGGGAAGCGGGTGAATTCTGACGGGTGAAAACCCTGATGGATTCTCTCGCTTTCCTCTTTTTGAACGCCACCCACGACTTTCTATAGTATCATGAAGTTCGAGCCCCGAAAGTCTTCTTGTCATGCCCGCATTCAGTCACGATTTGCAATAGATATACGCCTCATCACTGGCTGGCGCTCCTTCGACATGGTCGGATCTGGACTTCAGTGGTTGTCTCTTTTTTGTTTTTCGGTTTGCTGAACAAGTCATGTAAGCGCCGAAACTGTCGGTCTCGTTTCCTTGACGGAATCACAGTTTTGGCGGTTTTAAATCTGGCGCTTACCACCCTCTTTCAGGTAACCCTTCAAAG
>CAZCZI010000027.1:0-6761 GCA_964503045.1 uncultured Candidatus Obscuribacterales bacterium
AACGGGCACATTCCCTGAATCACGCGTATTTGTCCGGGATCTTCCCACGTATCTGCGGTGGCTTCTTCGCCTGACTTCACGAACCAAACAGGTGGATCGTTTCCGCCAACCCACTCTGTATAAATTGGAATTTTTTCTCTTTTGGGAACCATCTGAAAGTAGTTAGGTGGTCTCACCTTAAATCCTTCGATGGTTGTTGCCGCGGGATTCAGCATGTTGTTTGCGCCGATGTCTAGCTTCCACTCCACAGCTGGTTGCCGTCCACATGCGCTTAGCACTACCGAGGCAAAGGCAAGTGCGGTGATGAATCGGTTTTTCATTGGTATTACTTATAGTGTCGACGGATTTGGGATGCCAACTGAATTGATATCAATTACTGTCCGCAAAACGGACAGCGAAAACCTGCAGGATACTCGCGACCACAATTTACGCATATTGCATTGTCCACTGCGCTGGGACGGGGCTGATTATTGAGGTTGTGCAGGGGATGTGTGTCCTGATAGACCCTAATCTCCTTCTTTCGCCTTAGCAAAATATTTTGAGTGCGATTGAGCATTTCCTTTGCGCAGTCGGCATACCTACCGCTGCCTGATGTTGCTAATGCATCCTTGAATTCTTTTATCGCAGACTCCAGGTGTACTGGATATTGATCTTTCATGGTTGATGACAAAGCGCGAAACATCAAGCCTTTCTCATAGTGCCAGCGTGGGTTTCTCGAATCCCAAACACAGAGTGAGTTCAATAATGGCTGCACAGCATAGGCAAGCTGAGAGATTGATTGGATGTCGTTTCGAGCTTGCGCGTTTTGTAGTCGTATGTTGACGTCATTTACAGTTTTCGTTGCCACTGAAATATAGTTTGTATTCGGTAGAGCCGACGGATTGTCTTTCAATGCTTCGCATGCGCGTTTCACGTTGTCTACACCCATGAAATAGTTGTTGGTTTTGAAGTATGTCGAAGCTTCGTTTAACAGGCGCTGCGGATCGCTGCTTTGTGCCGACGCGGGAAGAGTCAGCGCTAGAAAAGAAAGTGTCATCAATAAACTGATGACGAATTTTGGCATGTTCATTACTGCTCCCTACGCCTTCTTCCCAGCCTTTGCTTCCTTCTGCAAAATTTTGATTCCATTTTTCAACGTCTTGTCAAGCCGTTTCATTTGATCGTCAAGCTTTGTAGTAACAGAAGAGATCCCTTGATTGTCATAGTTGGGTCCAGCTGTCATGCCTTCCAACTGTTTGTAGAAATCGAAAGAACCCTTCACCAGGGCAAATGCTTCTTCTCGAAACGGTTCTAGTGCCTTTCTAGCCGAATCGCGCACGTCAGTGCGACGGTTGCTTTCAATCGCTGCATCAACATCTTGCTTGAAGAGATTGATAACGGTACCAATCTCCTCTACCGATTCATCAACCCATTTTTTGCGTGGTGGGAGAAAGGCTCCAGTGAAGGATGGAGTTGGTGTCATGATGACGGTTGAACCGACGAGGTTTGGGTTGAAACTCATCGTCATTTGCTGTCGAGTCACTTCGTCGTACAAGTTTGCTGTTGCTTTCCGAACGCGGCTGATCGAAAGCCGAGCGTCTCGCAAATCATTTAGTGTCACATCGATCTGAACGACCTGTCCTTGTAGGGTCGTGCTCGAAGGAGTCTCGACGGTCTTATCGGGTTCCGCGCCTAATGCAGGATGAATGATGAGCGTTGAAATTGCGCATACGGATAGAAATTTGAGCAATGATCGCATGGGAAGACTCCTAATGTGAACACTGAGATTATACTCCAGGATATGATAGCTGCCGCTTCGAGATGGCTATTTGATCGTCTAGACGATAAGATCGAAAGTGCCAAGGAGATTGTCATGCGCATCGCTGAAGACTCATTTCCACAACCAATCTTTGCTGCAGCTGAGACGCATCCGTATCCGCTTCTTTTTGCGACGATCAGTGGCGCCCATTTATACGGTTTTCCGTCACCGGATTCTGACTATGATTTGCGCGGTGTGCATATTCTTCCTGTCAAACGAATAGTTGGCATGGAGACTTCGGATGAGACGATTGAAATTTCAAGAAAAGATTCCGAGATTGAACTCGATCTCGTGACGCACGATATCAAAAAATTTTTCAAACTCATGCTCAGGAAAAACGGTTATGTTTTGGAACAGTTGTATTCACCGCTAATTGTGCAATCTTGTCCTGAGCATGATGAACTCAAAGAAATTGGAAAGAAGTGCATTACCCGAAATCACAGCTATCATTATTTTGGCTTCTCAGATACGCAATGGCGATTGATTCAAAAGGAGAATCCACCAAGAGTCAAACCATTGCTGTATGTCTATCGCGTGCTGTTGACTGGTATCAATCTGATGCGCACGGGGATTGTAGAAGCTAACTTGCTGAAACTGAATGAGACTTTCAACCTGCCTTACATTGATGAATTGGTTGCACTCAAGGTCAATGCAACGGAGAGAGAGCAAATTCACAAGATCGACTTGGAGTTTCACCAGAAGGAATTTGATCGTCTAAGAGTAGAACTGAAAGAAGCTGAGAGTCTTAGTCAGTTGCCTGAAAATCCTACGGCACATTCCGAACTTGATGACTTACTGAAACGCGTGAGAATGAAGTTGATTGGTGATTAATTTGGTTTGGGGTGCGTGAGGAAAAAGTCGCACAGCATATCTGTCGCCGATGGCATCGGTCTTAACGTCAAATCAGTCAGCAATCCACCGGGCCAAGTATGCTTCGCCTTCTTGAATGTGTGGAGTGCAACCTCAGTTCCGTTGTCGCCATTCTTATATGTTTCTGACACAATTAGCTTCGTTTCCTCGCGAATCGGATCTGGCGTACAGTGATTGTGTTCAACCCAAAACTTTACGTTGTCGGTGACTTTCGTGGCAGTTATTTTGTATGCGAGCAAGCCACCCGTGCCCCCTTCATATGGCACAACCTTATCGCCTGCGCCATGTATCACAATAACGCTGACTGGTTTGTCTGCGCGTGATGTGCCCGTCATCATGCAGCCGCCGACAGACGCAATTCCCGCAATTTGATCCGACATTTCTTGCGCGGCTTTGTAAGCCATCATGCCACCATTTGAAACACCGGCAATGTATACTCGACTGGAATCGATTTTGTAGTCGCGTTTTAATTTGACTATCAACTCGCGAAGAAATGCAATGTCATCTACCTTCTTAAATTGTGCTATCCCACAACAATCTCCGGCATTCCATGTGAGGAACTCATGGTGAATGAGCCCTGTGCCGTTTGGATAGCATGCAATAAAACCGTCTTTGTCAGCACGTTTTGACAGGCGACTATTCAAAGCAGCAAGCCTTGCGTTGGTCAGTGCGCCGTGCAAAAGGATAATCAATGGCACCGGCTTGTCGCCATATGATGGCGGCACATGCACAAAATAATCTCTGCGTTTGGAGTCGACTCGAATTGTTCCTCTACGATCTCCTAGTCTGATTTTTGATTTTGTAGTGACGTGTGACATGGTATCTGCAAAAACTTTATTGCCGAAAAATTGCCCGCCAATGAAGACAGCAAGCAGGAGCAAGCATGCAACGCTGCGAAACGAATTCCGGCGCGAGATTGATGTCTTGGATTCAGACATAACAGTAGATGCTCGTTGTGAACCTTACTAGTCTATTTTTTCTGCACAGACATCGCTACCGAGATCAACACTTTGCGAATTGTTTGTTGAACCGAAGTTAATCTCGACTATTCCGATGAGAGTAAATGTACTGTCTTCCGGCACGCATCCGAGTGAGAGAGCATTCCATAGTTTTGCTTCGTCTCGCTCAAGACTGCCAAGCGTTTTGGCAAATCTTTGACTGGTTCTGTCGTTGTGATCCAATACTCCATCTTGTTTGCGGTGACACTCACCACTCCGGTGTTGCTGTTGGTGATGAGAAGGCATCTGCAATCGCGATTGAGTGAAGTGATTCCCTCTAGCGCTGCAATAGAAGAGTCTGTAAGATTCAATGCTGATTTGAGAGTAGGCAAATCGCTTTGTTTTTGGCTAAGCAGTACTTTCGTTTGTGTATTGTTGAGAAGAATGTTGCCCGAACTTTTTCGTTTGCAGATTTGAGCCAAACGATCCGTACTGACCAGCAGCATCATGCCGTACTGTTGAGAGTGCTGCGCCAAATTGTCCAACATTCGGAGACCAGCACCAGAAGCCAGCAGTCCTTGTGATGTGTGTGCAATCACCGCCAACCTCTTACAACGAGATTTTGCTTTTTCTGCTTCGCGTATTATGTGCTCTTGAAGCGCAAACGAAATCGCTTCTTCGTGGCGACGTTCGCTTCGAATACTAGTATCGATTGCCGTCAACACTTTGTCCGCTTCGAGATTTGTTTGTCCATCGATCATGGAAGAGTATGCGCCGGACTTTGTGAATAACGACAGTCCACAATGCAGTTTGTTGAGTATGTTTCGCTCGAATTCAGGAGCCTCATCTGCCGATTGATGAATCAAGTTTGCGAACTCGGTGAGAGTTGGTACGGTATTGCGCCCAATCGCGTCTTCGTATGCGCGCTGCAATTGTTTGTTGAGCAGAGCCTTTTCGTTTACGGTTAACTCGCTGCTCGTCTCATCTGAGAGAATTCGATCGAAGAATGACAGCATTGCACGAACTGCTTCGACTGGTGGCTGCTTAGTCGAGGGCTTGAAGTTGTAGCCCAGGTCAAATGGGTTAATCGTGCACTGCTCTTCAAAGAAACACTGCGACGATTCGTCGCCTGTAACATCAGCTAGGAATTTGAAGCTGCTCAGTGAAGAGAAACTATCGCTGAGAATGATGAATCGCATGCCCATTGGAAGAAAGCGAATTGCTAAAAGCGAAGTCACGAACTCGCGCATTGCAGCAGAATGTCCTGCAACCAAAACATTGTTGCCGTGCATTCCACTCGTGCGGTCAAATGGATTGATCAACACAGTCTCGTTTGTGCAATCGGCAAAGCCAAAAAATGCACCACTTCGGTGACCCGAATTGCCTGTAAAAAATGGAAAGAAGGTGCCTGCCGTTTGTGGGCTAACTCTGTGCACCGCTGCAAATCTGTCCGTGCCTAACGGTAAGCTCGAATGCCAGAGTTCTAGCGTTTGTCCTGCGTCAGAAGTCATTACGATTCCAGACTTCTTGAGTGCTGCGGCAAGAGTTTTTGTCTGCTCTTTTAAGGCTTGTTGCGTTGCGGCTTCAGTTCGCAAATACACGCTTAAATCAATTTCGTTGCCTGATTCGACGTGGGAATTTCTTGGATGAAAGAAGAGTGATAGCGTGTGTTCAATACTGACCGGTAGAAGTCCGGCGAGCACATCGATGAAGTTGAGTGACGGTAGTGATGTTGCGTATTGCACAGCTGCAAAATTGGCGCTTGCTTGTATTGAGTCCGGCTCGATTTCGATGGATGAGCCCTCATTCGCGTTGTCTTCCGGAAGAATGCAATTGTGACGCTTAATTAGTTCTTGCAATTCGGTGCGCGAAAGTCTTGATGGGTTGATTTTACATCGAGTGAGATTGTCGATAATGTCATTGCAATGGCGATTGAATTGTTGCAATGCGCCGGCAGGAAGATCGATGCTGATTCCGCACCAAGTCTGTTCGACAATGGTTGTCTTTGGCGGCAAATAGCTGATCACGACGTAGAATTCGCGATGCGGTGTTTCACGAAGTTCGCACTCGTTGTGAAACCACCTATCCAAATAGTTTGCG
The DNA here is from genome assembly GCA_964503045.1 of uncultured Candidatus Obscuribacterales bacterium. Taxonomy (GTDB): domain Bacteria; phylum Cyanobacteriota; class Vampirovibrionia; order Obscuribacterales; family Obscuribacteraceae; genus CAYZJR01. The sequence continues at coordinate 5,707 of CAZCZI010000027.1, forward strand.
CACCACTCCAGATAGTCGTTATTTGTATTTATGAGCGATTGATGACGCAAAATGTCATCTTCCTTCGACACGTGCCGCGCGCTAGCAACAAGTTGAATACTTACCTTCGAATTCTCTGCCAAACGCGCAAGTGCATTTGTTAGTGTGTCGCGCTGTTTGGAATCTAGTTGTATTGGATTTATGCCGTCGCATCGCAATACGACTTTCAGGCTTCCATCAGAGAGAAGCAACAACCCATCGCTGTCTTCTCTTCCGATGATGGAGTCGATCAAGCAAGCTTTGTGCGCAGGAACCATCGGCTACCCCACGAGTATTGTCAATCTTTCGGTAGTATGTGTACTTGAGTCTGCCACATGCCTCGGGCATGTCAATAGGGTAAACGATGGGTCTTGGGTTAACCTTTCTTTTCCGTCCTTCGATGGGTCACTGCGAATTTTGATCGAGAAGAGCCATAGTGTGCCTCAAATTGTCTGATACGATCTGTCTGTCGTGTTCAAAGTCAATAAAGCAGTGGCATCGAAATCATCTTACAGAATAACAAAGTACAATCCCAAGTCTAGGGATGATTATGGAGCTTATCAGAAGCACGAATGGGTTTCTGCCTCAGATGTGGGCATGCAATTCCCAGACGGAAAGCTTAGTTTGAATGATTATCTGAAAACTGAAGGTGCATATGTCGACGCCGCAATCTGTCTGTGGAAATTGGCGCAGTGTCCGCCGCTTCGCGTGGTCGGTCTTGAGGATGTGGGTTTTAGAAAGACGGAGCTTGCGCTCAAAAATTATCCTGAGCTTCTGAAGGTCGCGAGCGAAGCACCTGTACCAAAGGAAGATCAAATGCTGTGCGATCAAGAGACAATTGAAAGAATTGCGAGGTTGGTGTTGAGAGAATTCATTTGGTGCAAATTGCAGGCGGATAACGGTTTCTTCGTGCATTTCGGATGGGACTATTACATGTATTGCGGCGGTGTGCAGATGACCACACAGACACGCAGCGATATTACTGAACTCGGTATTTTCGTGGAAGACTTTGTGTCACCATATTTAAGTGCAGTGTG
>CAZCZI010000027.1:6861-27790 GCA_964503045.1 uncultured Candidatus Obscuribacterales bacterium
CTGAACTCGGTATTTTCGTGGAAGACTTTGTGTCACCATATTTAAGTGCAGTGTGACTGAGTGTGGCGACCATCAGACGTGAACTAACATGTCGAACGTAAGCGCGATGTTGTCGAAGCTCTGTTTGAAGTACTCAGTAAATGATTCCGGTCCGCTTGCGCTTGCGCGTGAAACTAAAGCCGATTCAAACCGATGAAGCTTGTTTGCGCCGACTCAAAGTTTCTTGCATAACCATTTCGATGATGGTTTTGATTCTGATGAGACCTATTGGCACTCTCCGCTTACTGCCTTCAATTACGATAATTTGCTTGAGTCCGTGGTCGTGCATTGTTGATATTGCCATTGCCAATTGTTCGCCGATGGTAATTGCAATCGGGTCTGCCACCATAATTTCGGTTACTGGAAGATCAACGTTTGGATCTGCCAGCGCTGCGTTTGCAAGTCCCCGTACCAAATCGGACACGGTTATCACTCCAGCCAGCATTCCATCGTCATCGATGATGCAGCAGATGTCGGCACCGGTTTCGTGCATGCGTTCGATTACATGCTCTACCGATGAACTCACGCTCACTGCCTCCATGGGCAGGGGTACCATTGCAGTTTTGATTTCGACCGAGTCGATTATCTGTCTAACATCGGGAATGCTTTGCCACATGCTCACTCTTCTGCGTGCGGCTTTTGCGACGGCTTCCTTTACGGGGCGAAGGGCAGTGGAAATTTGCGTGAATACATTTCGCCCGAGGACAGTGCAGACCAATTCCGTTCTTGCTCGAATACTATGACTGCGATTAGTGCTGTCCAGCAAAGAAGACTCGCCGAAGAAATCTCCGCCTGAAAGCATTGCAACACAATCAGTTGACTCGTTCTTATCTTTGTGTCGAAGAACTTCGACTTCACCTTTTTCGATGACATAGAATTCGTGTGCGCTGTCACCTTTTCGAAAGACATAATCACCCGCCGCATAATAGGCACGGCTTATACGGTTTGTGCGATCGGCTCTGAGGTGAGCGAGTGTTCGAGGAAAGACGAGATCGCAGGCCCACTCTATTCCCACTTTCATTTGCTGCGCCACCGAAGGTAGTTTCATCAAATAGATGCCGCGCCACAGAAACCATGCCAGAAAGCCGGAAATTCTCATTCCCATAATCTCTGCAATAGCTGAGCGACCCCCGATAGAGCAAAGGCTTCCTTGCATCTTATAACCGAACGGTTTGGTGGGGCGTCCGTTGATTGTGGCAACAATATTTTCAGCTGCTTGCACGCCTTGCCGCTCCGCAAATTGTGCGATTGGTGGGCAGAGTTTACCATCCAGGCTGTTTATGACGGCCGCGCAATCGCCGAAGGCAAAGACGTTTGTTCTTCCCTTGAGGCGCATGTCTGGCTCGGTCTCTAAACGGCCGCGTGTCTTTTCGGCATCAAGCCGGTTGACGAGTGGTTGTGTTGTCGTTCCGACCGTACAAACCACTGTCGCCGAGTGCAAGAATGTTCCATCATTTAATCTAAGGCCTTCTGGAGTTGCCATAACCGCTTTGGTATTCACCATTACCGTGACGCCGGCCTGCTCCATCTTTGCTCTTGCAAAATGTCTCAGACTTTCGCTGACTTCTGGCAGTAGCTCTGCTCCTGAATGTACGACAGTGACGGTTATGTCTCCATCGTTGATGTTGGAGAAGAACTTTCTACTGCTGCGCAAGAGATCGTTGATTTCTCCTGCAACTTCAACACCGCTGAAGCCACCACCTACGATGACAAAAGTGAGATACCATTTTTTACGATCTGGGTCTTCGCAAACCTCGGCTTTCTCCATTTGTTCCATCACATGAGCTTGCAAGGTCAATGCGTCTCCGATGGTCTTGAGTGGAAAAGCATGCTCGTCCATGCCAGGCACAAGCGACAGGTTGACCGTGTTGCCGCAAGTCAAAACGAGGTAGTCGTATGGCATTGTTTTGATCTGCCCATCATCGCTTTCGTAAAGCGCCTCGTTTGCGTCAAAGTTGATGCCCGTGACATCCTCTGTGCGGCACTGCACTCCTTTCAAAAGCTGTCTGAGCGGAGCGCCGACATCTTTGGGTTGCACCGAAGCGCTCACCACTTCAGCCAAAAGGGGGTGGAAAACCATGTGGTTCTCACGGTTGAAAACTACGATTTGATACTGATCGGCAGGCAGGTTCTTGCGCAGTGTGCGTGCACACTTCACGCCGCCGAATCCGCCGCCAATGACGATTATTCGCTTGGACATTCGATCTAATCCAGGACTGACCGGTTGATCTTACTATGTTCGGGGCGAACTGGCACACTTGCGCCCCCATTCGTTGAAAAAGTCTATCAAGAGCATTATCGAAACTGCGTATAGCGCCAACACGGGGTACAATTCACTGACGGTTCCTCATGGAAGTCAATGATGACAAGCAAGCTTAGTGATAACTGCGTGTCGCTTGGGCGTGTCAGTACACCTTCAGGCACCCTCATGGTCGTCGACATGGGACTCCTTAACTTTTGGCTGCATGCAAATCCTCCAGGCGTCCCGGAAGGAGCCTTGCCGGCTGATGCGGAATACTCTGCCAACCATGGCGAAGACTATCGAATTGAGGGAAAAGATGCAAGAGAAGCCGGCATGGCCTTCGCCAGACACTGGCATCCGGAGTACGTTTACGATGTTCCGCGTCATGGAATTTCTGCGATCAAAGAGAAATTCGAGGAGTGTACGCGAAAGTACAAACTCGATGCCAAGCTCGTCTCTGTGCAGCCGCGCATAACTCATTTGGAAAGGGTAAATCAGGCAATTGAGCACGGCAATGGTGCCGGTGAGGTGTTTTTCAACGGTGCGACGGCTATTGCCATTTCGGGATTGCCTATCGATCGCGAATTCGAAGTCGTCGGAATGTTGATGGAAAATGAAGAGTTCTCAGAGTTTTGGTCGTCGATAATTATCGAAATAGATGGCGACAAGAAAATCGAAAAGTCAGAGAAAGTTGGGGTCGTTGCCGTCGACTGGGCGAGGCTAATCACCATAGATAAAGATGCGCTTGGAAGTTGGGAACACGAAAAGCCGCTCGACGAAAAAGCAGATTTTGTCTTTTGGGGACGAGATGCTGAGGAAGTCGCAAAACACTTTGAGGCTTCCAAAATTGACGACAGTGTATATGGCTGGGAAGGGCTTTCCATCAATGAAGTATTGGCGGTGGGTGAGTCGGTCGAGGAATATCGCGACAAGCGTGGATTGAAAGTGTCCACTGATTTTCGACCACATTCTCATCATTTTTTGATGATGCAACAACTTCGCTCGTCCGACTTTGAATCGGGAGTGCTTCAGGTTGGCGATGCGACTGCATGTGCATTTATGACCTCATGGGGCGACGGTTTCTTTCCGGTGTATCGAGAGTCTGACAAGAATGGAAATCTCGTTGCCGTGCGAATTGAGTTGGGAACTGAAGAATCGATGGAAGCTTTGAGATCTGTTCAAGGAGACTAGGCGACATGCTTGCGATTGTTTACGAAATGAAAGTGAGTCCGGATAAAGAACTGCTCTTTCGAGATGCGTGGCATGTGGTAACGAAAGAAATGGTGGATAACCACGGGTCATTGGGGGCGCGTCTTCATCTCAGCGAAAGCGGCACGTGGATCGCATATGCGCAATGGCCAGATCAAGACTCTTGGCACAAAGGACACAAACTGATTGATGAAAGAATCAAGCAACTTCATCTCGACGAGTACTTCTTAGAGGTGCCGACGATACTATTGAAACTGACGGTGGTAGACGATTTACTCGAGCTGCGAGAACAACAGATACGATAGACCGAACCCAAACTCCAAGGAAACAATTATGAATTCCCGTAAAAGAATGACGATACTCTTGCTTGCAATTTCATTCGCTTTGAATCTGCAAACGCCGACGTTAGCGATGAGCGAAGCAGACAAAGCTGAAGCCGTTCAGGAGAAAAGCGCTGTTTGGCTCAGACAATCTAAAAAGGCGGAAAACTTCGTATCATCAGGTAAACCGCAAGAAGCTATCGATATATACAGAGAGATTTTGAAAGAACGGAAAGAGCTTGATTTGAGACCGAGCAATGAACGAATTGAGCTGGCTAAGTTGTTGGCAAAAGATGCGAAGACGAAATCTGAGGCTGAAACAATTTACAAAGAAATGATTTCCGAAACCGAAAAAGAATTCGGAGTAGATGATTTCTGTATGTCGTTTCCTTTGAGTCTGTATGCGGACTTCCTCAAATCTGAAAGACGCGGCGACGAAGAAAAGAAGATTCGCGATCGTATGGTTCTTGTCGAGAAGCAATCGCGATTGATGCCAGAGTTGGAAGTGAAAAAAATCCTGGATCAACCTGGTGTTGCGAATAAGGCCGAGAAACTGTTCGAGCTTGGAAAACTCTATGCCAAACGCAACCGAGATGACCGCGCAATCTATTGTTTGAGTGCCTGCCTGAAACTGCAACCGAATCATGCAGAGGCGCTTGCGGAGCGGGGTGAGTCATTTGAGAGACTGGACAAAGCAGACGCAGCAAAGAGAGATTATGATGCTTCGATCAAGCTCAATCCAAAAATCGCGAGCACCTTTTTCCGTAGAGGAATGTGGTATCAAAGCAAAGGGAATTTGAAGTCGGCTTTGCAGGACTTCAACGAATCCATAAAGTTGAACGCGAAGGACATCGATGTTTTGGGTTACCGTGCAAAGTTACTGAGCCGCATGGGCAACAATAAATCGGCGCTTGCGGATTACGATGCGGCAATTGCTGTCGACGCTACACATGGTTGGCCCTACATTCAACGTGGACAACTGTACATAGACATGAGGCAGTTTCAAGCCGGTATCAAAGATTTCACCACGTTGGTAAATCGCTATCCGAAAAATACAGACTACCTCGAGTTTAGAGGGAGCGTCTACGAAAAAGCAGGACACCTCAAAGAAGCGATTAGCGATTACGACGCCATTATCAAGTTAAATCCGGATCTTACCGGCATCAAAAAGCGCCGTGACGATCTAGCGGCAAAGGCTAAAAAGGCTGCTAGTCGCTAGGGACGCCGATGCCTATCCGGATATCAAGCTGATATACTTTCGGCATCGGCTTGTGTACGGCCTGGGAGCCGTTGTCAGCTGTAGTGGAGCCCCTCGCGGGCAAGAAAGTGAGGAACAACAATGAGAACTGAAGTGTTGGTCACTGCGTTCGGTGAAGATCGCCCTGGTATCGTAGCTCGACTCACAGAAGTTTTCGTGAAGAACCAAGCAAATCTCGAAGAGAGCCGCATGTGTATTTTGGGTGGTGAGTTTGCTGCAATCATGCTTATCACTGTGGAGAAGGATTCAATCGCCGGACTCAATCACGATCTCGAGGACTTGAAGTCAAAGGAAAAGATTGTCGCGACAACGAAGGAAACGCGCGCGCCTGCACCTGACAGATTTAAGAATCATACTCCGTACAAACTGAGAGTTCGTGGTGCCGATCACGAAGGAATCGTGCACACAGTTTCCTCATTCCTGCACGATCAATCTATCAACATTCAAGAAGTCGAGACCGGCGTTACTCCCGCTCCGGAAACAGGCACACCACTCTTCTCCATGACTGCCACCATTCTTGTGCCCGAGAAGATCACGCAAAAAGAGCTGCGCAAATCGCTTATGCAGATCGCGGACTCGGAATCCGTAGACATCGACATCGATTCGCTGGTTGCAACACCGGTTTAGTTAGACGTCGACAAATGATCGACAAACATTTTGTCCGTTGGTGCTAATGGCACCGTCGATAGTGCATTGAGTTCCAACCATGCAAAAGCAGTGTGCTCCAGCAGCTTTGGCTCTCCATCTGCAACGACTCGAATGAAGTTAATCGTAAATCCCGATGCGTCGTCCACTATCGAGAACATGAGATCACCGATTGAGTGTACCTCTAATCCGAGCTCTTCAAGCAACTCTCGTTTTGTCGCCTCGAGAAAAGATTCTTTCTCCTCGAGTTTTCCGCCAGGAAACTCCCACAGTGTTCCATGTCTCTTATGCGGCGGGCGTTGGCATACGAGAAAGCGATTTTCTCGCTCAATCACGCATGCTACAACATTTTGATTGCTCATGCTGACCAAGCGCTGTCTCGGTCTTTGACGCGCCAAATGAAGCCATCAAGCACATAATGAGTGGATTGCGGCAGCGAGAGAAGTGGCACCAAGATCGAGAGGAATGTTGGGTCGGAGATCACCGGCAATTTGTCAAATGTTGGGAACACAGTTAAATGTTCCCTCCAAATAAATCCAGCCCAAAGTCCTTCTTCCAAATATGCAAGGAAGAGCAAGAACACCAAAAATGCCGGGGCGAAAGTGAGCGCGAAGTCTCTTACTACCCGCAGCTTGTCCATGTTTGTGCTCTTAGATGTTGCTTTCGTATTAACGTCGTCCCCTTTGTGTCTGTGATAGAGCCAGACCAATGCCATATATGGAATTCCATGTGTCACGACATTTGTGATCGTAAATGCCATGTCTGAGTTCAACATTACAATTCCAACCCACCAGCTCAACGCTGTACCTGTGATTATCAGAGTTTTTGGTACGTTCAAGAATCCAGTTGTTCGCAAGAGCAACATCTCTTTTGAGACATATAAGATGGCAATCGCCGCGTAAACAATTAACGCCACATCGGCAACTATCGCGGGCATCGATTCGAAGAAGTCACCTTCGACAAACCAATTGAAGTTGCGCGGCAGATGTGCATGCCAGTAAAGTATCGGATAGATTGTCGAGATGTAAACGGCTGTCGAGTCTAACCACTTGAACTTGGCAAAGCTGTCGGGGTCTTTTCGAGAATACAGTGCTACAAATCCGAACTGCTGCCGTATGAAATGAAACACGGCGAGATAAGCCAACGCTGTCCAGAACAGCAACCCATTAATCGAGTGTAGCAGGCATCCGACTATCCAGCAGCATGCAGGAATTGCGGTTAGCAGTGTTTTGTTTTTCGAAAATGCATTTTCGTCAAAGTATGTTCTAAACAATGTTGCATAGACGTGCGCTACGTCAATCATCAGAACGAAGCAGACCCAAGCCCACAATGGTAAGTTGTGGCTGTTCTCGAGCCGATCTCTGAATACAATAACAATCAGCGAAGAGAGAAACGCAGGTGCGAGAATCAGCAGCATATCCCACGGTGCCGAGGACAACCACGGCTGAGCGTGTTGTTTTATGGACGCCGGACTTAACACTGAACCCGTCATGTTGCTGCCACTCTCTTCAAAATCTTGATTGCGGCTTCGACGCCTTGGTATTGCGCTTCTTCGAAGTTGGAGATACCACTCATATCAGAGTGAGCAAAGAAAATACTGCCTTCATTCTCTTGCAGTTTCTTTCTGGTTTCACCCCAGATATATCCGACTCGCGGACTGATCATTCCGTGTCCCCACGGCCAAAGATCAACAGATTCTATTTGTTCTGCGATGTGCGGATGCATTTTTTCCAGATCGGCTATCACGCGCCGCAGCCACTCCTCGGTCGTAGCTACTTCGAGCGCTCTTCGCGCTTCTCTCGGTGGGTGATCGGCCAGAGGGAAATAGTGTGTGATGACGGTCTCAGCTGGTCTGGTTGTTATGTTTTGATGAGTGGCCACCACATAGCCGAGTGATGGACTGTAGTAATTAACATTGTCCCAAGCCGACGAAACTCCGCGCCCGGTGGGAAGAGATTTCAGTGTAACGTTGGCTACCATCCATGGTGCGTATACAAGGTCATGGTGTTGAGCTTTGTCGGACTCGGCGCGCTCAATAATGTGATTGGCGACAAATCTTGGAGCGGCAAAAATTGCTTGTTCGGATTTGACATAAGCTAGAGCGCCACTCTCCGGGTCTAAATAGTTTGCAATGACACTGCCGTCTTTTTGCAATATGTGATAAACGGCAACACCTGTTTTGATGTGGTCTTTCAACTTTTCTTTCAGTTGTTTGACTATGTATCCGTTTCCTTCCGGCCAAGTAACGACCGAGTTGGTTTCAGCATTTGAAGCATGTCCACGGCGACCTGCAAAATAGTGAAGCCCGGCCCAGGCTGAAACATGTTCGGCCTTTGCTCCGTAATCGTCTTTGCAGCAATAGTCCACGTACCACAAGAGTGGTCGCGATCTGAATTTGTTGTCTCTCAACCATTCAGACATTGATATTGTGTCGAGTTTGAGGTACTTCTCGTCTTGTGAGCTATAGGCGAGTGGAATTGCAAAGGCCGGCTTTCCATCAGAACCGCGCTCATTTCTAAGCGAATGGACTATATGGAAAAAATCAGAAATTTCGTCCTCATCTTTATCGCGCAGCCCACGCTTTGGTACCAAGCCCTCCTGAAAGGTTCCATCTTTCCACAAGCGCTCTTGAGGATCGTGGCAAAGATACAACTCATTGTAAGCCGCCAGACCATCTTCATCGAAACGTTCGATAATGCCGAGCTCTTGGAAGAGTTCTCGTACGTACTTTGACTCTTCGTTTGCCAATGGAATATAGTGCGCACCCCATGGATATGCACTAACGTTGTTGGCACCGTACGATGAGTTGCCGCCGACGTCCTTCTCGAGCTCCAGAATGACAAAGTCTGACATTCCCTGTTTTTGAAGCCACCATGCAGCTGAAAGACCAGCGATGCCACCTCCGATAATAGCCACTTTAGCCTCAATTGCCGGCGCACCGCTAGCGGTGCCTGTTGGTGCGCCATCTCGAAGTTTGTGACCAAGTGTTCGCGAAGGACCAAGCAAACGGCAAGGAATTCTAGTGGGTCGTTGGTGCCACTCCCAGAGAAATGCACCTGAGGCTACGGCAACAGCCACGCCCCCGGCCAGTTTTAGAAATGTCGCTCGACTAATGGGCCTCGACATATTCGGACCATTCCGATTCAAATAGATGAACTAAAGCTTGATTGTTCAACTTGTTTACGCATTGCACTGTCGGCTGCATGTCCTTTGGAAATGACATCATCTGAGTCACGCTTTCTGCAGACACGAACCGCAGCCCGTCGGGATAGTTGTGTTTCGGTTCGAATGGAGCGTTTGTCGCAATGACGTAGCCCCAGTCTCCAAACGATGGAACATAACAATGGTACGGTGTCGTCTCGAGTCCGATCGATTTCAATGTGTTGACGACACACCAATAGGAATTCTTTGCATAGTACGGAGAGGTGCTTTGAATGACGATCGCACCATTCGGTTGAAGAACGGTCTTCAAAGTTTTGTAGAACGTGTCGCTATACAGCTTCCCTAGTGAGAAGTTTCCCGGGTCTGGAAAGTCGACAGCGATGAAGTCGAACTTGCGATTGCACTTTCTCAACCAAATGAATGCATCTTGGTTGATGACCGAAACGCGATCATCTTGCAGCGAATGATCATTCAGTCTAGACAGCAAATCTTGTTCTCTAAAAAGGTCTGTCATGTCTTTGTCGAGATCGACCAGGGTTACAGAGCGTACTGATGGATACTTTAGAATTTCTCTTACAGCAAGCCCGTCGCCGCCACCTAATACCAAAACATCTTTTGCCTCTGCAATGCTGCCCATGGCTGGGTGCACTAGAGCTTCATGGTAGCGATACTCATCACGCGAGCTGAATTGAAGATTGTTGTTGAGAAACAGCCTCACATCTTTGCCGTTGCCTGTAATCACTATGCGCTGATACGGTGTAGACGTCGAATAAATAATTGACTCTGAGAATGTTGATGTTTCAGCGATGGACATTATCTTTTCAGAGAATGCAAAGCCGCATACCAATGCCACGGCAAGTGTCACAGCAGTAGAACGCAACAAACGCAGCCATGGAAGCTCGTTGCGAAATAGATGCAATGTCCATATTGCAACCAATATATTGAACAGTCCAAAGAGAAATGAGGTTCTGATTAGACCAAGATGAGGAACCAGCAACATGGGAAAGAGGATCGAAGCGATCAAAGCGCCTATGTAATCAAATGTGAAAACTTGCGATACCAATTCCTTGAAGTCAAGGCGATCCTTTAAGATGCGCATTAAAAGCGGCACCTCAAGTCCAATCAAGATGCCTATGATTGACACGAGACTGTACAGGAGAACCCGAAAACTCTCCACGTGCTCGAAGCATAAAAAGAGGATGGCGGCGGAAGTACCACCGACCAATCCTACCAACAGCTCAACTTGCACAAAGATGAGGACGAGCTTTTTGTCAATGAATTTTGACAGGAAAGATCCTATCCCCATCGAAAACAAGTAGACACCAATGACGGTGGAAAACTGCGTGACTGAATCACCAAGCAAATAGCTGGCAATGGTGCCGGCCATTAGTTCGTAGACCAGACCGCAGGTTGAAATGACAAAAGCGGTTATCAGTAGTGGATATGTCACGGCGCTGAAATATTACTCGTGAATTGCAGCTGCGATGATTTGCGCTACCGCCAAAGTGGTAGCACCAAGGGTAATGGCTAACGGCAGATTCTTCTCAGTCACGATTTCCTTCCAAAGATCTCCTGGCGTGATTTGGTCAAAAACAATGAATGAAATCCACAAGATAACCAAACCGACGAGTGAAAACACGACGGCGGCTACTATGTGCTTTACTGCTAAGGCTGTCACAACTGGATCCACAATTCTTCCTCCTACTTACCTACTTGTGATACGCACTGGCTCCCTTGATCTTTGCGTTGTTGCCCGAGTCGTCGAACAGTCTCCAACCCGAGAAGATTCCATAGATGAACATCACGCAAATCGCTATTCCTGATACGAAATAAAACTTAGGCACTGAAATACTCCTTAGTCATCAGAGCTGCTTGCATACGGGGAGTAGTCGCTTTGTGACCATCGCGCTACTTCTTCTGAGCGCGTACTCCACCAAGACATGATTGGAACCAGCGAGAGGAACATTAAGGCAAACATGTAGTTTGAGTAGTTAGGCACGTCACGAATGAGCTGAATTGAGAATGTCTTGTCGATACCAGCCATTGGGAATGAGCCACTTTCATAATCGATATTCATGTAATAGTTGCCGGCCGGAATTTGCGACAGTGACCCGGTGGCGGAAGTGCTTCCCTCGCTCCATGATTCACCGTCGGAATAGCCGTGGTAGTACTCGCATGATCTTTCCATTGAGAACGCTTCATTGGTCTTATCATTGACCAGATCGACTGCAGTATAAAACCAGCTGTTGTCCACATCTGCAGTCACTTTCAACTCGATATTTGCGTTGTCCTTTTCCAAAGTGAACACTTTTGTTGTTATGGATGTCGGACTCTTGCTGTTTGTTTTGAAGACGAGATTGTCGGAGAAAACAGTTTTGTTGCTAGAACCACCGATGTGGAAAATTTCAAGCACGGTAATGATGATGACGAAGAGAAACCACATTTTTTGAATGCTTTTCCATTCGCCAGTTTTTTTCGAAGGCTCATTAGGCGCAATACCGACCGGTCTCGGAAGGCTGTTGATCTTGAGGTCGAATGCCTTTGCAACTTCACCTGGCTCCACGTACTCGGACACACTCCAAGTGAGCTCTTTGTCGTCCTCTTCGGATGACAGCATATAAGGCGGGCTGATGTAGTCGCGCATAAATACACGACTATCTATGACGACGCGCCAGTAAAATTCACCGAGCACATAGAGAACCGAAGCCTGCCCTTGATAGAACAGTTTGTGCTGCCTGCCATCAAATTCGATGCTGGAAATCCATTTCGATCTGGGTTTCTTCTTTATCGGTGTAACCAGACTCCAATGTCCCGCGTTGAGGGTGAGCCATCGATACCCATAGTATGGATTGAAGAGAAGATACTCTTCCCACGTGTAGCTGCTGCCCACATCCATTCGAACCAGAAATCCGATGACTTCCCACTTTCGCCCCTTCAACTCGCCTCTTGCACCCAGTTCGATCACCGGCTTCCAATAATCGGTTTTGCCGTGATACTGAGAGAGGATGAAGTAGTTTTCGTTGGTTACATCGATGACTGTTTTGCAGCTATCGCATACTGCAGACAATGAACTGCCAGGGCATCTGATTGTCACAGAGGCACCGCAGCTGGGGCACTCGAAATTCCTGACGCGAGGTTTGCCTGTCGTCAGTTTCTGATCTGAAGCTTCCCTTACGTCGCGATTACCAGCCATCTATGTGCCTCAGATTTTGAAACTGGAGATCGTCAAATTCTACGTACTCACCGATGAAGACACGAGTTTCGGGATCGGCGTATTCGATGGTAGCCATGCCGCCATCGTGGTCGGCTAAGTCCACGCTCAAAGATTTTCGGCCTTTCACTGCATTCATTGGCAGTTCGCCCTCGCTATAAACACAATGCACTTCGCGCATATCTTCGACCTGAAATTTTCCCTGCGGCGATAAGTCGACAACTGTCTTGGGCATTATTTCGTCTTCTCTTGGAATGCTAAAAATGCGCCCCTCGAAAGGGAAGCACACGGCATAGAAACCCTGCGCTTCAGCCAGCCAGCCGACCTTATCGCCGCCGAACATTGCGTACCATTCATTCCATGAGCCATCGTCGTATGCGACTTTCAGCCTGCCTATCAATTCGAAAGTTTGACCTGAGAATGTTCCTTTAGTACCAACTTGAAGTGGTGTCGGATCATCTTGCAATTCGGCCATCTTTCCTAACAAATCGAGGTTCATGTCCTGCCGGACAAGTGTCGATTTGCAGAAGCTGCAAACGGCAAACACAGAGGCTTTCGACCGGAATACTACCTCGGCTCCGCATGATGGGCAAGAAAGCGTAATCATCTAGATGTTCTTCAGGATTTCGGCCTTTTTCTTGTCGAATTCTTCTTGAGTAATGATGCCTTTAGTCAGCAATCCTTGCAGTTTCTCAAGAACAACAAACGGATCTTCTTTCGGTGCTGATGAATCACCTGTAAGTGAACCAGTAGCGCCCATGAATGCTTGTCCGAGCACAGCACCAGCGCCAAGTCCGACACCCGCTGCAGCCAGTCCGCCAGGGCTTTGAGCGGCATCTTTGATGCTGTCGGCTGCTTGGAATTGCGCATACTTCTTGAGATCGCCGACGAGATTCATTTGCGATTGTTTGTCGAGATACTCTTGCAGTTCTTCCGGCAACGTAATGCTTTGCACCAGGAATGATGCCAGTTGCAATCCGTAGTTCATGAAGACGAGATCCATGTCCTTCTTCAATGTTTCGGACAACTTCAGTTGGTTGGCAGCGAGATCCAGAAATGGTGTCTCGCCTTTTCCAAATGTCGACGCTAATGTCGTGATGATTTGCGAACGCAGCTGTCCATCGAGATCGTTGACGGTATAGAACTCGCTTGAGCCGCTTAGTTTTTGGTAGAACGTGGTTGGTTCTTCAATCTTATAGGAGAAGGTTCCAAACGCGCGCAATCTGATTGGACCAAACTCTTTGTCGCGTATCGTGATTGGTTGCTGGGTTCCCCAACGTTGATCTAATTGCTCGCGTGTCGAATAGAAATAAACTTCTGATTTGAACGGGGATTTAAACATCTTGTCCCAGTTCATAAGTGTGGTCAAAATCGGGAGTGTTTTGGTCGACAGCTCATATCTGCCGGGGCTGAAGACATCAGCGATGTTGCCTTCATTAACGAAAAGCGCCATTTGAGAATCGCGAACGGTCAGTTGCGCGCCCGTTTGAATTTCCTTATCCATTGTGGGGAAGCGATATGCCAGGACGCCTTTGTTTTGGTCTTCGGTCCATTCGATTACGTCGATAAACTGCTTTTTGAAAATGTCGAACATCGTTTCCACTCCCGTTTGGCACCAAGGGCACCAAACACAGCTGCAAATTTTAATGAAAAGGATATCAGGTTGGCTGGGCTAACTCGTCCATTCGATCAAAAACAACAACAATTGCAGGGCGGAAGACTAGATTAGGCAGGGGTTGACGGGGTTCAGCCCAGCCTTTTTTGGGTTCGTTTTATGTTGCCAAAAGTCACCTGGATGCATGATCCGAAAGTTTCGGCTTTATATTGAACGTATACAAGGTATGTGCGACCAAAGATCGTTCATCTTAAAAACTCACTTCGAGCCACACCGGGTGTGATCGAGCCGCGATCGCCAAATCTTGAAAACGCTAATGAGTTACTGAAAAGTAAACGATAATTTAGGGGCAAGACTTGCACCCTTGGCATGGTTTATGCGTCTATACATGTATGCCTAATAGAAAACCATTTGTTTTGCTGAGTTTGCTTGCTTTTTTGTCGCATCAGGCGGTACTGGCGCAGCCGACGGCACCGAGCCCAGTGTCTGCGCCGAGCTCAGCACCATCGCCAGGCCCATCTTCATCGCCAAACCCATCTCCATCGCCAAGTCCATCGTCCAGTCTGGACCAGCTTTACCCGGTTCCAACCGGAGGAACTGCACCGTACTCCGCCAGCTCATCTGATCCATCCTTGACCGATGCTCAACGGAAAGAAGCAGAGGTAGTGCCTCTTAGCCCGATTCCGGCATCTGAGCTTTTGCCGATTGGTGGCGGAAAGCTACCGCCTATCAAGTTGGAGGCCACTTTCAACGAGCCTGTTTCGCTCAAGAAGGTGCTGCTGTCAACTCTCGAGAACAATCTTCCCATCAGAATTTCTGCGGCGGGATATGACTCTCAGAAGTATTTGTATTGGGGTGCAATCGGTCGTTTGGCGCCTGACTACACGTTGACCTATCGCGGGCAGCAACTCAATAATCAAGGCTCAGCCATCAGCCGAATTTACACAACCTCAAGCACCCTGCGTTTTCCGGTGTTTCAAGGTGGTCGCGTGGTCTATGGCATCTTGTCGAATTTGTACAAAACCAGAGCGGCTAAGAGCCAATATTATGCCACCATTAATGATGCTCTTCTCGATGCGTATCGGCGATACTACGATCTCGTACTCAACCAAACACTCTTACAAATTCGTGTCAAATCAGTAGAGCTGTCACGGACCCAGCTTCGACTCAACGAGCAGTTGAAAAACGCAGGTGTCGGCACCAATTTTGCAATCTATCAATCGCGAACGCAGCTGGCTTTGGACAAGCAAGCGATGCTGCAGCAACAGGTGGTGCTCAGGCAGTCGGCGCTTGCTCTTGCACAGGTCTTGAACACGAGTATGGCAATCAATTTCGTGCCTCAGGAATCCGAGGTGCGCGAACTGCGATTGATTCAGCCGACAACCTCAATCAGCGAACTTTTGGCTGTGGCTCTTCGTTTGCGTCCCGAGCTCAAGCAGTATGAAAATCTTCGTTTGGCGGCAAATCGAAATATCCAGATCGCACAAGCACCGTTGTATCCGACCATGCAATTCTTTAGTTCGGTCACTGAAAGTCAAAGAAATGGCGGTGGCAGTAACAGTGGGGGCGGTACCAGCGGTCTTTCTGGTTCTACCGTAATCATTCCGACAGGCGGTGGCGGTGGGGGTATTGGTATCAGTGGTAGTGGCGGATATTCGGTAAGTGCCGGCTTCGATTTGACTTTTGCAATTCCCAACATGGGTATTCCCGATGTCGCAAATACAATGTCTGCCCGAGCGCTTGCCCGTCAAGCCTTGTTGAACTCCAATCAACAGTATCTCAACGTGGTGCAACAGGTCCGATCCTCTTACCTCAACATGCTGACCGCTAAGGAGCAAGTTCAGGTGGCTGCCGAAGGGCTGATCTCCTCGACCGAACAGCTCAGATTGGCCAACTTACGGGTAACCTACGGGCAGGGTATCAATCTTGAATTGATTCAAGCCCAGCGTGATTATGTAACGGCTTTGACCACTCATGCCCAGGCTGTTATCAACTTCAACATTGCCCAGGCACAACTTCTAAGGGATACTGGATTGATATCCGTGGATAAGCTAACCACGGAGTATCCCAGACCGATAAGCGCAAATCCAGACGCAGTGCTTCGGAACAACTAAACCCACACTACGTCAAACAGAGCTTATGATGAACCAGCAAACAGGCACCCCAAAACTTACCGGCGTTAGACCAGGAGGGAGGAAAAAACTCGTCCTATTCCTGGTTTTTCTCACACTGGTGGGGGCTGCCGGAACTGCGGCTTGGTGGTTTTGCTTCAGAAAAAGCGGCCCAGATCCCGAAATCAGCAAAAATATCGTCAAGGCCAGGGTGGGAAGGGCTGAAATATCGGTCGTTGCGACTGGTCTGATACGGCCGTTGGCTGAGGTGAAGATTAGTCCGAAACAAACAGGATTGCTTAAGCGCCTGATGGTGAAACAGGGCGATCACGTCAAACAGGGGCAAGTTCTTGCGTACATGGACGACAGCAACTTGCGGGGTCAGTTCGAGTCCGCGCGCGGTGCCTACATGGCTAGTCTCGACAACTACGAGAAAATGAAGCATGGCAATCGCCCGCAAGAAATCGCACAGGCAAAGTACAACGAGCTTAAGGGCGGTAGGGTCGTCCAGCAGGCGCAGGAAAACATAAACCGCCTACAGGCGCAAATGGAAGCGCTCTCGGCTCAGCTGAAACGTGACGAATCATTTGCTCAAAGGCAAGCGATGCTCTCAGGTGCGGGTGCTGTTTCAGAACAAGCAAAGATCGATGCCGAAACAGCGGCCGAAGTTACGCGCTCCCAAGTGCACGCTCTCGAGCGTGAGTTGAAACAAGCTGCGCAGTCGAAAGCGCAAAGCATCGAAGAATTGAATGTGATCGAAGAGCAGCACGATCTTGCCAAAGCCGGTTTCCGAAAAGAAGAAATCGATGCTGCCTGGCACAATGCGCAGCAAGCAAAAGGGCAGATGATATACAGCCAAAGTTTGTTAAACGACACGATCATACGCGCCCCTTTTGACGGAGTGATCACGCAGAAATATACAGATGCCGGTGCGATCGTAACCCCGACTACATCAGCGGCCACTACTTCTGCAACTTCGAGTTCGATTGTTGCGCTTGCAGGAAGTTTGGAGATGGTCGCTCAAGTTTCTGAAGCCAACATCTCGAAAATCACAATCGGTCAAGAAGTGGACATTACAGCAACCGCGTATCCAGGAAAGGTCTTCCATGGGCGTGTGACGCAGATTGCTCCGGCAGCGATCGTTACTTCCAACGTCACCACATTCGAGGTGCACGCCATCGTCAGCGATGACAAAAAAAATCAACTCTTAGCCGGAATGAACGTCAGTGCAAAGTTCAACGTCGGTGAGCTGAAAAACGCAGTGCTCATCCCCACTGTCTGTGTTATCTCGCGAAGAGGGCAGTCGGGTGTCTATGTGCCGAATGAAAAAGGTGAGCCGACATTCAAATCAGTAAAGACAGGACCGACAGTCGGTCGAGATACTGTCATCACTGAGGGCTTGGCTGCCGACGATAAACTGTTTCAAGGCTTGTCTCGCGATCAGCTTGCAAAAGAGGGCTACGGTCAAAGAGACAATAGAGGGCAGGCTGGCGGATTGTTACCTGGTCGAGGTGGACTCGGTGGTGGCGGTCGCCGAGGCGGCGGCTTCTAACGGTGAGTTATGGGTATACTCGAGCTGATATCGCTGTCCCTTCAAGGAATTCTGAGTAATCGGCTCAGAAGTGCCCTCACGATTTTGGGAATTGTAATCGGCATCGCATCTGTCATTACGCTGCTTGCAATTGGGCAAGGCGCCAAAACCGAAGCCGAAGCGCAAGTGCAATCGCTAGGCGTCAATTTGATTTATGTAAGACCTGGTGCCGCGAGTACGGCCAGTATATCGCAAGGGCACGGCACTGCTGCCACACTCACTTATGAAGATGCTGAGGCGATAAAACAAAACTGTCCGGCCGTTAAAGATGTTGCGCCTCAGTTCAACGGTCAGTTTCAGGTGCAGTACGGTGAGCACAACACCAGCACATCTGTTGTTGCGACAGAACCCTCGTATCCCGAGATTCGCAATTTCTATCCCGAACGTGGGCGATTTTTTTCTGAAAAAGATGTTGAACAAAGCGCCCGCGTCTGCGTGTTAGGTGACACTGTTGCACAATCTGTTTTTGGCGAAGAGAACCCAATGCGCAAGCAGATTCTTATCAGGGGGGAACTATTTGAAGTGATCGGCGTAATGGAACATAAAGGCGTTACGCAAATGATGGACATGGACGATCAAGTCTTCATTCCGCTCTCCACGGGCTACTCCACGCTTATTGGAATCAATGCTGTCACTGGACGGGCAGTGAGAAACATTCTGGTGCGAGCAGAAGAAGACCAAGATCTGCAAGCCCAGTTTCAGATTACGAATCTTTTGCGCATGCGTCATGGAATTCAAAATCCGGAAGAAGATGATTTCACGATTCGCACTCAAAGCGACATCATGCAGACCGCTCAATCTATTACTGGAGTCTTCTCTCTGTTACTGGGTGCCACAGCTGGAATTTCTCTCTTAGTTGGCGGCATCGGTATTATGAACATCATGCTGGTGTCTGTGACAGAAAGAACAAAAGAAATCGGCATCAGAAAAGCAATCGGTGCTAAGTATGCTCAAATCATGGCGCAATTTGTTTTTGAAGCCGTTATGATGTCGCTCACTGGCGGAATCTTGGGCATCGCGCTGGGCGTTTTTGGTTCGCAATCCATAGCACAATTCGCTTCATGGAAAACCATAGTCACGCCATCATCGGTGGTGATGGCCTTTTGCGTTTCACTCGGGATTGGGCTGTTTTTCGGAATCTATCCTGCGCGGAAAGCGGCCAAGTTAGATCCAATCGTCGCTTTGAGATCGGAGTAGTGTCATGAATCTGATCGAATTGCGTGACGTATGGAGAGTTTACAATCAAGGCGCAGAACCGGTGCATGCCCTGCAAGGATTATTTCTCGATATCGCGCACGGTGAGTATGTCGCGATAATGGGGCAATCCGGCTCTGGCAAATCCACTTTGATGAATATTGTCGGATGTCTCGATCGCCCCACTATCGGAAGCTACAAATTGGAAGGAACCGAAATCGGATTGCGCACCGACGATGAATTGGCTGAGATTCGCAATCGAACCATCGGATTCGTCTTTCAGCAGTTTAACCTCATGCCTTCGATGACTGCTCTCGAAAATGTGATGCTGCCTTTGGTTTATGCAGGGGTAAAGCGTGAGATGCGCTTGAAGCGCGCCCAAGAAGCTCTGAGGGAAGTCGGATTATCGGAGCGCATGACTCACAGACCAAACGAGCTATCCGGAGGACAGCAACAGCGTGTCGCTATCGCGCGCGCTATTGTCAATTCGCCGCGCATTTTGCTTGCTGACGAACCTACGGGTGCACTCGATAGTGCGACCGCGAAAGAGATTATGGCATTGTTCAATAAATTGGTATCTGAAGGCATCACTGTTATTCTTGTTACTCACGATGGAGAAACTGCCAGTCATGCCAATCGCGTGGTCAAGATGCGAGATGGAAAGATTCTGGAAGATCTCGTCATAGGAGCAAGTTCATAATGGCATCGGAACCTCCAGCTCGCAACACACTGATCGTACTGTTCAGCCTGCTTCTGTCTGCTTGCTATTGCGTTTGCGCGGTCTTCGCGCAAGATCAGGAGCCCGTGCCGCTGCGCGGAGTTACCACAACCACTGTGGATCTTGCAAAACCATCTCCCGGCTCGGTCGATGGGTCGCAGGCTCGCGAAGATCCACTTTCGCTGCAAAACGATAAGGCTGCAGAACCTCCTCTTACTGGATATCTATCTACAAGCGAATTAGTAGGAGCAGCTGCGATCGCCGACGATCTAAAGACAATCACTATCACAGTGTCCAACAAAGGAAAGAGGACGCTGATGCTCAATGGTGACGCGGCTTGGTCTGCCACCGAAAAGGTGCGGCAGCAGGTCCTCTTACGCAATCAGGTAATTCGGCCGCCGAGGAAAAACTTATTGCCTGGAGATACACTCTCCATAGCTTTATCCATTGGTAGCATCGGTGTGATACCAGTGGTGGTGGACGTCGTTCAAAAGAATCATGAGGGCGGAGTCGCATTCTACGGACGCGATCAAAGTCGCAGAAAACTTGCAGAACGTCGCTTTGGGCAACGTGTTCTCTTTCCTGGCGAGTCAGTCAAAGGTGACGTATTTCTCTCGAGATCGCAGGAGCTACCAGGAGTACTCAATGTTCCTGTAAGTCTCCACCCCTATGGAAAGGATCTTGGACTCCTGGAGTTGACTCTGACGGTTCCTTCAAACAAATCTGTTGCTGATTCAGGAGATAAGCCGACTTCCTTAATCAGCACCCCTGATGATAAGCAGCCGAAACTACCAACACCGTAGCCATGGTGTCAGAGGTCGCCAATTTCGACGGCAGTGACTGCACTGCCAACGCTCCTCGCTTTTTGTGCCGTATGTAGGTTGTTGAAACTCGCAACTTGTTTGTCGTTTCACAAAGACGGTGGAGCTTTGCATTTTTACACTTTTGCTCGAAAGACATTGCCAGCATGCGGGTCCTGCAAGGAGTCCGTAAATAGACCCAATCGAAAAGCAGGCGACTGCTGCGATTGTAGCTATGCTTGTCCAGTTTAGATTGATCATTTTTCTGAACCTTTGGGAGGTTGTTCTTGAGTTGTAGATTCGATCTGCTGGGGGCGCTCGTCTTTGGTTGGTTGAACTTGTGGCTTAGGCGCTCCATCATGCTCAAAACCGCCAGGACGTGCTCCTGACGGATCAACTTTATTTTTGCCTTTAGAACTGGCTCCTGGAGGACCAGCACCTGGTGGACCCATATCGCTCGAGCTGAATCCGCCCGGTGGAGGACCGAAGCCACCACCTTCAGGTGAGCCTTGAGGACCAAATCCTCCGCCACCAAATGCGCCACCACCGGGAGGTCCGCCGAAACCGCCGCCACCGGGAGGGCCGCCAAATCCGCCGCCACCGGGAGGGCCACCAAATCCGCCACCACCGGGAGGTCCGCCGAAACCGCTGCCACCGGGAGGTCCGCCGAAACCACCACCACCGGGAGGTCCGCCGAAACCACCACCACCGGGAGGTCCGCCGAAACCACCACCACCGGGAGGTCCGCCGAAACCGCCGCCACCGGGAGGTCCGCCGAAACCGCCGCCACCGGGAGGTCCGCCGAAACCGCCGC
>CAZCZI010000027.1:27890-48776 GCA_964503045.1 uncultured Candidatus Obscuribacterales bacterium
CCACCGGGAGGTCCGCCGAAACCGCCGCCACCGGGAGGTCCGCCGAAACCGCCGCCACCACGAGGTGCGCCGCCGAAGCCGCCCGCACCGCCGCTTGGGTCGCCGCTCGGGATGCCACCACCAGTAGTGCCGATCCCGCGATTGTTTGTGCCGAAACGATCGGGATCGTAATGCGATCCTTGCGAGTGTTGATAGCCCTGCCTGCCCCCGTGCATGTTTTGTCCATAGCCTTGGCGGCCCTGACTGCCTTGTCCCTGAGAATTGCCGAAGCGGCCGGGAGGTCCAAACCCGCCGCCGGGCTCAAATCCAGGGGGACCACCGGCAGTCCCTTGACCGAACTCACCTTCCGGCCCGCCCGGGGGTCCAAAACCTTGATGTCCACTTTGATTGGGATGCATGGGTCCACTGCCGAATCCGCCGTGCTGTCCACCGGGTCCAAATCGCCCCCCACGACTGCCCGGACCACCGCCGAATCCAGGAGGTCCTCCGGGACCTCCAAAGCCGCCGGGTCCTTTTGCAAATGTCTGGTCCGGAATTCCTTTAAAGCCTCTAGGAATGTATGGGAAAGTCTCGGTAATAACATAGTGGTACGTGCCCTTGGGAAACTCAGGCGTTACACCTATTCTTCCATTGCAGTCATCGAGATCTCCTGCACCTTTAACGTACTCGTAGTCTTGAGTGAATGCCCCATCATAACGTCCGCCGGGACCGCTTTTGCGGTTTCCGGTGCGCAGCTTGTAGCTCGATCGAAGCTTTGTCAGCCTCGATTTGGAATTTTTTGCATCTTGGTACCCAAACGGCCCATATATGGGAAAGCCATCGGCGGCATAGCCAAGCAAAACCGGACGGTTGAGCTTGCCCAGTTTTTGCATGAGCCCGGTGGGAATGCCGTGGTAGTGATACGCTCCATTGGGCTGTACGTGGGCGTTGTTTTGATCGAGCCCCAAGCGAGAACCCAGATACATTGCCTCATACTGCCATCCGGTCGAAGGATCTCCGTTGTAAAACTCATTGGCTCCGGGGTCAAATGGAATTCCGTTTATAGCAACGCCAAATCGCCCCATACCCAGTGGCGTTGTGCGTGTTGCAAACTGAGGTTGGCTTGGCATGCGGAAGTCGTATATTTGTTCGGAAATCGTATTTGGATTGCCCGCGTTGGGAAATGCACCGGTGGCGTGATTTGGCATTCCGTCCGATCGAACGTAGCGATATCCGCCATTCATAAGTATGCTCACCTTGGAGGTTGCAGCGTATGCTGGTGTCATCGCTAGTTCCAAAAGGCGCCATGGGTCAAAATTTTGTTCTTTGTGTGTCTTTTTCGCCGCAGTTTTCTGTGAATGATGATGGTCGGCGCGTGAGTCATGTGCCAGTGCTGTTTGTGTAAACACAAATGCAGATGGGCAGCTGAAACTCAGTAACACTAATACATGTGTAAACTGTCTTAGCATGCTTGTATGGCTCGACGGATAGATGAACCTAGCTTAGCACGCACCCGAATTTGGATTGTGTGCAAATTGTGTTTTCGATTGGTGTAGACTTCTATGATTCACTTGTTTGTAACTATTATGAGAACGCTTGATATGAAAAATAGAGTAATTTTCGGTTCGACTGCCGCCATTTCCGCGATTGTTTTGAGTGCCTCCATATGTGGTGCTTCGCTTGCGACGGACGGCGGCTCGACTGACAGCAGACGCAGCGAGGGACAGGGGAAAACGAAACGGTATACGGAAAAAGAAGGATTTGAGCGAACCCCAAAGGACATTGTCAATACATTGAAGGATAATGAAATCACGCAGTTTACGACTCTGCTTGATGGGTTGGAACAAGCATTTGGATTAGACAAGACGCTAAAAGGGAAAGGTCCATTCACGGTTTTTGCGCCGAGCGATAAGGCATTCAAGACGATTCCCGGTGACGATGTTCAATCGCTGTTTGCCAACAAGAAAAAGTTGAAGCAAGTGCTTTCATATCACGTTATTGAAGGCAGCAAGCTAAGTGGAAAAGCGTTGCGCACCATGAAATCCATAAAGACGCTGGAAGGTCACGAGATCAGCTTCTCCGAGAAAGGCGGTTCGCTTTTTGTGGATAAAGCACTAGTGAAAATTAGCGATGTTCCTTGTTCCAATGGCGTGATTCATGTGATCGACTCTGTTGTTATGCCGCCATTGAGCCAGTAGCGATTTTGAGTTTTTGACGATTTGCAGGCTCTTGTGGGAAAGAATTACTGACACAGTGCTGCCGGTTGGCTCCCTAAGGTACTTCGCCCGTTTGCCAAACCTCTATCATTTAGCTTTGGAGCGCATTAGGCACCAAGCTTTCCGATGCCGCAGTGATAAAGCTGAAGAAAGCAAATCCAATTCTCAAGATAAAGCACAGCAATATTGAAGACATTCGGGGTATGGTCGAAGGGGACGACCCGCGATAAATCGGACGTTTTGCCTTTCCAATGTAGGTGTTGGACTATTTTTGGGAAAAATTACGGATAGGAAGGGAAAACCGGGAAACCTGCAAGGTATCTATTTGCCTAACCGCTGAAGGAAATACATGACCGAAGAGAAGCAAAAGGATTCGGGGCGGACCAAACGGGTCAGGCTCAGCTCGGAATTGTCCGTGCTCGCCTTTCAGCAGCGCATTTGTCCGAAGTGCGCGTTGCCGGTCATTCCGGGCTTAGAGAAGTGTCCTCGTGACGGCACCAGCCTCAAACAGCACGAGTCAGGACCGCATCAGCCGGTGCCAGTGCCGACGCAGCAAAGCGAAATTCTTCAGATGAGCGACCGTTACGACCACCTGGGCTCGCTCGGCTCGGGCGGCATGAGCGTTGTATACAAAGCCAGAGACAAGAATCTTGATCGCGTGGTCGCCATCAAACAGCTGATTTCGGCGGTTTCTTCAGAAAAAATGGTGTTGCGCTTTCAACGTGAAGCCTGCGCTTATGCTGCGCTCAAGCATCCAAACATCGTCAATGTCTTTGATTTTGGATTCGATGAAGAAAATCGCCCGTTTTTAGTTATGGACTTCCTTGAAGGTCAGACCTTCGACGAAGTCATCGCAGCCAAAGGCCGCATCTCGATTCCCGAGACATTGGAAATATTCATTCAGATATTGGATGGTCTTTCGCACGCGCATCAGAAGGGTATTATCCATCGCGATCTGAAGCCAGCCAACGTAATGATTCAGCGTATCGGCAAAACTGACAGAGTGCAGGTCAAACTGATGGACTTCGGTATCGCCAAGGTAAAAGTGAAAGATCCACAGGCGGCCTGGCAGACGCAAACAGGCCAGGTCATGGGAAGCCCGCTCTATATGAGCCCAGAGCAGAGCTCAGACTCTTCTCACGTTGATGGTCGCTCAGATATCTATGCAGTTGGCTGCATGCTCTTTGAAGCTCTTACCGGTAAACCACCGTTTCGTGGCGAAACCATGATGGAAACGGTGACAATGCATCGCTCCGCAACTCCGCCCAAGATGACCGATTTGATGATCGCTGGGGGGGTTGGAACAGTCGAGCCATTGAAGGCGGAATTTGATTTTGATATGGAAGCGATTGTTTATGCCGCTATTGAGAAAGATCCAGACGATCGCTATCAATCTGCAGCGGATATGCGTGCTGACCTGCTTTGTGTTCAGGAAAATTTGAACAAGCTGTCACAAGGCGATGGCACCAAACCTAATACCATATCAAAGCATTCGATGACTAGATTGGTCGCAAGCGCAAGTGTGGCGGCTTTGCTTCTGGGTGTCGGCGGAGCCCTTACCTATGCTCATTTCACTCAAAGCGCCAAAAAGATTGAATCGCCGCCAACGGAGGAAAAAGGAGACTCCAATCTGCTCTTTAATATTCGAGAATTTGACCGTTGGACCGATGCCGACAGAGTGAAGCACAGCCTTCCACCGGAGATTCCACTTTCGTCGATCAATCCTGCCGGTGCAGTTAGATCACTTGTTGTTGGCCAGTACATACTTGCCAAAGTCTCGAAACAGGAAGACAGTGCTCTTCTTCAACAGTATCAGCACCGTCTTGATGGTATTGAACGCTTGAAAAACCTAAAATCCCTCCTGATTTGGAATCTGCATGTAACGCCTCAGAACGTTCAAGCCATCTCAACAATAAACAGAATCGCCAGGGTGGCTGTTTTTGATACTACTGTTCCGCACGACATCGTCAGTGTCTTAAAAACCCTGCAAAAATTAGAAACACTGGAGTTGAAAATGTGCGAGCTGACTCCAGAAGACATTGTCGACCTGCCAAAAATGCCTTTTTTGCATAAGTTGGTTCTTGATGATAACAAAATTGGCAGAGGTGACGGTTTTGCGCCGCTCGGCAAGTGTGGGGGGTTGCTCTATCTCAGTGTTAACAACACTCAAATTACTGATGAAAGTGTGAAGTATTTGACCTCGCTTCACTATCTCAAGCAATTATTGATGGAACGTGCCGAGATCTCGGCAGAGGGATGCAAACAATTAACGAAACTTCCTAATCTCACTTCGTTAACGCTAGGATTTTCTACAATAGACGACCGCGGGTTGAAGGAGTTGGCTAACGCCAAGCAGCTGCAGAGTTTGGACTTGCAAGGTTGCCCCAACATTACGGACAACGGCGCTCAATACATCTGCCAACTCAAGAATCTCTCCAATCTCGACTTGGCCGGTACCAAAGTAACCGAGCGTGGAATAGGGGAAATTCGCAAAAGTTTGCCGCTGCTCAAGCAATTTAAATACAGCTCGCAATTTGAGGAAATCGATCAAGTGTTTACCGATACTTCCAAGTTGGGCGAGAAAAAATAGCGGTTGCATTGCCCGCATAAATGGGCAGAAAGAGGTGGAAGCCTCTGTCGGCACCCATTGAACATGACCACTGATGAGACGCAAAAGGACTCGGGACCAACCAAAAGAGTCAAATTAACCAGTGAAGCCGAACTACCAGCCTTTGGACAGCGTGTATGCCCTAAATGCAAGCTGCCGGTAATCGGCGGAATCGACGTGTGTCCGAGAGACGGAACCAAAATTGATGCGGACTTGGAAGAGGAAGCACCGGTTGCGCCAAGAAAGTTAAGCGACCGATATGATCACATTGGCTCGATTGGCTCTGGTGGTATGAGTATTGTTTATAAGGCACGAGATCGCAATTTGGATCGCGTCGTAGCTATCAAGCAACTTAGCAGTGCAGTTTCGTCAGGACATATGGTGCTTCGATTCCAACGAGAAGCCTGTGCGTATGCGGCGCTGAAGCATCCCAACATCGTTAATGTGTACGACTTTGGGTTTGACGAGGAAAACAGACCATTTTTGGTTATGGATTTTCTGGAAGGTAAAACGCTCGGGGAAGTAATTGCTGAAAGTGGCTCACTGAGCATTCCTCAGACTCTCGACATTTTTATTCAAATTTTGGATGGTCTTTCTCATGCGCATACGAAAGACATCGTTCATAGAGATTTGAAACCGGAAAACATAATGATTCAAAAACTGGCGGCGCCAGATCGACTGCAAGTGAAGATCATGGACTTCGGCATTGCGAAAGTGAAAGTCGATGATACGGAAGCCGCATGGCAAACGCAGACCGGGTACGTAATGGGCAGCCCGCTGTACATGAGTCCTGAGCAAAGTATTAGTTCGGACGTTGATGCAAGAGCTGATATTTATTCAATTGGTTGCATGTTGTTTGAGGCGCTCACAGGGCAGCCTCCATTTCGTGGTGAAAACTTGATGGGTACGATCGTCATGCACCGCACCGCTCAACCACCGCGAATTTCTGATGTCGCAGGAACTGCTAAGACATCACAAAACAACTGTTGGAACGATTTAGAGGCAATAGTTTTTACTGCAATTGCAAAGAATCCGGAAGATCGCTATCAAGGTGCAGCCGATCTCAGATCAGCCCTTGTGTGTGTCAGGGAGAATTGGGACAAGTCACAGAATAAAGGACTAGGTGCTGGTGTCTTTGCTTTGCCGAAGATGCTAGTCGGGGTTGTTTTGACATTGATCATCATCGGATTGGCTATGTGTTTTGTCCTGGGAAGCAATCGAGAAGAACCTGTTGCACCCATTGTTTCAATTAGACCGGTACAACAAAAAACCTCTGCTGAGTATTCAAACAAATCAGTAAGGGACAGTTGGGAAAGCTTATACAGCAAAGACAGCCTGATACTCCCCATCGATGCAACGCTCGCATCGCTTCCAAAAGATGCGGTAAAGACTTTGAGTCTTGGTGAAGACAAAGAAGCAAACCGAAATTTGATTGGCATTGGAAATTTTAAAAACCTGAAAAGGCTCAATTTGTGCAACATGAAAATTAACGCGGCCGACATCAGCGAAGTCGCAAAGCTAGACAATATTGACCTCCTTTGTTTCAATGACTGCACGCTACCGGAAGGGGTTCTTAAGCCGCTAACCAATATCAGCTGTTTAACGAAGATTGAGTTCAGAGGCGGTCAAATTGCCAAAGACAATCTCACGGTACTTCCTCGAATTCGAGGTTTGCAGTGGATGACAATAGAGGCGGTTCCTAACATAAGTGATCGTCAAACTCTCGAGCCTGTGGGTAAACTCAAGGCCCTGATCAGACTTTGCTGCCTCCAGATGCCGATGGATGATGAATCAGTGAAAGCTTTAACTCCTCTATCGAAGCTTGAAGTTTTGCTTCTAGATATGACTAAACTCACAGACAATGGGTGCAAAGAAATCGCGAAGCTGAAGAATTTGCGGACCTTCAGCTATGCAGTGGGGGATGGTGTCGTCAGTGATGCCGGTCTCAAGGATTTATGTACATTGCCGTTGCTGCGCAATCTCGATATCAGAGATTCGAAGATCTCTGATGCCGGGTTGATGATGTTGGCGAAAGTAAAAGATTTGGAAGTGCTCAACGTAGCAGGCTGCAAAGACATTACTGAGCCTGGAATTGCCAGATTCAAGGCGCTTCGCCCTAAAGTTAGGGTGCAAACGGAACAAACCGTTTTGGACATCAAAGAAGTATTGCCTACCGACGATGAGTTGGAGCGCCCATGACTGCGTTTCGCAATCTAGCAGAAAGGTACGAGTATGTGGGCAGCTTAGGCTCAGGCGGAATGAGCACTGTCTATAAGGCTCGCGACAAGGTTTTGGACAGAGTCGTCGCCATAAAGCAACTCATAGGAGAACTCCATACAGAAGCAATGGTGCTTCGGTTCGAGCGTGAAGCTAAAGCATACGCTGCGTTGCAGCATCGCAACATCGTAAGCGTTTATGATTTCGGCACAGACGAAAACAACAAGCCGTTCCTCGTAATGGATTTTGTCGAAGGAGAGATGCTTGATGAGGTCATCGCCAGTGGTGCAGCACTTTCGATTGAAGTCATCATCGAGATTTTCTCCCAATTGCTTGATGGACTTTCCCATGCTCATCAGAAGTCGATCGTACATCGTGATCTGAAGCCGGCGAATGTGATGATTCAAGGCATCAAGGGTAGTGATGTTCGCAACATTGTTGTCAAACTTATGGATTTCGGAATAGCAAAGTTGAAAAACGAGCAAGACGAAGGTGCGTTTTTGACCCAACCTGGCAGCGTAATTGGCAGCCCGCTCTATATGAGCCCCGAGCAAGGAGCGGCATCTGAAGTTGATCTCCGATCTGATATCTACTCAGTCGGCTGCATGTTGTTTGAGGCATTGATTGGGCGCCCGCCGTTCAAAGGTGACACGGCGATGAAGACGATCTTTGCGCATCGTTCTTCCGAGCTTCCTGACATGGACGAATTGGCGAGGTTTGGCAGTATTCGTGCGGATCTGGAATCGATTTTACGCAAGGCATTGGAGAAGCGGCCGGAATCGCGCTATCAGTCGGCATCGGCGATGAGGCAGGACCTTTTGGCTGTTGCAGAGAAGATGCGGCGTGAGAAAGTCGAGTGCGAGAGGAAGTCACGATCAGCATCGATGTTGACAAAGGCGGCTGGTGGCTTTGTTGCAACAATAGCACTCGGTGCACTTGCGTATTGGGGTCTGACTCTAATTGAAAATCAATCGGAAGAAAATTCGAAGATGCAAAAAACATCCGAGCCACCAGTGCAGGCGGAATCGGTAATACAGATAACAGACGAGAAAAGTGATTTTTGGGGCGACGATACGAGGGTACACTACCGGATGCCCAACCACGAATCACCGCTTACACAGTTCAAGGCTCCTGCCGACGTGCATTTGGTGTCGCTGGGTCGCGCATTTCCAGTTGTGTCAACGCGGAAACGCGAACCCTCCGAACGAGAGAAGAAGCTACTTGTCGGAATCGATCGTCTTCCCATGTTGGACACAGTAATCTTGAACAATTTCTCGCTTAGCGACGAGGAGATCAACCAATTTGCACGCATCAAAATTTTGCGTTCTCTGACGTTGGTTGACTGTAGGCTGCCGGCTGGCGGACTAGAAGCTCTGAGCAGGGCGAAGAGGCTTAACCTTCTCAGTCTCAAAAATAGCGAGGTTGAAGATCTAGACGGAATTTCGAAACTTCAATCATTAAAGGGACTGGTACTGGCATCAATGACGATACACAAGCCTTTGCCTTTGGCGGATATCGCGAAATTGAGCAATCTGGAGTTGCTTGATTTGCAAAGCGAACACATAACGGACAACGATCTAACTACATTGCTGCCTTTGGAAAAGCTGAACAGGCTCAATTTATCTGCTTGTTTGATTACATCTCGGGGATGCAAGATCATATCTCAAATGAAAAATTTGAATCATCTGGTTTTGGATTGGACGCCTACTATCACTGACGAGGCAGTGAAGTACCTGACCAGGCTCCCTAAACTTCGGACTTTGCATTTGAACATCACAGGAATCACCGACGCCTCATTGTTGGAAATGGAAAAAATGCCAGAGTTGCAAAACATCGAAGTTGGTCAGACCGGTATCACTAAAGAAGGGCTTTCCAGGTTCATGGCCAGATGTCCCAAAATCAAAATAGGAAAAAAGGGCGATGCTCAGGAGTTGCAGACAGAACTTTTGAAATAGTCGAATGTTTGATGTTCCTAGATTACCGACAGGCTCAACCGGGTCTGGTACATTTGGGAGGTTGGTTGGAACACTCAAAGAATAATAGCGAGGCGCCCAAGAGAAGCAACGGTGTTCAGGAATCTCGACGAAAGATACGAGCATGTAGGAAGCCTTGGCTCCGGCGGAATGAGTACCGTCTACAAGGCTCGTGACAAACTGTTGGACCGCATCGTAGCGATAAAGCAGCTTAAAGGTGAGTTGGTTTCCGAGGATATGCTGCAGCGTTTCGAGCGCGAAGCGAAAGCGTATGCCGCTCTCAAGCATCGTAATATTGTTAGTGTCTTTGACTTTGGCACTGACGAACACAACAAGCCGTTTTTGGTTATGGACTTTGTCGAGGGTACCTCGCTGGATGAGGTCATCGCTCGTGGTGCTATGGAACCGGCTCTTATACTCGCGATTTTTATAGAGTTGCTCGAGGGTCTCGATCACGCTCACAAGAAATCAATCGTGCACAGGGATCTGAAACCGGCAAATGTCATGGTATCGGAAGTGGTGCAGGGTGAGAACTCCGGACCTCGGATTAAACTATTGGATTTCGGCATAGCCAAAATGGAAACCGAAAACGGAGGGGCAGGCGAAGCCTTTCGTACACAGGCCGGACTGGTTATGGGCAGCCCTTTGTACATGAGTCCGGAGCAAGCGGAAGGAAGCTCGCTAGTCGACGCGCGTTCTGACATTTATTCCGTCGGCTGCATGTTGTATGAAGTACTTACCGGAAGACCTCCGTTTCGTGGAGAGAATTTCATGAAGACGATATTCGCGCATCGCACAGGGGAAATTCCCGATATGACAGAAGCGGTCGAACGATTCGGCCAATCAAAAGATGACATTGAAAGTATCGTTCGCAAGGCTCTTTCAAAGCTCCCAGAACAACGATATCAAACTGCGTTCGAGATGAGAGACGACCTTATAAGGTTGCAGGATAAACTTAAGTCCAGCAAAGAGCAGAGGCTCGGTCGACAAAAACAAAAAGCTCTGCCGGGCGGAGTGGTCACGGCTCTTGTTTCTATTTTGGGTTTGGGAGCGTTAATTGGGTTTGCGATTTTGTTCACCAACTTCATTGAGAACTATGTTGATCGCGAAGGGAAGCGAGAAACGGCAAAGGCACCAGTCGTTAAGAAGTCCGATATTCCAAGTATCAAAGGTGATTATTTAGATTATTGGCGTGACTACGAGAGCCAACACAAGATGCCGCCGGGCTCTTCGCTGAAATCGCTGATTGGCCGCCAAGACGTATTAACCGTGTCGTTGGGAGCGAACTTACCGGACACAAGCCGGCATACTCCTGAAACCAGGCTGGCGCAGCTGAAAATACTCGACGGTCTCGAGTTTTTACCGAAGCTTGATACCATTGTGCTGCAGAATTTCACGATAACCGAAGATGATATTCGGCGGTTTATCAAAGTTAGAACTATCGATACGATCGAATTCAGATTTTGCAAAATTCCCAAAGATACTGTTGAGATTCTCATGACAAACCCTCGACTGAAATGTATCTGTATAAAAGCCTGCGATCAAATTACTAAGCGACAGATAGAGTTGCTGAATTCAACGAACTTCCCGAATCTGAAAACTTTGAATCTTTCAACTAATGACTTGAATTGGGCGGATTCGCTCAAGCCCATTTCGACTCTCTCGAAGGTGACTTACCTCGATTTGCAACAAACCCGAATTACAGCCAAGCATTTATGGTCTCTTGTGAAAATGAGAAATCTCACGAGAGTCAATGTTGGAAACAACGAACTAGATGACGAAGCCTGTAAGGTGATGTCTCATATGACTCAGCTCAAGTCTTTGGAAATAGGTTACACCGAGCGGATTACAGATGCAGGAGTAAAGGAGCTTACAAAACTGCGAAGGTTGGAAAGGCTGTGTCTTGAATGGGTGCCGATGACTGACAGTGGTTTGCTTTCTATTGCCACTCTGCCGATGCTGAAGTCTCTCGAGGTGCCAGGGTGTCAGAAAATTACAGCGCAAGGTCTGGCTAAGCTCAAGAGGCAAAGACCCCAGCTTGCAGTCAAAGATACGTTGACTACATTGAACATCGATGGAAACTCATTTGGAACGATTTACGATCCAGACTAGTTTTTGTCGTACGGATACCAATACGGCTTCACGTTTGCATTGAACTCCCAGTGAATATGCTTGGTTTCGCGAAACTCGTCGAGACCCTCTTGTCCAAGTTCGCGTGCCCCACCGCTGAATTTCATGCCACCAAATGGGCCGGCATAGTTATCCGTGAGTGGATCGTTTATCCAGATTGTTCCTGCCTTAACCTCTTCCATAAACAGTTTCGCTTTGAGAGGATCGCTTGTAAGCAAACAGGCGCCGAGTCCAAACATACAGTCGTTGGCCAGTTCAATCGCTTCTTCGAAAGTTGAATACTGCATAAGCGGAATGGTCGGGCCGAAGGTCTCTTCCTTCATGATCGTCATCGTGTGATCGACGTTGGTTATTACAGTCGGTTCGTAGTAGAAGCCTTTGGTCAGTTTTTCAGGACGTTTTCCACCGGTGAGAACCTTGGCCCCTTGTGCGATCGCTTCTTTCACATGGCTCTCCACTTTTTCGCGATAGGTGGCGCCTATCATTGGACCGATATCGGTTGAAGGTTCCATACCTGGTCCCAACTTCAATGAGGAAACATGTGCTGTGAGCGCATCGATAAACTTTGCTGCTTTGGTTTTCGGCAGATAGACGCGCTCTGTCGAAGTGCATACTTGACCCGCATTTGTTAGCGCAGCATAGGCAAGCGCTCTAGCTGCCATCTCGGGGTCTGCATCTTCTGCAATCACAAATGCGTCTTTGCCGCCGAGTTCCAAGTGCAGTTTTTTCAT
Source organism: uncultured Candidatus Obscuribacterales bacterium (assembly GCA_964503045.1). Lineage (GTDB taxonomy): Bacteria > Cyanobacteriota > Vampirovibrionia > Obscuribacterales > Obscuribacteraceae > CAYZJR01. The sequence goes on from CAZCZI010000027.1 coordinate 39,745, forward strand.
CATCGGCGCTGCCAGCGACGCGATGCGTTGACCGGTGGCGAGGCTGCCTGTAAATGCTATTACAGGAACATCTTTGTGCGTTACCAAAGGCTCGGCGACATCTTTGCCCAGACCGTTGATCACGTTGATGACGCCTGGTGGGAAATGGTCCCAGCAGTGCTCGGCAAGATACATGGTACTGAGTGGGGTGAGTTCGCTCGGCTTGATGATGACCGTGTTGCCTGCGGCGATTGCTGGTGCAACTTTCCATGCCATCAACAGCAGTGGATAATTCCACGGAATAATGCAAGCCGCCACTCCATATGGTTCTTTGACCACTAAATTCAATTGGCTGTATTCGCCTGATGGGAGCACGCGCCCACGCTCGTGGCGGCCCAATTCGGCGTAGTATTCGAAAGTGTTCATCAGCCATTCGAACTCTTCTTCATTTTCAGGAATTGGTTTGCCTTCTTCCAATGTGAGGAGGTGAACGATCTTTTCTTTGTGTTCTCGCATTTTCGCTGCGGCTTCGTGCATCATCGTGGCTCTGATGTTCGCCGACGTTCTGCGCCATGTTCTAAACGCTTCTTTCGCCGCAGCAATAGCTGCCTCTGCATCTTTTGGCGTTCCCTTGGGAATTGTGTCGATGACCTCTTCGGTTGCAGGGTTCATGATCTGAATTTTTTCACTGCCACTACCTGCAGTGAATTTTCCATTGATGAAATGCAAAGGCATAGCAACTCCTTACGTCGTAAAGCCGCAATCAAATTTTTGTAATCTGGGGCGGGTCGCTATTATAGCTCTTTTTTCTTCATTCTCATGATGTGCTTGCAGCCAGGACAGACAAGCGTTTCGGTTTGTCCCGCGCCAAGAGTGCGGCTGTACGACGAGTAACCGTATGACTTTGTCTTGGGTGTCTCTTTCTTCGGTGCCGCGGTTTTGGTTGGCGCCAAGAGCTCACAGTTGATGTTGAGTTTGAAGTCGTTGTATGCATTGTTTTCTATGAAGCTCTTTGCGATTTTGGCAACGGTTGTACTCTCCTTTTCACAACCACTGCGATACACAACGGCGGCATTGTCTGATTTCAGTTTCTCAAAGGTGGTTGCATGGCCGGCTTTGCTCGACTCATACAGCAAAATCGCACCATACAGGCGACCTGCGGGAGTCCCGTTCTTGATTAGATCCTCGGCTTCGTCGGGTAATCTTGGTGTGATTACTTTTGCGTCTATAAAGGCTTGCCAATTGGGGCTCAGCTTGCCACTTTCACCCAGTGTCGAGTAATCAAAACTTGTCGCTTGGATCAGTTTTGTGAAACAGGCAGGCCTTGGAAAGGGCGCTACATGAACTCCGGGTGGCACGGACTTAATGCGGAGAGCCTTCTCTATCTGCGGGTAGATCGCCCGCTCTTTTTCTGTAATTGGGCTGCCGATAGAGACGGTGGGCTTTGCTGTCGGACTTTCGACAGGAGCTTTGAGCTTGCAAAACATGCTGCCGACCTGGAAATTCATGAATTTCTGAGTGTCTTTGAGGCTTTGTGCAACTTCTTTAACCGTCGTCCCCATTACCTTGCAGCCGTTTTGATACTCGACCGCGGCGGCGTCATTGAGAAGCAGGTCATAGGAGAGGTTTGATCCGATTCGCCCTGTCTGCCACAGAAGTACTGCACCGTAGATTCTTCCGGCGGCGGTGCCATTTTTCAAAAGCCAGTTGAGATCATTGATTTCGAGTTGCCCAACTTTGCCCGAAGCCTCGACGTATGCCGATTGGACCGGGTTGGAGCCGCTCTCGCCTGGTGTTGGACCGTAGAATCGGTCGGCTTTGCTAAGGGTTGTGATGAATTCCGGCGGTCTATTCATGGGTTTTGAAGTCCCCGCAGTGTTTGGATCACCCACCTTTACGGATTCGCCGGCATAAGCCGCCCAACTAACCGTCAATACCGAAAGTGCCAGTCCCAGCGCCAATTTAGGGTTCGGATGATTGTTCATAGGTGGGGGTCACTCCACAGTCTGAGACGATATTAACGCACCGAACAGGACGTGTTGATGGGGTAGACCCTAAATTGCTTGTCATGGAGTGCGCCGGGCATTGCGGTAAAGTCATTCTGGAATCTTGTACGGTCAGACCTTATGGCTGCTTCGAAAAGCAAAAACTCCTACCTTGTCCTTGGCTCGCCGCTGACAATTCTTACCTTGGCGGCGTTGTTTGTCTTTCTAGGCGGCTTAGGCTCGTACGGAATGCTGGACCCGACCGACAGTTTTTTTGTCGAGTCGGCGCGCGAAATGATGGAGACCAACACCTATCTCTATCCGCTGATCAATTATGAACCTTGGCTCGACAAGCCCGCTTTGGCGTTTTGGCTGATCATTGCGGCATTCAAGGTGCTTGGCGTAAATGCAATGGCTGCACGGCTTCCATCAGCTGTGAGCGGCATTGCACTGGTTTTGCTTACTTTTGGACTAGTCAAACAGATTGTCCCTACCCGTGTCGCTTTCACATCGGCGGCATTGCTTATGGCGAGCCCGCTTCTGGTTGGAGTCGGGCATCTTGCCTTGACGGACGAACCATTTACGCTCTTTGTGACGGGTTCGATCATGTCCGGTTTTGTCTATAAGGTGCGCGCACTCAAGCGTTATTTGGTTTTGACTGCAGCTTTGATGGGGCTTGCCCTCTTGTGCAAGGGTCCTTTGGCAATTTGTCTTTTTGCGCTCGCGTTCGGATCATATGAAGTGAGCCGTATTCCGCTTCGAGGTAAGTTGCCTGAAGTTAGGCAGTACCTGCCTTTTGCTCTGGCAATTCTTGGCGCCTGTCTGGTGGCTGCTCCTTACTATGTCGCCGCCCACGTTGCCACTGCCGGTGATTTCACTAACAAGTTTTTCCTCAGCCAGAATCTTGGTCGTCTTCAAGGTGTTGTGAATCATCAGAATCCTCCGCAGTGGTATTTGGAACAAGTCCTCATGCCGGGTTTCTTCCCCTGCTCGATTCTTATGATTCCTGCGATTTATGCACTCGTTAAAGGTTTAAAGCGGAACAAATCACTCAGTCGAGGCAAACAGCTGTATCTCTTTGCGCTTTGTTGGTTTGTCAGCACATTCACGTTATTGAGTATCATTCCGACTAAACTGCCAACTTACATATTGCCAATAGCCCCTGCGCTAGCCATTCTTTCTGCTGGTTTCCTTACGCAAACCAAGAAGGCCGGGCAGAGATTTTTCTGTTATGTAATGGTTCCACTCATGCTTGTCGGTTTGCTTGCTGCACCATGGCTGGTGCAGTTCGTCTGGGAGCTTTCACCGCAAGAATGGACGACCTTCCTCGGTTATAGCGGCATTGCTGCTGCTGTGACAGTTGTGGCCCTTGGGTTGGTTTTGATGCGAAGGCTGAAGCAAGCGACAGTTGTTGCGATGGCGCTCATCGTTGCGACAACCGGATTTTTGACGCCATTTTTCTATCAGGTGTTCTATTCGAACAACCAGCTTGGCATACAGAGACTTGTCGAATACTCCAGGCAGAAGGGCGCAGAGCTGGCAATATGTGATGCATTTCTGCCATCTATGGTTTTTGATGTTCGCAAACCCGTGCCTGTCGTTCAATGCGAGAAAGATTGGGTGGACTTCTCAAACGGAGGGCAAGGGCCTCGCTGGATTGTCATTCATAGAGCCAATCTCGATTGCCTCTACTGGTGTTGCCGCAGTCCGATTGTTATCGCCAGAGAAGGAAAATGGTGGCTGTTTGCGCTTGGTCCTAATGCCTTGAAGGAAGGCGGACACTATTGGGGCGGCAGGGCTGAACTCGATCAAGCCGATTGCGAAGATGCGCACGTGCACGACAAGACTACTCTGGCGGCGTCTCTTAAACAGATAATGAAGACCCAATAACACGCGGTTTCGCTCATGCCGCAAAACTTGTCCCGGTTGGATTACGCGTTGGGATTATCGAGGAATTTCCTCTGAAGGAGGCGGTGCTGGTGTTGAAACTACAACAGGAGCAGGCTTTGGTGGCGGTGGCGTGTATCCCGGCTGGTTTTGGTTGTTGAGGAACATCAGCCAGGCATTTTGTTCAGCCAAATTATTGCCGTGGTGGTGATGCCCGCTGAGCACGATTGGCAGTGTGATTGCAGTAGCGATTAGGAGCATGGCCAAGATTGCTGCGGCGATCTTTTTCCGTCTCGACCACTTGTTTTTCTTCTTGGACTTGTCGAAATACGCAATTTGTTTTTTGTCGTTGTCTGAAGGCTGTGTTGTGCTGTCGGTTGATACACCACCGGCTACTGTCTCTGCCGTGCCATCACCTGTAGTGCCTTGAGCGCGCACAGCAGGAATTTGCTGGCAGCTGAGAAATATCACTGCCATCAAACATGCGAGCAGTCGTTTTGCTGCATTGAGTACCATGCTATCTTGAAAACTCCGAGCAACAACCAACCGGTCCAAGCTAACACACAATGGCAGCGTATGGAAGATTCTATTTGCCTACCCTAAAGCGACGATTATCGAAAGGTTGTTGGTGAGACACCTTCGCGGTTTTGGTTAGTGGTTTAAATAGTAATTCAAGTAATTTGGATTTTTCGCAGTCTAACAATGACAACCCGAAAGACTAGTCGCAAATGTGCCGCCGGATGCCGCAGTTACATGCGCAGGAGATATCTGTGTTCGACCGATCGCTTATTCGTGGTTTCGCCGGGGTTGTTGTCGGAGAGCGACTCTTGTTGAGACATCGACGCGTAGGAAGAAAGATAGTGCTGCACAACGGGTGATGATGGTCCGATGTGAAACATCATCGCTTTGTCTTCAATCATGCGATCTCCCACTGTAACCCGTTCGTGCTGACGCATGTGTTCGGCCCAAGACTGTACGAGATATGTCTCGACGTGTCTTCCTGCCTGTGCGAGATCTTGGAAAAGGTGCCACTGGAAGGCGCCTCCGCGGAGCCTTTGTGCTCTCAGCGCTGCCATTACTTGGGTGAATTCGGTGGTTCTTTCGGGGTCGATCAGATACTCAACCGTCACCATTACAGGGCCGTGTTCTGGCTCTGGCTCTGCTTCCAGATTGGGGTCATCCCAATGCTTCGATTGGGTGACGTCGATGCTTTCTGCAGACAAAAGAGGAAAGCGAGCGATGGCAGTGAGGCTCAAGGCAAGTGCGATTCCGGAGGCAAACAAGGGCAGAATTATGTCCGTCAGGGTCGCGATTGTGCCCCAGAAGAGACTTCCAATCGCTACGCCGCCCTGGCAGACAACAATGTAAAAGGCTAGTGCTCGCGCCCTAACCCACGAGGGAACGGCTAGTTGCGCCGCCAAGTTCAAGCTTGAGTTTACCAATATCCATGAGGCGCCACACCAGAACATCGAGATGCCGGCCGAGATCATGTCGTTTGACCAGGCAAGGCAAATTACGCATGATGAAAAGATAAGCGTGCCCATGACGCAGCAATGGTCCAGCGAAAGGATGTTGCGGATGCGCGGAAGTGTGTAGGCGCCCAGGAGTGTTCCTAAACCGAACAAACCAAGGGCGATACCATATTGTGTGGCATTGAAGTGCAATTGGTTGCGGCAAACCAGTGGTAGCAACGCCCAAAACGCACTGGCTGAAAGAGCAAATAACGCAGCGCGCACCAAAACCGATACCAACTCAGGAGAGTGCCTGACGTATCTGACGCCATTTCTAATCGCTTCGAACACGCCTTCTGTGTGCTGAAAACCGTCTTGAGGACGGCGCTTCCAGGTCTGGAAAAACAAGATCAGCCCCAGAAATGAAACTGCGTTTGCTAGAAATACGAATGCTGGTCCGGCCTGAGCCACGAGCAATCCACCCGCGACAGAACCTAGACCGCGGGCGACATTGAAGCTGACACTGGACAGCGCTACTGCGCTGGAAAGATGCTTGCGTGCAACTAACTCGGGTGTAAGTGCATTCCAGGCCGGTGCACTGATTGCTGCTCCCAGCCCCAGTGCAAAGGTGCAGGCAATCAAAAGCCAAGGCGAAGCAAGTCCGAAAAATGCCAGCGCAGCCAGGGCCAATGCTGCACAGAACATCCAAATATGACCGAGCAAGAGCATTACTCGTCGGTCAAAAATGTCCGCCAGAGCGCCTGCGGGCAGTGCCATGAAGAAGAAAGGTGTGTAAACAGCGGTCTGCAAAAGCGCGACCATTAGCGGTGAAGAGGTCAGACCGGTCATCAACCAGGCCGTGCCGACGTCATGCATCCACGTGCCGATGTTCGAAAACAACGCCGCGAAGAAAAACATGCGAAATAGGGGCTTTCTAAGTGGCCCCATTATGGAGCACTTCATCGTTTCACTTGCTGGTACAGCCTCCTAGCCTAGCCAAATTACTCGCGCTTCGTGATACTTATGGATTCCCGGCCAAAAGAACCTGAAATGGTTTCCCAGCCCTGAGATCGTATGGTTGTCAAGATATAAAGTCAATAGATATAAGTCTTATGCAAAGCTGAGATGTCCGGCTTCAGTACGGATATTACGAGTGCTCGAAGAGAAATAGCTTTCTTCTTGTCACTCGTCTTCATCGTCTTCCTGATCGAGTTGAGGCAAAGTGGCCAGTCTGGCTTCAAGCGGTGCAACCAACTCCAAGCGATTGGTTTCTTTGTATATATCGACCAAAAGCTCGAGGGGGTACGCCAACATGTCGTCGCGTGATGATGTTTCGACATGCTCAATTACCGTGTTTAGCAGCTTTTCTGCAGCTTCCAGCTCATGTCCGGCAATTAGAATGTCAGCCATAAGCACCTGTGTTCGCAATAGATCGGAGTTGTCTTCAGGCAACAGGCGCGATTTCACAGACAGCCCACGCTCGCACCACTTTTTGGCGTCTGCCGTCTTGTTGCGATCTAGCAGTGAAATCGCGATTTTGATTGCCTGTTCGGCAACATCTAAGTTGTCTTCGCCCTGCGCTTTCTTGCGAGCTTCATACGCTCTTTGCCAGAGAGGATCAGACTTTCTGAACCACGATTGCCGATCGTAAAATGTTGCAGCTGATTCGAGAATATCGGCTTGTTCGTTTGGTTCATCCTTGCAAGATTTGTCGGCGATTGCGATTGCGCGCGTGTACAACAAATCGGCATCATTGTTTTTCTTTTGATGTTCTCTCACACGTGCAAGGCCGATAAAGCCAACTGCCAAACCCGCATAATCAGGCGAGAAAAGCCGCTCTCCAAGCTTGATCAGGCGTTTCAAATTGTTTTCTGCCTCAGTGAATTTATCTAGTTCTAACTGAGCGATCGAAACATGCTGCAGCGCAGAAAACATCGATGCGCTATCGGGCTCATGCTCTTCAAGCAGTCGCAATGCTTCTGCAAATTGATTTTCTGCTTCTTGTGGATTGCCGTCGCGACGAGAGTCTTCACCAGTGTTAATCAAGTCCTGAATGCGTTGCTTCATCTCCTCCGGGAGCTTGCTGGCGTCATCCTTTCTGGTCTTGTAGTCATCAAGCAATTGCGACATCCATGGCATCGAGGCCGGTGTCGTTTGCATGGCAGAACCTATTGCTTGGTCCAAGTCTTTCTGGCTCATCTTCTTACCATGCCGGACTTCCTGAATCAGCATCTGCGTCATCATCTTTGCAATCGGCTTCAGCGTGGCATCCGTCATAGGCAGATTCTTCACGCTTTCCAGAAGATGAGGAGGCACGGAGCCGAACATCTCATTTACCTGCTCCGGACTCTTCCAGAACTCTTTGAGCCCGTCTAAAACAAGCTTTTCAACTTCCGAGTCGGACGAACGCCGAATGAAATCCTTCATCTCATCCGGAATTTTCATGTCACCTTGAAACAGATTCATCCTCTTTCACTATTTGCGGGACCAAGGATATTTTACCCGCTATATCGGAATATCCGTACGCGGCAACGCCCCTACTTCGCGACGCCAAGCTTCGATTATGTCAGACACTTGCATTACCGTTTCCGACTTCAAGACATCTCGATAGTATGGTTTCGACGTTGCGACTTTGTTGAGATCGAAAAACCAATACAATAGTGTCAATGGTGATACCCAAACGGGCGCGGTCTCGGTTCTCGGCGTCAATATGGTTTCTCCAAAAGTTCCATTCATTGCTGCTTCGATTGAACTGGCGATGATGCTGTGCTGCAATCTGTCCATTGAGCCGTGCACCGTATGCAGTGCGCGCAAAAATGCTGATCCATAGTGCGACTTCTTCAAGCACGCACATACGCCTAAGAATCCGTCAGACTTGATTAGATCGGCGATCCTCCTGAGCACGTCTGCGTGTCTGACTTCGTAGCCATACCCTTCTGTTCCAAATGCAGTTGAGACAAAAATTTTCTCGCAACTTTCCAACTGCCACGCCGCGATTGTCGACACCGAGTCCATGACCGATGTAGCCGTGTTGTACTCATTGCCGATAAACAGACCATCTACACCGCCGTCAATTCCAATCACGACATCGAGAGCGAGTTCTTTCTGCAGGTACTTATATCCGGCTGCGATTGGTCGCACGCCGGCAGGAGAGAAGCACCAGATGGAAGTCGGTTCGCCAGTTTCTTCGTGCCACCATTTCGCAACATAGAGTTCGGGGAAATAACCGCCCGGCGGCTTCTTGCAACTTTCATCGATGCGATAAAGCTGCTCGCTGACATGCTCAGCGCCAGGCACTGACATCATGTGGGTAAAGGTGAAGTTCGCCAAGTGCACTTTGTGCCCGTCGTGATGCAGTCTAAGCGCAATCGGCAGACCGCAAACGACATCAAAGCCGCCACCGCTGCCTGCAATTAGTACCGAACTCTCCGGCTTCAGCTGGAAAGGGAGATTCAGAACCGGCTGCAAATCATGTCTCCTGGGAACAATCACTCATTCTAAACATCAGGACGTTCGCCGGACCAATCTGTTACACACTGTCAAGCACCTATACTTTTCGTAACGAGTGGTCATCGGGGTAATTGCAATGGCGAGACGCAGTCGCAGACGCAAGAGAAAAGGTTATAGGGACTGGTCGACGATGCACCCGGGAATGCCGCCCGGCACTCTCATGGCCGGCCCCGACGCGACCGAGTCAGACATCACGGTTTTTGCTTACGACGAAAATAAC
>CAZCZI010000027.1:48876-74179 GCA_964503045.1 uncultured Candidatus Obscuribacterales bacterium
ATCGACAGCTTTGAGCCGGTGCGAGATCGTTTAAGGAAGAACTTGGGAAAAATCCGCGCGTCTGGCTCGGATTATTTGGCGTACCGATTGCTTGATGGAATCATCGATGGATATTTCCCAGTTCTCGAAGAGTTCGGCGAGAAGCTGGAAGGGCTTGAAGACGAGATTCTCGAAAAACCAAGCCGAGCGACAGTCGCCCAAGTGCACGAAGTTAAACGCGACTTTCTTGCATTGCGTAGAACGATTTGGCCTTTGAGAGAAGCAATCAGCACGCTATTGAGAGACAATTCGAATTTGTTTGCAAAAGACACGCTGATATTTCTGCGCGATTGCCACGATCATACCGTGCAAATCGCTGACCTGATCGAGAGTTATAGAGAAATCGGCTCCGACCTGATGGATGTTTATTTGTCGAGCCTCAGCAATCGATTGAGCGAAGTCATGAAAGTGTTGACTATCATAACTACTCTTTGTGCGCCACCGACTTTGGTGGCGGGTATCTATGGAATGAACTTTCGGACTGAAGTCTCTCCATTCAATATGCCTGAGTTGAACTGGTACTACGGCTACCCATGGGCTTTGTTGTTGATGTTTGTTTTGGGTGGAGGGACAATCTGGTTGGTTGCCGCCAAGGGATGGTTGGGAAGATCTGCAGATGATGATGGTGCGAGTTTGACGACTAAGACAGGACTAAATCCGACCTCGGCGACAGCGCAAACGACTCCCGCGCCGCCAGCTTAGACTGGCTCGGGCGGAGGTCCTGTATGTCGTTCGGATTGCTTCAAATGGGAAACTTGATTCCTTCGTTCTTTTGATCGACCATCTCACCGTCTTTGCATAAGACGATTGATTTCATTTTCCCGCCAGGACCTGCATAAATCTTTCCGTTCTTGTCACCGCCCCTGATGGCATAGTCGAGTCCTGCTCCGATTGGGCTGTATTCGACGGAGCCGGGAGGAAGATTGCCGGGAGCATCTCCCCGAGCCAGTTTGGCATTGCCCACTTTGCCTTGAATCGGCCACTCCAGGCGCTTTGTAAATGGATTATAGATCTTGCGTCCGGACTGTTTTTTATCCGGATCCCCACCGGGCAAATAGCATTTGAATTCTTCATCTACGGCTTTTGGAAATTTTCCGCTGTTTCTCTCAGCGTAGCACTCAACCGCCCATTGCACCGCGAGCATATTGCACTTGGCTAGGACGGTGTCGCTAGAGAGGATCAGTAACACTTCCTTCTTTTGATTCACCACCGGCTTGCCATGTTCGTTGCCACCGCGGATGATGAATCCCTTTCCGTTGCCGATTGGCGAATATTCCACCGCTCCTGGTGGCACCTTGTCATCGACAGCTGCGCGTGCTGCCTTTTCTGAAGTGAGCTTGCCTAATGTCGCCCACTCTTTTTTCTTAGTGACTGGGTTTGGAATGCATGAAACAGTTAGGAACGTCGAATCATCTTGCGATCCAAAAGGAAAGAAGCTTTTGAATCTGTCGTCGATGGCGGTGGGGTACTTGCCCATATGGTGGCTTGCAAACTGCTCTGCCGCTAGCTGCACTTTGCCCATATTGCGATAGACGGATTTGCTGACGGATTTTTTCGAGTCTTTAAAAACGAGTTCGTCGCCGAACTCCACTTGCGGCGATGCTGGTGGAACCGCTAAACATGTCAAAAGAATCGACGCCAAAAGAACCGGCGACTGTCTTGTGGAATTGCGATTGCGCCGTGCTTGCATAGTCATAAGAATGGGTACTTAGAGATCGAATATGAATTCGACTATGGACAAATCTTATCGCATTTCGAGGGGTTCGGAAGAATCCGGGGCTGTCTTTGACAATGACGGCACATATCGCTATCTGTTGTGGCGGCAGCACTTACGTGCCCGACGACCGGCTACCGTGCTCTTCATCATGCTGAATCCTTCTTCCGCTGACGAAGTAACCAATGACCCTACCATCGCTCGGTGTGCGCAGTTGTCTAAGATATGGGGTTTTCAACGTGCTGAAGTAGTCAATCTGTTCGCGTTCAAAGCAACTCAACCGCGGGTGCTGCGACAGGCGACTGATCCCGTTGGCCCACACAACAATCACTTCATTCTGGAGGCGGCCCGGAGGGCAGATTGCATAATTGCGGCATGGGGCAATCATGGAAATCTTCTTGCTCGCGATCAGGAAGTCTTGCGCTTGATTGAGGATCGGCATCAAATATGGTGCTTTGGAAAAACTAAGAATGGTTCACCAAAGCATCCGCTTTATCTTGGGTACGGTGTACGACCGTCTCGGCTTTGCTAAAGCTTGGAGTTGTCTACGCAGTTCGTGGAGCCACTGCCTGCCCGCCTTTCACAGCGGAGGTGTCGGGTGGTTTGCTTGCATGTTCTTGAATCATCGCGTCTACCAAACCGACAAACAATGGATGTGGGTTGTCAGGCCGAGACTTGAGTTCGGGGTGGAATTGGCATGCCACGAAGTATGGATGATCGTTGAGCTCGATCATCTCAACCAGCCGTCCATCAGGCGACAATCCTGAGAAGATCAAGCCGCATTTCGACAGGGCCTCGCGATGATTGTTGTTGACCTCGTAGCGATGCCTGTGACGTTCCGAAATTGCAGATTGACCATAGACTTGCGCTGCCTTGCTGCCTTCTTGCAAGTTGCAGGGGTATTTGCCGAGGCGCATGGTTCCACCTTTAAGAACCACATTATGTTGATCGGGCATCAAGTCGATAACCGGATAAGGCGATGACGGATTGAACTCGGTCGAGTGCGCACCTTCCATGCCGGCAACGTTTCGCGCAAATTCAATTACCGCGGTTTGCATTCCCAGGCACAATCCCAAGTAGGGAATCTTTTTAGTTCTTGCATATGTCGCGGCTTGAATCTTTCCTTCCACCCCGCGATCGCCGAAGCCACCAGGCACAAGAATTCCATCTACATCTGACAGATACTCTTCGGTTCCATGCTTCTCGATATCTTCCGACAACACCCATTTGATTGTTACTGCCGCTCCGAGTTTGGCACCGGCGTGTTTTAGCGACTCTACAACAGATATGTAAGCATCGGACAACATCACATATTTGCCGACTATAGCAACGGTCACTGCTTTGCTCGGTCGCTTCACGCGCTCGACCAATTCCTTCCACTCAGTCAAATCAGGTGGTGTGTTGGGCAGATGCAGGCGTTCCAAAACTCTGTCGGCGAGCCCTTCTTGCTCCAGGAATATCGGTACCTCATACAGATGCTGCACATCTTTGCATACGATTACGGCGTTGATGTCGACGTCGGTAAACAGCGAAAGCTTCTCTTTAATGGAAGGAGAAAGCGCCTTTTCGGTTCGGCAGGCGAGAATATCGGGCTGAATACCACGGCTTCTCAACGTGTCCACACTGTGCTGAGTAGGCTTCGTCTTCAGCTCGTTGGTCGTACGCAAGCTCGGAATCATGGTCACATGAATATAGCAAACATGATCTCTGCCTATGTCTTTTCGCATTTGGCGAATCGCTTCAAGGAAAATCAGGCTCTCGATGTCACCGACCGTTCCTCCCACCTCAACAATCACAGTGTCTGCCTGCGAGCCCTGAGCGGCTTTGCGCAAGAAGTTCTTAATCTCGTTTGTGACGTGTGGAATCATCTGAACCGTTCCGCCCAGATAATCGCCGCGCCTTTCTTTTTCCAAAACGCTCTTATAGATGGAGCCAGCCGTGACGTTGTTCATGCGGCTCAGATCTATATTTATAAAGCGCTCATAGTGCCCTAAATCGAGGTCGGTTTCGGCGCCGTCTTCAGTGACGAACACTTCGCCGTGCTGATATGGGCTCATGGTGCCTGGATCGACATTGAGGTAGGGGTCAAGTTTGACGATTGTGGTGGTCAAACCTCTCGCTCTAAGCAACCGACCTAGAGAGGCAGCGAGTATGCCTTTTCCCAATGAAGAGACCACTCCACCGGTAACAAATACATACCTGGTGTTCATACCGCCTCCTGTGCGCGACTTTGCCTGCGCGGACTTCCAACCAATAATATAAGCGATCTCGACGCAAGTCCGACAGCGTCTTCGAAAGTCGCCAAAATACAAAAGAAATTAGTAGTTTGATTTGGTGGGGGCAACCCCACTGCTTTTTGTATATGCGTCAAGGGGGATGGGAGGGGGAGCTTTTCTTGCTTTGAGAGCCGCTTCCCGTACCATATCCTTTGACTAATCATGGAGCTATTCCCCTATCTTCGGAACGCGGAAGAAGGATTTCTCTCTATCGGGCGCGGTTTTGAGCAATGCCTCGTGCCCTGGCGGTGTTTGGACTACGTCGTCACGCATGACGTTGACGACCGGCAGCGCATGCGACATCGGCTCGACGCCTGTGGTGTCTACGGCAGCGAGCTCGTCGAAATAACCGATAATGCGTCCCAGTTGTTCGGTGTAGAGACTCTTCTCCTGGTCGCTTAGAGTTAATCTAGCGAGTTTGGCGATATGCTCTACGTCTGCGGAAGATATCATCAATCTTCTATATTCTTTCCTGAAGGAAACCAGTAAAGACCGGGCTTTCTGATCAATATTCTGCTATTCTCGCAGAAAGGACGCAAGAATTGAAACATGATCTTTGACTCTGCAATTCTTATCATCGCCTTACTAGTCATCGTGGGCTCTTCGGAGCTCTTTACAAACGGTATAGAATGGCTGGGCCAGAGGCTTCAACTTAGCGAGGGCGTGGTCGGCAGCGTTTTGGCAGCGGTCGGAACCGCCCTGCCTGAGACGCTCATTCCGATTATCGCAGTCTGCTTTTTTGGTCAAAAACACGGCGAGCAAGTCGGCATTGGCGCCATAGCGGGTGCCCCATTCATGCTGAGCACGCTTACTTTGGGTATTTGCGGCTTGTCCGCCTGGTTTTTCGCCATGCGCGGCAGGCGCGAACACCAGCTGTCTATTAATAAGGGTGTGATTGGCCGTGATTTGAAGTTTTTCATCATCGCTTATGTCGTGGCGATGTTGACAAGCTTTATGCCTCACATCGCCTGGGTGCGTTGGACGATGGCGGCAATCTTGTTTAGTCTCTATCCTTTGTATTTGTACAAGACATTCCAGCACGAAGGAGAAGTGGGAGAGGCACCCGAAGTCTTGCACCTCGACAAGCTTCTTAAATTGGGCTCCCACAAATTGCGTCTGATCATCCCCCAAATCTTATTGGGGCTGGCTGGTATTATCGGTGGTGCGTGGTTTTTTGTGGATCATGTAGACGATTTGTCAAATGATCTCGGTTTTCCTGCTTTGGTTTTGTCATTGATCATCACTCCGGTTGCCACTGAGCTGCCGGAAAAAATCAACAGCGTTTTGTGGACGCGACAAGGCAAAGATACATTGGCTTTGGGGAACGTCACAGGTGCATTGGTTTTCCAGAGTTGTTTTCCCGTAGCATTTGGTGTTGCATTCACGCCATGGGCTTTGGATTCGGGCGTTCTTTTGACCGGTGCAGTTGCGATTTGCTCAGCAACCATGTATTTGATCCTTGTTGAAAAAGGAAAGCTCAATCCATTTTTGCTTATGATTGGTGGGTTGGTCTACGCTGCGGCGATATCAGCTGTGATTTGCCTGGACGTAACTACACCCGATCCGGTCGCGACCGGTCATTAACTTAGAGCCCTCTATTGGAGGCGTTCGAACTCACCGCCGGCAAGAGCTTTCCAGATCTCTCCGTTTTCTTTGACTGTAATCTTGCCTTTAAAGATAGACTCACTTCCATCAGGGGTGCGGAGCAACCACTGGTCGGCGCCGACTCTTCTGGCGTTCATTCCAGGTGTGTTGACTTTCGTGAGAGTATTTCCAATGTACTCGAAGCGGGCACTACTGTTGGTGAGTGCCGATTCAGCGGCAACCACGCGTCCACCGGCGTCGACGCTTACTAACGATCCGTCCGGGTATGCGATACTGCGAGAACCGTCTAATCTGAAGGATTCTCTCACTCCGTTGGGACTGATTCGAGAAAGCGATCCGCTTTGATTGACTTCGAGGTTGCCTTCGAAGGTGTATGGATCGATAGCGTCGCCTTCAATGCGCCATTGATTGCCGGACAGCCGAGTTGCCGTGAAGCGTCCTCTCCCGAGATCTACTGACTCCAGGCCTGAACCGTCCTTGGAATAAACGTACGATGCGCTGTGTCTGGCGCTATACGCGCTCGTGACTAGACCGTCAGCGTTCTTATAAATCACGCTGCCGTCGGGAAAGTGCGTAGCGGACTTGCCATCGAGGCTAAGCAATTCGGTTAACTCTCCACCACCGGGCTGAGATGTTACTCGTCTGACAGAGATACCGACGTCGGAGGTGGGGTCGGAGACGACTGCGATGTCGCCTTCGAACTCATACTGCCGACCGCCTTCGGTGATTGTCCAAACGTTTTCCTTTCCTGGCACTCGTTGGGCTTTGAAGCCGTTTGGTCCGGCAAAATCAACTTCCGCTAGATCTCTTCCCGTTTCTGACGAGTACTTGAATGTTCCCGACACATTACCATCTTGCTCTACTTTTAGAAGCCGTTCGGAGCTGTCACGGAAAGTTTTGATGTGATCATCAAGTGGGGTTTGGTAAGAACCATCAGCGTTTACAACGACATCAGACCAATTATGATTGAGAGTCCTGAGATGCGAGGCGATGTCATCATCAAGGTCAATTTTCAATTCGCGATTGCCGAACTTGATAGCGAAAGCATCTGAGTCAGCTGAGCTTCCTGGTGCCAAAATCTCTCCGCGACCTGGATAAACAACAGTTTGTCCATCAGGGCGTGTGATCGACAAGCGACCGTTATTTATTTGTATGCTCGAGTTGTCGGACAGATCAAGTCTTGAAATTACATCAGAACCGGGCTCATAAATGGGCTTTGCGACGATACCACCTTCAAATCCCATTTCTTTTACACGATTATTGGTGTCGAGCAAACGGTATCCGCCGTTGTTCAAATGGTACTCGGTCATGCCGTCGGCGCGATTGACGATCTTATTGAGGTAGCCGAGATTACTCATTTCAACGTCCCCATTTGGTGAAACTTTGAAGTCGATGTCGAGCATGCGATCTTCAACAATTTGGCCTTGGTTGTTGTAACCGACCCAACCATCGGCTTGTCGCTTCCACACGGTTGCTCTGTCTCCGGAGAAGGACACCTCGTTGAGTTGTCCATTGCTGTCATAGCCGAGCTTTGTGCTCCCTTGCGCGTTGGAAACCTCCATAATTCTTCCGCCCTCTCTTGTGATGTTGTCTGCATTGTCTTGCGCGATGGCTGCGACTTGGTTGCCTGAGATATCGTCGGCGACGTTGGAGAGCCTGCTTGGCTTGAGGCTGGCAAGCACCGCTTCTGAACGAGCATCGACCGGCACCATGGTTTCACTTACGTCTTTGTAGCTGACAAAGTAATACTTGCCGTCTGGCCGGCGAACCAAAAAGGATGGTTCTTTTGCAGTGAACGGTTTGTCAGTGTCAATTGCGAACCGCTCGTCTGGTTCAAGCTTAATCATTTCTCGTGGTGGATCGGTTGCTTTAACCGCCGGGTTGAACATTCCTGGCTCGCCTTCAATTGGATTCCAATTCTTGAGTTTTGTGGAGTTGGAGTTGGTATAGGCGTCATAGATAGGGCGGTTGCCGTCGGTTGTTTCTCTAAGAACGATCCAATCACCAGGATTTTCGGTGGTACCGGCCTTGGCGAATTGTCCATCAAAGATCTGGAAGGAGGTGTTGTCCGCTATATCGGAAGTACGCAAGATCGTGCCATTGGGCAGCGTTACTCCATCGCCGGGCACGACAATTTTTCCACCGACGATTTTGTTGAGTTTGTCGCCCACTTTTTCGACGCTGCCAGGAGAAATCTGTACACCGTAGGGAAGCGCTGTTCCTTTGGGGATAACTGTGCCATCGGCAAGGGTGATTTCACCTGTGATTATGGTGCCTTCCTTGGTGGAAAGGAAAAGGCCGTTTGGATAGTCACTGGCGTTTACTTGATCGAGCCGGTACACCAGGTTTGGATCTTTTGTAAAACGAACGACACCAGCGCCGTCTTGTCCGGCACGTTGCTTGTACAGCTCATCAAGCTCTGCAAGAGTAAGCTTTCGTGGTTGCTGCGGTGCGTCGATTGCATTGGCTGCTTGGTTGCCGACGTTGTCGGAATTTTCAGCCGCTACGTTGGCTGCTTGATTACCGACGTTGTCGGAATTTTCAGCCGCTACGTTGGCTGCTTGGTTACCGACGTTGTCGGAATTTTCAGCCGCTACGTTGGCTGCTTGGTTACCGACGTTGTCGGAATTTTCAGCCGCCACGTTGGCTGCCTGGTTGCCGACGTTGTCGGAGTTCTCGGCTGCAACGTCACCGACTTCTGAAGACAGGCGATTGCTTTCGGCTGGCGAGAAGTCGCTTAGCTCAGCAGGCGCATTGTCGGCGGTGGCACGAGCCGTGTCATCCAGTTGAGCCGCAACATTGTCGGCTTGTTCTGACAATCCACCTCTAATTGCTCTGACACTGGCGCCTACTGCGTCGATAGCGCCTGTCATCAATACTCCAGCTCCGGCGCCGATTACACCTGAAGTCGCTCCCGATGCAAGGATGCGTTCTAAATTTTCACCGACGCTCAGTCTTGAGTCCCATTCCATAGACTCGCGAGTGGCGCCGCCTATAAACCCGCCGGTGAATCCAGCAGCCGCGACAGAACCGTATTTGCCGAGTCCGAGTAATTTCTGAAACTGTCCTGCTCCGGCAAAGTTTGCAAGAGCGTTGGCAGTGCCGTTGAGAGAGTCTTTCAAAGGATCAGAACTCGTCCAATCGTAGCTGTCTCCCATGATTAGTGCTTTAGTCGATACTTTAATCGCCGCTCCGGAAGCTCCCACCAACGCTAGCAACCCGAGACTGGCTCCTCCGGTGAAACCGGCTCCTGCCACGGCGCCAATTGCCAGAAGAGCATCGCCGAGAGCATCTGCGGCTGCACCTTTAGACTGTACATATAAGTCGGTGGCAGCGTTCAATTGGTCTGCCAATTTCTTTCTTTCTTCCGGCGGTAGCTCCTGAAGTCTGCGAGCGCATTCAGCAATCTCCTTTGAATATTTGTTCATTACATTGTCCAAACTTAGACCAGTGCCATCCCAAAGCGTGTCGACGAATGCAGCGCCGATTCCATCTCTTGCTTCGAAGTATCTGTCTTGATCTCGATTGAATTGCTCACGTGCATTTTGCGGTTGTTTTTCGAGCAGCCGACGCATTTCCACCTTGTCCTGACTGCCCAGCTCATCGTGCAGATCGCTAAGTAGCTCAGTGCCATATTTGGTGGCATAGGACTCTTTGAGTTCTTCTATTTGGGTTGGGCTCATTGAATTGAGGACGGATTTGATGCCGGCTTCATCGGTTCCCGCGCCCAGAATGCACGCCCTGATTTCGTCTTCTGGCTGCATCTTGCCTTGTTTGATTAGGAAGTCGGCCACATCCTGCTCGTCTTCATTTAGCGCTCCCAAGACTTTCGAGTAATAGGCCGTGTCAGTTTGCAATCTCTTCTTTTCTTCGTCGGTCGCCATCAAGACATCCGTAAAGAAACCACGCTCGTTGTCGTCGAAGACACTTCGGTTCAATTGCACCTTCGTTTGAAGCGACAGCCGGCCATCTTTGGATTCAAGCAAGGGTTTGATGAATTCTTGATATTGCCCGGCGATGATTGTGTGTCTTCTGATTGCTGTATCAAAGTCTTTAGATAGCTTTTGATCTTCGGGAGTTTGAGGATTATGCAGGCGTTCTTTGAGTGAAGGATCTTCTTTGAATGCCTGCTCGATGTCTCGGATTACTTGGGCAAGACCAGTGCCATCTAGTGTTGCCAGGTTGATCTTCTCGAGAAGACCTTGCTTTGGTGTTTCGCCATGCATTACATGATCGAGCATACCTGTCGCGACGTCGAGCTGAGGCTCGGCTAGCAGGTATCTCTTCAGTGTGTCATCTATCGATTGTCTATACTCTTTGTCTTCGCGATATTTCTTTTGTTCTTCCGGCGTCATTTTGGAGATTGCGTCGTATACCGCATTCTGATCGGCGCCCCAGAAGCTGCGTGCATCACTTAGAGATGCTTCGAAAGAGCGATTCCCTGTAGATTTTGAAGCCAGATAGGACTCGTCGAGATGGGCAAGATCGAGAGGAGCAGCCATCTTTTGATCCAGAAGGTCGTCTGCACGCTTGAGTTCTGAAGCGCTCAAGTAGGTTGACAGAATATCGTCAATACTCTTTCGGAAGCCGGGCTCCATCTTCAGCCTGATCCAATCTTCTTGCGACATGTTTTCGATTGATTTGCATACGCCTGCTTCGTCGTCGTCGAATACGCCTCTGAAATCGGCAAGGTGCGACACCAATGTTCTGTCTGCGTGCAGAATCATGTCTTCCCATTTCAAAACCTCGGTACCGTTGCCGGCACCGGTGAGCTGTTGATGAAGGTCCTTGTAGAAACGACTGGCAGCCTTGTCGGAGTCTGTATCGCCTTCAATATTGTGTTGGGCGAGCTCGCGACCAATAAGGTAGAGATCTCGCTGGTCTCTTGTCATGTTGAGAAGAGTTGCTTCGATTGCCTTTTCGTTGTCCCCGATCAAAGTACGGTTTTCTTGCACTTCAGTAATAGCGCTAATGGCTCCGCCTTCGACAAAATCTTTGGCGATTCTGGTCTCTCTTCCTTCCAGACGCGTTCCGTCTTCTGTGTATTGATCAAATGCATCCTTGATTCGGTTTACGTTTGCGTCAGTCATGTATTCCTTTCTGACGGTCGAGGAGGCATCACGAAAGGCCTCTTCGAAGATTTTCAAATCGTGGTGCTTCAATGCGATCTCCGCAAGTCTTCTTGTGTCCTCATTGTTGTGACGATTGTCTGTGCCTTTTAGATAAATTTGGATTGCCTCTTTCGTGGCATCCGACAAATGAGGATCGTTGAGCAAGTCCGATCTTAGTTCTTTGCCGGGAAACAGCCTGCTGTAGTCCTTCTCCAGCTGCTCAATTTCTTTGGAGTTCATCGTAGACAGTTTGCTTCGAATCTCTTCCTCGCAAGATTGATCTGTCTTTCCGAAGAATGTCTGCCCTCTTTCAATTAGAGCGGCGTGAATGCGAGCGGCGTCGCCGCCATTGTTTCCGTCGATGCCTTTAAGCAAGCTCAGGGCTCGATCGAGAGTGGCTCCGGACATCTCGTCTTCAAACTCTTTCTTGAGCCCCCAGGTTTTGCCATCCGAGGCATAATTTTTTCCGTATTGTTCTTGGAAAATCCGATCTATCCGATCGATTTCCTCTTTGGTTTTGTCTTGCAATAGGTCTTTGATCTTTTCGAAATCCGTTCCCCAGCCAAGCAGTCCGCCATTGCAGGCATCGTCGATTGCAGCTGCTATGCGTTTCGCCTCGGCAGTTTCTTTATCTTCTGTTGGATTGGTGGATTCGCTTTTGGGCTTATCGGCTCTCTCTTGTTTGGGCTCTTCTTGTCCGGTGATAGTAAGGTTTGGCAGTTCTACGGAAGTGGTTTTATTTCTTTGCGAGTCGTTTAAGGAGTAGGTATTCCGCTCCACTTGAAAGCGAGATGGATCTACCGTTTGTCCGTCGTTCGGGGCAAAGCTTTCGTAGACGTTAGCCATTCTGCGTAATCCTCCAGCCAAAGGCGCAGCCTGTCGAATAGCTGGAGCTGTTCGATCTGTGAGCGCCTCGGTAGCACTTACCTTAGGCGTCGTTACCTGAGGAAATCCTGAGGCAGCATAGAGCCGTCTTTGGAAGCTTTAGTCCAGTTCAAAAATGGGGATTATTCCCTAATCGTGTAGCCGACTGCGTGAACTGTGGCAATCAGATTTGGATCTCCGCCCATTGCTTGAATCTTCTTTCGGAGTGCTCTTATGTATGTGTAGAGTGTTTCACTTGTGACGTCAGAGTCGGAACTCCAGACATAATCGAGCAAATCTTTAGTTCTAACAGCCTTTCCTTTATGTCTGAGCAAGAACTCGAGCAGTTGGAACTCTTTGGGTTGCAGAGTTAATTTGCTGTCTTTGAAAAATGCCTGGTGTGACGACGTATCTATGCTGATGCCACTTGCCTCAAGACGCGCACCCTGAAACTCGGGCGGACGCCTCAGAAGTGCACGAGCGCGTGCGTGGAGTTCACGAGCATCAAATGGTTTTGTCAGATAATCGTCGGCCCCTGCGTCGAAGCCGGTTTCCTTTTCATCGACTTTGTTTTTTCCTGTGAGCATAAGAATTGGTGTCACCCCACCCGATGCACGAAACTTTCGCACAATTTCGACACCTGAGACGTTTGGTAATCCCCAATCGACAATTATCAGATCGAACTTACCGATCTCCAGTAATTCTTGCGCATCACGACCGTCGTGGACAGTTTCAACCTCATGGTCCTTGGCGCCCAAATAAACATCGATTTGATCAGCCAGTATTTCATCGTCTTCAATAAGTAGAATCTTGGCCATAATGCTCCGTCCTCGGTAGGTTCTTACCCGACAAAAGCGGCTCCGAAACTGCTCAATTCGGTTGCTGATGAACCGGAAGCCGAATCCAAAAAATGCTTCCTTCGCCTTCTCGACTGACCACGCCGATTTCCCCGTGATGAGCAACCACGATTGCTTTAGCGATCGCCAGACCCAACCCGGTTCCTTTGTGTTGTGTCGCATCAGAGCGAGAGACTTGTTGAAACCTGTTGAAGATGGAATCTATGAATTGAGATGGAATGCCGCGCCCATTATCGATGACTTGAATTTCGACGGAATCGCCTTTATCTATTGCATTGACAGTAACAGTGCCGCCTTTTGGCGAATACTTAATGGCATTGGAAAGAAGATTGACCAGCACCTGAACCAGTCTGTCCGAGTCAGCATCAATTCTCGTTGATGTTTCAACTGGAACTAGTGATACTTTCGAACGCTCAGCAAATGCTTGTACAGCAGATACCGACTCATTGATAATGTCGTAGACAGCGACATTCTGGAAATACATGTCCAATTTGCCTGCTTCCAGCCTATCTATGTCCAAGAGATCTCGAATCAGATGAATGAGCCTAGTGACATTGAATTCGGAAATCTGGATCTGTTTCAAGATTGGTGTCGGCAGTTCGCCGTATACCCCATCTGCCATGGACGATAGAGACATTTGCACCGAGCTCAGTGGCGTTTTCAAGTCATGGCTTACCATCTGCACAAGCTCTTGTTTGTGGCGCGCAGCTTCTTCTAATGATTGCGCCATCTCATGAAAAACTTTATCCAAGTGAGCAATTTCATCGCTTCCACCCACTGGTTTTAGCAGCTCCTTGCTTTTGCTGAGTCGTTGGGTGTTCTCCATCAAGACCCTCAGTCTTGTCACTGTGCTTTTAGCAAACAAACCGACTAGACATAAGCCGATCAGCACGTTGACCGCGCAGCCGGCATAGAGAGCCGAAACGAAATTGTGACGATCTTGTTCTTTTTGTTTAGACGTGCTTTTAGACTCGACCTGCTTCTGTAACGCGCTTGCAGCGTTGATAAAGCGAATGAGTCCAAGCTGCATTTCGGGACCTGTTTCACTGGCACTGCCAGTTACAATCATCACTTCCAGGTGGTGATCGAGAGCCGCAAGACCATTGTTTGACGCATTTTGAAAGTTGGCAAACACATTTTTTTCGTCGATGCTGCTTTTGTTAATAAGCTTAGACATCTCCTGTAGGTCGGCTTGGACTCGTCTTCGGATTTGTCTTGTACGTTGGATGTGAGCAGAATCTCGGCTCCACTTGTATTCGTTGAGTGCCAAACCTGAATGGAAGAACTGATTTTGGATCTCTTGGCAATAGAGTACCAGCGATTTTCTTCGATTTTCCTCTTCTACCTCTTTCTCTACTTCTTGCAGCAGACCCGCTAATACAGACAGGAAAATGAGCTGAAAGAAGATCGGAATTGCGACCATTAAAAGCCCTTGACCGAATAGGTTTGGCTTTAAGCGCATTTCGTTTCCTTGCAGAGGAAGTGACGTTACTCAGTATATTCAGCTTGGAAAGTTTTGTCCGCAGCCGGGCAGGCTGATACGTCGTCATTGCATGGACTCAGGATTTCCTCAGGTCCGTTTTCATATTCTTATCGCTCAGTGCGATTACCAAGGAGGGTCGATGAGTCGAGTCGAAGCTTCGTTTTTTTCTGACAATACCCAAAACAGAGCACCCTTATCAGGTGATAACACGCCGTTTGTTGCTGAATCACTGAAGTCTTTTCGAGACATAAACAAGCAAAGTACCTCCGTTCTTAATGAGTTTCGCGGGAAACATGGAGACCTCATTCTTGTTGGCGTGGAGGATGCGCAAAGAAAAACCGCTGCTGTCGAATCGCCAGTGAGAGTCAGAGACAACTCTGATGGATCCTCGATTTCACTTGAGCGGCAAGGAGATGGGCGTGAACACCCAATCAAGATAGTGCACGCCGACGGTAGTTCGACCGAGTATGACTACGATCAGTCCGGTAAACTGAAAGGCGTTGTCGAATTCGACACATCAGGCAAGCAGTTTTCTCACTACGAAGCTGGGGATGGAAGTCGTGGTGCTTGGGTTCGCGTGGGTGACCAGCCCGCACAACTTCCTGCTGTTATATACGGAACATTGACGGTTGACGATCAGGGCAATCATTCTTTTCGAGAGCGAGACGGATCTACTTTTGTTCGAACAGCTGATGGAAGCATGTTCAAAACGAATATCTTTGGAGTGGTGGTGTTCGAAGACAGAGTGACGGAACAAGAAAAGCGATCTGCGACAAACACTGGTAAGGACACCAACGATCCACCTGAAGCAGTCGAACAAGTGAGGTCACAAGACAAAAGTCAGCCGAATGCAGATTTCGTGGACGCGATCAATCGCGAGAGCATGGAGCCACATCCTGATAAGGCTGAAGTCATACGAATGATAGAGAAAGCATTTCACGATAATCCCGAGTTGCAAAAACGGCTGCGCGATCCCACAACGACAGACGACAAGCAGTTTGCTGAAAGATTTGAGGCGGCTGCACATCGCTGTTTCCCTACTGCTCAAGATTACGGGCGATATATAGAACCACTGATCACGAAGGGCGAGCTTCCCTTGGAAGCGCAATCCGAACTCTACAGCAACGATCTGCGCGGATTCTTGAAAGATGTTGTAGCGTCAACCTTCGCTGAAAAGATTCGTTTGCTGCACGAAAAGAAGTATCAAGACACCGTTCTTGGTGCCTTGAGTGCTGCAGAGAGAAAGGTCGCTCTGTTTGCGGCGGCGCAAAATAGCATGCGCACGGAAGATGAGTTGCGCGCAGCCATTATTCTTGACGGAACAGATAGCAGTGAGGCCGCTGATATTCTCTTGCAACTTACTCCTGAACAACTCGATCGCGTAAAAAAAGAGTATGCAAGAAAGTATGGAGAATGGAGCGCTGTAAGAAGACTTGAGACCGGGCGACGATAGACTTGTCGGTCCTCAGGATTTCCTCAGGTTTTCAATTGTATTGTGCATGTGTAAGCGAGCGATAACGTACATCTGATACAGCATCAAGGAGAAGTGAGAACGCCGGCGAAGTTTCTGGGGAGAGGCTTCAGGCACAGTTAGAAAATCTAAAAACCAAATCCGCCATATTAAGAACAAACCAGCTACAAAAGGGTTAGGCCTCCAGTTGGGTGAAGTACCAAGACTTCGCCCGATTGGTCTTGCTTTTTGTATTTGCCGCTACGAATCACCGTGCGAATGAGAGCCTCCGTCGCTCTCGCCCGCGACCCTCTGGCGGGGTGGCTCTGGGTGTGAACAAGAATCGTCGTGCTTGTGCGTGCACGTCTCATAGAGGTTGGCCGGATCTGCCTGAACATCGGATTTGGTGGGGTGAGAATGTCTCTTCTCCGCAGGTGGATAACAGAAATCGATTATTTCCTTAATCGATGCCGCTACCGGAATTGCAATCAACATTCCCAAACCACCAGCCATGATTTCACCGCACAAGACAGCAAAGATAATTGCCAGAGGGTGCAATTCAACCGTATGTCCGATGAAGCGCGGCACCACGATGTAGTCTTCAACCAGTCGTGCTACCCAATAACAAAGGAAAATCGGCAGAGCAACGCCAACGCCCTTTTGAGAGACACCAACGATGATGGCTGACAAAATTGCCAGCGTTGGGCCCAACACTGGAATGATTTCAAGAAAACCACTGGCGATGGAGATAACCAACGCATACTTCAGACTAAAGCAAAAGTGCAGAAAGAAGTACGCCACGCAAGACATGAGGGCGACCAACACAAGTTGACCGCGTACGTATTTGCTCAACATGATGTTCATCTGGCTGAACAGTTTGATGACTGTTTCATGTCTGTCTTCGGGTACGAAGCGCAGGAGGAATTTTCCAACGCGTTCGCTGTCAACTATGAAATAGATTGACGAAACTATGCA
Source organism: uncultured Candidatus Obscuribacterales bacterium (assembly GCA_964503045.1). Lineage (GTDB taxonomy): Bacteria > Cyanobacteriota > Vampirovibrionia > Obscuribacterales > Obscuribacteraceae > CAYZJR01. The sequence goes on from CAZCZI010000027.1 coordinate 65,251, forward strand.
CACCAAGATGGCCAGAAGGCTCTTGGATAGAAGACCTCCGAGGTGAACGATCTCTTCGGGTTTTCCGAGGTTATTCTCCATATTGTTGAGAATATCTTCGGAGGTCTTTGCCACATCAATTTGCCAATTGAAACCTGTAGCAAGCTGCTGCACAAGATTGGTGACAATCTCTTGCCTTTGATTGGCAAGCTGATTGATCTGCTCTGCTATGGACTTTCCAAAGGCAGAGCAAAGCCCGATTATCAACCCCAAAATAGCAATGTAGATAAATGCAACTGCGATTTTGGGAGGTATCTTCAGCTTCCGACTGGCGCCATTTACGACCGGAAGCAACAGGTACGCAAAGATGCCGCCCACGATAAACGGAGGAAAAGCCTCTCTAACGTGATACAAAAACCAGAACAGAAGGAGTACAGCAAGCCATCTCAGCATAATTGATTCCGTCTGACAAACCTAAACCTAAACCTAAAAAGGAAGGCGGAGACTATTTCGCGCAGTTTGTCGCCAACTGCTTTTGATCGAGTGCCGTGAAATCTTTCAATCCGCCGCGCACCAACTTTCTGAGCAGCCACGATGGTCTGAATCGTTCGCCAAGATCTTTGTTGTACTCGTCGAGTTGAGTGAGGCACCAGTCCATGCCCTTCTCAGAAGCGAGCGACAACAAACCGCGTTGCAGACCGATTCCATACTGCATAGCGACGTCAACGCTTTGTGCATCGACGACGTTTTCTTGCAGCGCATAAGTTGCTTCATTGAACATCGGAAGAACTACACGAAGCGCATCGAATTTCTTTGTGGTTTTGCCGGGCGGCAGAATTTTATTGCATTCCTTGATGATCTTGTCGAGATCGGGGTTGAGTTTTTTGGGCTCGCCTTTTTGCGGAACCACACCTTTCTCATGCACGAAGAATCCGGCGCCGCTCTTTTGTCCGAGGTGTCCGGCTTCAACCAATTTTGCAAGCAAAGGAGAAGGTTGGAACCGCGGACCATACTCGCCATACAAGAATATATTGACATGGGCGCAGACATCGATGCCGGTCATGTCAAATAGGGTGAATGGCCCCATTGGGAGTCCAAACTCGACAGCAGCCTTGTCAATTTCTTCCGGAGTGGCAACGCCTTCTTGAAGGGCGTACAACGCTTCATTCATGTAAGGGAAGAGCAATCTGTTGACAAGGAAGCCAGGGCATTCTTTTACCTTGACTGCAATCTTTTGTGTTTCCTTGCAGAGATTGACAGCGGTTTGAACTGTTTCATCTGAAGTTTTGACGCCTGGAATCACTTCTACCAGCTTCATCGTTTGAGCTGGGTTGAAATAATGCATCCCGACAACTTTGTCCGGACGCTTGGTGGCTGAGCCGATTTCGGATATCGAGAGGGCAGAGGTGTTGGTCGCCAGAATCGTGCGCGATGGGCAGGCTGCGTCCAACTGCTTGAAAATTTCAATCTTCGCGTCAATCTTTTCAAGCGCTGCTTCGATAACTAGATCGACGTTGGACATGTCGTCATATCCGACAGAACCTTTGATCAGTCCGAACAGCTCATCGGCTTGGGCTTGCGTCAATACTTCCTTCTTTACGCGGTTGTCGTACATCCGCTTGATATTGGCAAGTCCCTTGTCGATGAACGTCTGGTTGACGTCCTTCAAAAGCACTTCAATTCCGCTCTGGCTCAAAACCTGGGCGATACCGCTTCCCATGGCGCCGGCGCCGATGACTGCTGCTTTCTGAACTTTCATTAGACGAACCTCTCACTCAAGGAATGTTCCAAATAAATATAGATATATCCAAGTCCCCGCTATGCTAGCATCTTTGAGTTTTGACATTGACCATTTCAACCTTTTCTGTAGATTCCAGGGAAAGCACGTTGCCATGATGACATCACTAATGAGGCGCACCCCCGCAGTAGCGGAGGATTACAACGCAGCCGAAAATCCGAAGCATCTTGGATGGTTGATGCTCACCGCGCTGGGCATTGGTGCCACCATCGGTGCTGGCATCTTCGCCATGCCGGGAATCATTGCACAGAAGGCAGGACCGGCTGGAATTCTCTCTTTTCTAATTACCGGCTTGGTGATTTTGATTGTCGCAGTGTGCTACGAGAAGTTCTCACAATTAGTACCTCATGGTGTTTCGGCATACAGCTACGTTTACCACTCCATTGGCGAGCTTGTGGCATGGATAGTGGCTTTTGGACTGTTTATGGAGTACAGCTTCGGTGCTTCCGCCGTGTCGATCGCGTGGAGCGTGTATTTGCAAACGGCACTCAACTTCAAGCTGCCTGGAATATGGGCCGGTCCTCAATTGCACGATATGCAATATACGTTTGGAGTCAACGTCATTGCCATCGGTGTGGTCATCGTGATCACGCTCATCTTGATTTTCGGCGGGGTGAGTAAGTCGGCAAAGCTCAACTTCCTTCTAGTTTTGCTCAAAATGACTCTATTGGTGACGTTTTTGGTATTCGGCATAAAACACGTCAATCCTGCCAACTGGCAGCCTTTTCTGGGACCACGCGGGTGGGAGGGCGTGATGCAGGGCGCGGCGACCGCTATTTTTCCGTACGTTGGCTTTGATGCGCTCTATACCTTTGCAAGAGAGTCGAAAAGTTCTAAAGACACTCGGTTAGGAACGTACTTGTGTGTCGGAATAGTCGCGTTTTTGTACGTAGCAGTCATGGCAGTCGCCACCGGTCTTCAACCTTGCTACATCAATGGTCATGAAAACCCCCTTTTCGTCGGCTCTGAAGCCGCGGCGCCTTTGGCTAAGCTGTTGAAGAGCGTGGGCGAAGATTGGACATCGACCTTCATAGCGGCAGGAGCCGTTCTTGGAATTTTCAACGTTCTTTTGGTTTTGTGCATGGGCGGCCCCCGCATTTTCAGAAACATGGCTGAAGATGGGCTCTTGCCCCCCATTTTCCACAAGACCAACAAAGGTAACCCGGTAGTCGGCATTGCGCTCAATGGCGTGATTGTTGCCTTGATTGCCGGATTTGTTCCTTTTGGCGAAATCGCAGATATGATGGTTTTGGGCACACTTGTCGCCTTTGTCTTTGTCTGCCTCGGCGCCTTGAGGCTTAAATTGGTAAACCCGGCGTTGGCGGTTGTCGGGGCGGCGAGCTGTGCTGTACTTGCCTGCTTCCTGAGCAAGGCAGTACTGATTGCCTACTCGATTACCTGTCCCATCGGGTTAATCATCTACTTCACGTACAGCTGCAAGAACAGCAAATTGGCAAAAGCCGCCAGGAATTAGCCTGCCGTACTTTATATACAACAATTAGGTGCTGCTAATATATAAGCAGTCCCCATGGAGAAAGGTTGCTCTTCCTTTATGAAGCTGGCGACCAAGGCAATCGTTCTAGGCAGCATGGCTGTGGTACTTCAAGGTGCCATAGTGGTTCTAGTTTGGTGCCAGCTGGGCGAAATCAACCACAATTTGAGCGCGCATGTCGGCGCCAATCAGCTTGCCGCACTGAAGGACAAAGCCACAGAGGCGCTGAGCGGGCTGCAGTTGCTTGCGGCGGTCACGATGTCTCTGGCTGTAATACCTGCTGCTTTGCTTACGCTTATGGTCACATCGGGGGTTTCAGGACGCCTGAAGGGGGTGTTGGAACAAACGAAAAAGTTGGATCACCGCCAACATGGTGCTCCGGGAGAAGATGAAATCGCGCAGTTGGATCGATCGGTGCACCGAATCGTCGGCGCCCTTGAGGCATCACAACGGAAAGAACGGGCCTTCTCCAGCTCTCTGGATGCCATATTGACTCTGGAGCGAGACGGCAAAATCAAGACGGCGAGTCCTTCTTGCGTTCAGCTTTGGGGATTTCGTATTGAAGACCTCGTAAACAAGAAGTTTGTGTCCTTTATTGGGCAGGACGATGCTGCCACTACTCGCCAACATCTTGCAACCGCGCTGTCGGACTCATCGACCGTGCAGTTCGAAACGTCCTTCAAAAAAGCTGATGGATTGCTGTCAAACCTGATTATGACTGCCACATGGTCTCAGGAAGACCAAGGATTTTTCGTGGTTGCTCGCGACATCACCGATCGCAGAATCACTGAAATGGCACTTGAACAAGGACAAAAGCGCATTCGAAGCATGTTTCGCAGTATGCCTGTCGGGTTGACCGTGTTGACCGATCAAGGAGTGATTGAGTCTGTAAACCCGCGCTTCGAGCAGATGTTCGGCTATCTTGCCGACGACTTGGTCGGCAAAACGCTGTTTTCTCTCTTTGAAATCTCGAAAGAAAATGAGATTTCCTTTCCGCAGCTAGTCGAGTCTCAAACGGTCGCGCATGCGCGTCCCGCGGAGTTTGATGCTGCAATACGAGCGAATGGAACTCAATTTCCAGTCGAGATTTCGATTACCGAGCTCTCCACGCCGGAAGAGGGAACCAAACTTCTTGCCAGCCTTCAAGACATCACCGAACGCCGTGAAATCGAGCGTATGAAGCAAGAATTCGTGGCCATGATCAGCCATGACTTGCGCACTCCTTTGACGTCGATTCAACTATGTTTGTCGATGGCGACAATGGGTGCCTATGGCGAAATGTCTAAACAAGGATTCCAATGCATTTCAATCGCAGAGCGTAGTTGTCAGCGATTGATCACTATGATCAATCAACTGCTCGACATTGAAAAACTGCAAGCCGGAATGATGGAATTAGACGTTCGTATGGGCCCATTAGACGACGTGATTCAGCGATCTGCAGATGCTGTGCGCTCTTTTGCGGAAGAGAATCACGTATCCATAACAACGCAAGAAGTCGATTGTCAGGTCAACGCAGATTCGGATCGACTCGTGCAAGTTATGGTCAACTTGCTTTCAAATGCGATCAAGTATTCACCAAAGGAAGGAACAGTCTCAATAACGACCAATGTTGGAGTAGGCTCTGTTGAAGTTCGTATCACCGATCAAGGCCGAGGTATTCCACCGGAATACATGGGTGCAATTTTTGAACGATACAAACAAGTCGACAAAACCGATAAGCGTGAAAAGAAGGGAACGGGCTTGGGACTTCCAATTTGCAAAGCTATTGTTGAAAGCCATGGTGGTGAGATTGGCGTCGAGAGCGAGATGGGCAAAGGAAGTACTTTCTGGTTCAAGATTCCTCTCAACCAATCGATAGCGACTCCTACCCCGACCCAGGCGACGGTGTCTTCGTGATTTTCGCAAGCAGATCAACTCGATAGGCAAATGAATAGGTAGACTCATGGTTCAGGTGGCTGGCATTTGCGAAGCTTGCGGCAAACCAGTAGCTAAAACCGGAACTATGACCCAATGGGTCTTTCGCCCCACTGAAACATGCAGCTGTGCAACAACGAGTGTCAAAGGCTCTGATCTCAGGTCATGCCCTGTGTGTGGGCAATTAGCGCGCTCGCGACATGGGACGATGACTCAGTGGATTTTTCAACAAAAGTCCTGCAATTGTTTGTCGACAGCGCTGGATATGCGCCGCGAGATTGAAACTAAACTTGAGTTTCCAGGGGATGATGCAATTGAGGGGAACACCTATGAATGGTTGGGTGAATGCGGAAAGGGTGCATTTGCAACGGTGTACAAAGCAAAGGACCGCAAACTCGGGCGCTTCGTTGCCATAAAAGTCCCCCACGACCGTGATGCGGCCACCGATGCCAGATTTCTTCGCGAGGCAAAAGCCTCATCGAAGCTCTACCATCCAAACATCGTTTCTGTTCTCGATGTGGGAACACTCAAGACTGGTCGCAAATACCTAGTATCTGAGTGGATTGACGGAATAACGCTTGCTCAGTATCTGGAGCGTCATGGAACATTGAAGATTGATTCTGCAACAGAGATTTTTTGTCAGGTGTTGGATGCGTTGTCGCACGCACATCGAAACGAAGTTATTCACCGAGATATAAAACCGAGCAACATCATGCTTGGAATGAGCTCGTCTGGTGGGTGGTCGGTGAAGGTCATAGATTTTGGATCGGCAAAGCAAGTCGACAAAGATGGATACACAACGAAGGTAGATGAGTTAGCTTGCAGCCCATTCTATATGAGCCCCGAGCAGGTGACCGACGCGGTTCTCGATCAGCGCACCGATCTCTATTCGTTTGGTTGCACACTTTTCGAAACATTAACAGGCAGAGTACCGTTTCAAGGGCAGGCACTGTCTGTGGTGATGCGTCATCAGACCGACGCTCCGCGGACACTGCGAGTCGCATCTGGCGGCAACGAGTTTCCAATGTATCTGGAACAGCTTGTCGCGCGCCTTCTCGAAAAGAACCCTGACAGCCGTTTCCAGACTGCAGATGAAGTCAAGGAATCCCTGCTTTCGAAGAAGGAATCACCGATAGATGCTCCTCCAACTATTACTGGAAAGAATAGAAAGCCTGCACCATGGACAGTGCCCGCCATTGTAGGGGCGTCCGCTCTGTTTGGAGTTATTGCAGTCTGTGTATTTGGTTCTGCCGGTGACAAGACCAAAACATTGGAGCAAATTGCGACAGAAGAGAAAAAGAAGAAACAGAAGGAGGAAGTGACGAGTCTTGTCGCTCCGTCTCGTATTTTTGGTGGGCGAGTCAAATACACCATTAACAACAAGCATACCGAAACTAATTTAGTAAACGATGACCTATCATTTCTGGCCAACAAGCCGGTGACGTTTCTTGGGGTGCAAATTTCGGCAGTCGGAGGCACGCAGATGCCTCTGATCGGCAAGATGAAGACGCTGTCAGTTCTGCTTATGGATATGTCTACGGTGAGTGATGCAGAACTCAAATACATAGCACCCCTGAGACTTCGACGTTTGTCGATAGGAAGCAATCCTATCCTGGGCCCGGGGCTGAAGTACATAAACTTTGAGCGGTTGGAGTCATTGAATGTTTCGAAAACTGATCTCGAAGAATCGGCATTTGATCTATTTCCGCACTCTGACTTGTTGGGAGAACTGCACGTATCGGAAAACAAGGTTTCCAACGCGGGATTGCGCAAACTCATAAAGAAGTTTCCAAATCTCGCCATCTTGTCTCTCCGGAAAACGGGCATTACTGACAGCGTCATGCTGGATATCTCAACGCTTGCCAATCTCGAACATCTGTCGATCGAACGTACCGACATCACCGATGTTGGACTTAAACACCTCTATGGTTGTAAGAAATTGACCCGCGTAGACCTGAAGAGCTCGAAAGTAACGAGCGAAGGAATCGCCGATCTTAAGCGTCATTTTCCTGACATCATTGTCGACGAAATCGAGCGAAACAATGAATCTGCGGAGATTCTATTTTCCGGACCGCCAAACGAATAGCCGGACTTCGCTTGCAAGCGCTACTGATATTTCTGGGACCGGACCCTCTGCGGAAAACCGGGCCCTGGTACCAAAAGTTCACAAATCGGCTCTAACGTATACCCTGCATACCGAATCCCCCATTTTCGGCGAGTAAAGAAGACTCGCAAGGAGCTTTGCATGGGTTGAGGTCCAAGACCGTGTCCTAGTCCGTACCAGCCGAGTCCAAGGTACTATCCGAATCAGCCTACGTATCAACCTACGTACCAGCCGCAGTACCAACCGAATCAGCCATACAGACCAGAAACAGACAAACGGCCAGATACGCAGGTTGCGCATCCAGGAATTACACTCGATATAGGCAACGACGAGCGGCTGAGAATTCAGCGGCAAATCGAGCAACAACGCCGAATCAAGCAGCCCGGCGTCAAAGACGACTTCGCAATCGTGAACAAGTCTTATGACGATGCTGTGAAGAACAACTTTGAATTCACGCACGACAATGCTCAGCAGGCGATGAATAAAGCCGCTCGCGAAGGCAAACCGCTAGTAATGGTATTCGGTGGCTCGCAGCTGCCGCATACACAACAATTGCTGGATGGTGGCGTTGCTCAAATGAAGCAAAAAGACGCCGTCTACATGTATGTTGACGTGGATAAAGTTGATCCAAATTCACAGCTCGGTCAGTTGGCCGCATCGAAAGTAAAACCGTACAACATTGCTTATACGATGGTCGCCTCGGTCAGTCCCGATGGACAGGGCAAGCCTGTTTTGGACTCTCCAAGTTTGATCACTCCTGGAATGTTGGGTGATACCGTCAACAGCGTTCATCAATATATCGATTATTCCGGCAACAACATGCGTGGTCGCAGATTCAATGTAGCTGACGATTCGATTACGCCTAAACCGCCAGATCAAGTTAAGCCCACAGATCAAGTCGGACCAAAACCACAGGATACGACAAAACCGACGGATCAGAACAAGCCACCGCAACCGGGTTCTGATCAGCCAAACAAACCAAAGGAGAAAACCGAGGCTGATCGTTTGTCAGATTACCGGGCAGCATCGAAGCGCTTAAACGATCAGGCAATGTCGATTGTCGACACTATCAATCAATTGCCTAACGCTCCGACTCTTGCCGACAAGGAAAACGTCTTCCGCCGCGCTATGTCGCTTGCGGATCGTATTTCACCGCAAGACATTGCAATGGAAAAGGAACGCATCTCCAAAGAAGTCGAAGCTCTAAAGCAGAAGCCTGATGCTGAAAAAGCAAGACAGCTCGAGATGGATAAGGCTCGCCTTTCGTATGCTGAGAACGCTCGCTGGTATACGCGCGCAATGTGCGGAATCGCATGCTCTAAGTGGGGATACCCTGAGATTGGAGCACAGTGGGTGAATGAAGCCGCCAAGCGCAACCCTCAGATTTACGACAATCCTGGGTTCAAGAATGCACTCAAGAATGCAAACATGCCGCAGTACCTTGTCGATAAATTGGTTGAGAATCGACCCCGTGTTGAAACTTCGAAACCTCAGCCGGAAGCGAAACCGGAAGTTGCACCGCAACCCGCCGAAGTGAAACCACAAGTTCCACCGCCGCAGCCGGAAGTGAAGCCACAGGTTGCGCCACCGCAGCCGGAAGTGAAGCCACAGGTTGCGCCACCGCAACCGGAAGTGAAACCGC
>CAZCZI010000027.1:74279-84408 GCA_964503045.1 uncultured Candidatus Obscuribacterales bacterium
CCGCAGCCGGAAGTGAAGCCACAGGTTGCGCCACCGCAACCGGAAGTGAAACCGCAGGTTCCGCCACCACCGCAACCGGAAGTGAAACCTGCAGAGCCAGCGCCGCTCAATCTTCCTCCCGGAAGTGTCGAACCGACTGACTTGATTGCACCACCTACGGCCAAGCCGCAAGAAAAAGTGGTGCCACCAGCGCCGCTCGTTCTTCCTCCAGGAAGCGTTGCACCAGTGGACATGGCACCGCCAACGGAGCAGCCACGCATTGTCGATCCTGCCGTCAAACCGGTCAGTGGAGAGAAAAAGCCTCCGGTGCGAGCGGACGTAACCAAGCAAAATGATTTGCTTAGAGATCTCCTGCCGCAAATGGAAGTGCCATCTGTCGACGACAATGGTCAGAAGTGGAAGTTCAGCGAGCAAGACTACGACTCCGCTCTTCAAGCCGCAATGGACAGTGGAAAGCCAGTTGTGATCAAGATCGGCACTAAGGGCTGTTCTGGATGCGATATCATGGATGAGCAAGCGATTCCGAAGAATGAAGCTCTCATTCAAGAGAATGCTGTATTCATCAAGGTTGACGGACTCAAAGCTGGCGAGCTGTGCAAACAACTCGATGCTACCGCATGGCCCGTAAACTTTGTTGGTTACGTGCAGAAGGGGTCCGATGGAAAACCGGAGTTTAAGCCGATTGCTCGCCAGGACTTCATGAAGCCGGAAGAATACTCTTCATTCTTGCGCTCGGCTCTTCCGATTGCCAGAAGCAATATGAAGAAGCCGCCACAACCGCCTAAGCCACAACCGCAAGAACAGCCGTTCATCAGGCGATAGGAATGAATCTGCGTCGCAACCTTTAAATGCGATGACCTCGCGTCAATTTAATTGTTACTTCGCGTCCAACCAGTTAGGTCCAACGCCCATGTCCACCTTGAGCGGTACCTTGAGCGGTTGATCCAGTTCCATCGCATTGCGCACCACGGACTTAGCTTCTTCAATTTCGGATTTGGGCACTTCCAAGACCAATTCATCATGAACTTGAAGAATCAACCGTGACTTCAGCTTGCGCTTGGTCAGATCTCGATCGAGTCGAATCATCGCCAGCTTGATCAAATCTGCCGCGCTTCCTTGCAGAGGAGCGTTGCAAGCCGCGCGCTCATCAGCCTTTCTGATGCCGTCATTGCGATCCATGAGATGGCGGAAGTACCGTCGGCGTCCCCACAGGGTGCTGACATAACCATCAACGCGTGCGTCTTCAACGGTCGTTTGCATAAAGCCTCGTACTTTGGGATAACGACTGAAGTACTTCTCGATAAACTTCTGCGCTTCCTTGGTCGTGATTCCGAGGTCTTTTGCAGTAGCCATCGCACCTTGCTGGTAGATGAGAGCGAAGTTGATGGTCTTTCCGACGCGCCTCATGTCTGAGGTGACGTCTTCAAATGCAATGTCGAAAATCTCTTGCGCCGTTCTGGCGTGAATGTCTTGATCTCTTTCGAATGCATCGATCAATGTCTCATCGCCCGACATGTGAGCCAGCATACGGAGCTCGATTTGGGAGTAGTCGGCTGCCAAAAGCACTGAATCGGGATCACCAGCAATAAATGCTCTTCGAATTTGTCTTCCAATTTCAGTTCTAATTGGAATGTTTTGAAGATTTGGGTTGGAACTGGACAATCTGCCGGTTGCGGCAACGGTCTGGTTGAACTCTCCGTGAAGGCGTTTGGTTCTTGCCAAAACCTGCTTGGGCAGGGCATCCACATAGGTGGAGCGCAATTTGGCGACATGGCGATAATCGAGAATTTTGCCGACGATAGGATGTTCATTGCGCAATTGTTCCAGCACTTCAGCGTCGGTAGAGAAGCCACCGCTCTTGGTGCGAGCCTTTGTCTTAAGACCCAGCTGCTCGAACAGCACCTTCTGCAACTGCTGCGTGGACATGATGTTGAAACTGTGTCCGGCGGATTCGAAGATCTCCGTCTCCAGCCGTCTCAGTTCGTTGCCCAGTTCAACCGATAGCTTTTCCAGGTACGGCACATCGAGTGCCATTCCGGCCTGCTCCATTCGAGCGATTACTTCCTCTAGAGGCAGTTCGACTTCAGACAAAACTTTGCGCAGGTCTTTCTCCATGTGAATAGCGTAATATCTCGCAAGCTCAATGGAAACGCGCGCGTCGTCGGCGGCATATGGAGCTGCGCGCTCGACAGGGACCGCCAACATTGTCACCTGTTTGCGACCCGATCCAATTATGTCGTCAATGCGCACCATTGAATAGTTGAGCAGGCGTTCTGCCTGTTCTTTCAAACCGTGCTTGTCGTCTGGGTTTACTATATAGCTGGCGAGCATCGGGTCGAATACGATCGGATTCACGTTTACTCCGTCTACCGACAATGCGTGCAGTTCGAATTTTGCATTCTGAGCAATTTTACCTATTTGCGGATCTTCCAAAACCGGCTTCAGCTTTCTGACAACCAGGTCGGGATCAAGCTGCGGCACCTGGGAAATGAAGCTGTGTCTTACGGGAATGTATGCGGTCTTAACGTCCCACGATTCTTCTGAATAATCGGGAGCGAGCTCAACCAATTGATCGTCTGCGCGTGTAATGCCTTTCGTCCAACCAAACGCCCAGCCCACGATATCGGTATTGAGCGAGTCGAGCCCCGATGTTTCTAAGTCGATTGCAATGACTGATTGTTGCGACAGTTCTGCTACGAGCTCGTCGAGTTGCTGTTCGGTCGTCACCACATGCGGTGTGAATGCCGAGGCGATCTTCATTTGTGGTTTGATCAAAACCGCACTGGTGGATTTTCCATAACCACTCAGGCCACCACCATCATTTTTATCTGCGCCGGCACCGCTGTCTGACGAGCCGCCTACACCCGCCTGGGGTCTGCGTTGCATCAAGCCGCCGAGTTCTTCGGCGATCTGTTCGGCGTTGGCGAGTTCGGGCTTGTTTTTTCCGAAGTGAACGAGCACCCGAGGCAGACGATTGACGAGAGTGCGGAAGTCCAGATTGCGGAAAAACTGACCAACCTTAGGCAACTCTGGCATCGTCATTTGACAGTGCTCGAAGTCAAAATCGACAGGAACATCGAGTTTGATGGTTGCCAGTCTTTGGCTGGCGTAAGCACTTTCGCGACCTTCGATCAACTTCTGTTTCATCGACGGCGATTTGATCTCATCGACGTGATTGTAGATATTGTCGAGAGTCTTGTACTCGTTCAAGAGCTTTTGAGCAGTCACCTTACCAATTCCGCGAATTCCGGGAATGTTGTCTGACGTGTCTCCGCATAAAGCCTTGTAGTCGATTATCTGCTCTGGATAAACACCCAACTTTTCATACACTTCTTTGCGCCCGTAAGTCATCAAAACGCCCTTGCTGGGCATTAGGACGCGAATCGGGTTTTCTTCTTCGGGACTGCTTTCCAAAAGTTGAAACGAGTCTTGATCACCGGTGAGAATGATCACCTTCATCCCTTTTTTCTGGGCATCTTTGGCAACTGTTCCGATTACATCATCAGCCTCAAAGCCTTCCAGTTCGTAAACGGGGATGGACAAAACTTTGACGCCTTCTTTGATGATTGGCCATTGCAAAGACAGATCATCAGGCATCTCCTGGCGGTTTGCTTTGTACTCCTTGTACTCGATATGTCTGAATGTAGGTCCATCCAAATCGAAACAAACCGCTAAATGATCAGGGTATTGCTTCTCGATCAAATCGAACAATGAAGCGAAAAATCCGTGTACGGCCCAAGTTGGCGTTCCGCTTTTGGAGCGCAGTCCTGTGGTCAACAGAGCATAATACGACCTGAAGGCCAGCGAGCTTCCATCTACGAGCACGATGGTTTCAATTTTGGGCGTGCTCATGTTTTGGCTCTCATTTGTTGGTGGCAGATGTGGTGGCAGGTGGAGGAGTGTATGGAACCCGCGGGCTCGGTGGTCCTACAAATTGTGCAACCGCTTCAGACAAGGCTCTTCCCTCGGAAAGCGATGGTTCGCCAGAGCCAACCAGCGCTGATATTGTCGGGGCGATATCTGCAGGGCTTGATGGCGCCGCGTAGCGCCCCGCTTGCACTCCCATTCCTGCAAAAATCAGTGGAACTTGAGAGTCGTAAGTATAAGGAGACCCACTGCTTGTGCCGTTTGCCTCACCCGAGAAAATGAATCCGGGCTTGGGAACGATATACAACTGTCCACTTCTACCTTTGTAATAGCTGGTCCTTACGGAGTCAAGATACGGCCCGTTGTGAGCCGCGTTTACGAGGAATTCGATTTCGGTGTAGACGTCACCCACTCCTGAAAACGACTTTGCAATCTTGCTTGCGCGGTCTTGCACTTCAGGTGGTGGAGCCTTCGCTTTGTCGATGGCGTCTGGATTGAGATAGAGATTTGGCGGCTCGAAGGCTTCTACCCAATCTTGTGCTCCATATTGCTGGTCTAGCTGTTGATCGACGTGAGCTTTCAAACCATTCGGGTCGATTCTGCCGGCCTCGAATCCTTTCTCTCTGAGAAATTCAGGAATTGGCAGGCTTCCTTGATTGGAAGTAAATACGATCAAACAATTGTTCAAGCCCAACTTCTGATCTATGTATTGGAACAAGGTAGCCAGGCTTTGATCGAGGCGAATTACGCTGTCTTCCACTTCTTGGCTGTAAGGACCAAAAGCATTGCCGAGTCGCCCAAGCGGTGTGAAGCTGACCGCCAATAAATCAGGATCGCTGTGTGAACCAAGGTTTTCCTTTTCAATCGCCTCGCGCGTGAAGTCGCACAGCATCTGGTTTGCCCATGGTGTCATGGCGAAATTGTCGTAGAAGCCGCCGCCTTCTAAACCGGGGTTGACGCCTCCGGCAATAACGTGAGGAAATTGCCGGCCGTCTTGCGGAATCGAGCGTTCGTGCGGGTAATCGTCACGTGTCGATGCGCCGTATTGTGTTTCGGGCATTAAGCGCTGCCATGGTTTACCCATGTATTTGTCGGCGTAATGTTGATCGTTAAATGATTTTACCCAATTAGGAAGATCTCTTCCGTATTGAGACGATGTGACAAATGTCCCCGTCTTGGTGTCGTACCAATAGCCGCCGTTAGCCAAGCGCCCTGCCAGAAGAAGGCTAGATCTGTCATCCATTGATGCAGTTAGAACTTTGCTTCTTCCATTTGATGCCAGTTTGAATTGATCACCAAGAGTGGTGCCGAGCAGCAATTTCGTTCCACCTGCGGCCCCATTGCCACCAACTAATTGGCATTCGTCTGCAACGATGCTTTGTGTTTTGGCCTTGCGCAGGCTATACCAGTCGTTGCCTACGATGCCTGTTGCCCATGGATATGCGCCGGTTGAGATGACGGCGTGACCGCAGGACGATTGTGTGTTGGCTTGGCGATATCGGCAGTTGGTGAAGTTGGCGCCGTTGTCCATTAGGAAGCGCAGCCCGCCTGACGAGAATTTGTCTTGGTATCTCGCCAAGAAATTGAACGCGAACTGGTCGGCAACCAGAAGCAAAACAAGCTTGGGTCTTCCTGTTGTTAGCCCCTGTGCGCTTGCGGGTTGTGTGGGTACCACCCCTGTGCAAACAGCACTTAGGATCATGATCATGATCATGAAAGAACCAATGATTCTCTTCCTTAAGCTAATGCTGATGAGGACCGCGTTTTGTTTTGTAGCTGTCACCAGAGCCTCCGATCGGTAATGCTGGACAAATTTGGCGTTGCAAACAGTTGCAAAGCGGCCGCTTCTCTTAATGACAACGAGTTGCAAATCGCCTTAGGAGGCGCATCTCGTGCATCGTCAGCAGATGCGGACTACGGGTAATTCTACTAAATTCGATGCGCTTGCGATATGTAACAGTCTTATTGATAACTTTGTGAAGTTTGCCGAGTTTTTGCGTCTGCCCTCTACAATTTTGGTTCGGCATCTAACTTAAATGCACAAGGCAGAGGACAGTTCAATGAGCGAACGAACCAAACTACTCAAGAAAGCGGTTATGACAAGCGTCGGAGCCACTTCTAACGTCGACAGAATCAAAAATGCACTTCAAGAAGCGATGCAAGACCTGGTCAAGGTTGGCTCGGAATTGATTGATGAGCTCGAAGAAAAGGGCAAAATCAAAACCGAAAGCGCACAGACCTTTGTGAAGAACTTCAAAGAGGAAGCATCCAAGCGTACCGGCGACGCCGAGCACAAGATTTCAGTCAAAGTGCAAGGCTCGATGAAGAAAGCCGCCAAAGAACTCGGCTTGGCAACTCGCGAAGAAATCGAAGAAATTCTCGAGCGCCTTCTCACTCTTGAAGAAACCGTTGGCTCTTCTACCGAAGACGAGCATGACGGCGGCAAGAAAAAGCGCGGTCGCAAAGCCAGCTAACTAACCACTTAAGTGGATTAGAGCATCTCGGGTGGAAGTGGAGGAATCTGCGGCACCCTGAGACCACTAATCGGGTTGCTAACAATTGCTCCCGGCGGCAAATCTTTGATCACAGGCAGCGGAGTGCGTATCTGTATTTCAGCTGCGAGGTCGGGACAGCCGCCGGGTTCGCTTTGGTTGCACCAATCGTGCACCGGTACGGGCTGGCCTCTAACGGTGCGGCTATTCTTTACGTCGACCAGGTTGCGAATCAGGACAGACCACGAGACCGCAGGTTGTTCGCCGGTTGTAAGGGCTCCTTTGCTGTAGAAAAGCAGGCGCCCCTCCGGCAGCGGCATATCCGTGAAGGGATACTTCTCGAAATCGTAAAGCTTTGGTCTGCGAGATGTGTTTGAGAGTCCAAGACGTGAGTCGATGACTATTGTTGCTTGAGTTGCTCTAGGCAGAGAGTCGGTTTCGGTGAGAATGGCACTCAGTTTTCGGCCCTCAACGGACAACGTTGATGTGTCAGGAAACATCGTGTTCAAGTCCGACACCACGTTGAAACCTTTTCGAAGCCAGGGACTGCGCGCGTTCTCATTGTTGGGACTTGGTCGGCTGGCAGCATCGTGAAACTCCGACTCGAGTACGGGTCGAATTTGCGGCGCGAAGACGGTTCTGCCGCCGAGCAAAAAGGCATTGCCTTGGCGATCTATTCTGAAAAGCCCTTCTTTTAGGATGGTGTTTGCCCTGGCGCAAAGATCGAAAGATGAAACTGCGACTTGTTCGGCATTGTGCATCGCCAGTTTGGCGAGCTGCCCAACCATGAGCAGTTGGTCTCGCTGCTTTTGATCTTGCTCGACAACCTCTGCCAGTAACTTTCTTTTGTCACGAAAAGGAAGAAGTCTTTGCTCCAATTCCGCAGATATTTTGGTTGCATCGCTGTCAGGGTTTAAGTGTTTGATTGCCTCGTCAACGGACTTCAACTCTTGTTTTTTGACGAAGAGTCGTTGTTCGAGAAGATGAAGTACCCGAGCAGATCGCATCTGAACTTGGTTCGCTATGCTGCGTGATTCTATGGCGGCCAAATTCGTATCGTAAACGGCTTCGAGAAAGTCCTCAACAAGCCGCTTGTCAAAGCCTACTCGACCGCATAAATTACATTTTCCGGCTCCATCTATAAGTAATGGAATCGATGACGGCGGCGGTGAGTCTTTTTTGTTGCCTATAGAAAAGCTGCGAGCAAGCGCCTCTTGCCCGTATTCTCCCTGCGAAGTCTGATGCAGAATCGCAAACTCGCGAGCACCGGTATCTTGTACGAGGCAGCTATTGGCTGTGAGGTTGCCATCGGAATTGAGTGGACTGGATATGCGTTCTGCTTCCGTCCATGGCTGTTTGAGGAGTTGAGCGATCTTGTCGGGATCGCTCGAGGCATCCAGCTGTCTAAGCCATTGATAGACAGTAAGTTCAATCGCCTTTCCTGCATCCATGCTCGAAACCGGATCAAGCGCCGGTCCCAACCGCCCGTCACCAGGAACCGTTGCACCTACAGCCTGTTGCCAATTTCCAATTCCTTGCCATTTAGAATATGACAAAAGGTCCAGGGGGCGTTTGAATTGAGGCGGAATGCAATTGGGAAATCGAAATGCCAAAGCCGTTGAGTATGGAAGAGAATCTTTTGAACCAACTAGTGCGCATGCACTCTTTGTCTTGTTCTGTTTTCCTTTTGTCGTTTCCTTTTGCTCGTACACAGCTTCGACCAGCACGGCCGACGGTGTGGTTGTCAGTTCAACCGGGTTGAACTCCGATACAGGTATAGACACGCAGCCATTGCCTTCAGGGTAAAAGACGATCGGGTCCTCACTGCCAGGTACTGGTATGCGCGCATATGCTTTGTACAATCCATCCTCTACGAAAGAGGCTTTCCTTTCTGAGCTCGGAACCGCAATTCGTGTGGTTGCAGCCAATGGCGAATTGGCTCGTCCAAGCGTAACTTTTACATCAATCAAACTCAATTCATTGCGATAAGCGCTCTCTAGAATTTTTTGAATTCTCTCGCGAATCGTTGGTGCACCCTCGCGATTGGACGTACCGTCTCCTTGATCTCCCTGGGACTCAAGCGCCTTTTCGAGTTTTACTTTGAGGTCTGCTTTTACTTGGTTTACGATTTTGAGATCGGAGTTTGCCAGTTTCAGAAGCGAAGGATTGTCGATGAGACTTGCCACCATTGCTGCATGTCTCAGCCTCGCCATTAAAGTATTTACGCCCGTAGTGCGAGTCGCATTCTCTTCGTCGCCTTCTTGCGCATCACATAGTCCGACGCGACCAAAAACAGGATGCTCGATGGTCACATGCATCAATTCAGCGGCTGCAACTTCAGCAGCTCTACCCAGAGGATCAACATCGCTTTTGGGCAAGTTGATCATGCCGATGGCCACTACGTAAGAACAAATGAGTATGCTGCTTGCCAAAGAACCCAAAATCAAAGAGACGCCGCTTGAGATAATCGGCTTGCTTTGAGCTGCATCTGTCTTTTTCTTGAGTTCGATTTCTGGCAACGGTCTTTACTTTGAAGTCCAAGTCCTCTCGATGATATCAGGAGTGATTTACTGGTGATACCATGCAATGGGAGGAACAATTCACTAATACAAGTTACCAAAGGATTTTGTGAAACGGCTTTCGATACTTTGGATCTGCATCTGTTCGGTGGCTGCGTCATCGGCGGTATCGGTGCCCACTGCGATTAGCGCAGGTCCATTAAGCACGGTAGCGGTAACGCGGTCGAATTCCGTCACTGTTTCGGTCGCTTCCAAAGCAAGAGATGGAAACGCCGCGCCACTCGGCAATGTCGCCGGCTCGGCAGTTTCGCCCAAGGAGGACCCGACGGCGCAATTGAAGGAAGCACAACGCCTGGCAGAGTCCGGCGCCTTGTATCAGGCGAGAGAACTATTGGGAAACATCGTAAGGAAGTATCCCGACAACCCGGAAGTAAACCTGGTTGCTGCGAAACTTTATCGGCAGCTTGGATTCACAGCCCAATCAATTCAGTATTACCAACGTGTCAGGCGCTGGCGCCCGCTTGATATCGAACCTTTAGTAGCACTTTCGCAGATGCATCTCGAGCTTTTGGATTCGGATAACGCCCTTTGGTTGGCTCGAATGGCAGTGAATTTGGATCCCCGTGCCAAGGAGGCCCGCTTAGCACTCGCAGAGGCATTGCTTGCAGCGCAATCACTCAAAGATGTTGACGCTGTGGTGAAGTCCTTGACGAAGGATTTTCCGGGCGATGCGCAGGTTCTTTATCTCGCCTACCGTATGCACAAAGAAGATGGAGATTTTGCCGCTGCGAGGCTTTCGCTTGAGTTGGCAATCGCTATGGATAAGGCTCAGCCGCGTTGGCTTTTGGATTTGAGCGATGCATGCGTGGCCGACGGAGACTACAAAGCGGCTAAAGAGGCGCTCAAGAAGTATCTTTTGGCAGAACCTGACTCGACGGAGGCGCTTGGTAAGTATGCGGAGCTTTTGGAGCACAACTTGCATGACTACTTCGGTGCAATCGATCAGTATCGCGTGATGCTGAAGTTAGACCCCGTCAACGTCACGGCGCTGACCGGAATCGAGCGTTGCCGAGCCAAACAAAATGACTTTGCGGCGGCTTGGCGCGATTGGGTGCGAAACGCTTTCGGTTCTATGTTTGGGCGTTCGCCGAACCGATGATCGCTTTCACGTGATCACGAGGCGCATGATCACGCGACGCGTGATCGCATTGACTCATCGAAAATGACACTTTTGGAGAGCTGTTGCCTCAT
>CAZCZI010000028.1:0-20086 GCA_964503045.1 uncultured Candidatus Obscuribacterales bacterium
CAACCGGCTCCACTTCTGCAACCGGCTCCACTTCTGCAACCGGCTCCACTTCTGCAACCGGCTCCAACTCTGCAACCGGCTCCACTTCTGCAACCGGCTCCACTTCTGCAACCGGCTCCAACTCTGCAACCGGCTCCACTTCTGCAACCGGCTCGACGAATTCAGATAAAGGTTCAACCAAATCTTCAGTCGGCAAAACCTCAGGAGTCACTTCTGCTGATGGTTCGACAAATTCCAGCGCATCGGCTTCGTCAGCGACCATTGACTCTTCTGGCTCAGGCACCACTTCTTCGACTTCCAAGAATTCCGACTCTTGTGCCACTTCAGGCGGTGCCTCGCCTGCCGGCTCAGATTGAGTGGCAATTTCCGGCTCTGACTCTGATTCAAGCTCGTCATCCGAAATTGACATGCGAAGCGCATTAAGTGTTGCTTGTGCGCGCGACGATGATGCTGCTTCAGGGAAAGGTGTCGCTGAATTTTCCGACGGTTGAGCTTTTGGGTCTGGTTCCGCTGCCTGGACAGTTTCAGGAAATGGAGTAGCAGTCTTCCCCGGCGGTATCGATACCATTGGCGGTGCCATTGGCGTAACCGCAGGGAGTTCGGAAGCAATCTCACTTGCAGAAGGAAGTGCAGACGCTGGTGCCGCATGTGAAGACAGGGCAGGCGGCGGAGGCGCTGGCGTGTGTGACAACTTTGGAGGCGGCGGTGCACCACCTGGACCCAACGCCGGAGGCGCCGGAGCTGCCACGATTGATGGCGGTACAGGAGTTGCAATGGAAACAGGAGGAGTAGGCGATGGCGTCGGAGTCTTAGGAACAGGTGGCGGCGTCGGAGTCTTAGGAGCCGGTGGTGGCGCCGCAGCCTTTGCCATCGAGGCCGGCATAGGAGGTGAAGGAGGAATCGGCGATGCTGTCTTCGGCGCCGTGAGCGGCGCTGGTGTCGGACTGGGCGGAAGCGGTGATGCCACTGGAGGAGGGGGAGTCGGAGAGGCAACTGATACAGGAGGTATTGGAGAAGGAGCAGGAGGAATGGGAGAAGGAACCGGTACAGGAGGTGGTGGAGCAGGGGTGGCTACAGGAATTGGTGGTGTCGGCGATGGTGGTACTGGAGCACTGGGCATCGGAGTCGAGGTTGGCATCGGCGCGACCTTCGGTAACACCATATCCGGTGGCGGTGGCGACGGCGGTGCGCTGCCCGGCATCGGCGTAGCCGCTGGAAAGGGTTTTGCGGCCATGGGCGAAGCCGGAGCCGGAGCCGGTTTGGGCCCGGAATCATTGGTCCCAAGCGGCGTAACAATTTGACTGAGCGGAGCAGGCTTGCCCCCCTCAGGGAAAACAGACGCTTCACCCTCGCGGCGTCTTCCTCCGAGGTGCATCTTCTCTTTTTTGAAAGCTGGCTCGGCCGGTGCCGGCTGCGGTGCTGCAGGTTCTGCCGGTTTTTCAGGTTCTGGTTGAGGTTTAGTTAGGGCTGGCGTTGCGGCGGGGGCTTTTGATGCTGCCGGCGCTGTAGTCCCTTCTTCTTGCAAGGCTTGGTGTTTGGATGACGAACTCGTCTCCCCCAACCCTTTGCAAGTACATCTGCCGCCTGGAAAAATCCAGCCTTGCATGGAGCGTCGCTGTGGGCCCAGCACCGGCTTGCCACACATTGAACAGATAATTCTGGTTGCCTCGCTGCTCACCACACGAAAAACCCCTACCCCCCAAGCATGGCATTCCCCGCGAAGGGCTAACTTCAACTCTATTTTGCCCAAAAATCACAATTTAAAAATACAAGTCTTATATAAAGTGGTCTTTCGACTACAAACGATATGCGCCTGAGAGCAGTACTCTCAGGCGCACAAAGTTATCTGACACTTACACTTTAGTCTTCGTTTTGATCCTCATCGCTAGCTCCTACAGCAGCCGTATCACCGGGCGGAACCAGTTTGAGCTGATCGTAGGATTCGGATTGTTCTGACTCAGAAGCAGTGTGTGGATATCCAGTGTCGTTTGACTCATCTTCGGCTTCTTCGTCCGAAGTGGAATCTTCCGACTGTTGAGAAGCCACGTCACCGTCTTCATCAGAGTCTTCTGATTTCGTGGTCCACCATTGCTGTTGCGCCTGTTGAGACTGTTCCGAATTGCCTTCATTTGAAGAATGGTGTGAATGCTGTTCGGAAGAATCTTGCGATTCGCTTTCACCTTCGTGATGCAGCCTTTCATGCGGCTGAAACTCGACATTCGATACAGTATCTTCTTCAGATGCTGATTGTGTGGCTCTTGCCTTCAGCCGATAAATGCCAGTATCAGGATCAAACTCGGCTTCATAGGGGCTGCTGGCAACCGGGTCTGGCTGCGGCTCTTCTTCCGATTCAACTTCCGGCTCCTCTTCGGTAACCGTGATGCTAGCCTCCTCTGTTCGGCCCGCATATGAACCGATTGAACCGATCTCTTCATAGACTTGTGCAACTGCCGAAATGTTTTCGGCCAGTTCGTCCGAAAGCCCGCCAGATTGGAAATCTTCGTCTTCACTGAAGTTTTCTTCGACGATTGTTGTCTTAGGTGCGTACGTCTCGGCAGTAACTTCAATCACGTCATCATCGCTTTCGACTTCTAGATCGGCGCCTGAATCACCTTCATCAAAAGGCTGAGACATCTTGCCGCCGACACGAGAATCCAACAATTCGTCCGGCATTTGAGCAAGAATCTCTTCCGGTACGTCATCGAACTCTTCTTGAACAGTAGGCACGATGCGACCATTACTGGCCGACGCCGCTTTCAAAAGACCAGCGGCGGGACGCGCCGATGTGCGCTTTCCCGCAGGACCACCGGAGCGCTTGAGTTGCGCCTGCTCTTCATCCTTTGCTTTGAACGTAATTACTCGGCGATTATCAGCCGGTCCTAACTCGAGTGTCGGGATGACACCTAAACCTGTGCAACTACCGCACTTGTGAGTGAACAGTTCTCTTAAGCTCTGTCCCTGACGTCTGCGTGTGAGTTCAACCAATCCGAGATCGGACAGCTGACCGATTTGTGGTTTGGCGCGATCTTCTTCAAGTGAGCGTTGAAAGACTTCGAGCACTTGCTGTTGATCTTTCCGGCTGTCCATGTCGATGAAGTCGACAATAACCATGCCGCCTATGTTGCGCAGTCTGAGCTGCCTTGGAATCTCCTGAGCAGCCTCGAGATTGGTTCTGCGTACTGTCTCGGCCTGCGTTCTCGAACTAGTGAAGCGCCCGGAGTTGACGTCGATGACGGTAAGAGCTTCTGTTGGTTGGATGTTCAAATGCCCACCGCTGGGAAGCTCTGCGCGATCAGACAAAGCTGCTTCGATCTCTCTGTCGACGTTTTTCGAAATCAGAATCGAATCTTCGCCGGTGTGGAAAGTGACGCGAGTTTGTTTGCCGGCCCAACCACTCAAATACTCTTGAGCTCTGCGTTGGCCGTCTGGTGTGTCGACGATGATTTCTGATACATCGTGAGAGAACGCATCGCGAATCACTCGGTAGAGCAAATCTTGATCTCTGTATATAAGGGTCGGTCCAATCGACGCTTCTGCATCGGAAACGATACCCTGCCAGCGATCCCAAAGCTGCTCGAAATCTTCGAATAACTCTTGTTCGCCTTGTCCTTTTGCTTCAGTTCGAATTATCAGTCCCACACCTGGTGGTTTGATCAAATTCACAACCGATTTAAGTCTTGCGCGCTCTCGCGCTTCGCTGATGCGTCTGGAGATTGAGACACCGCGCTCTTCCGGTACGAGTACCAAGAATCTTCCCGGCAAACTGATTGCTGTCGAGACTCGTGGTCCTTTGTGTCCGGTCGGCTCTTTGGTGATTTGCACAAGCAGCTTTTGTTTCGGCACAAGACGCTCTTTGAGCGGACCTTGGCCAGGAACATCGTTGGCGTGCAGGAATCCCATTTTGTCTTTTCCGAGATTCACAAACGCCGCATCAATACCCGGCAAAATGTTTTCCACCGTGCAGGTATAGATGTCACCGAGCAAAAGCTCGCCGCGATTGACAAAGAATTCAACTACGCGGTCGTTCTCCAGAAGCGCAGCAATATTATCTTGCTCTGAAATAAGTAACGACTTCTTCATATGGCTCCTCTAATTAAGAATGGGCTCTTTGTGTATTTTTACGTCCCCGTCTGGAGGCGCGATATGTGCTCGCCCGGCATCAAACAATTTTTCGCCGGTTTGAGTTCGCAACTCCAGTCGAGTCACTCTAAAGGTCACACCGGGGTGGATCTGTTCGAGCAGCTCGCTTGGTTTGACGTGAAACTGTGGACTTGTGATCAGCTCGAATTGGAGGACTTCGTGGTCTTCATTGCTGATCGAAAGTGACATGATGCCGAGTCTGATGTCGCGAACTTTTTGGTTTGCGTTGTTATCTTTCCCTTCACCATGCGCGGTGCCTGCGCCTTCTTCTTGAGAGGCCTTGGGCTCCGCAGGGCTGCCGTCCGCAGACGCTGCAACTGGATTTGGAATTGCAGGTTGATTTCCGCGTGCGGTTTGTATCAAAACTTCTTTGCGATTCAGAATGTCCTGAATCTTTTGTGGCAGTTGTTCGATCAACTGCTTCCGATTCTCAATGCCGAAAGGCAGTCGGGCTTCGTAAGTGGCACTTGCCACCAGGTGGTTCAATGCTTGTTTGTTCTTCTCTACGACACGTGCTCTATTGATTTGCACTTCTGGCGGAAGCTGCTCGTTGAGGCGAGTCATAAACTCCTCCGCCGAGATCGCCTCAGACAACTCGACCTCAGCAACCTCGCCGCGACTTTCTTGAAACAATGGCAGAGAAACCGCCAACTGCAGTCGTGGAGAAGGGTTGAAGCCTTGACTGTAAGAGAGTCTGATGCCGGTGCGTCGTATCGCACGTGCCAAAAGATGTTGAAGATCCAAGTGTGAAATGAATCTAAGCGCACCTACCTTGTGCAGTTCGAAAAGTATTTTCGTCCTTGTATCATCGCTCGGCTTCTCGGGGGGCTTAGTGAAGAACAGCGAGGGATGATGGTCTTCATCGGTATTGGCAGACAATTCTTTGACAAACGGATTGCGCTTCATCACCTCAGGTTTTGGAGCTGCAAGAATATGCGTGGTATCAAGTTCGGTGCAAACCCCGCAGGCATGGCAGAGATTTTCGGAACAAGGCGCTGTTTCTTGAACAGCCATCGCCTTCTCCCATTCCTTCACCAACCACCAGTCCATGAGCCCAATGTGAACGACATCCCACGGTTGATGCGAACCCACTTCTCTGGATGTGCAAGCTTCAGCCTCGAGCGAAATACCCAACTCGCCGGCAGCCTTATTCCACAAATCGTATTTGAAGTGTTCGTCCCAAGCATCAAATTTGGCACCGGACTTCCAGGTGCGGTAGATAAGTTCTGAAATACGCCGATCGCCGCGTGATATCACCGCTTCGAGCAGACTAATCTTTGGCTCGGTGAAGTTCAACACGACACTCTTGAGCTTCGACTCTTTCAGCTTGTTTCGCAATACATGGTGGCGTCTGATCGTCTCTTTCGGATCTACTTGTCCAAACCATTGAAACGGCGTAAACGGCTTAGGAACAGTGTTTGAAATCGTACAGGTAAATTCGATATACCTCGAATACTTAACAGGATCTGACTTGCGAATGAGCCGACAGTGATGGGTCGCTTCTTTCAAAATCTCAATGATGCCGGCCAAGTCTTCATCAGTCTCTGTCGGCAAGCAGCACATGAAGTACAGCTTCACGCTTGTCCAGCCGGATTTGTATGCTGCCTCGATTGCAGAAATGATTTGCTGGTGCGAAAGTCCTTTGTTGATCACCATGCGCATGCGTTCGGTGCCGGCTTCAGGCGCAAGCGTTATACCGCTCTTGCGAACGACCTTGAGTTCTTCGGCCAGATCCAAGTTCATGCGATCGGCACGCTGACTCGGGAATGAGAGTGACGAGCGCTTCTCGCTATGCTCGCGATTGAGTGCACGCACAGAGTCATGCAGGCTCGTGTAGTCGCTCACGCATAAGGACAATAATGAGTATTCTTCATGACCGCTATGCTGAAGTGCGGCGCTCGAGAGTTTTACCAAATCGTCGGCAGACCGCTCTCTGACTGGAAGGAATGTATAACCGGGTTGACAGAACCGGCAACCTCGATCGCAACCGCGTCTAACTTCCAAAACTTCTCTGTCATGGACTAAATTGAGGTAAGGAACAATATTGTTCGTCGGCTGGTTTGACTCAGAAAGAGAAACCACTTGCCTCAAGACACGCTCTGGAAGCGGCGGAAACTCAGTACTATCGTCTGCCGCATCACCAAAAATTTCTTTTGCCGTCAATGGGTTCGGCTTGAGACTTCCTTCTTTGACTGCATAAAACTTCGGCACATACACGCCTGGCACTTCGGTGGCAAGTCTGTATAGGAGCCGATCTCTCGATGTTCCGTCCAAATTTTGATTTACCGAGTTCGCCTGCTTGAACTCATCAACAATCTTCATCACTCCGACAATCGCTTCTTCACCATCGCCGATAATGAAGAAATCCATGAACAACGCCATTGACTCTGGATTAACAGCGGATGGTCCGCCGCCGAAGATCAAAGGAAACAGATCTGTACGCTCGGCTGCCTTCACTGGAATCTGAGACAAATCCAAAAGGTTGAGCACGTTCGTATACGTCAATTCGTACTGTAAAGAAAAGCCGATCAACTCAAAGTTTTTGAGCGGACGGCGCGACTCCCACGCCCACAAGGGAAGCGATCGCTCGCGCATCAAAGTTTCCATATCGGCGCCTGGAGCGTACGCTCGGTCAACCAGAAAACCATCAACCCGATTGCCGATTTGATAGAGAATCTTCAAACCGAAGTTGGAAAGTCCAAGCTCATAAACATCGGGGAAGGTCAATGCCAGCCGCACTCGCGCTTCATCGAAAGGCTTTGAGATAGCACCCCACTCGTTGCCGAGATATTGACCGGGGCGAAAAACGCGTTCGAGCAGATCGTCCTCGAGTAGTTTCGAGAACTCACTGTCTTGTCGGCTAGTCGCGCTCGCGCCCGAATTATTGCGAGTTTTGCGGTTCGCAGCGGTCGATAAGTTAATTAGTCTCGTGCTCCACAATCATCTGAGAGTTTCTTGAGCTTCGTGCAGAAACGCGATTACGCGCAAAGCGAGCGGCTCCGAATGTAGCCAAACGGCTGAAATGGGTGACTTCTTGGTGAAGTCCGTGCCGAATCGTCTGTATTTGAGGACTACAAATTTCTTTATCAGGGAGCCCCATCGGCAAGGGCGAGCCGGAGTCAGACAGATCTTGTTTGAAAAAGCTTCTTGAGCCTGATAGTCCTCAAGTGCCATTCATTATATCGCTTTATATATGGCTTTGAAAACCGACGTATTACAAAGGGAAACCTTAATTTATGCCCATGATCGGCTGATAAATGCGGGCAGTCCGGCAGGCTCTCGATGGACCGCCCATCCTATACAATGAAAGAACATTAGTATCTTCTTGCCACAGGGCATTCTCCGTGATCCTCGAAGCTTTCGCACAATATTTGCAATCAGCAGAGCCAACCACCCCTGCGCCGGAAGTGCTCGTCCGTTGGTTGTGGGAAAAGCTCAGTGCACCCCCCGAAAATAATGTCGACAAGGTCATTCACGCCGAAATCGGCTTTGTCGTTACGGCCCGCAAAAGAGGGGCAGGAGCCGCACTGATACCCGAGCTTACGCGCACGAAATTCGATCGAGGCGCGTTCGGCGAAATGGGTGCCACCTACATATTCAAGAGCAACTCCGCGTCAGGAAAACGATTGCTCAGAAGCCTCTACGAATACAGCCTCAGCTTCGAGCAACAACGCTGGGCGCGCTGGATTCACGGTCTCAAGGCATCAGATTTCAATAGAGAATCGTGATAATTTATTGCCGGGAACACCATATGGAGAGCCGCCGTCTTTCCAGTGCAGTTCCTTTGGAAACCATGAATGTTCGGGAACATTTACCCCTTTAGAATTGCACAATCATGAACACGCGACCCCTTTTTGCCCTAGCCCTTTCAACAATAGCAATCGCTTCAATCGTTAAACCGAGCCTGGCCGCTGAAGATCTCGAACTTCGCAAGGGCGTTTCATTCGTGCAGGATATCGATTCAGGCTTTCCAATCGTCGCCAATAAGTTTGACGATGTGTCCACCGAAAACGGCAAAGCTACTCTCATCTTTTACGGCGCCTCCGGTGACCTCAACACCAATCGCCAAGCCAAACGTGTTGTCGATTTGTACAAACGCGTAAGAACTCGCCCAATCAAATTCATCCTTATCGATGTCGATCACCCTGGCTCTGCCCAAGCAACCGAGTTGGTTAAGAAGCACTACAAAGGTTACATTCCATTCCAGGTAATTCTTGGACCTGACGAAAAGGTGGCGTGGAGCCAAGTTGGTGAGACAGAAACAAATGTTTTGGAAACACAAATCAACAAAGTAGCACCAGAGACACGCTGACTGACTAAATCTCGGGGCGCGGTCCTTCTGAACGCCATCACGTCACGCTCACAAACCATCACAATCCGATAAATACCCCACAATTAGGGTATGAAGGATTGGGCGGGAGAGAGTATTTGGTATGGCGGAACTGCAATTATCCGTTCGTTACACCACTTTGCCGATGAAGATCGGATTTGGTGTCATGTGCGCATTGGTGCCGGTGTGGGCACTGTTGGCACCAATTCTGTTAGGTCTTTTTATAGGCTACGTAACTAAGAGTCCTGAGATCATCGGTTCTTGGTACACGAGTTTCATCTGCTTGGTCTTGTTGAGCACATACGTCGGAGGCGTATTGCTCACTGCGATCACAGAGGACGATCGACTCTTCGTCTCCAAAGACGGTATCGCATTTCCTCTTTTTCTTTTGCCGTTTCTGCGATTTCGTCGCAACCGCAATTGGACAGAGTTGCGTCAAGCGGAACTTCTCGGAGCAGTTGGTGATGAAAAATTGCTTCTTACATTCGATGGTGGTGCGACAGTACCTATCAGCCTCAAAGGTATTTCCGCATCAGACAAAGAACAGCTCATGCTTGCAATTGAACTGTGGGGAATTAACTGCCAGCGCTCGCCGCAGCTGATCGAATACCAAAATTGTCTGCAAAACGAAATACGTGGCATTAGTCAAGTCAGCTACACGCAAATGTGGGAAGAGGAGTTAAGCAGGCGCTTCAACGCCACTTCATTCGTACCGTTGGAACCGGATGCCGCGCTAAAAAACGGCAAATTGAAAATCACAAAGCAACTTGCATTTGGCGGACTCTCTGCAATCTATCTTGCTCAATTGAATGAACTGGATCGCGTTGTCGTCAAAGAAGCCGTAATTCCTGCCAACGCAGAAAGCGAAGTACGCCGAAACGCAGAAGATAGAATTCAGCGTGAGGCAATGCTTTTGATGAAGTTGGAACATCCAAACATTGCCCGCGTGCTAGATCACTTTGTCGAAGAAGGCAGGCATTATTTACTGTTGGAATACATCCACGGTCAAGACTTGCGCCAATACATCAAACAAAACGGACCGCAATCGGAAGAAACAGTGCTTGGCTGGGCAAAGCAAATCGCCAGTATTTTGGAGTATCTGCACTCGCAAGACCCGCCAATCATACATCGAGACCTCACACCTGATAATCTCGTTTTGAAAAATGATGGGACAGTAACACTGATCGATTTCGGTGCAGCTAATGAGTTTATTGGACAAGCTACTGGAACATTGGTGGGCAAACAAGCTTACATGTCTCCCGAGCAACTGCGAGGCAAAGCCGGCATCCAGAGCGATCTTTACTCTTTTGGTGGCTCGCTGTTTTACTTCTTGACCGGAAGAGACCCGACACCGCTATCGGTGTCACATCCAAAAAACATCTTGCCTGCAGTTTCGGAAACTTTAGATGAGATCGTAGCTAAACTAACCGCCTTCGAATCGGAAGACCGCTATTCGGCTGCATCAGAAGTGGCTGAACGACTCACTTGTGTTGGTGATGCGGCAGCAGATCTAAAAATCGAGCTACCGAAAACAGAAGAAGGTATCGAAGTAAAAGTCGGAGTGGCCAATGAACGCACATAAAGACGACGAACGTCCATTCTTGGTCGACGAAAAGACACCGACACCAACTTTGAAAACCAGTTTGGAGCCCGAGTCAAACGGCTCAGGATCAGACTCGACCAGCAGCGAAGTCCAATCGTCCGAAACGATCAGCACTACCAATGGTGCGGATCAATCCCAAGCCCAGAACGAAAATGTTGAAATAGCCCTGGGTGGATATCTGGCAGACGTAAAGAATGGCGCAGAACAAAAAGCATCGGGCAACATCAAGGCAGCGCAATACGCCACCGAAAAGGTATTGAAACAACTGCCCCGGCTATGGCTGCTCCCAGCGATAATTCTTCTTTTGTCATTCGGCTCAACTTGTCCCGGCGATGGGGCGTTTGCCATACCTATCGGCTACTTTTATTGGGTGTTTGCTACTTTCAAGACAGCATTCGCAACGAAAAAACTCTTCAACGATCGAGTCATGAATCCGTGGATTGCAGGCGGCTCCTCTCTTCTGCCAGCAGCCTTTGCGTTAATTGGTGCCGTTCTGTGTTCGGTCCTCGGACTGCACAGTATTTATACTGAGGCCAGGCTCATATCTGCAGCTACGCTAATCGGTACCGTGGTATCTTTCTGCGTACAATGGACTTGGGTTTTCAAAACGACTAAAGAGCTTTCCAGAGTTGAAAGAGATGCCGTCACATATGACAAAAAAAGCGTCCGGACTGCTTTTCTTTATGCTGCCGCTACAAACTTAGCGCTGCCTGCATGTATTTTTCTTGTCTGTAGCATTGATGGACTCATGTTTCTCTTGTATCCCCAGGCTTACTATTCACTTTCGCTGGAGCTCGCCCATGTAACTGAACCGGTTCGCGCACTGATACTCTTGCTAGGTCAGTTTGGCGGGTTATGGTTGTTCCGAAAGAAGATTATTCAAGTTGCGCGCAAAGAGGCTGCGACTGCTTCAAAAGCAACAACGAAGAATTTGAAGCCACCAGTTTCAGATGATGACTACATCGTGCCCTACCGTCCATTTGAAGAATTGGAGCGATGGTTTAAACAGCGCACGACCCAAAGAAGCACAAAAAAGCTGTTGTACGTTTTGACATTGGTTTTGATCTTCATAGGCGTCGGTGCACCTCAATGGACTTTGAACCTTCTCATTTCGTTTGCAGCAAATTCTGGTGCTGCCAACGCAGGTGGTGCCGCCGCACTTGCCAATGCAAATATGTTTATAGTCAATGCTGTGCAAACGGCAATTTGGGTTTTGATGTTGCTTGGAATCGGCATCTACAATAGCAAACCTACGCACATCGGTATGAGCAAAAGAGGAATTCGTTTTCTCTGGCGGCATATTTTCTTCAACAAAGACGGTGCCTACTTCGATTGGAAATACATGGAGCGCATCTCCCTAGTAATGCCGAAGGGCAAGACAGCCCCGACAGATCAAAACATCGTGTTTGAAAGCCGCGGAAACGGCAACATGGAGCTGCGCGTTGGATCAATCATGGAGGCCGAGCAACGCGGTCGCGTCTTGAAAGCAATCGAGAAGTTTGCGCCTGAAGTTCATCGCGATGCAACTGTTTTGCAGGCGCTGGAACCACCAGCCGATCACAGCTACACCGAGCTCTGGCTCCAGGCTCTGTCTGCACCTCCCAAGCGCGAGCGATTCAAGCCAATGACGGAAGGATCGAAACTCAAAGAAGGAAGATTTGAAATCAAACGGCAGCTAGGCGTCGGAGGGCAGGGCACAGCATACCTAGCTGCAGACAATGAAACAGGCGAAGATATAGTACTCAAAGAGTTCATTCTTCCAGTCTACGTCGACGTTTCCGTGCGCCGCCAATCGCTTGAGCGTTTCGAAAATGAAGCGCGTATTTTGAAACAATTGGATCACAATCAGATTGTAAAACTCAAAGACTTCTTCGTCGAAGATCATCGGAGTTATCTGGTGTTAGAACATATCGATGGACAGTCACTCAAAGAGATCGTCGAGAAGGAAGGTCCCATGCCGGAAGAGCGCGTCAGGGCACTCGGCAAGCAAATGTGCGACATTCTCGAATATCTCCACGGGTTAGAACCAGCGGTGGTGCACCGAGATTTCACCCCGGACAATTTGATTTTGCGTAAAGACGGAACGTTGAAGTTAGTCGATTTCAACGTCGCACAACAAACGGAATCGACGGCCACTGGCACAGTCGTGGGCAAGCATGCTTACCTGCCTCCCGAGCAGTTTAGAGGCACTCCTGGCACGCGCAGCGACATTTATGCAATGGGTGCGACTCTGCATTTCTTGTTGACAGGAAAGGAGCCAGAGCCGATTAGCGTATCTCATCCCAAGCGCATCAATCCAAGTGTTTCCGATCAAATGAACGTGACGGTCGAAGTCGCAACGGCGCTTACGGAAGAAGCCCGCTACAACTCTGCTCAAGAAGTAAAACAAGCACTGGAATAACGTCTTGGCAATAGTCTAAAATTCTCAGGGTTGTAGCAGAACCTTTTAAATCACTTCGCTCACTGGGAAATTTGTATGTCTGGTAATTTCAGAGCTGGCTTCGCCGCACTTCTGGCTGTATGCACATATTCCTCGTTTTCACCATTCGCCGCAATAGCGAAAGATAGTTATGTCGAGATCAAGACCCTCAACCTCAAACAAACATTTAAGACGAAACGAGATTGGCATTTAACTGCATATCAATCACAAGATGAGGAATCAAAAGATAGTCCCGCGGGAACCGCCGCGAAGATTTCGTTTTGGAGTGACAAGAACAAGAAGGGAAAAGATTCTGAGGTGCTGCTTTCCGCATCCGAATTCGATCCATCCGTGAGATACCCACACCAAACAGTTTCACGAGTTGAAACCATCAGCATAAATCCCACTGCAAAAGGCATTTGGATCTCTGCAACATTCAGCGGTGGTGGCAGCGGATCGCTTACAAGAAACGAACTTTGGCTCTACGACTCAAAACGAGATGAGTTCGACAAAGCAATCACATTCAACCAAACAGAACAAGGCGAAGCAAAGTTTGTTAGCAGCGGTCCATTAGCCGGATGCTTGGTCACTGCCGACGCACACTGGGGTATAGACGAATCTCACTTCGAACCGCATTACTTCCGCATGACCGTTCGCAAATTCAATCAATCGAGCCAAAGTTACGATGAGATCTTGCAGTACCTCACAAGCAAAAAGTACGACAGCCTCGACTCTGGTTCTATCGATGTCGTGTCGCCTGAGCTGCCTCAGACTTTGGCAAAGTTGAAAGCAGTATACGGTCCAAAAGTGTTCCCCACGTTGAAGCCAGGCTCAATGCGAGACTAGGCGAGCTGCTTTCTAAACTTGGCAGAGCTCGCCGCAAGCAACACGACCGCAAAGGCAAGTAGCGCCAAAACACTTGGCCAAATTGCTTCCAGCCCCACACCTTTGAGCATGATTGCTTTTACGCAAGTGACGTAGTAACGCAACGGATCAAACAGCGATACATACTGCCAAAACTCAGGCATGCTCTCAACCGGCGACAATGCACCGGAAAGTTGAATCACAGGAAGATTGATGAAAAACGAAGTGAGAAGCGACTGTCTCTGATTCGCTGCAAATGCGGCTAGCGCAATACCAATTGAAATGCCAACGATTATCGACAGCAAGGACACGGCAAAGAAAAGAACTAAATTTCCTCGGAATGGAACGCCGTATGCGAACACGGCAATGCACAAACTTATTAGCACATTGATCATCAAAACCATTGACAGCGGTATCACCTTCGCAGCCAGAATTTGAGCCGATGTTGCAGGCGTCATTAGCAATTGCTCCAATGTTCCCGTATCCTTCTCTCTGATCACTGCAGCACTCGAAACCAGTGTACTCACCAAATTCAATACCAACGCCAGAACACCCGGTACAAAAAACCAACGACTTTCCAAGCCAGGGTTGTATGCAAAAGACACCTGCGGCTCAACAAGTAGCTTGGGATACTGCGAGCCAGTGGTCAGGTTTCTATTGAACGCGTTGAGAATTTGGTTGAGATAGCCAGTGGCAATTCCAGCTGTGTTTGCATCGACTCCGTCGAGAAACACTTGAATTTTGATAGGAACGTTGCTCTTAATTGACCTCTCAAAATCAGGCGGAATCACCAAACCGGCATCGAGCTTGCCGCCACGCACAAGCGAGGAAAGTTGCTCCACATCGCTGCCACTGTACTCGAGAACAAAAACTTGATTCTGAAGAACGCTCGCCTCTAACTCACGGCTTGTAGGCGAATTCGCATAATCGACCAGTCCCAAGCGCAAGTGGTCAACTTCAGGACTGAGTGCAAAACTGTACAGAGTGATCTGCATCACTGGCATTACGATAAGCATGAACAGAAGCTCGCGATCTCGAAGAATCTGGCGGAGCTCCTTTTTCATCAACGCTTTTAGTTGAACAAAATAGTCGAGTGTATTGTTAGCAGCAACCGACGGCATTTCAATCACCTATTTGCATGCGGTGCAACACTCGAGATGCACCCAGGAAAAGGATTAAAGCCGCCGCTGCCAGCACAATCAAAATGTGCGCTTGGCTTATCATATCGGCTCCGCGCACAAAGAAGTTGCGGCTCGCCTCCACGAAATATCTAGCAGGAACAATCATGGATAAGAAGTTGAGAGGAAATGCGATGTTGCGCAGAGGGTAGAGGAATCCGGATAACAGAAGCGATGTCGTAAATCCGGCTGTAGCAACAAGCTGCACGGCTGCGCTTTGACTGTTGACGCGACTGCCACCTAATAGACCAAAGCAGACAGAACAGGCAAGGTACAAAAGAAGCGCCAACGCAAAAGCGGGCAAGCTGCCCACAAACGACAAGTCAAATAAGAACAACGATGAGGTGATAAGCACGACTGCTTGCGTGATTGCAATCAGCAGATACGCGAGCGCCTTTCCGGCGATCAATTCAAATGATGTAATGCTGGATGCGTAGAGTTGAAGCATGGTTCCTTGTTCTTTTTCGCGAGCAATTGCAAGAGTGGCAAGCAAGCATGGGAAGATCCACAGGAAGACAGCGATTGAGCCCGGTGCAATAAACAACGATTCCTTTCTGCCTGGATTGAACCAAAGTCTTATTTGAGGAACAATGAGGTGCCTTTCTTCAAACAGTTTGTGGCTCATCAAAAAATATTGGGTGGTGGCAATGCAACTGTTCTTTATGACTCTCGCGTTATTCACATCGGTGGCATCAACAATTACTTGAACAGGGCTCTGACGCTTTGCTTTGATGTCACGCGAGAAGTCTGGTGGAACTATCACAACAGCCTTCGCTTCGCCGCGGTCTAGAGATCGCATCGCGTTTTCTCGTATGCCGGTATTTTGGCTGAGCCGCTCACCCAAGTCATTACCCGAATAGGGAACCAGCTGTCCATTTTCGAAAAGCGCTGCGATGTACTCCCGGCTCAAGGTTCCAACGTCATAGTTTATGACGGAGATCGGAATGTTCTTTGCCTCCAATCGTGTAGCGAAGCCATAAAGAACAATTGCAACCGTTGGAAGCACGTAAGCAAGTGCGACGGTCAGTTTATCGCGGCGAAATTGAGCGAGTTCTTTAGAGCATTGTGCCAAAACTCTTTTCATACTTTCACCTCTTCGTTTGCGGAGGTGCGCTTTACTATGCCGATGAAAGCATCTTCAAGACTGAATGGAATTTGACGCTGAGCCGAGCATTGCAAGCCACTTGCCTCAGTCGCCGCAAGGGCCTTTTGCTTATCAAGCTCCGGTGACTCCAAGACGAGATGAACAGAATCGGCAAACATCGAAACGCGCCATGACTCGAAATGCTGCTTCAAAAGATCATATGCAGACTGATTATCATCAAATCTCAATTCAAGAAGTTGCCCTGGTTGAGCTGACTTGATCGAGCTTGGCGAACCCTCCGCCACGACTTCTCCAGCCACCATGAATCCAAGTTTGCTGCAATGTTCCGCTTCTTCCAAGAAGTGAGTCGTAACAAGCACTGCTGTTCCCTTATTGGCAAACTCTCGAATCAGCTTCCACATCTCTCTGCGCGCCAGGGGATCAACACCTGATGTAGGTTCATCCAAAAATAGAACTTCGGGTTGATGCATGACCGCAGCACCAAATGAGAGACGTTGCTTCCAACCACCAGGCAGCCTTCCAGTGATCATTTTCTCTTGGCCTAGAAGTCCGGTGTTCTCCAAAACCCAGTCTATACGCTGTTTTCGATATCGCGGCGAGACACAATAGACGCCACAATAGAATTCAAGATTCTCAATAATTGTGAGGTCGTCATAGAGTGTAAACTTTTGGCTCATGTATCCTAAGCGGCGCCGAAGTTTCTCGCTGCGAAGATTTCCTCGTTCGCCACAGAGCATCATGTCGCCGCCGCTTGGTGCAATGAGCCCGCACAGCATCTTGATTGTGGTCGTCTTTCCGGCGCCGTTGGCACCCAAGAGTCCATAGATCTGTCCGTACGCAACTGAAAGACTCACACCCTTAACCGCTTGAAACGATCCAAAATTCTTACTGACGTCCTTGGCATAAATGGCACCGGCAGGTTCGGCAATTTGTGCTTCCAAGACAGTGCTGCCATTGAAGGGAAAAGGTTTGTCGATAGCCTGACTTTCACTGCTTCGCAGTCGATTTACGAAGACATTTTCCAGCGTCGGCTCTTGTCGCTCGATGTGGAGATCTTTAATCGCGTTCTCACGGGCGAATTCCCGGAGCACCGCCTCTGCCACCACAACGTCGCCGGTAAGTACGTCCAATCTGTCGCCGAATCGCTGAACATCAGACACAGATTGAGTCGGCGTAGAGATGAGATGGCTGGAGATGCTCTCCAATGAATCACTGCGAACTTCGAGCCGATGCAATTTCAATCGTTCTTTCAATTCTTCCGGCGAGCCGGTGTCCTGAACGGCACCGTTGTGCATGAGAATGAGACGGCTGCAACGCTCGGCCTCGTCCAGGTACGGCGTTGCGACTGCAACCGTGACACCCTCTTTTGTAATGGTGGCGAGTAAATCCCAAAATTCTCTGCGCGAGACGGGGTCGACGCCAGTTGTTGGTTCATCTAAAAGTAGGAGTTTGGGGCGTGCAACGAGAGCACAACAGAGCGCGAGCTTCTGCTTCATGCCGCCGGACAGCTGCCCGGCAAGTCGCTCCGAGAAACGATCGAGATCCATTAGCTTCAAGTATTTTTCTTTGCGCTCAAGAAAATCCGCTTCATTCACCTCACGTAGTCCGCCTATGTATCTGATGTTCTCTTCAATACTCAAATCCAGATAAAGAGAGAATTGCTGCGTGAGATATCCAATTTCGAGTCGAGCATTGCGAGGTTTCTTACCTAGCACTAAAACCTCGCCGGATGTCTGTTCCAGAATCCCACCAAGGATGTGGAAAGAAGTAGTTTTGCCGGCACCGTCAGGTCCGATGAGACCGAAGATTTCGCCAGGAAAGATTTCAAAGTTCAACTCTTTCACTGCTTGCGTTGCACCATACGATTTGTTCAACGCACGCACTTGCACAAGCGGTTCTCCTTTTGGGGGAACCGTCGGTGAATGTAGTTGTTGTTCGGTCATTTTTCTTGGTTTGTTGAAGCGTCGAGAGTAATCTCTGCATCCGCGGGCATGCCAGGTTTGGCAAAACCGCTAGGCTGATTGATTGCAATCTTGATTCCAAATACTTGCTTCACTCTATCTTCTTTGAAGTAGATATTTTCAGGTGTGAATGAACCTTCAGGATCTATTTGAATGACCTTGCCTGTAAATGGCTTGTCCGGGCTGGAGTCCAAGGTCACCTTAACTTCCTGACCCACTCTCACTAGTCCAATCTTGCCTTCGGGCACATACCCACGAAGATAGACGGTGTCCAAATTGATGATGGAGAGCAATGTTTGACCAGGGGTCACGACAGCGCCGGGTTCAACCGAACGAGCCGTAACCACGCCTGAAATCGGGCTCTTCACGTTTAGGTAATTGATTTTGGCTTGAATCTCATCTCTGGCGGCTTTCGCATTGGCTACATCATGTTGCGATGTTTTTACTTTATGTTGAGCTTGAATGAGTTGCTTTTGAAATGCCATCAATTGCGCCGAGAAAATATTCGGGTTCATTTTCCAGGCTTTTGCCTGTTCGAGGGCTGCTTCGGCGCGCTGCAGCTCTTTGTGAGCCGCTTTCGCAGAATTCTCTCTCGCCGCCAACACTGCAGCTGCAGTATCGCGAGTGGTGCTTACCCTATCGTTTTCATCACTAGACACTGCACCTTCAGTCGACAGTGATTGATATCTTTTCTTTCTGATATCAGCCAAACTCAACTCTGATTTTGCCTGTTGCACTGCCGCTTCTGTTTCGCCGACCTTTGCATTCGCTTGCGCCACGCTTGATTCGGCTTGACCGACCTGAGCCGTGGTTTCTTCTTTTGATTGAGCGATCTTGATTTTCGCTTCTTCAATCTGGCTGTTGATCACATCCAATTGATAGTTGGCATTTTCGACTTGCTCTTCAGCCATCAGGATTCTGGCGTTGGCGCCGCGCAGCTGCGCTTGCACATCATCATCGCTTATCTTCACGATGGTCTGTCCAGCCTTCACCAATTCGCCTTCGCGAGCAGCAATGTAATCGACGCGACCACCGATTTTGGGTCCGATGTTGGTTTCATATCCTTCGATACGACCGCTCACGTGCAGGCTGCTGGTATCTTTGGGCTGGTTGGCGAAATTCCAGTAGGCGATTCCACCACCAATCGCTGCGACCAGCAATAAGGCTATGGCGCGAGCTCTTGCCTTGTTGGGCTTCTTCGGTGACCGCGGCTTGACATTCGACTGCTTGGATTCGCTTGCCGTTTCAGTCGCGGAGCTACTTGTCCCGCCAACCATCGGCATTTGACCTCTCTTCACAACGGCATCCATGGGATATTCCTCGATCTGTTGAAATTGTCATCCCTTCCGGCATTTGCGGACATCCTTCCTCGTAGGTAGTCTTTGCAGGTTCTGTCATTCTTCAGCTTTCCTTGTATAATTATCATACCAACCGGTATGTATAATAGTCAATGGCAGGAACATTAAAACCGCAAATCCCTCAATCAGAAGGTCGGAGAACCCGCCAAGAAGGACCGGATGGTTGGAAGAACGTTCCAAAACCAGCCAAGTTGAGTGAAGTTGATGAATCAGGAACCTATGAGCAAGTTGAACGACCGCGTACTATTTATAGAGAAAACGAGCGCAACCATGACTGACGCAATAAAAGAAGAAGAACCAAAACGCCGCGGGCGCCCGGTAAGCAAAAAAGAAGACATTATTCGGGCAGCCGTGAAGGTGTTTCTGGAGAATGGCTATGCAGGTACGAGCGTCAATCGCGTTGCAGCAGAAGCTGGCGTAATCAAAGCAACTATATATAGTCACTTTAAGGATAAAGAATCTCTATTCACGGCCATTATTGAAGAGATCACTGTGAAAAAGATGGCAGTCGACTTCCCACGCGTAGAGGCACTTTTGCCGAGTTTAGCGCCAGAGCAATTTATCGATCTCATATACGAGAAATTTTCCAAACTGGAAGAAGACCAAGAGTATGTCCGCCTGGTGCGTATCTTGATCGGTGAGTCGGAGCGCTTTCCTGAGCTGCCCGAACTGTATTTGCGGGTCGTTTTGCGCCCGGGAATGGGACTGGCCAAAATGTATTTCGACAAGCATCCGGAACTTGGAATTGAAGATTCATTCGCAGCTGGTCACATCATGGCTGGCGCCTTCTGGTCGCTTTTAGCTTGGCAAAGAATACTCGGGGGTATGAAGGAAACACCACTGAGATCCGATCGTGTAAAGGCTGTGCTCAAGGACTTTTTGGTGAGCAAGAAGAAGCTGACTGCGATTGAGAAGCAGAGCTAGAAAGACGGATTGGATCGATCTTTTAGTAGTCGACAGTGATGACTTGCCGCGTGATCGTGCGTTACGTGATCGTGCGTTACGTGATCATGCGCTGCGTGATCACGCGCCGCGTGGCCATCGTATGTGGTGCATTTGCATCGTATGTGGTGGCCATGCGACGCGTGATCACATGCAATTAGGAGCTGCGTGCTCACGAGCTGCGTG
>CAZCZI010000028.1:20186-81487 GCA_964503045.1 uncultured Candidatus Obscuribacterales bacterium
GAGCTGCGTGCTCACGAGCTGCGTGATCATGAGCTGCGTGTTCACTCGCCGCGTGATTACTTAATCCAGTGAATCTTGCCTGTCGTGATATCTCTGACCGCGCCGACAACTTTTAGCTTGTTGCTTGAAACAAGCTCACGCAATACACTGCTTCCTTTGACTACCTGATCGATCGTCTGCCTGACGTTGTTTTCGATGGACTCGTTGAGTAGTGCCTCGTCCTTTAGACTCGGGTGTTCTCTCTTTGTCTTTTCGACTGCCGGTTCGATCATCGCTACGAGTTTCGGTAGGCTGCCTTCGAGTTCGGCTCCTTTTACCGTCGCATCGACGGCGCCACACTTCGAGTGACCCAGCACGACGAGAAGTTGCGTGCCGAGGTACTTCGTTCCATACTCGGCGGAAGCGAGTTCTGATTCGCCGCAAACGTTTCCGGCGACGCGAATGACGAAGATATCAGCGAAGCCTTGATCGAAAACCACCTCTGGTGGCACACGAGCATCTGAACAACCCAAAACTGTTGCGTAAGGTTTTTGACCCTGCTCAGCTGTTTCCATTCTCCTTTGTGCATCAAATCTGGAGTGAATGCTTCGACCGCTCATGTAGCGTTGATTGCCTGCTTGCAGGCGCTTGAGCACTGCGTCTGCGGTTCGCTCAGGATCGGGTTTGGAACTTTCAGGTTTAGAACCATCGGTTTTGGAATCTGCCTTGGTGTCATTTGTAGTAGATCCGTTCTTGGACTTCTCGTCTTTAGACTTCTTCGACTTCTCGTCTTTAGACTTCTTCGACTTTTCTTTCGCGGGCTTTTCTTCTTTCGGCTTTTCTTCTTTCGGTTTCTCTTCCTTTTGTTTTTCTGGCTTCAGTTGTCCTTCTTTCGTCTTTTTCTCTTTTGCCGTTTTACTTGTCGACCTTTCGTCCTTCGACTTATCTGTCGACTCGGCAGCCGCAGCCTCTGCAGAAGTTTTCTCAGTAGGAGTCGGCTCACCTTTGGACTTTGCCTCAGCGAAATCACAAATCACAAGTTGAACCGTCAATGCAAGAAGCGCGGAAAGAATAGATAACCTTTTCGCTGAGTTATTCAATGTGTTCTTCAATGTTGGTTCCTTTCTTGGTCTTGAAGTTGCATCATGCCACCACCAATTTATTCAAATTGCGCACCACCTCTTTTGGAATCGAGATGGAGCCCATAGTCGATTGATAGCCCTCATAAGGACCATGGCAGTCAGAACCACCAGTGACCATCAAACCATTGCGATGAGCAAAGCGCAGATAATTTCGAACGGTTTCCCCTGAGTGCGTTCGGTGATAAGCTTCGACTGCTTGCATCCCACGTTGTTTCAACTCAAGAATGAGCGAGCGAATCTTCTCGCCCTTTCCAGGATGTGCGACTGAGGCCACGCCGCCTGCTTGCACAATGGCGTTGACGGCTTCAAATGGACTAACGCTTCGGCGCTGTGCGTAGTATGGAGAAGTTCGAACCATAAAGCGTTCGTACGCCTCGTGAATGTCGACTGCACCACCAACATCAACGATTGCTTTGGTGATGTGCGCCTTGCCGATGGCCCCTGCGCCTGCAAACTCTTGCACTTTCTCTTTGGTTAGCGCGACACCTGCGCTCGAAATCAGGTTAATGCATTCTTCCAGATGATCGACTCTTGCTTGTCGTTGGCGTCTCAAAACTTCCTTGAGGTGCTCGTTGTGTACATCGATGTAGTATCCCAGCACATGCACGTCTTGGGTGACACCATCGGCATCCGTCCAGATCGTGTTGATTTCGATGCCTGGAATTATTTCCAATCTTCCCGCTGCCGCGTCGATTGCTTCTTGCACACCATTTATGGTGTCATGATCGGTCAAAGCAATTACTTTCATCTTGAGTTTGACGGCGTGCTCGACGAGATCGCTTGGAGCCCAGGTTCCATCAGAATGATGCGAGTGCAAGTGAAGGTCATAAGACATTAGCTAGTCTTTCACCTCCGCTTCAGTTTCATGATGTTGAACACGGGTGATGCCGATGCCTCTTCCAGTTTCAACATCCAATTCGATGATGACTCCGTTTAATTGAGCAGGACCCGATGCAACGTCCAGTCTGGTCGGCAGTTGCTTTACCATGCGGCGAAGCGCAGCCTCGCGATCCATTCCGATTACACCATTGATTGGTGCGCAACAGCCTGCGTCGGTAATGTATGCCGTTCCACCAGGAAGGATTCTCTCATCGGCGGTTTGAACATGCGTGTGCGTTCCCACCACACAAGAAACTCTGCCATCGAGATAATGCCCCAATGCAACTTTCTCGGCGGTCGCTTCTGCGTGGACGTCTACAAAAATCAACTTGGTTTCGTCTTTGATTTTTGTTATCAACTCATCTGCCATGAGGAAGGGCGAAGTAAGCGGCTCCATAAAAACGCGACCCATCAAATTGATGATACCGAGCTTGTGTCCGTTAACATCGATAACGCACCAACCAGCACCTGGCGTTCCTTCCGGATAATTTGCAGGTCTTAGCACCAGTTTGTTTTTTTCGATATATTCGAGCGTTTCTTTGCGATCGAAAGTGTGGTTGCCGCCCGTGAAAACGTCGACACCAGCTTCTTTTAGCTCGTTGATGTTGCTTTCTGTAATTCCATATCCGTGCGATGCATTTTCCGCATTCGCAATGACAAGGTCGGGCTTGTTGCCCGATTTAGCGTGCGCGTTCAGATAATTTTTTACAACTCTTCGACCGGGCTTCCCTACTATGTCGCCCAAAAAGAGTATCTTGATGCTACGCTGAGAACTCATAGGGAGAGCATACACCACAAGAGTTTCGACAGGTGATTGATGCTTAAAAGTGTAAGGACTTGGTCACAGAGATTCAAAGCGCGCGGGGTTGCCGCTTTGCTGCTCGGTGCCGCCCTATCGCTGCCCGGCGCGCTGGCGCAGAAGGGACAGGTGGCTGAAAAGCCGCGACAGGCGACGCTTGCGCCACCGATGAGTGCCAAGCTGGACCAGAGACCGGGGACTGCGCAGGCGGTTGCTCCGGCGACGGCGGCTGCTCCGGCAACGGCGCAGAAGGCATCGACCACGACCCAAAAGACAACAACAGTCAAGAAAACCGCAGACGTCAAGGCGTCGACGGAAGCTGCCAAGCCACAAGTGAGCGATGGGGCGAAACCTGCGGCCGCCAAAACTGCGAATGATGGCAAGCAGCCGGCTGATGACAAGAAATCAACGGCAGCGGACTCTTCTGCAAAATCGAAGGACGCAAAAGCCGACGCGAAGACCGATGCGAAAACCGATGTTTCGAAAGGAGCGAAAACTGCGCCCGCAAAGAAATCTACGGTGAAAAAGATTGTGACGAAGCGGAGGTCGAATTCGATGGTTCCGCCGCCGCCGCCGGAGATGCCAACTATTATGCCGACCACAGACCCTGAACTGATGTCGATTTCTGGACTGCCATTAGAGTTTTTGACGGGCGAGGCTTTGAGGGAACGGCAAAAAGAATTGAAGGCGCAGCTCACCGAAGTCAGAGATGGCTTGGCGATGCGCGAACGAAATTGCACTGACAAGATTCAACGGGCAGAACAATTTGAGTCTTTGTATCAAGAAGGAGTTGTTAGTCGGCGCGAGTTGGAAACGGCTCAGATGGAAGCAAAGGATTGCGAGCACGAGATGGAACGCGTGAAATCAAAAATAGCGAATCTAGATGCGTTGCTCAAGAAAGTTGATGAGCGCGTTGCGAAGCAACCAGTGAACAAGGCGACACCTAAGGCATCCGATAAGAAGAAGCGATCGAAGTAGTCGGATTGATGAAGGACAAACCTTTCCTCCGCTCAATTGAACTGCGAGACGGCTTCGACAAAAAGAAGTATCCATTCAACATTCCTTCAATTGCAAATTTGGAATTGATCGAATTTCATGACGGAGTAACATTTTTCGTCGGAGAAAATGGATCCGGAAAATCAACTCTACTAGAAGCAATCGCGCTCACGATGGGCTTCACAGCGCAGGGTGGATCAAAAGATCATATTATCGAGGACGATGCCGGTGATTCCGGTTTGCACGAATTTCTGAAAGCCACGAAAAGCTATCCGGGTCCAAAGAGTTCGTTCTTTTTGCGAGCAGAGAGTTTTTATAACGTTGCAACGTACACCGACAGACTTGGTTCGACGCGCTATGGCGGTGGGCGTTCACTCCACAGGCAATCGCACGGCGAGTCTTTCATGGCAGCACTCGTAGATGGCTTCGGGCCAAAGGGTTTGTACTTGCTAGATGAGCCCGAAGCAGCGCTATCTCCTTCACGACTTATGGCTGCGCTTGTAAGAATCGACGATCTGGTGAAATCGGGATCGCAATTCATCATTGCTACTCATTCACCCATCCTAATGGCATATCCGCGCTCAAAGATTGTGATGTTTGATGAGAATGGTATCAGTGAAATAGAATACGAGAAGACTGAACACTTTTCGATTACGCGCGATTTCTTAAACAACTACTCTAAGCGACTAGAACAACTGTTCGATTCTTAAGCTGAGATTCTATGCGACTTGTTCGAACTCTCCTACTCTTGCTATTTGCATATCACGGAGCCCCTTGCGTAGTAACTGCGCAAGCCGTGCATCAAAAGCCGCAAGAAGTAAACGCCATACTAGACTACGGTGCACGCGAGCTTTCATCGTTTCATGACGAGTGGAGTGGTAGCAGACATTTGCTGAAAATTAAGGCGCCATCACCATCTTGGAGAGCTCCCGATTATTCACTGCTTAGCCTGTATGCCCTGAGACTGGGAGCACCCCGGAGGGTATACGGCATCGTCTCGGAGCACGACAAACTCAGGACACGGTTTTCGAAGGTACCCTTTCTGAAAACGAAGTGGTTAGTTGATAAACAATCGCTGCAATTATTCTCTCCATTTGAGATTGATCGGTTTCTTCACAGTGACGACGAAGTGTTGAACGGCATCGATGTTGAAAAATACGATCAAAGAAGTAAGCCCCCAACCGTTGAATTGGGCGGACGTTTCAAGAGTTCAGAATCATTTAGGTTCAATCCAAATCATCCAATTAAGGAAGAAACAAACGTCAATATGCTAGGTGAGTTTTCGAAACCTCCGGCGGTTCGACCTAGCGACAGCGGCATGGCTGAGCGATTCAACTATCCAGTTATGGAAGAGACAAGCGTGAATTTGCTCAGCGAATTCTCTGTGGACCAGTCACCTCTTCCCAGTGGTTCGTTTTCATATGGGTTTAACACGACTACACACCCTTCAGTACCATATTTGGGCGTCAGGAATTCTCGATCGTTTCCTTCATTTGGTGGCAACTTACCTCGTGGTATCAATGATGGTATCCCGCTTATAAGAAACGGAGACAAATACTACAACTTGGACGATCCACACGACGCTACTCTATTGCGCCTCATGGGCGAGTAGCATGTTTCTAGCTATTCCAGCACTTCAAGCCCATGCTTTTGTACGATACTCAACAGCTTGAGTGCAATGCCGCTTGGGCGCTTAGCACCAGTTTCCCACTTTTCGATGGTACTTTCGCTTGTGTTTAGGTAGCGAGCAAAGACAGGTTGGCTTACGCGACACTTCTCGCGCAGTTTCTTGATGTCCCGACTACTGAGCGCCCTTGGGGCCACGAGACACATTTCGTCGAACTCACGCAACGTGGTTTTATCTATTGTCCCCGCATGATACATTCCTTCGACGGTATCATGAATCGCCTCGAGTGCTTTGCTTTTGTACTTGCG
Source organism: uncultured Candidatus Obscuribacterales bacterium (assembly GCA_964503045.1). Classification (GTDB taxonomy): domain Bacteria; phylum Cyanobacteriota; class Vampirovibrionia; order Obscuribacterales; family Obscuribacteraceae; genus CAYZJR01. The sequence continues at coordinate 25,917 of CAZCZI010000028.1, forward strand.
CTTTGCTCTCATATGCAAATCTCCAACAGCTTTTCCGCTTCGAGTTCCTTCGTCATGTCATCATCCGACTTCTGTCGGTACGTGTTCGCCAGTTTTTTGAATGCCTCCAGATCATAGTCTTCAATATTCTCCTGATCCTTCTTTGCAAATAGATAGACGTAAACTCTTTTGCAAACCACTTAACTTTAAATGTTCGTGGCTTAAGCGACAGATTTTCCGACGACTTTTCAATTGAATCGTTCATTTTATGATAGCACCAAGTGCTACCTTTGCCAATCTCGGACTAGCGCTTAGCTTGCAGCAAGCATTTCAACTTGTTGCGGTTAAGCTCAACCAAAATTGACGCGGGTAGTTCCTACCAAGTCTCAATGCGCAGCGGCAACTCGATGCGCGAGTAGTGTCGAACATTGTTGGTGACAAGCGTTGCATCCGCTGACAGTGCATGTGCAGCGATCAACATATCCAAGTCACCAATCGGCTTTCCTTGCGCAATAAGTTGATGTCGTATCTCAGCATAAAACTCTGCAGCTTTAGAATCCCACGACAAGACTTTAGTGTTTTTGAGAAATCGCTCTATAGCTGAATTTATGGAATGGTTGAGAGGCAGCCGTTTTGCACCGTACAGCAATTCGCCCTTAGTGATTGCAGAAACGCAAATTCTCGCAGGAAGAATCGTGCGCATTTTCTTTCTGATTTCGGTCGACTTCTTCTTAAGTACATAACTAACTACGTCAGTGTCGAACATATATAGGTCCGTGGTCATTGGTCTGCGTCTCCAAACAGATTTCGTTCAATCGGCAAGTTGTTACAGGGTCGCGTCTGCATAAACTCTTCTGGTATTTCAATAGAATCCATAAATGCGAAGAACTCATCCCAAACCTTCGCGCCAGGAAGACTCGATATCGTCAAATCGCCAGTGGCATCGTCGCGGGTGACGTAGACCTCTTCGACACCCTCAAACCTAAACTCCGCCGGCAGCCGCACCGCCTGACTGGCACCGTTTTTGAACAACTTGCAGACTCGTGTTTCAGACATATATATGGAACTCGCTCCGGTCATGTATATACTCCAGTATAGACTACCTATTCCAGCACGCCAAAACAGAATTGTCGCGGTAGCTCGAAACCCTTACCAGGCCGATCCCACCCTTGTAAAAATCAGGGTTTCGGGGCATGAGCCCGAAAATGCGAATTTCGATCTTTTTTGATTAACTCGCCTTCGGACTACATGTCCCGCGCATACAAACCCCATACGTCGCCGGACTTTTATGTGTCCCCCTTAATTGGAAAGGCGGCTAGCCATGAGTTTCTCCTAAGGTTGAGCTACATGACAAAGTCCGGGAAGTCAATCGCTTAGAGGGCTCTAAGGTCGCCAAGGGGAAAGCTGATCTGATCGTGAAAAACGGCTCATACTGCCGATTTGACGGTTACTATGAATGCATCGAATCCGCAGCGACATCTTAAAAGCCGCACCAAGAGTAGCTCGGAGCGAAATTTGATGTGCGCAATTGCGAATAAAACAATCTCTAGGAGGAGAAATCCGATGCTGTATACCAGAACATTGAAAGAATTCCAAACCAGAAAAAATATGCGCCATAACCTCGAGTACAGAAATCAACTGAGTTTCGAAAATCTTTCCAACAACTGGAATTGGGAAAACCTTCACTACGTAACTCCAGAAACCGACATCCTCGAACTCGATGAACAATACATCCTCGAAATCGCTCTTCCGGGCGTAGTTCTGGACGATGTCGAACTCAAAATCGAAGACAACTTCTTGACCGTCGTTGCGAAGCGCACACCTGCTATGTTCGAAGAAAAAGCAGCTATCCTCCGCAAAGAACTTCCCTCGGGCTTCTACGTCCGCGAATTCGAATTCGAAACCGAAATCTGCGTAGACTCAATCGAAGCTCGCTTGGATCGCGGCATTCTGTTCGTTTCAGTCCCAAAGATTGAAGTTGCACAAAGAATTCCAGTCTCCGCCGGAACGATCGAAACACATCTTCCCGGAATGAAGACCCGCGTTCACAAATCCGACATGCGCAAAGAAGTCACCATCAAGTAAGAGTGACATCTGATTTCGCACCAAATATGGTGGATGAATGAAGACGAGAGGGAAGCAGAAATGCTTCCCTCTTACCTATTTCCTGACCTACAAAAAAGAGGGAACCCTCGATGCTCGCAAGTTTATGAATCGGGGGCATAATCTACGACGCCTGAATAAATTTGCGGAAGCGGACAAGGAGTTTCGCAATGCACTCTCATTAGCCAAGGGCTTAGATCCAAACCGAAATAGCATTGATGCTGAGAAGCAGTTAGCCGAACAAGCTAGTCAAGAAGCTAAAATGAGCGGCTTGCCGGAAGCAGAAACATGTTCACAGAAAACACCGTAGCAGCGCCAAGTTCGGAAACAGAGACTCTGGATATTAAAACTCCGGAAGCCGAACTTGCAGAACTACTGACAGTTGCAGAGTCGAAGCAATTCAATCGCAACCGATTGACTTGGTTCGGCTACATCATGCACGGCTATTGGTCATATGTGTGGGCGGCATTTGGTGCTTTTGTTCCATTCCTGCGCACAGAATTCGGCATTGATTACTCTACCGCAGCACTGCATTTCAGTGCTTTGGCGTTAGGTCCATTTTTGGCTGGCTTCATAGGCGATCGCGTGATTCATAAGCTCGGTTTGACCAGAACAATTTTTGGTGGAACAGTCGTGGTGCTGACAGGATTGGCATCTGTTTTGGCTGGATGGCTCCCGGCATTCACCATAGGTGGTGCCTGGTTGATAGGCTTCGGTGGAAGCCTCATGGGGCAATCTATTACTACCTCCATGGCTCAGAGATTTGGCGAACAACGCGCGATTGGTTTCACTGAGTTACAAATCTTTGGAACATTGAGCAGTTTGTTAGCACCACTGACAGTGTGCGCAGTTGCTAAGGCTGGATTCGGTTGGCGTTCTGCTTTGTTGATATCGGTTTCATTGATTGCAGTAGTTCTGCTTACAAACATCAATACACTCAAAAGCTACGGGCAAGCAGTAAAGGCGCACAGCTCCACCGCCGCGACTAATCTCTCCCCAACCTATTGGCTTTACTTCTTCGTTATCTTTTTCAGCGTCGCCAGCGAATGGACCGTTGCATTCTGGAGCCCTGAATTCGTCGCACAGGTATGTCATTTGCCAAAAGAAGACGCCGCAATTGGTATGAGTGCTTTTCTTTTCGCAATGCTCAGCGGGCGCATTCTCGGAGTTACAGTCTTGAAGAGGCTGAACCCATCGCATTTGTTGACCGCATCAGCCTGGTTGGCGGCAGTGGGTTTCGTCGTATTCTGGTGTTCTCGCGATCTATACTTTTGCGTGCTCGGATTACTTCTGATGGGTTTGGGTGAATCAAACGTCTATCCCTTGTGTTTCGCTAGAGCGATTGCAGCCGTCGTAGGTGCACCCGGCAAAGCGGCAGCAAGAATGTCGATCAGCACTGGTGGTGCGATTCTTCTGGCACCATTGTTCCTCGGAATGTTGGCAGACAAAATTGGAATTTGCCAATCCTACGGAATGGTAGCCATGTCTCTCATTACTGCGGCGATCGCAATCTCGTTTGCAAACAAGCGTACAAAAGCACCAATCGCGGTGAGTGGCTAAACTCTTAGTTCTCAGATTTTTCTGCAGAGCTGACTGGTTTTTCCGGAGCCAAACGCTCGTGGATTGTGTCAACGAGCGAGGTCAGTGGCACCGGGTCACCGACACCAAGGTAAGCGTGACATTGTAAATAATGCCGATTCAAAAGCGCATCCCACTCTGCGGCCTGCAGCGGATCGGCTTCCACGCCGAGCCAAGCAAACTTACCGACTAAGAATTGTGAGTAAGGCGGCAAGTTGTCGACGAGCACCCAACGCTTCGGAATCACTATGGAGTGCGCATTATCGTAACCGCGAATGTCATGCAAAAGGTCGTGCAAGCCATGCATTTGCAGCACTTGCGCCTGAAAGTCCGAACGACCAGCCGAAAGCAAACAAACCTGATAGCGCTCTTTCATCTCCGACAAAAATTTGTGCGCGCTCGGACGAGGAAGAGAATCGAAGGTGTGTCCCTTAAACTGCACCCGTCTTCCATGCTTCGGCCTGCGCCACCAGAACGCAGCCTTGGTCGACACAAGCGTCTCATCGCAATCAACAAACACGGTCGGAAGTTCTGGATCAAGCGCAACAGCCGTCCGCTTCCCCTTAACCTGGGTAGAGCTCTTCGCAGATGACTTTAGGAAATCAAACCAAGCCAATTTAAGTTTCCTTGAACGGAATCCTATAGGCCGATCATATCAAAAGCCTTACTGTTCGGGGCGTTGCTCAGACGACTCCGGAGACGACTCCGGCGACGACTCCGGCGACGAATCCATCGAATTATCAGCCGGCAAAACTTCGTCAGCAGCAGTTGCACCGCTCAAAGCGGGAGTGCTTGCCTCAATGTTGGGGTTCGGCTGTGTCTGTGGATGCTGCTGCCTGTATCCATACATAAAGTAGATAGCCATACCCGCTGCCATCCAAACTACGAATCGCACCCATGTGATGACCGGCAAACTCAGCATTAGGACAAAACAAGAAATGATTCCCAAAAGCGGCACCCATGGCACCCCTGGGCATTTGAACGGCCTGTGGTGCGAGTCGTGGGTTTTCCGTAGAAAGATGACGCCGGCACACACGATAATAAACGCCGCGAGAGTACCGATATTGGTTAGTTCAGCCGCCTGGCCGATGTCTATGAAGAGCGACGCGCCACCGACAAGAACGCCCGTGAGAATTGTCGGAACAAACGGAGTTCGATACTTCGGATGAAGCGTGCCAAAGAATTTCGGAAGCAGCCGATCGCGCGACATCGCCATGAAGATTCGCGGTTGCCCGAGCTGAAAAACCAAAAGCACCGAGGTCATTCCGGCAAGCGCGCCCACGCTCACCACGACGTGCGCCCATGCTTGCCCTGTTGAAGCCAATGCAGTTGCAACCGGCGCCGCATCATTGGCGTAGCGATCGTATGGAAGAATTCCGGTGAGCACGAGTGACACGCCCGCATACAAAATTGTGCAAATGGCAAGGCTGCCAATCATGCCGATTGGCATGTCGCGCTGAGGGTTTTTGGTTTCTTCCGCAGTCGAGCTGACTGCATCAAATCCTATAAAACTAAAAAACACGATGGCGGCACCACCCATGACACTGGCAAATCCGCCTGGGAAAAATGGAACCCAATTTTCAGTCTTCACAAAACCGGCGCCATAAATGATGACAAACAAGACAACGATTACCTTGACGGCGACTGCCAAAGTATTGACCATCGCGCTTTCTTGAATACCAACGACAAGTACCCAAGTTACCAGAGCAACAATCACTGCAGCAGGAACATTCATGGCGAAAGGATGCCCAAACAGCATTGGTAAATCCAAACTCGAGTAAAAAGCAGTTTGCGGATTGCCCGCAGTCAGACTCTGAAGGCGCGTTAGAGCCGTTCCTGAATCCGTCGTCAGCCACAGCGGCATCTGCGCCCCGAACATTCCGTGTATGAAGTGCAAGAAGTGATCCGACCAACTCACAGCGACTGCGATGTTGCCGACAGCATACTCCAACATCAAATCCCAACCGATAATCCACGCCACCACTTCACCAAGCGCTGCATACGCAAACGTATACGCAGAGCCGGAAACGGGAATCATGGCGGCCAGTTCGGCATAGCACATCGCTGCGAAGCCGCATGCGATTGCCGCGATCAAAAACGACAAGACGATGGCTGGCCCCGCGCCCTCGCGCCCGATTGGCGTACCCAGAATGAAATTGATAATTGGCGTCGTAAACCACTCTTTCGACGCGTCGATTTGCCCAGCAGCTGCGGTTCCTGTCAAAGCGAATATTCCAGAACCAATGGTAGCACCCACACCAAAAGCGATCAGATCGAAGACCGACAAAGTCTTCTTCATTTGGCGATGTGGTTCGTACGCCTCGTCAACCAGAGATTGTGGAGACTTGGTGCGGAACATTCTAGAAACTTGCACGATTAATTCGCCTTTCTGCCGGAGTGCGAAACCACAGAGATAGTGCGGGTTTGTGAGTTGCCCGCACGATCCCAAACTTGGACTTCCAGTTTGTGGGTTCCTTTAGGAATTGGAAATCCTTCAGCGCCCAACACAACTTTTTGACTATCTGCAACTGTTCCTTCAATTGGCACCAACGCCCATGGCTCTTCTGAGCCCACGTTGAAAATCGCGTTGGCGATTTGGGTTGTATCTTCGGCGACTACACGCAAAACCCACCTACCATCGACTTCTTTGCATTCGACCGAATCGATTTTGGGTTTGCTATTGTCGACCACAATCGATTTGTACGAATACGTTTTTGCATCTTCGATACCGGTTGACGGTTGATCGCTCACAATAAAACGCAAGAGATATGCACCATCTTTGTGTTTTGTGGTATCCCAACTCCAGGTGAACTTCTCGGATGTCGGTGCGCCCTCAGTCTTGCCTTGAGCCACATTGGACAGCATCTGCAACAACTTATTCTTGGCTGCGGCTTTGTCATCCTTCTTCTCGACGGTTTTGTCAGGCTTGGTTGACTCGTCCTTGCCGTCTGGCTTCTTCTCGGCTGATTTATCAGCGGACTTAGGTTCTGGGTTCTTGCCGTTCTTCTCTTCTTCTTTAGCCTTGTCGGAATCTTTCTTTTCTTCGCCCTTCTTCTCCTCTTTTGGTTTGTCGCCGTCCTTGTCTTTTCTGCGCAGGATTGGACTTGACTCTAAGTAAATTGTGTCGGTCTTACTGGAATGGATCTTGTCGGGATCTGGCGGCACGTCCTGTCCATCTTGGGATTTGTCAGTCGGGTCACCAGGCTCAGGAGGTTTAGTTTCAGTCGACTTCGAATCATCGGAAGATGATTTGGTTTCAGAAGGCTTGGCGTCACCTTCTTTGGTATCAGCCTTTTTGGTGGAGTCACTTTCCTTATCGCTGGAGCTGTCTGTTTTCTTCTCTTCTTCCTTCTTTGTATGCTTCGGTCGAACATTGGCAGCGAGTGACTTCCAGCTGCCGCCACGGTCTGAGGATATGTCGAGATTGAGATCTAAGTTGTCTTGATCTGGGTCACTAGCCGTGACTGTAAACTCGTGTTTTCCGGCAATGACAGTGCCCGATATTGGAGCCACCGAAGCGATCTTCGGTGTCTGATTTTTCCCAATGAAAGTGACTTCTACTCGATGGATTGAAGCATTCTTCTCCCAGGATGAGCGTGTATCTGGACCCAAGCCAGAGTGTGCATCGCTCTTCGACGACACGTTGTCAGACTTGTCTGTCGGCAAAGCTTTTCGATTCCATGTAAGTCGATATTGGAAGTAGCGACCGCCTGGTGAGTCTATCGAAAAACCATCATTCGTGAACGTAGATTCTTTCCAAGCCGACCAGCTAGAGTCGGGTTGAGATGAGTCTCCGGTGCGGGTTTCGACCTTGACTGTCTTGTTCAAACCATTGAAAGAATCGTTGTATAAACCATAAAGTCTGACGTGCATCCACTTAGTCAAACGATCGCCGTCTTTAATCTGCGACACATATGTTGGTTGCGTATCTGGTGCCGTCTCAATTTCGAAAGCCATAATTGAGGGCAAGTTTGCGGTCGTTGCAAGCAGCTGCCCACTGGCGCGGTTGAGCACAACAGAGGTGACTGCTTCTTGTTCTGTATGAAAGACCGGCACAAGATAGGGCACACCACTTAACGGTTCAACCCTAGCTTGGGTGATATCGCCCTCGGCATCACCTGTATAAACGCAGTCATCTTTTTCATCATAAATCAACGTGTAGAACGCTTGGCTGGTAGCCAATGTTTGCATCTCACCTTTCCTGTTAAGCCGCATGAGTTTTCCACTGCCTGCGGTCGCCACATATAGAGAGCCACTCGAGTCTCGCGCTACGCCGGTAACGATATGATCGGACGATTGGTATTCCGTCTTCAAGCTGCCATCTGCTTGCACGCTGAAGACACAACCTTTTTCACCGGTGCCGATGTAGAGTTTCTTCTCTTTCTCGCTGAACCAAAGACAGGTTACATGCGCTTGCCCCGAATCAACGAGCATGGTGCCGCCATGTCCTTTCTCAACTTTATAGACTTTTCCGCTTCCCGCCGCACCTATATAGAGATTGCCGTTGTTGTCGATGTCCATACTGGCAATGACGGGATCAGGACATTGAAAAACTACTTGTTGAACAAACTTACCTTTGTTGGCAGAGATCGCAACCACTCTTCCTGATGGAACGCACGCGGCATAGACCACACCAGAGTCAGCCACCATTGCAGGAATTGCAATGCCACCAAGATCTGCGACTAGCTCAGGCTTATCCATACCTGGCTTCCATCTCACAACACGATCTGAGGCTGCTACATAAAGATAACCGTCAGAATACACGGAAGACCAAATACGCGTGTCTTCGGTAAGGCGATCATGCTCGAGCATTTTAAACCCGGGCATCAAACGTCCCCAACCGTCGAGAGTGACTGCATCACACTTCCCTTGCCGAAATGCCGACTCAGACTCCTGTCTCCAAAGTTGTGTCAGTCTCGAGTGCGGGTACTCCTTAGGTGTAAACCATGGCGTTCCGTCTGTCTTTGTTGCAACTGCGGTGCTCGTTGCGGTATCAAGCTTCTTTACCGCCTCCAAAACTTTTCTAGCTTGATCGGTCACGAAGATGCCATCCATCGGCACCTGCGAGCCGCTGCTGGCACCCGTAAAAGGAGCCGCTTTAGCAAGGACTTTATCCGGTCGTTTCACTTCGACCGAGATGATGTGACCTCCATCAAGTAAGTAATCGGTGCTGGCAGAAGCTCGCTCTTCGCCTTTTACAAGAATTGGACCTCGGGTGTAGCGATCTGAGAAAAACAATCTGTTCCAATGAGCAGGCGGGCCGGGCAATACCATTGAGCCGACGTGAATTGAATGATCGGGCAGCGCAACCACTGCACACAATGCGTTGGCACTGCCTCTGGTGTTGATGCGTGTAATCGTTTCACCAAGAGTATTCGGAATTGGGTCGACAATTCCGAGACGTTTCCGCACCACATCCAGGTCATCGCCACTGGTGACACCCACCAACAAGTTGCCGTCAGGCAGATCGCGGGGAACAGGCAGACTCAATTGCATCACCTTTTCCGGCTCGTTGAAAGGATGCACGACGCAATTGACCGTCACGCTCTCGCCAGGTTCCACCACAGATTTGTCGAGATATACACGCTCGATGCGTGCTGTTTTTCTGCCGTCTTCAAGAACGATGTCCAACTTCACTCGTTTGATCTTCGCGGACTCAAACGTGTTGTTCATGATCTTGTTGGTCGAGTTCGATACAAGAGATCCCACAGGATCCAACATCGAGCGAAAACGCAGACCGGACGCACTTAGAGTGTGTGCAGAAAAGTTGCTGGAGAAACGATCGCTTCGATGAATTGCTGCATGCCCTTCTACTTCGATAGTGGTGTTTACCTTCGCAATATAGGGTGCAGTCGATTGGTGCGTCGCATCGACTGCAGACATCGCAGTCGCCGACAAGAGATCAGGGGTAAGGTCAGGATGATCGACAATATTGCAGTCATACTTGCGGCGCAACTGTCTCGTTTCATCGGTGACGGTAAACGTAGCTGGAATCATGTGGGAGGATCGTCCAGTCACACCTCCGACAGACCAAGGTCTGTCCGAGACCATCGCACCAACTACATTCATTGGTGAGGCGAGTTTGAAGGATACGGCGAGGCTGGGAAGAATTTCGTGCACATAGGCGCTGGCCATCGGGAAGTCGACCGGTCCTGCAGAAAGAAACGAGTGGCCGAATGCCAAAATCTTTCCGTTGAAGTTTTGCGTGGCAGTCCCGGTCGCTTGAGACGAAAAGTCGCCAGTGGTCAGCAAGACGCTGATGGCGCCGCCCGGTGCAATGGTCGAGGCTGATGACGGTGTAGCAGATGCAACAAGCTTCTTATCTGCACTGTTCTTCTGGGTTGACGGTGAACGGCCTTTGTTTTTTGAGAGAGTGCGCGCCGCGGTTGCGTATTTAGCCAAAGAAGGATCAAGACCACCGGCAGAGCCGGAGTTTACGAGCAGCCCATAGCGTCCGAGCCGCTCGCTTAGGAAACTTTCTGCTTGAGGTGAAAATCCTGCCAGCGCAACCGGCGACATGAGTGGCACCATCCGTGGTGCTCCACCTGACACGCCGTGAGGTTGTGTAGCCTCTGGACTTTCCGAGACCGCCGAAGGCAATGTCGGAATATGTCCAATGTGCGTCTTGCGCAGATGTTCGGGCAGATCAAGCTGAGCCATTGAATCGAGCATGTCGACAATCGGGGTTACACCAGCAATCGGTTCTTTGGAAAAATCGAATCCAAATGAAAGGGCGCCGACAAGTTTGCCGTTGACATAAATGGGACTTCCGGACATGCCGCGAACGACGTTGTTTTTTCCCATCGACTCGGCGGCGATGCGAATCAAAATTGCATTGCGACCGTTGATTACGTTTTTGAGAACGCCAATCACCTTGATGGGAAACTTTTCAATGGTCGTGCCATGGAAAACCGATAGTCCATAGCCTTCCATGCCGGGCTTCAGATCCGTCTCGAGCATATACTCGCCGGCACGCAAGTACTTATGCACAAAAGAAGTGTCGGTCGAGTTGCCATAGACTACAGCTCTTCCCTGCGACTTCGCCGCCAACTCTTCACAAGACGCAGGCATGTTTATGCTGGAGAGTCCCACCAACAAGGCCAGAGCCAACTGCGCCAACAAGCTGACTTCGTTACGGGCGCACCATCTGATTGCCATCAAAAATCACCAAACATAATCTGACGCGCACATTACAGCGATATAACCGCATCGGCACGGTACCTTTTTGCGCGTAATCAATCATCCTAACACAGCAAGAGGACTGAAAGAGTCTGGTAGAATCAGCTTCGTTCGGCATCAGGAAAGGACAGATTTGTCCTATCGCCAAAGATGATGGTCGCGACAAATCCGCGAAATTCTTGAAATCATGCAAAACACTCTATTCAAAACTTTTCCCCTTCTGGTAACCGTTTGCGCTTTCGCCAGCAGCGTTCATATTGCCTGCGCTCAATCAGGCTCTCCCGTGCCCGGAGGCGGAGTTCAATCGTCCGCGGCGCCGATGCCAGGCAGCGGCAGCCGATGGAACAACGCAGCGCAACCACAAAGGTCAGCGTCTCCAGCGAGTCTGCCTACCACCGGCGGTTTTGGGTCGCCGGCACCAGGCGCGTTTGTTCAAGACCAGTCAGTGGGTCAAAGCCGCTATAGACAGTTGCCCCTCTCCGTAACCGACGCAAAACTGCGAGTGGAAGAACTCCGCAACTTGCTTGCAATCAGCCGTCCTCAGGAGATTCAAGACAGCATTTTCACAATGTGCGAATGGTTGCAAGAGATGGCTGACGCGCACTGGAAGATGTCGGCTTCGTTTGGAAAGAACGATGCTACTAAATTGCAAAGCCAACAAGAGCGGCAGACAGCACTCAAGATCAGCCAACTAAAACATCAGGCGATGCTTTTGAAAGCCGATGTTTTGATCAAGCAAAAACGGTTTCCCGAAGCATTGTCACCGCTGGTCGACATCGTAGTGGCTGAGCCTCGCACGGCAACCGGACAGGCAGCCTATCAGAGACTGCAAGAACTGGGCTTTGCTGAAGAGATTGCCCAGCCGTCGTTTACCGCCGAAGATGCAGCACAAATGCCGATATCTGCTGCTACGGCAAACGCTCAGGTCAAGCCACAATCGGCAAGCGCGCTTAAAAAGCACTAGTTCGTGACAGCGGTATCGCCAGCGGTACCGCTCTATCGAGTCGAATGCTCCGGGGTTTTCACAAAGCTCGGGCCAACGCGGCATTTGTTTACTTCGACTTTCTTCCACACTCCGCCGGTCATGTAGGGCTCTGCCTCGAGCCATTGATCGACGGCTTCTCTCGAAGTGAAATCACATATCATCGCCGAGCCGATCATTCTGTCGGAATCGTCAAGAATAGCAGCGGCATATAACAATGTTCCATCCGCCTTCATCTTGTCGCCCAAAGCAAGATGAGCTTCGCGCGCAGCCATGCGCCGCTCGAGGGCTTTTTCATCGGTGCCGTCATAGCCTAAAACGAGAAACTGCATGCTTTTCCTCCTGCGCTTCGAAACAGGATCGTACCGAATTGCCGACCACTTCGCCCAGTGGCCCGGAAGAATTGGCATTTTCAATAAATAAATTCCAGTTAAATTTCATGAAAAGGATTAGAATGAGTAGGACGTGTTCGAAGTTCAGATTCGAGGAGAACGCCCAATGTTGAAGACGGCCCGCAGCTTAAGCGTGTTCATTTCTGTCGTGGCAGCCATATCGACTCCTTTAGCCGCGTTCAGCGAACCCCTCAAGGGTGGCGTTTCCGAAACAGGTGCGATACAAAGCCCGCCTAGTGACTATGGCAATTATGGCTATCCGGCTCCGCAGATGGTTCAGCCGCAGCAACCATTGCAGGGTCAAGTACGAGAACAACGACCGCCGCAGCGTAAGGTCCTCAACGGCAACGCGCAACAACAGGCCCCGCTGCAACAACGGCAACCGATACAGATGAGTGTCCAGCAACGGCCGCCGTTGCAAATGAATGTTCAGCAGTCTGTAGAATTGCCGCCCCAATTTATGGGGGCATGGCTCGTTAGAGGACAACGCACCAAAGTTGAGTCTCTACCGCAATATCAAAGCGCGATGGACGGCATTTTCGCGATGCAAACCCAAAACATCTGGCGCATCACCGGCAACCCGCAAATGGGCTATCAGCTTGGCTCCGACACAGGCGCGACGATGCCATTGCAAGTAGTGGAGTGCAACGGTGCCACCGCAACAATTCGCTACCAACATCCGATGAAGAACACCATGATTCAAGAGGCTGTGGTTATGCAATTGGTCAATGGCGGAATGCAATTTAATGGATTTGAACGGCTATCCGTCGTAAAACCTGGGGAAGGACCACCCAGAGCTAAGGTAACCTATCAGTTGCAGGGGCAACGTCAAAGATAGACAGCCCATGTCATGAGCATCACGCATCACGTGACGCGTGGTGACGCTGGTTAACGGAATCCCGGATTAGATATGTTGGCAAGAAAGCTTATTTCTCGAATGCTTGGAAGTGCATTGCTGAGTGCAGTGCTCCTTTGTGCGCTATTCGATGCGGCGAGGGCGCAAGGGGAAGCCCAATTGAAGCCCCCAATCGCTCAACCCGCTCAAACAATCCCGTCTGGTGCAGCGACTCAAACCGCAACACCGTCGGAGCCTCAACCGAGAACCAGAAAAGCACAATCAAAGAATCAAAAGAGCGCTCAGCCTCAAGATAGCGATACCATCGATGATCCCACCGAAAAAGCGATTCCCGCCACGGCAACCTTGAATGCTCTTGCTGAAACCTCAGGCGTGGAAGGCGAGGTGAAAAGGCTGCCGGGCTGCCCGTTGACGAACTATAAGGGCAAGCCGCTAGAGTTCATTGAGATGAAGATCAAAAACAACAGTTCTCAACCAATTGTTGTTCTTGGAAATCTTGTGTTGGCGCAGCTGGACGGTCCATCAAGCAATGACGGTAATGTTGTGTCTGCTGTTGCGCCGCAGTCCGAATCGACTTTGGAGAAGAATTCTCGTTCGACACTTTCGAAGCGCGGAAAGTTTGCGGTTGCTGCGGTATCGGTCTCAACCATCGGTCTTGGCGGTCCCATCTTTCATGAAATGCTGAACCCCAACGAAAACAGAAAGCGCAATCTCGGAATCGCGTTGGGCCGCGACGGCGCTCGGCACGAGATCGAAAGCGAGCGATTCACGCGCAGGCTGGTTATGCCCGGAGATGAGACCTCCGGCTGGTTTGGCTTTGATGTGCCGCCGCAGTCGAAGCTAACAGATATAAGAGTGCCGGTTCTTTTCGCGCCGTTCGATCTGCCGTCGGGCGCGCTCGTTTTATCGGTAAAGGGACTGAAAGTCAGCACAGGCGCTCCACAACCTTAACCTTAAATCGTGCAGAATCCGGCTGGCAAGCTCGCGATCAAAAATTCCAAAAATACAACGATCAGCCTTTGGAAGAGACCAAGCTGCTAAAATTAGAACCTCGTCACAGTCAAATAGGAGTTGCAAGGATGATCAGCAGATTGTCTGTAAAAACAACGGTGGTATCGCTTTTGGTGGCATTTATGTCAATGTTCTTCATTGCCGCCGAAAGTATCGCTGCTCCCGCCAAGAAACCTTCAGCCGGTAGCGATCCTGTGGTGGTATTCGAAACACCCAGAGGCACCATCAAAGTTCAAATCTTTAAGAGCGAAGCTCCAATCACCGCCGCCAACTTTCTAGACCTCGTCGGCAAGGGCTTCTACAACGGTCTTACATTCCATAGAGTGGAGCCGAACTTCTGCGTGCAGGGTGGCGATCCACAAGGTAATGGCACCGGTGGTTACGTAGACCCACAAACCAAAGCAAGACGGACGATACCATTAGAAACAAAGCCACAACTCACGCACGACACAGGCGTAATTGCAATGGCGAGATCTAGCGCTCCCAATTCCGCAAGCTGTCAGTTTTATTTCACGTTGTCTCCACAACACGGACTGGACGGCAGTTACGCTGTGTTTGGCAAAGTTATCGATGGAATGAACGTCGTGCAATCGATTCAAATCGGCGACAAAATGACCAAAGTTTATCTGTCTAAGTAACCTGGAAACATCAAAACCAGACAAATTCCAAATTACATCGAGGAGATAATTCAACATGAGCGACCCTATTGTCGTAATGGAAACAACCAAGGGCAAAATCAAAGTTCAAATCTATAGCTCGGAAGTTCAAGCCACTGCCAACAACTTTCTTGACCTGGTGATGAAAGGCTTCTACAACGGGCTCATCTTCCACAGATACGAACCTGGTTTTTGCATTCAGGGCGGCTGCCCGGAGGGCACCGGATACGGTGGCTACAGAGATCCGGCAACCAACAAAGAACGCAACATTCCTCTTGAAGTCAAACCGAACTTGAAGCACAGCGAAGCCGGTGTAATCGCCATGGCACGCTCCAACGATCCTAACTCCGCCAGCTCTCAGTTTTACTTCACTTTGGGACCGGCTAATTTCCTGGACATGCAATATGCAGTGTTCGGCAAAGCAATAGAAGGACTAGACGTGATCATGCAACTCCGCAAAGGAGACAAAATGGTCAACGTTTCTGTTCTAGAGCCCGCTGCTCGCTAGAAGAAGTCGCCAAGATCTTTCACGCAATCGCATTGACGTTGAGTCGAAGTGATTGCGTGATTTTTTGTTCTAGATCTTCAGATATCTACCGGAAGTCCAGGCTCCACCGCCGGCGCCGACTGCCAGACCTAAGGAGAGAAGCACGAGGAAGGTTTGCTGCAATCCAAAAGCAATATTTTTGGGAAGGAACGGCGCGATACTTAAGAGCTGCTCTTGGATGTATGGGTCAATGTACCATCCAATCAAACCTAAGACTCCCACGGCGAGAACCGCTGCAAATGCGCCATAAGCAGCGCCCTGCAAAACGAACGGACACTTGATGTAGAAATGTCCGACACCCATGAGACTGAGAATTTCAATTTCGCGATGTCTTGCTTGAATTACAAGGTGAATAGTGTTGCCTATAACAGTAAGCGTCGCAAAGCTCAAGGCAGCAGTGACGACAATGCCTGCAATCTCGAGGAAATGCCGAATATCGTTTATCTTTTTGGCGACCTTGAGCGGATATCGAATGTTTTCAATGCCGGTCAACAGTTTGAGCTTGGGCGCCACGATTTCAACTTGATCGGCGCTGAATAATCTAACGTGCAGCGTGTTTGGCAGCGGATTCGAAATTGCCGCAACTTTGAAAGTGTGCTGCATTTCCTGCCATGCGACTTCTTTCGGGACGATTTCCACAAGCTGCACTTGGGGATACTGACTTACTTCTTTGGCAACTTTTTTGGGATCGACATCTTCTTTCAGGTATGCCGAAATCTCGAGTTGCGACCCCCATGCATTGACCAGATTTTTGAGCGACATGGTCAACATCAAGACGCCGCCGAAGATTGTCAGTGCAATGGCCAAGATGCTGACGACCAGCCAATTTGACCAGCCACTATGTTTGAGTCCCAAGAGGGTCTCAATCACAATTCTGAACATAATGCGAAGCTGTCGCATAACCTAAAGCATTTTCTCCAAATCGAATGTTCCACTCTCATAAATCTCATTGCCCTGGTCATAAATTCCACTGTTGACGTCGGCAATGATCTCTCCATCGCGCAAGCCGATGACACGGCGCTTGAGCGCATTGACGATCGGTTGGTCGTGCGTGGAGATAAGAACAGTCGTGCCGCGCTGACTAATGCGCTCGAGCAGTTGAACGATTTCCAGCGATGTGGCAGGGTCGAGGTTGCCGGTTGGTTCATCGGCAAGCAGCACGGGCGGACCGTTTACTATGGCTCTGGCGATGCCTACTCTTTGTTGTTCGCCACCGGACAACTCTGACGGATAAGCGGTTGCCTTATGCTCGAGGTTCACCACATTTAGTGCACTGCCTACGCGCCGCGCTACATCTGCTTCGGCCACACCGAGCGCTCTAAGAATGTATGCGACATTGCTGAACACAGTCTGGCGCGGCAACAGTTTGTAGTCTTGAAAAACGATTCCGAGCCGTCTTCTCAAAAGCGGTATTTGACGGGCATGAAGACGGTTGAGATTTACACCACCGATATACACGTTGCCCGAACATGGAACCTCTTCTCGGTAGAGCAGCCGCATCAACGTTGACTTTCCTGCGCCCGATGGCCCGACAAGAAATGCGAACTCGCCCATGCTGATGTGCAAGTCGACGTTGTTGAGGGCGGGTCTTCCGCCATAATTCTTGGAAACGTTCTGAAGTCGAATCATTGTCGCCTTAGAATCCGAGGAAATTCCTGTAAACTGCCAGTCTGTCTGCCTTGACGGAATTTAGAGTGAAGACCCGAATCATAACACAGTAGTCAGAAGGAAGCCTTGAAAAGCTCAAATCTTCGATTCTGTTAAAAATCATGTAGATACTTCTTCGATATAGCAAAGGGAGCACAGTCGCTTACCGCCAAAGAAGCGCGCCGTCAGCGTGCCGCACCTTTGGCAGGCTGGACAACCGTTTGACATTCGCCACCGCCGAAGTCTTAACTCTCGCTCAAAAACGCTGAGAATTCGCTCAGGTGAGGCGGCGTGCATTCCGTCACTTCTAGGTCCGGCTTCCGATTCATTCATTCTTAGCCGCTCGGTCAACCCTGCCAGCTCATCAAGATCTTCGGCAACCAGTACGACGTTTTTCAGTTCCTGCTCGGAAGGTTCAGGCATTATTGGGCGCGAATCGTCTGGAATACTGTGAACTTCGGCTGGTCGACCATAGTGCTTCAAATCAAAGCGCAGTCCGGAAATTTCGACACCTACGCTTTTTCCTGCCAGCTTGAGCTTCTTTAAGATTTCCACTTTGTAAAGGCTCAGTTCTTGTCCTACCGACGCGTCTTTTACAGCAACCACCAGGCTTTTCTCGCTATCGATGAAGAGGGGTCGCGATCTGCTGCCGAAAACATCACCCACAATCGCCGGCCAAAGGCTCATGAAAGTGTGCTCTTTAAGCCGTTTATCCAAACCAAGCTTGGATATAACGGTGTTTAGAACTGTAGATACATTGGAAAACTTCTTGCGTTTGGCCGGACGCCAGTCCATCTTTAGTGCGTTGGCCGCCGGGTTTGGATTCTGGCTACCGGCGCCGGAGTTGCTTTTAGACTTCGCACTCTTAAAGGAGGATTGGGGCGATTTCGCTTCGTCTTTCCTGTCTTTCATCAACCGTTCTTGCTCGCGGCACTCTCTAGAACATGACTGTACCGCGACTGGCAAGGAGGCATCGCAGAGATTTTCCTCATAATACATTTAGTAGTGCACTGGTAAGAGTTTCAGGCTTCTGCGTTATAATCAGCCTTCTTAGCCAGCCTTGGACGAACAAAGCACGAATCAATTATCCGGGGCAGCAGATGAGGGTACTGACTGTGCTAACGAACAACACTATTGACGAGCTTCGCAAGAGATTCAAGCCGGAGGCTGCTCGCAATCTTTCAGCAACCTATCTCTTCACGATAAAGGGAGATGGTGGAGGTTCGTGGCTTACTCGCATCTCTGACGGCACCTGTGAATTTATTCAGCAAGAGAATCCCGCTGAAAGCCAGGCAGACTGCATAATTTCGGTGGACGTCGAAGATTTCGAACTAATTCTTTCCGGAAAGATGTCTGCAATGACCGCTGCGCTGGCAGGCATTCTCGCCATTGATGGCGAACTTGGATTGGCAATGCAACTTGTGCCGATCTTCTTTGAAGGTCAAGCGCCGTTCATCTAAAGTGAATCATCCTTTTATTCTTCACATTTCAGTCTTTTTGGTTGTGCTCTTGCTGAGTGCTCTGTTGCCTCCTAGAGCAGAAGCAGGCGAAACCACAATATATGAAGGCTCCTCTTCCGGCTTCAACTTGAAGTGGACTACAGGAGATATTGTTGTAACCGACAGCAAAGGCAAAACAATTTTCTCTGCGAAAAAGCAGGCAGCAAGTGACTTTCGTCATCTGATCAAAGACAGAGAAAAAGGGATGGACTATTCTTACGAGCAGCACTATCAGGTGTTGTCTTTTGTTGGTCCGATACTTAGTATTCGCGTAAGTGACTTCGAAACTTGCACACAAAACAATCAGCCGGCAGAAGCTCATCCCGGCGGCGAGACCCGCTATTTTGCACTCGATTTGAGATCGCCGGAAAACCTGGATGGAAAAATCTCAGCCGAAGGTCTTTCCTACGAACCTGAGACAAGACGTGCAAAAATGTTTGGGCTAAACAAGATATTTGCGGAAAAACCGCTTATCAAGACACTTGCCGCAGATAAAGTGATCAAAGAAGCAACCCAGGATGATCTTGATAAATCATCGATCAAAGGTTTTCTTGAAAGCATAGATGGAAAAGTACTTGTGGGAGAGGAGCAATGCGGCACGTTAGACAAGGCGCTGTTGAATGCATTTGCTTTCCACCACGTTGAAAAAGGCAACGCAGCCGTCAGGCTAGGCGTCTCCGGGGCTGGTGCATGCCGCTACAACTTGACTCAATTGGGTTTGCTCCTCCCGATTCCCGCGCAATATAAAGGTTGGTTTGACGCAGCTGCAAGCAAGCGAGCAGGAATCATGATGCGCGAACTGCACGCCATCGCGCGCGACAAGCAAACCGATTTCGAATTCACGACCAAACAAATAAAGAAGTGAGTTTTTTTCTAGTTGAATACTTTAGAGATACTGCTAGTATCTCTACGGAATTGCTCATAGAAGCAAGCGTTTCTATATGGACCTCGCCGCCTCGAAAAGGACGCGAGGTCCTGTTTTTGATTTAAATGGAACGGCCGGTTGCAACCAACAATGCATCTTTCATGACCTGCGCAGGAGGTTCATGACCAGTCCAGAATTGGAATGCTTCAACCGCCTGATACACCAACATGTCCAACCCATCAAACGCTCCTAGGTTGTGGTCGCGAGCCTTTTCGACAATCGGTGTGGGGCGCGCTCCTTTGGCATACACCAGATCGAACACGATACTTTTCGGCGATAGATTTTCGAGTAGATGCAAAAGCCAGTCAGGCAAAGCATCATCAGTTTGACCTATTGGAGTGCAATTGATTATCAAAGAGAGATCAGCGAGTTGTTCTACCCAATGGAGATCGGATTCACTAATTGAAATCGCTGACAGGCGCGGTTTTTCGACCTGATAGCATTCAATCAACTCGGGCAAGAGAGACTTGAACTCTTTGACCAGGTCATCTGCTTTTTGTTTATTGCGAGCTGCCACCAATATCTTTCGATAACCAAGCGCGACCAATCCATTTAGAGCGGCTCTGGAAGCTCCTCCAGCGCCAATGACACAGGCAGTATCAGTCGATACCTTTCCGGCTCTGACGAGTGCATCGAAGTCTTGTTTGAGAACGTCAGAACGATCCATCGCACAGGCAAGGTCGGCATCGGGTTGATACAACCTTCGCAATCCCAGGCACAATGCCGAAATCAACCCACCGATATCTGTGTTGTGTCCAATCAGCCTGCGACCCTGAAGCACTTTTGCAGTGTTGACTGCACGAGCCCGCATCGCCTCCGGCGTGCGTCTATCAACAAGCGCATACACCCGAGTCTTATGCGGAATGGTTACGTTGAAACCATTGATGCCTTCATCGATTAGACAGTCAATTTCTACTTTGAGTTGAGCCGGCTCTACGCTTCGAAGCGAGTAATCACCGGTGAAGTTGAAGTAAGCAAGCGCTGCTTCATGCATCGGCGGCGACAGTGAATGCGACACTGGATAACCCAAAAGAGCAAGCCGATAGTGATTCAACACGCCTAGTAGTTGGATTGTTGTACCGTCGCTACGCGCATTCTTTTAACACCTGCACTGGAGCAGGCTGTCATAATGCCGACGACATCTTTCTGCTTGCAGTCACCATCAGCATTGACGGTGACCGGCACTTCCTTCTGTCCAAACTTCATCAGCAAGTCTTTCACGACGACAGTGATGCTTTCGGGATCGGTCTTTTCCATAAACTTACCGTTGATGGCGATCTGCCCGTCTTTATCAATGTCGATGTGAATTCCCTTACTAGCCTCGTCTTTCTTGGCGTTCTTAGTTTCCGGAGGTTTGATTTTCAAGTCGGATTTGTCGATGAGCGGCGCGATCAAGATCATGATCACGAGCAACACAAGAAACACATCCGTCAATGGCGTAACGTTGATTTCGGTGAAGGAATCACCGACAGCTCCCATTGACATTGAACATCACCTCCAAATGGAGAGTTCACAAACCGAACGACGAAAAAACCTAATTACCTTTACCTATTAGCATGACTTGGTGATTCACTGCTGACGAAGCTGAGGAATAGCAGCTTCAGAAGCAGGAAGTCATCGTTGAAACGCTTCACTGTATTGGTGTAGGTGTTGTTGAAGATAACGGCCAAGATGGCAACGATGAGTCCATAACCTGTCGCGATGAGAGCTTTCGCAACACCGGTTACGACGGCGGGTGTACCACCACCAGCGGTGCCGAGTTGGTCTAGCGTGAATACGACGCCGACCACTGTTCCGAACAAGCCAAGGAATGGGCAGGTGGCGCCAATCGTTCCTAGAATTGCGAGGTTCTTTTCCAGTTTGCGGGTCACGAGACCGACTGTAATGTCGAAAGCTTTCGAGAAGTCTTCCTTCTGCTCTGCCATGAGGCGAACACCTTCTTCAGCGACTTCGCCGACCACTCCTCCAAGCCTGCTGCAGGTAGCCTGGGCCTTTTGCAGGTTGTTGGACTCCAACTCGCGTTGAAGCTGGTGGATGAACGATGTCACATCTCGGCGGTTTTGTTGATAGTAGAGGTATCTCTCAATCAACACGCCCACCGTCAAGATAGAGCATATTGTGATTGGAATGCTGGCGAACCAGTCATTGATCATGAACTCCATGAAGTAGGTGAAAAATTTACTTTCCATTAGCTCTCCTGCTTATGAATAGATCGATAGATCATCGCCAAGTCTATCAGAATTGGCGGAACACACCCCGGCCTCCGCCGGCAAACACGTTATAGTCGAAGGTAAATTGGATATCAACATCGTCAGGTGCCCCAGGTGGCAGCGGTCTGAAGGGCGCAGCGTTTTCGACTGCTTTAAGGGCAGCTTGGTCCGCTATCGCCAAACCTGAAGATTTATCAAGGCGCAGGTTAGACATCTGTCCGTCCCTGTGAATCTTGAATACGACTGAAACGCGTTTGGACTCGTTCCCCTTAGGCGGGAACCACGCGCGCTTGATACGGCGCTGCAGGTCTGCCATGTAAGGACCGAAATCGACATCTGCTTGGGCTCCGCGGTTTGATGCACCTGGTTTTCCATCGGTGTTGCCCTTGGCTCCGTCTCCGGCTCCGCCTGAAGGAGCGCCGGACGAGCCACCACCTTTGGGTACGCTTGGTGCGACCGCGAGTGCTGGTCCACCAGCTGATCCGCCGCCACCGCCGCCTGTTCTGGACGACTTACTGGGAGCTGGAGCTGGAGAAG
This sequence comes from uncultured Candidatus Obscuribacterales bacterium, assembly GCA_964503045.1. Classification (GTDB taxonomy): domain Bacteria; phylum Cyanobacteriota; class Vampirovibrionia; order Obscuribacterales; family Obscuribacteraceae; genus CAYZJR01. Next base: position 48,018 of record CAZCZI010000028.1, read on the forward strand.
GACCAGTGCCGCCACCTCTGTTTGGTGACCCTCCGCCTGATACAGGAACGATCGACGGTGCCCCGCCTCCACCGGTATTAGCGGAAGCGATTGTGACCGGAGCAGGTGCAGCACCAGCTGCAGCGCTTGGTCCGCCGGAGCCGATTCTCGGCGCCGGTGCGGGCGAGGGAGATCCAAGGGCTTTCGAGATATTCACGGGAGCCGGAGATGGTGACGGTTGAGGAGAAGGATTGGCTGTTGGAGCCGCAAATGGGTTTGGCAGAGCCATCGGTTTAGCCACCGGCATTGGTGATGGGCTCGGCGAAGGCGACGGCGTCGGTGTCGGACGCGGGCTCGGCGATGGTGACGGTGATGGGTGCGGAGTTGCCACAGGTGACGGTGTCGGTCTCGGCGTCGGCTGCGGCGACGGTGTTGGCGTCGGCGACGGCTGCGGCGTTGGCTTAGCTACCGGCTGAGGCGTCGGATGCGGTGTCGGAGTGGGCGACGGCTTGTTTTCAGATGGCTTGCTCTGCTTAGCGGGAGCAGGCGAAGGCGTTTGAATTTCCTTCTTGGGATCTTTCTTGCCGCGCTCTTCTGAATTGTGTTGAGCCTTGACTCTGCTGATTATCTTCTTTTCAGTCTTTTCTTGGTTCTGGATAAACTCAATATCCGTTACCTGACTTCTGGGAGGCGGTGGCACCAAAAAGAAGAATGCAAGGATAAAGCAAGCAAGCATCATCGAAATATGGAATATGTACGAACCGCTTGTCGCTTCAGTCATTTCCAAAACGCACTCAGGATAGAGCGTTTTGCGATGTACGAGAACGGCATGATCGTATGCATCACGCATAGCGAATGCGACATAGAGCACAAACATGCCGACAATCATCAGCGATGCAGGACTTCCTATATGCATTTGCTTGAGCGCCATGACGAGTTCGACGTTGGGCCTCATATGCGCAGATTGGCCGAATTCCATGAGGCTGTTGAGGATCGGATCGGACATGATCAACATGACGAGCACAACAAGGTTGATCGCAGAAACGACCAAAAACAGCGCACCTTTGCGCTGCTCGCCGTTATACATCTGCCCCAACCCAGGCAAGATAGACATCATTGCTGCCATGTTGGGATCGCGGGTATTTCTATGTGATGCTGAAGTCATTTCCTACTGCTCGCTTCGTCGCCTGTATTGAGAGATGAACCTTAGATTGGACCTCTATTCGGGTAGCGCCGCAATAAACGGAACTGAACTTCGACTCGGGCATCTGATAAATGTGGCTAGAGCTAGTAATGTCAGATCTAAACTTGACTCTGAGCTTTATTAACAACTGGTTAAGTATAACATAGTTGATCGCTCAATTACTTGCTCTTTGCCCGACCGGCAGGGTGTTTCGAAGAAATTCTTCTGACATCTTTGGTCGCCAAAGCCTAATTCCCAATATATAGTCCTCCTACCCAAATTTGTAAGCGCTTTTGACAGGTTCAATTACATGGGTAAACACGGTTCAAATCTCAGGGTTTACCCTAGGATCGTGCGCATTACCTAGACCCGCGAGCCGTAAGCTCAACTATGTTGGATTGAATGCGAGGTGTGCTCGATTCAGCACCTCGAAATTGAGTCTCGACTAGAGCGCTGTCGCAACCGAGAATATCGAAGTAATCCGCCAATCTTCGACCAGGCGGATCGACAACCCCCTCGAAATATGCGTGGATCAAAGCAGTCTCAGCCGCCCTCTCGCTCGGCACTACCCCGCTGCTTTGGATCGTTCGAACGTTTGTCACCGCCCCATCCCCGTGAATTACATATTGCAAAGTCACCCAACCGCGATTCTTAGGCTCAGCCCAAACGCGAGAAAGCCTGCGGTTTATGTGTTGCGTCAAGGGAAAGGTGTCAAGCTTGCACAAATCAAGAGATTTGGAACGATTGAAGGCGTTGGATCGATCGGAGGTTTGTTTGATTGAGCCCAGCTTTACCAAATGATCAATTCCTGACGTCGAGGTGTTGTAGAACCCAAGCACGTTTAGATCGAAGGTGAACTCAATATCGACTTTCTGCGGGGCACCAACCGGCAGACTTTTCATTGGCGATGCACTTTCGACAGCCTTGAGACAAGACGCATCGTAAATGGCGATACCCGAAGACTTGAACAGCTTCAAGTTAGATACTTCGCCGCTTGAAGAAATCGTAAAATGCACTTTCGCAATTGGACTTTTCGGTGCAGTGCAAATTTTGGGTGGAAACCAACATCTCCGGATTCGTTTTTGAAGCTCAGCCATATACGAAGGGCAGGACCCATCATCACACTCGCGGCTGGGCTTCAATTCCGGATGATTCATCGCCGGTGGTTCTTGTGGAACATCAGGAGTAATTGAAAGCATGCTCTGCATGGTCTCGTTTTGCGCTCTCTTTGGTACGGGTACTTGCGCCGTATCGATAACGCGACGCTTAGAAAGCATTGGAAGATAGCCTGAATCGAGAGATAAAGTATTTTTGCGCTCAAGGTCTGCTGAATAGACACCATCTGGAATCTCGTTTACGTCATGAGGCACATCGTTGACCACATTCTCAAGTATCGAATCTCTGCTAATCACCCCGAATAAATCCTCAGAAGGCAAAAAACTTGTGAGGTACTGCCTTTGATCGAATCCCATCGCATGCTTAGGCTTTCCAAAATCTATACCTTCAACTGCAGAAGAAACGTACGAATCATCCGGATGAAACTCGGGATGCTCTTGCATCAAGTCGAAGTTTGGAACAATGAATGATCTTGGACGCGCACCGGCAGTCACGTATGGCATCGTTGTGGCTGAAGTCTCAGGTGTTGGTTTCGCTTCTTCGGTTTCTACTGGTGCCGAAGCCACCACATCTGATGCCTCAGATTTTTCCTGAGTCGATACAGGCTCCTTCTCAAGTACAAGCGGCTTTTCTTTCTGCACTTGAATTTCATCGTTACTCACCCGAGACTCGATCTGATGCAGCGGCATTTTCTCTCTCTGCACTGGTACGATTGGCTGACTTTGATGTTCAACTCTTTTCTGTCGAGATACCGCTTCGGCTATCTTCGTTGCATGCGATCTCTCTTTTGGATGTACCGACCGACTCCTCGCACTCGCCCGGCGAGTCGTATCATTAACACGAGAACCAATCGTAACTGCGTGATTGTTTGCCAACTCGCAAAGAGTCAGCTGAATCAAAATCCCTGGCTCAGGATCAACTGTGATTCGTCTCGATACAATTCCAATAATGCAAATGAATACGAGAACGGTGGCATGAAATGCATAGGACAAATTCGATGCTTCGGTCAATCCAAAACTGAAACCGTCACCTCGTTCATCAGCTTTCTTTTTCTTGCAACATGTCGCCAGACAAATCAGAAATCCAAGCAGCCCGGCAAGCGTTAAGCAAAAAGAGAATCCATTGCGGGCAACTGTGCAAACCCTTGCTGCTTCAGGATTTACATAAATATTGAATTTGGTGATAACATCGGAAGCGCTGCTTCCCACATCGATCAATCCAACTACAATCAAACTGATGAAAAGTACAACACTGCCGAGAATCAGTCGTGAATGGGTTTCGGAATTTCCGTGCAATAACTTCGGCAAAACGAAATCCTCATCACGGACTGGAACCATAAGAGTTTCCGACAGGACCTTGCTGCGTCGGATCAGTCATGGTGAATGTGAATTCAATATCCACCTCCGAAGGTGAGCCTTTCGGCAGCGGTCCTAATGGCGCGGCGTTCTCTACAGCTCTTATGCAGCAGAGATCATCGAGGGAGTCTCCTGAAGTCTTAAAGAGTTGGAGTCCGGAGATCGTTCCATTCTTCGCTATCTTAAAGCGCAACTTCGTAGCTCTTATTTTGAAACCCGACAAATGTGGACGAGCCCACACCTCCTTGATTTTTTTCTGCAACTCCTCCATGTATGGGCCAAAGTCTATTCCGGGTTTTCTGCAAATGAAAGGCTCACCGTCATCTCTTTGCGAATTCGCAGGGACGTTGGGACTGGCCAAATCCTCGAAGTTCTGAGGGGTGCTGACTCGATGCGGGCTGGGCGGCAAGATATTCGAGAGTTCACCGCTGCGACGCCTCGATAGCATTGGCAGCCCCCCTGTTGCAACCGAGATCTCTGACACCATTTCCGGTTCCAAAACCGCGAATTTTATCGGAGGTCTTTCAGGCAGAACTTCTTCTTCCTCAATAAAATCACCCAAAGCATCCTCAAGCGCAGAAGTCTTGCTGATCAAACCGAATGCCTCGCCTGACTCGTACATAGTCGTGAGATATCTGCTGCGATCGAAGCCCATGTCTTGCGAAGCCAACGTGGGTTGTTCCACCACACTGTCAGGCGGAGCTTCAAGTTTACATTCGATCGAACCGCAAACTTGATTCGCCAATCTTTGTGCCGGACCATTCAAAGGCGTGGGATCATCAACGCTTGAACTTGGGAGTATGTCGCAACCAGCCACTATTGGCGCTTCGCTTTGTGGAGTCAGGCATGGAGACCGAGGCAGTTGCGGCGCATTGGGCCAGCCTGAAGTAAGGCACGACGAAAAAGGTGGTGGCAAAGCATTGGGCACTGAAGTTTTGCTGCCATCAATCATCTTTGACTTGCTCGCCACCACCGGCCGTGCTCGCCGGCGATAAGGCAAAGTAACTACACCGTTAGTTCGAGAGGCGCTGGCAATTAAATTAGCCATTCTTCCGCAATGCGCTCTGACGGTTCCAATCGGAGGGATTGAATGCTTTGTATAAACCGGAGGTATCGAACGCTTTAGATCAGGATTAGTTAACTCAATCACAATCACTGGATTTGGGTTGAGTGCGATCGGACGCGAAATAATTCCCATCAGACAAATGAATGCAAGAATCGATGCGTGCATCAAATATGACCAGTGCGACGCTTCGCCCAGTCCAAGCAAACTCTCCGGCTTGCTAGTTTTGTTTTTTGCGCGGCGAAACGCCAAAATCAGACACGTGACACAGCCGGCAAATCCAACCACGGTGACAACAGGTGAAAGTCCACAGCGTGCTAACGCACAGATGCGCGCAGCCTCAGGGTTCACATACAAACGCATCTTTACCATGAAATCAGGGGTGGTGCTCGCTGTATGAACGAGCCCCACCACCATCGCGCTCAAAAGAAGAACCGCACCACCGAGAATCACCTGTCGTTTAGCTTCGGGATCTTGCAACCCTGCCGCCAAAGTAATGAATGACTGTCGATGCATGCGGCACCTCTTAGTTAGCAGTTAGAAGTGTCCACCCATCACGTTGTAGTCGAATGTGAATTCGATATCGACTTCAGATGGTGAACCAGCCGGCAGCGGTTTGAACGGAGCAGCGTTTTCGACTGCCTTCAAAGCTGCGTTGTCCGTCAGTGAGTCCCCAGAAGAGCTAAATATTGTGAGATGCGAGAGCATTCCTTCTCTGGAGATCTGAAAGTGGACCTTAACTTGCCTGGTACGGCCAGCTCTGGGTGGAAACCATGCTCGCTTGATGCGTCTTTGCAGTTCAGCCATGTATGGTCCAAACTCCGGTGACTTTACGGCATCGTCTGCGGTCTTTCCAATTGGTGTGCCAATTGGAGCCATTGCAGTGCCAGTGTTATCGTTTTTCGAAGCGCCCTTCTCTGTGGTTCCAGCAGGACCAATCATCGGTCCACGACCAACGTTCGGTACAATTGGCCCACCTGGAGATGTCGGGTTTGAGGTGTATTGGGAAACCCGATTAGGACCGGGTGTTTTAGCGTCCTTGTCACCCTTGTTCGTTCCGATCTTTCCTTGACCAGGAGTTGCGATGTTCGGAGCAGCCATATCGGCCGACGGAGTCTTTATTGCCACGGGAGAAGGTCCAGTAGTAGCTGGGCCGGTTGCAGCCGATCGAACAACCGCCAATGGTCCTGGCACCGCAGATAGTGCGGAAGAAGTCTTTACTGCAACTGGAGTTACAGTCGGGGTTGCACTGGCCGATTGCTGAGGTGCATTCGGCATGAATGGAAGATTGGGAAGAGCCGGTGCCATTGCAAGTTGCTGAGGACTAGGCATCGGGTTTGGAGCTCTCGTCACCGGTGTTGGAGGAGTGAAAATCGGCTTCGGAGCTTCGAATGTCTTTGGTGCCACTGGATTCAGTGTCGGCATCGGTCTCACTTCTGCTGGTTTTGTAACTGTAGGAGTCGGAGGAGCATCGGCACTCTTCATGGGCTTAGGCGGTGTAGGAGTCGGCAACTTTGCCGCCTCCGATTGTTGCGCTTCCTTTGGTGGAGTTTGCGTGTGCGTCACTGTCTTTTGCTGCGCGGCAGCGCTTTGCTTCACATGGTCTACATTTTGCCGAACGACTTCAGCGGCGGCTGCAGCTACCGAATTGTTCAAAGATCGCTTCTTCTCTACTTTCGGTTTGACCGGCGATTCAGTCTGCTGTTCAACAAATTCGATCTCGGTAACTTGAGTTCTAGGTTGAGGCGGAATAATGAAGAAGAAAGCCAGAATTGCACACGTGAGCATGATCGCGAAGTGAAACATGTACGATCCACTCGCAGCTTCCGTCATTTCCATAGTCGCTTCCGGATAAAGCGTTTTGCGCTTTATTGTCTGCGCATGATCGTATGCATCGCGCGCAGCATAAATGACAAACATCAGTATTGCCGCTGCCAGCACCAACGAAGCTGGGCTTCCCATCTGCGCTTGATGCAGTGATGCAATCAGAGCTGGATTGGGACTCATGTGAGTCAATTTCCCCAACTCGAGCATTGCATTCGAGATTGGAATTGCAAGTGCGAGTGTCCCGAGCAACAACATATTGATTGCAGTCGCTCCGAGGAAGAGATACGCTTTGCGCGTTTCACCGTTGTATAGTTGTCCGAGTCCCGCAACAACAGACAGCGCCGCTGCCATGTTGGGGTCGCGATAAGCAGTTTGAGGTCCCTCAACTGCAAGCATTCTCTTCATACATCAAGCCTCACAAACAATGGGGATCTACATAAGTAGGTTGGCAGCGATCGGCCTGCATCTTCGTTTTTGAAAGATGCCAATACAAGCCAAGCCAGTATTGCCACCACTTATCATGTGATTTGCAAGACGCATTTGTAACGCGCATTAGATGGAAAAGCTCACCGGAATTGCACTGTCGTTTCTTCAGGGTTTTTCCTAGTAGTTTGCCGAATGCAATGTGCACCAAGACGTTGCACGCACAGTGCAAAATCATCGATTTGGAACATTTACAAACACACGTCGTCGCCAACGCGACTCGGGTTCTATTTAAGGATTGTTTGAGCTAATCGATTAAGAGTGAACTGCGGTAAGTCGCAATTACATCATCGGCATGCGGAGGTCTTCAGCCAACTCGATCTTCAGTTCGTCGCCAGGACGTACATCGACCTTTTTGCCTTTCTTGGCCAGAAGAACCGCAACACCAACTGCAATGCCTACGCCGGCACCGATTACAGCGCCGCCGCCTCTGCCTATACCAGTGTTGCTGCCGACTGCGTTGTTGCCAGTTCCACCGGCCAACAAGCCGATTCCCAGACCAGCAAGAGTTGGGAGCATGACGGTACCGGTATCGAGCGCAATGTCTTTCATTCCGCGACGAGCGTGAACCACACCGCCACGTGCAACAAGGTTGGCAACCAGAGGAATTTGTCTGTTATCCGGAGTGGTCACAGTGTCGAATTTGAGAGCTACAGAGCCAGAGCGATTGAGCGCGCGCGGGGAGTTAAGTTGAGCGATACGACCTCTAATGATCGATCCCGCAGGCACTACCGTCGAACCATCAATCGTCAAATCTTCAGCTGTTCTTGCTGAGAATTCATCGCCTTCTTGGCTGGTGTCGCTGTCAACTGCGGTATCCATGATGATGGGCACTTTAGTCCCTGTCGGTACCACTCGAATGTATCCTTGCAGCACTTTTCCTTCTTTTTTGGTGGAACCATCATCTGATGAAGTGGTACCAGTGGTAGTGCTGGAAGATTCGGTCGATGCGGTGCTGGATGATTCGGAAGATGACGATGAATCAGATGTCGATGCAGAAGACTCTGACGAATACTCGGTCGCCGGTCTCGTATCAGCCACCGGAGTTTCCTTTTGAAGAGAATCGGCGCCGGAAGTTTCGGCAGCGCTCTTATCTTCTTGGGCAGAAGTATCAGCCGATAAAGGTCCATTTGGGCTATATATCTTGAAGTTGAGCTGAGGCTCGTCAGCGATTGCCATGGCGGCAGGTCCGACTGTCAATAGTGCAGCCATAAGCACTGAAACAACTTTGCGACTTCCTGTCATCGATTAACTCCAATCTGCCTGTTTGTGCGTGGCACACCGCAAAGCGCTCGATAGCAGTCAAGCGGATGCGAACCGCCAGTCTATCACCTCCATCCTGACAAACAAATTAGTCAGTTCTGAGAATTACAAGGGGGCTCGAAGCCATGCCCGGCATATCGTCGATGAGCTCATTCGTTAACACTAGCCAAGAGCGAGACCGCGAACCGCATAAATATGGATTAAACTAGGAAAGGTATCTTGCGTATAGCTGGTAGATAGCACTTTTCACAAAGGATGAGAAACCGCAAAGCTAATGGAGGAGGTCAGGCGCTAGAGTTTGACCAAGCGGTATAGAAGAACCAAGCGCTGTTGACAATCCCGCGAAGGGACCGAGGTAAGACAAGTGATTCAGTGTCCTATTTGCCAGGTTTTGAACGATGATGCGGCACACTTCTGTGCTGAGTGCGGTCAACGTTTCGCCCCGCCTGCGCCGCCGCAACAACCACAGGCTCAAGATCCGCAACAATTCCCCGGACCTCCGGAGCCCAGACGCCCGAAGCTCCACTCCCCCATCTTGGGTGGCGGTGACGACGATGAACCCGATGATGACTATGGCCGTCCGCCTAAAGGCGGGAAAAAGGGTGGTCTGCGCTCACCGCTGTTAAAAGGTGTTGATGACGAAGACGATGATGAGCCGCCAGCGCCCTCACGAGGTGGAGGCGGGGGGCGACTGAGATCACCACTTCTAAAAGGAGACGATGACGAGCCTCCGTCGAGCCGCGGAAGAGGCGGCAACAAGGGCGGCGGTGGTGGTTTTCCGCACAGAAGCAGACCGCAACAACATGATGACGATGAAGATGATGCACCGCGAGCACGAGGCGGCGGACTAAGGTCACCCTTGCTAGGCGGTGGAGACGATGATGATTCTGAGCCGGCCGGACGCGGCGGATTTCCGCACAGAAGTCGTGGTGGCGAGCGAGACGACGACCAAGGCCGTTCAGCAGGAAGACCACTTAGATCGCCACTTTTAGGTGGTGAAGACGATGGTCCTCGCCAAAGTGGCGGACGTCCCAAGCTTCGTTCATCCCTTCTTGGCGGCGGCGATGATTACGTCGATGAAGACGATTTCGACTACGAAGAAGATGATGATCCAAACTTGCTTAGATCTCCGCTTCTTGCCAGAAAACGCAGAGCTCGTCCGCAAGATCAAACTGGCGGGCTGCCCGCTCAAGATCAGACTCCACCGCAAGGTCAGCCTCCGCAGCAATACGGGCAACCACCGCAACAGTATGCGCAGCAAGCTCCGCCCCAACAAGGGTATGGTCAGCCGCCACAACAGCAATATGGGCAACCTCCACAACAACAGCCTGGACAGCAACCTCAGTATCCGGCACAACCTCAACCAGGTTATGCACCGCAAGAACAATATGGATATGGCAATCAACCGCAACAAGGTCCTGATCCAACAGCACAACCAGGATTCGCGCAACAACCCGGATATCAGTACGGGCAGCCGGCCGGAGGCCCACCGCAACCTGCAGCACCAGCGGCACCACCACAGCCTGAACCGTTCCAAATAGTGCCACCACTGCCGGCACCGCAACCGGCACCGTTAGCGCCACCAGTTACGGCGACACCACCTGCGATATTGAACCCGAATGTGGTGGTACCTCAACAAGATTCCAAGTCTTCGAACAAACCGCTTCGTGGGCGAATTGGAGACGGCGACGATCTTGATGAATATGGTCCGCGTGACAGAAGAACCAACGATCGGCGCACAGCAGGCGGCAGAGATCGCAGAAACGTTTTGCTCGATGACGAACCACCCGCGTATGTCCCCAGTGGTGGTGGCGGCATATCTCCTGGTGCATGCCAGTTTCTAATGATTGGCGCCATCATGGGTCTTTTAATGAAAGGCTATTACCTGGCCGACGTCATTATGGCGGGTAGATTCGCGGGTGCAGGGCTTTCCATTCAAATGGGTGAGCTCAGCCAAATAGTTGTCATGGTGGCGCTGATAATATTTGCTGCATCTGCTTCATCTAAAAACTAACCTAGAATCAACATAAGGCGCTATTTCCGCAAGGGTCACCGGCGCGGGATTTAACATGCGCGAAGGGCACGCTGAGATTGATAAAAGGTAACTTTCAAAGAGATCGCACCATGTTATAGTTGCCTCGGCAGGTCATGGGGCGCTCGCGCCACTTTCGAATGGCATATCTAGCTAACCCATAACAAAGCACGAAAGGTACACCGTTCAATGTCAAAACGAATAGTTTCTGCTTCAAGCACGACAAGCAGGCGCGTTTTTGCAACCGCCCTTGCACTTTCCATTGTTGGATCGCTACTGACCAGCCCTGTACTTGCAATCTCCAAAAAAGCAGGCTTTCAGCTTCCCGCCTGTCAGAAGCTGGGTGAAGCTTCTGGTCCGAGTGCAACGACAGAACCGACTCTTAAACCCACAAAAATTGATCTGACACCACTCACCCTCGACAGCGCCAATCAGACGAGCACGCCACAAGATGCACAAACTGCTCAAGGTGCAAACGCAGCAGACGCGAATGTTATGAAGGCTGTCATCTCAGAGACTAACTTTGTTCCAAAAGGACCAGCCAGCCCCGCTTCGAACCCGCTTTTGAAATCTACCAGTATTAGTCGCCCAAGCACAGCAGGAATCAACGAAAAGCAGCAGCAAAAGGGCGCTTCGTACCAGCAAGTAAACGTCATGCCGTTGGCCTTGATTCCGACTGAAGACGAAACTCAAAAACAGTTGGACACAGTTCAAGAAGCTGAAAAGGTTCAATTGACGGAACTTTGGGAAAGCACACTTACTCGCTCTCCCGATATTCAGTTCGTTGTTCAGAAGTTGATGCCTACAAACAACAAAGGGCATGCCACCACAATCATGTATCGCATGCTCAGTAGTGCACTGTTTGGCGCAATGGGTGCAGTTCAAATGATGGCACCGAATCAAGGAACATACATGCTCAACAGCATGGGCGTGCAAATGATTTCTCAACTGCTCGGCATGCAAGAGTCGAAGCATTCTAAAGCCCAGCGTTTAAGCCAAACTGAAGCAATTATGCTTTACGATCTGGTTCGCAGAAATGCGGACAAACTGGTTGAACAATATCGTCTGTACAAATCAAACATCAAACAGCTAGATCACGCAGCGACCGACTTCCAAGATATACAAAATCAGTTTGCGGAAGCAAAAAAAACATCTGACGCCGCCGAATGCTTAAAGATGGAGTATACCGTTCGTTGCGCTCAACGCGATGTCGAGAAGTTTCAAGATGAACTAAAAAGATTCCGTCAATGTCTAGTAGACCTGGCCGGAACCGACGCAGTCGCGAAGCTTGATACTCACCTACAAGAAGAGAAGGGTCAACTTCAAGAGCTTCCGCAGGTTGCAACACCAGCAGGTTCTCAAAGCATGTCGCAAGACAGCCAGCTAGCGGGCAATGGACAACAACTCTAGTAGCGGTTATACATCATGACTGCTCAGAAAAACTACAGGTGGGTTGTCTGGGTTATCCTTGCACTGTGTGCAATCGCTTTGCCTGTCGGAATACTCACTAAAGACTTGAGCACCGGATCTGGTGGCGACAGTTCAACTAGTGATTATTTGATTAAGTACAAAGATCGCATACAAGTGATTCGACTCACAGGAATGATCGCCGACAAAGTCGACTCTTCGTCATTGCTTTCCTCAAGCACTGGCGGCGCACCAAGCGTGATTAAGAAACTGCGCAAGGCAATCAAAAACGAGAAGATCAAAGGTATTCTTTTGCGCATCAACTCTCCTGGTGGAACGGTTTCAACATCGCAAGAGTTGTATGAAGCGGTTGAAGCAGTGAGAGCAAAGGGCATTCCGGTAGTGTGCTCGATGGGTGATATGGCTGCGTCCGGCGGCTATTACACCGCTTGCATCTGCGACAAAATCTACGCTCAGCCTGGGACTCTTACAGGTTCCATCGGCGTGATTATGAATATGCCAAACGTAAAAGGTTTGGGCGACAAACTCGGAATTCAATCCGTAGTAATCAAATCAGGCAAGTTCAAAGACATCGCATCTATGTACAGACCGATGACTGCTGAAGAAGAGGTGCTGCTGAAAAAGCTGATTGATGACTCGTACGAGCAGTTCACCAGCGCCATCGCCAAGGGCAGAAAGATGAATATCGATGACGTCAAGAAATTGGCGGATGGTCGCATTTACTCTGGGCAGCAAGCTAAGCAGCTAGGTCTAATCGACGAACTCGGCGGCTACGATGACGCGCTTGCTGGACTGCAGGCAATGCTCAAAGACAAGCTTAAGCTAAAGGCAGAACTTCCGGTTGATGACACTTCCTCAGAAAGCATTCTTAGCACAATCCTTTCAATGTCGAGTCCGATCGAAAAGAATATCGGCCTGAACATAACTGAGGAGCTGGTGCCGGAATGGCTTACCGCCAAGTATTTCAAGCAACCGCTTTGGGTGCTTCAGTAAGTCATGACAGAAGGTACTGTTGCGTCGAGTTTTTGGAACCGTTGGACTGACACCTTCTATGGTGTCATAACGGCGCCGATTACGACCTTCAATCGACTGGCAGACCCCGAGTCCGATCCAGAGAAAACCGGCGTCTGGGGCGCTCTTCTGTGTGTGGCACTCGGCATGGGGCTGACTGCATTCATCCGATTCAATCCAAAAGATCCATCGACACTCTTAAATGTGGCAGGATTTCTAAGTGGTGGTCTGACTAACTGGTTGGTTCTGTCCTACATTCTGGTGTTGATCTCGGTCGTGCTCAATCGCCGCATTAAGTTCAAAACCGCTCTCACCGTAACAGGTTGGGCGTTTTTGCCATTTGTGTTTTTTGCCCCTATCGGTCTGTTCAAGCACGTCAAAATCTTGTTCATTCTGCTTGCGACACTGCCTGCGTTTTGGCTTTTGTTTTTGCAATGGCAAGCTTATAAATCAAGCCTCAAAGTGAGTGCTGCTAAGCTTCTGGCAATCATCATCATTGTTCCGCCCATACTGTTTTTCGTTTATTTCTTTTGGGTCGGTCTGGCACTTACGATTTTGGCTGTAGAATTTTTGGCGTGAGTGACTCCAACAAATTCGTTGTTGCAATTGTCGGTCCTACTTGCACAGGCAAAACGGCTCTCAGCCTCACTTTAGGCAAAGCAATGAACGGCGAGATAGTGGCCTGCGACTCACGCACCATCTATCGCCGCATGGATATTGGAACAGCAAAACCATCCCTGCAAGAACAAAGTATCGTGCCCCACCACATGCTCGATGTGGCAGACCCTGACGAGGTTTTCACAGTCGCGCAATACAAGCAGCAAGCATCTGAAGCAATCGATGACATTCATTCTCGCAACAAACTGCCGATCGTTTGTGGAGGCACCGGCTTTTATGCGCGCGCTCTTTTGGAAGGCCTGTCGATGCCGAATGTTCCGCCGAATGAGGAATTCAGGCAAAGTCTGAAGGAGACGGCATCCCGTGACGGTACGCCGTCACTTCACCAACGGCTGGCAACGATTGATCCCGCTGCGGCATCAAAGATTGGAGTCAACGATCAGTTTCGCATTATTCGCGCTTTGGAGGTTTTTGAGACTCTCGGGGTGCGCTTCTCCGAGGCAGCAACCAAAGTTGATCCACCATACAAAACAGCGTGGATTGGTTTGACCTTTCACGACAGATCCATTTTAAAGAAACTTATTGGCGAACGCGTGCAAGCACAGATTGATGCTGGACTGTTGGACGAAATCAAAGGCTTGCTCGAGAAGTATGGAGAAACCCAGGCGATTCAAAACGGGGTTGCCTACAAGGAATACCTCCCGTATTTGAAAGATCGATGCTCGCTTGATGAAGCAATGGCGACGTGCATACAAAACAATTATCAACTCGCAAGACGGCAGTTGATTTGGTTTAGAGCTAATCCGCTAATTCAATGGTTTAACGTCGATCAACTGGAGAAAAGTGCGATTCCGGAAATGGTCACAGACGTAATCAACGAAGCAATGCAAAACTGAGGGAGCCTATCTCCGCGACAACGACGTTAGAAAAGGGTTGGTCCTCTTAGCGATTCGAATCTCTCGGGCGCACCCATGAAGTAAAGGAAACGCCGGGCTGAGAGTTGCTGTAGTCGATTTGAGTATCGCCGACGCGGACACTAAAGTCGAAATTATTTAGCGAGCCACTTCGAGGCGTGAAAACTGGTGCTTGTGCTGGAGGAGCGGCGGTTGTTCCTGCCTGACTCCACTCACCTGCCGAGATAAACTCGTCGTCGCCCCATGCGTTGGGCAGCAAGCTTCCGTGACCAGTGGTAAGCCCAGCATCGCGTATGTCGTGAATGCCGCTTTCGATTCGATGATCTTGGGTGAACTCCATAAATGGTGGGGCAGAACGGTGAGATTCGTCGCCATAAATAAGTTCGGCATTGGCACCCGACTCGTGCACGAAGCTGTCTGTCATGCACGGCGGCAGCGAGTTGCGAACTACCGGAGCAGTTGGAGGAATGCGAGAGATTCCGTTGAGCGCAAGAGGTGATTCAGGATGCGTCTGCTGAGTGCCTTGATCCATTGCTTGCCTTGATCCCCTTTGCCGAGTCGTTGCTCGCATGGGTGTACGTCTGTTGTTGAATCCCGACAGGTTGTTAAAGAAACTTCTTTGTGCGTGCGCCGGCTGGCAAAGTAGCAACACAGCCAAGACCTGAGCGCCACATGCTAAAAGCATTGTCCAGATCCATATATGCCGGGCATTTCGAGTCCTCTTCAGCATGTTCCATGCTCCTCAATTTTTAAAAAACTGCGCCAAGCGCAAATTCATCGATGGACCAAGCTTATAGAAGCAAGGTTGCACGGCGGTTACTGCATCGCTTTACGCGATGCAAACCTCAAGTGCTCGTCTCTTTGTCGAAAGCGCAGTCACACCTTACAGCGTGTGACCTTGGAAAATCCTGAGTATCAAAAAACTCGTTTTCTAGCGACGACGACCGCGAGCGAAAGAGACCACTTTTTCTGGATCGGGAGTCGGTGCCTTCATGCGATTTTCGATCGCTTCTACCCATCCGCTGAGGAGTTCTAGATGTTGCTGACCGCGATCGCCCAGTCGCTCACGAAATAGCTTCAATTGTCGGTAATACTTCAAAAGCGTCGTAAAAAGCCTAAATACTGCTTCCGGTTCTGACTCACCGTAGCAGCGCAAACCAAGCTCAGGAACTCCAACAACCGTCTTGCCGCCAGCTTTCCATAGTCTTGCAGAGAGTAGCCCCTCACTCCAGGGCAACGCTACTTCCCTTACTTCAAATGATTTGCTCCGCTTCATCTAGCCTCTTAGCTCAGGGTTACAGCAGCCTCGGCGATTCGTGTCGTAATCGACATTTGGACAATTTTTTTGAGGACGTGAATCGTAAGGAGGTGTCGAAGCTCTTACCAGTATAACGCCAAAACACTTGGCGTCCAGTATTTTTGAACACAACAAATTCGCTCGTTTACACTTCTGCAATAGAATTTGCGATCAGATCGCAATCATCCCAATCACCGGAATCATCGGAATCATCGTACTACTGGAGCTTGACGAGGGTCCTTCGAAAATTCAGAGGCCAATACGTGCGCAATAGAATGAATTTCTAAAAATTCGCTTTCCTGTGCAACTGCCCTTGGATGGCTGTCGGTGCAAACAATTTTGGAAAAGAGATTCGAATCTTGCAATCTCTTCAATGAATCTCCTGCAAGCACACCGTGCGTAGCAATAGCGGAGATCTTCGATGCACCTGCATCTTTATATGCTTCGGCGGCCATGATTAGAGATCCACCAGTGCGAATCATGTCGTCGTAAATAATCACGTATCTGCCATCAACGTGGGCACTGACTGCTACGAGATCTGTTTGGGTTCCACTCACTCTTCGCTTCAACACGATTGATGCGGAGACACCAATCTCGCCAGCGAGCGACTCCACCCACTTTGCGCGACCTGCATCCGTGCAGGCCAGCACGAAATCGTTTTCATCGATGGCCATTTTTTTGGCAGCGGCAATTGTCACACTTTTTGCAGAGAGCTGCCTGGTCGTGAGAGCCCCCTCGAAGTAATACGGCAAGCCAGTCGAATGCAGATCGACGAAAAACGCCCGATTGCCTTGCTTGGCAGATGGAATGACGGACAGAAGTCTGGCACGCGTTTTACCGGTGACGACCTCGCCGGGTTTGTCTGCTCGTTCCATAGTTGAGTAACCAAAGTAGGGAACCACAAGAGTCAAGCTCTGACAGCCATATTTCACAACGGCGCTGGCAAGATCGTAAAGTTCGAGGGTGTCTGAATCCGAGATTGTTCCACCCAAAACAATGACTTCGCGTCCGTTAACTTCAGTCTCGATTCTGCGGTAGCGCTCACCATCGGGAAAGGTTTTGCATTCGACCAATCCATCGTCAAAGTCGCCGACTTTCTGCATGCGTTCCTTCAGATACGCGTATCCAACGGTTGAGAAAATTATCGGTTTGAGATGATCATGATGCGACATCGACGTCCTCCCTTTGTCTGGATTCTCTGTCTTTGAGCACCAGCTCTACCTTCAGCTGGTTCAATGAATACTCCAGTCCGACAGGATATTGGTGTGGATTGAGCATACGTTTGATCGACGGATGCAAGCAAGACAGCTCTTTTGTCGCGTGTTGCTTGATCGCTTCCAGAGGCGGGATATTGTACACGAGTTTTCCGTTTCTAAAGATAGGAACAAGAAGATCGTGATAGGGCGTGCGTTTAGGTATGACTTTGCGGCGAGTGTAATCGATAGGATCGACAATCACCTGCGATGTTTCAGGCGGTCTTTCGAGGTCGTAGATCATGTCTGCCAAAAAGATTCCCCTGTCATCGACGAAGCGCCGAATCTGCTGCAGACCAGGTGTGGAAGTCTTGATTGCTTGCTCAGAAACTTTCACGCGGTATTGCCATTCTTGCCCAGGCTCGCGCACCGCGGCAAGTTTGTACACGCCACCAAGCGCCGGCTGATCGTAGGCAGTGACTAGTTTTGTGCCGACACCCCAAACATCGATTTTCGCCCCTTGATCGTTGAGCGAGCTGATGATTCGTTCATCCAAATCATTTGACGCAAAAATCGTCGCATGCTGAAAGCCTGCTGCATCAAGGAGTTTTCTCGATTCAATACTGAGATAAGCAAGATCGCCTGAGTCCAGCCTGATGCCTTGCATCTCGTGTCCCGTTTCTCTGAGCCACTTTCCAATCTCGATGGCGTGACGCACACCTTCGAGCGTATCGTAAGTATCGACGAGAAACACACAGTTGTTGGGCATCGCTTCGGCATAGTTCTTAAAGGCATCACGTTCATCATCGTGAGACATAACCCAGCTGTGCGCGTGGGTTCCCTTCACTGGAATTCCGAAAAGCTTTCCGGCAAGCACATTTGACGAAGCATCGACGCCGCCGACGTAGGAAGCCCAACTGGCCGACAGCGAGCCATCAATGCCTTGAGCGCGACGCAGCCCGAATTCCAAAACCGGCAGACCGGCGGTCGCCACCTTAACCCTGGCAGCCTTTGTGGCAACAAGCGTTTGAAAGTTGATAATGTTCAGAAGGATGGTTTCGAGCAGCTGGCAATGAATTATTGGCCCTTCCACACGCATGATCGGCTCATGCGCAAAGACGAGGCTCCCTTCCGGAACTGCATCTATATTGACTTCAAGCTTGAGCTTCGACAGATAGTCCAAAAACGCCTTATCAAACAGAGGCTTGCCGTCAGAACCCAAGAGTGTCGCCAGATACGCCAAGTCATCTGGCTGAAATGACACGTTGTTGACGTAGTCGATTACATAGTTCAACCCGCAGGCGACTGCGAAGCCTCCTTGAAAGGGATTCTTGCGAAAGAACACATGAAACACCGCTTCTTTGCTGGCGCTGCCGGTCTTCCAATGACTGTACGCCATCGTCAACTGGTAGAGATCGGTGACAAGGCTCAGGGAGTGCTTGTAGAGATTGGAGAGCGGACCGGTCCCAGTCATAAATATCCCTTTTTCTGTGGGTTCCCTATTTTAATCAAGTTTCGTCTGGATGAAATTTCCAATGCACCAGCGCTTTTTCATAGAAATCATTGAACTTTTGCGCCTCTTGAGACGTTGTATCTACAGGACCAATTTTGGGAGGAACTTACAAATGCATCGGAAATCCCGAAAATCAAACCCTAGACCCGAACCCGGCACATTTGGCAAGTCCGGTTTCCGGACCTTGACCGTTGCATCACTTATCGGCTGGATATTAGCGAGTCCCTCCGCCTGGGCCGACCCGGGCGTTTCGCAATATGACCCAAGCGAATATGACCCAAGCGAAAATGCTCTTATCAAGACCCGCTATTACAAATACATCGGCAATTGCTTTTCCACAAAGTTTCACCGTCCCTCCTGTCCTTTTGCAAAGGTGATGAACAGATCACATCGAGTCTTTTTTCGATTTCGCCGCGACGCAATAGAAAGTGCATACATGCCATGCAGGTATTGCCTGCCACCAAATTGGAAAAGCGTCAGTTGCAAGGTGTTGAACTATCGAGATCCCAATAGTGACGGTGCTTCTGATAAATCTGCCAAACAACTTCCTGAACTTCAACAAGTTATACAACCAGAGCAGATTCCGGAGGCAATTCGTGCACCGACACAAAAGTTTGGTCAATAATGTCTCTATGTAAGGGACCTCTTAATCAATGTGGTTAAGGTAATAAAGGGTGGTATAAGGTCCCAAGGGATGCTTTTTAGGGGCTTGGTGCTGGTATATGAGTTTTCAAAATCTTGAGCAGGAGATGGCCAACGCGACTGGCTTCGTTCTTGATCGATCGATTTCGCCGCCGAAGGTTCTCGGTATGTGCTTTTTGATTTCGCGAAGCCGTGCGGTTTGCTGCGCAAGCGATGTTTTTCACTATGTGGATGCACCATGGGCGCTCAACATTCACTTCCCGCACCCAGACGTCACAGTTAGTATAAAAAACGTCAGTCTTCACAATGAATTCGACAAACCAACAGCACGCCAAGAGTACTTAAAACAGACGGGCTCACCCTCCGAGCAATTTGTGTCGCCGCCGAACGACATCGCTATGTTGGTAATCGATGCAGGCATTCCGGACCTGCAAACCGAGCGCATTGCCGAGCTCAATCGCGCATTGTCTTTGCCATTCAGCTCCTCTGGGGTGGAAGCATCAGGCAACGTCCATGGACACGAATTTCTGAACGTCATTAACAACTGTCTTGAAAATCAGCGCAAAGGACTCCTCACGCTTTTCGATCAGCGCAATATTCCACTTGCCCGAATCGAGCTGATTCCCGGCGGCATTCAACGGGTGTTTTTCCAGCAGCCGATGGCGCCGGAAATGGCTTTCTGTGAACTTGTCTATCGAAAACCAATCTGGGGCTTTGCGTTTGAACCCACGGGGCAGTTCGATTGGGCTGGTCTGCCCAACGTTTCGACACCAGCGGATCGCTTGATCTGGGAAGCGATGCGGCGCGCCAATGAAATTCCAAAACTGTTTGCTCAGCTTGGTGGAACAGAATCACGTTATCAAAAGGTTGTTCAGACTTTTGATCCCACATCGGCCAGTGACGAAATTCAATGGATGGTCGAGCGCTTGTGGAACTCACTGGATGGATACCTGACCATCGACAAAATGCCGGAGCGCTTGGGCACCGATACCTACACAGTCTTGGTGGCAGTCAGAGAACTTGTAAATCGCGGCGTGATTTCTCAAATCAATCGCAAGACACCCTTCCATTGTTCTGGTCAAATGCCAAATCCTTTGACCTCGCATACAGACATGGAAGTAAACAACTGGGACCCGCTCCAGCTTTTCTATCTCGACAATTTGTCGGGCAAACCGTGTTGGTTACAAGGCAATTATTTCGGTGTCGTAAGCGCATTGCAGCCAAAAAACATGCTGCATACCATTCCAGCACCGCCAAACACTCGTGGTGCCTTGATTCTCAAAGACTACAAACTGATTGGCGTGCACAGCGGACCACAACAGATAAAAGCAGGTCAGCCGGCACCGCCGGTTAAGTGCTGTCAATTCATGTGGATGGGTGCACTTCTCGATTTACAAATCAAGAAGATGCGCACCTCCACCGAATCGACGGAAGAAGGCGAACAAACGGTAGGCACCCTCAGAAAAAATCTTGATGCCACTGAAACTATAGCGGCAATGCAGGGCGAGAAGATTCTTTGTCCGACATGTTTTGCCACAAACCCAGAATACGGAGTTTGCATAAACTGCGGCGGCAAGATCGATCCACCGCCGGAAGAGCCGGAGCCGACCAACCCGATCTTGAAGAGCAAACCCGTAAAAGAACTGCGCAAATTGCAGAAGAAATACGGACTGACAGACATGCAGTTGAAACTGGTCGGAATTCCAATGGGCATTATGATTCTCTTTTCGTTCTGCGGCATGGTCGGGAGCCTGATGAAGCCAGGTCCGAAACCAGCAGCCACGCAAACGCAAAATCCGCAAGAAGAAAAACATGGTGATTCTGACAAGGCCGTCAAACTTGCAGTCGCCTTCGGAGGCTTGAAGGCAACAGCGCTACCAACCTACTGGTTCGAAGACACGGCCGAGGTGACCAAGCCGTTGCAATCGTTTGGCTTGTATTCAAAAACGGCAAATCAAAAGGTCATCTTCGCCGTTTATGACGACATGTCACCGGCACAAAACCTCGACAGCTTCCTACCTAAGCCTCCCTTTGCCGACGTCAACGCTTCGACGGAATGGAGAGAAAAAGGTACCGTGCAACGGTCAACCCAAATTCTGGGCGACGGTGAGCTGAAATGGGCATGCTGTCGCTATCCTGCTGCTTCTGTCGCATTAAAAGGCAAATCAATACAAGTATTAGTCGGCGGTTATCCCGCAAAAGTGAAAGGCAAGGCCATTTTAGTCATTGGAAAAGCGCTAGACGACAATTCCGGCACTTATGACTACAAGACAACACTCGACTTAATCGAACACATGGCAGAGGCTTGGACCTCAGCAGGAAACATCAATCGTGGAGTCAAAGTCGACGAAAACATGACGACCCCGGATAAAACTCCAGGTGCATCGACAGACGAAGACGAAGACGAAGACGAAACAGAAAAGGAGGCACCGATTGCTACAACGGCTGAAGTCGCAGCTTATCTGAAAGATGTTGAAGGTAAGATTCAAGCGAAGCTCTCCATGCCGGAAGATGCGCTTGAACTGTTGAACAAGGACGCGGAAGAAAAACGGAAGAAACCGCGTAAGTGGAAACTGAAGCTAAAAGTCGGCTTCGATGAAGAAGGCAACGTTAAGAAGTTGGAATGGTCGAAGGCACCAACGGAAGATCTGCAAAAACTGGCGAGCGCGCTGGAAGCCGCAGTGAATGGCAACTCACCATATCCGAAACCGCCAAAGACTTCTGATCTCCTGTTCAAATTCCAAGTCGTCATCATTGGGGACAAGGTGAAAGTAGACAAGCCTGATCTTAAGATGGATGGAGCCGCCCCCGCGACTGATGCCACCAAGAGTGGTGCGGCAACTCCACCTGCAACCGCAACCAAGACCGGAAGCGGTACCGACGCCGATAAGGAAGAATAGGCGGAATTTCCAGGATCTACTTGCGCCGTTTACGGCTTTGCTTTCGTCTGCTTTGACCAGATGTTTTCTTGGTCTTAGTTACAACTCTGGGCAGCTGTTTTTCCAGTTGTTTGGCCTCATCGCATTTTCCCTGCTTGTTTAACACTTCGACGAGATAACGTTTGTTCTCAATTACAATCGGATTGCTCGAGCCGACGTTGCTTTCAAAAATGGGAATTGCCTTTTTGTAATACGTCTCTGCATCTTGATAAGCGCCTCGCAGTTGTTGCAGTGACGCCAATGCAGCGGCAGATTGGGCTACGCGCATGTCGTCTTTTCCGGCATCTGTTTTAGCCATTTCCATAGCTAACTTATAGATTTCCACTGCTTTATCGGGCTCGTTATTGAAAGTGGCTTTGCGAGCAAAGTCCATGCACTCGTCCCAATTCTCTGGCTGTGCTTCGTACCAGTGTTTGACGTCGGAGAGATCCCAGGATTTTGATGATGAGCAACCAACCATTAAAGCGGTGCTCAAGCCCACACCAGCAAGCAGAGTCGCCAACATAAATGTCCGGCGGTGGCGCGCAACCACTTAGATCTCCTGCTCAGTACTACTCTTCTTTCTCTTTCTTTTTCTTCTTTTTCTTTTTCTTCTTCTCGCCGGTGTCAGAGCCATCCTTTTTCTTGGCTAGGCTCTCTTCGTCGAGACCATACTCTTTCAGCTTTTCTTGCACTACTTCATAGTCAGACTTGAACTGCTTCGTCTCCATGCTGTCGGGATCAATCTTGTCTTTAATCTCGATCAATCGTTTGTAAGTCTTACCAGCCAGTCTCCAGTCTTGTCGATTTTTGTACATTGCAGCAAGATAGCCCAAACTGATCGCAGTTTGGGGCGACTCAGGTCCAAACTTCTTGTCGGCTATCTCAAGAGATTGGTTGTACAGCTCCTCGCAGTGTTTTGCCACAGAATTGTACTTGTCGGGCTTTATCGGCTTCGCAAGGGTCTCTGTAGCTTCCCTGCAGAGATCCTCCCACTTCGGTTCGTTAGGCTTCCCAAAACCGCTAAAACCGCTAATATCCTTACAACCAGCACACACCAACGATGTCGCAAGCATCACCATAACCAGTGAGCAATTGCAAAACGAGCTTAGTAAGCTTCTTCTTGGCCCCATGTAACCGCTCCGTTTGGTCGCGAGCGCTTAAGGCGCCGCGTGATTCCTGACAATTGTGCTTCATTCCCTATAAGAGGGACTCTCTTAAGGCGATTATATATTGGCCGGTCGCTGCATGAGCGTTTTATTTTTATCTGCGAATTTTTCAAATGTTTTTGCCGAAGAACTTTCGTTTAGAGCTCTAAACCGATGCGATCAAAGCACCTTGAAAGTAGTGATTAAGAATCTGTTGGTAACTATGTCCCTGCTTTGCAAATCCTTGTGCGCCGGTCTGTTGCATACCGACACCGTGTCCCCAACCGAGTCCACGAATATTCACGCGGGATACTAGACCCAAACGATCTGTCGACACATTGAAAAAAAGTCTGGCGCTTTTCAGCCTGCTGACTTTTGCTTCGCTGTTCTTGAAAACACTTCGAATGACAAGCTCCTTTTTTATATACCAGTCTCCAGTCGAAGTAGCGATTCTGAGCAGGATTGCCGTCCCGGCTACACCTCTTTCTTTAACCTCGAATGACTTTACGTGTCCAAACTTGGCTGATTTCGGCGCCACTATAAACGGTGCCACAGTCGGGTCTTTCATCATAGTATCGATCACATGATGCATATGAGATTCGACCTGATTACCGGTCATATTGACAGACCATTTGAAGTGTGGCGACCAGGCATCTGCTGTTTGCGGATGTGCCACCTGCCATAGTGCCCGCAGATACTTTTCAGTGCCAGGATCAGGCGGTACCTTACCTTCGGCGACACCCTTTAGGTATGGCAAAGGTGGCATGGGAAACTGCCCGGTGACCGGATCTGAAAAACATGCCTCGAAGTTTTCAGTGTGACCACCTGCACATGAACTAAAAAGGGCCAAAATTGGTTTGTCGGCGAAAGTCAAGACCCTACCAGCGGTGGCATCGATTGCCTTCCTATGGCGATCACTAATGGCAATGGCACCAGCAAAATACTGGCAACACAAATAAGAGTCGCACACATTACAATCGTCTTTTTCATGACTGATGCGCGGATTGAGCGCGTAGGTGCGAGCGGCGACGGCCTGCGCTTTTATGGCTTCCAACCCATAGCTGGCTGGAATCTCGGATTGCAAAACGCCTTTGACGTACTCTTCAAGAGTGGTGATGAGAACAAGCCGAAGATTTTCGGCAGCATCGACGAAAATTTCCAGCTTTCCGATGTATTGAGGAGAACCACCGGCGGTTCCATTCGCGCGATTGAGCGTAGTCACCCTGAATGCCGAAGAAGAAGAAAGCAATAAACGATCTCCTTTGACCAACCCAACGCATCCGAGCTGATCTTCATCGCACGATAGCCTCAACGACCCAATGGATTCTTCTACATGAACCAAATGCTTCGACAAGAGTTTGAGCGGCTTAGGTTTATCAGCATTTCTTTCGCTAAGCGTGGCTGCCGATATTGGTTTGTCCGACGAAATCGATAACTTCTTATGACCGAGGCCGGTAAGGTCGGTGGTTGTTATGCCAACACGTATCTGCATCTTAAGTGAGTACTTCAGATAGGAAATGGTGGTTCTGATTCTACAGTATGGGAAGATTCCCCGATTTCCAGTTTCAGTGTGGTGGTTTCCCCCTATATATACGGAGTATTAAAGATAAAAATGGCTGCATGAGTGAGCAGCCCGCAAGACACGAGCCCTTAGACAGCAAGCATTTACAGCCCCCCGAGGAAAAATCGTCAGGGTTGGCGGATTGGGTTGCCGACAACATTTTAAAACCAGCCGCCAATGCAGGCGGAATCGAACCGTACAACGCCGTTAGCAATGCCGTCAGCCTGGTCACTAACGACAATGTAAACCTGCCGAAAGCCACTGCTTACGAAGTCAAAGACGCGAAGCTCCTTTCCCCGACTTGGTTTGCACAAAGCATCTCCAGCGGTCTGGCAATGGTTGTGCCGTACGCTCTGGCGGGCAAGGCCGCAGGCTCTACAATGCGAGGTTTCGGCGGCGCAATGCAGGTCGAAGGCGAGGCCGCGCTGCTGCTCAAAAGCGAGCAAGCCGCCTCTATCTTCGGAGCCGCTGCATACGACGGGCTCAGAGACCTGCGCCCTGGAGAAACGCACCTAGGTAACGCCCTGGGCGGCGCATCCGGCTTCTTCATCTTCGAAAAAGGCAACGCCTTCGCTCGCACGATGCCACTGATCTCGAAGATCACGGCCCGCGCAGCTACCGGCGCAATTGGTGGAACCGTGCAGCAATCGGTATCACGTGTCTACTCGACAGGCGAACTGCCGACATCAGGCGAGATGTGGCACTCAGCAGTCGGAGGCGCTGCCATGAACCTGACACTGCCCGCCGCTCAAAGGGGGATTGCAGTTGCGGCTGAACACGTAAACATGATGACCGGCCGTGGGGTGCTCGCCGATCGTTATCTAACTACGCGATTCCTCGACGAAAACGGTCGCTCGCCCATAAGCCGCTCGGCCTCTCTCGCACTCTCCACTGAAAACGCGCCGTGGGTGCGCATTGTCGACAATCAAAAAGAAACGGCATACGTCACGAAATCACAGAAAATATTATTGGAAACAGCGGCAGGCGCCGAGAAAGTTGGCCATGAGCTCACTCACCATGGACAAAATCTCAATCTGAACGAAGCAAAGACTCTCTTGTTGGCCGGGGACCATGAAGGAGCATGGCAAAGTTTCAGAGGCCAACGTCTGAAAGTGGAAACCGAAGCACAGACCACTGAAGCGAAGATCGCCTCGGAGTTAGGCGCGACGACCAAGCCTAAATCCGACACTCAAATCGCCGATCAGATTCCCAATATGAAGGCCTCAAACGGCAAGACCTACGAGCAGAATTGGCGGCAAGAGTTTGAGCAGTTCAAAGCCAAGCAAGGCGACTTCACACCTGAGGTCGAATATGCACAAAGCCGCTCTTTGTCACCAGTCGAGTGGCAGCGCCGGGCCACGAATTGGAACGGTCTTTTGGAAAAGGAAAAACTGGCGACACTCAAGGCACTGTCAGACGCCCCGCAATCAACCAAATTGGAAGTTTGGCAAAAGGCAGCCAAAGATTCAAACCAAGTGATTCGCTTTCAAGCTGTTGAAAAACTCTCTGCGCTAGAGCCAAACAGAAGAGTTGATGCCTGGAAGCAACTTTTGGCAAACGACGATTACTTCGTGAAGTTGCTTGCGTTGAACAAAGTCGGCGACTTGCCCGCAAACACGCGCGAAGACGCAATCAAATACGCAATCAGAACCAAGTCGGTCCTGTCGCGCCCTACACGCGAAGTCACCCGCGGCAAGCGCACGACGGATGAAGAACATTCACCACTTCCGCCGGACTGGGTCGATAAAGGCAAAAGAGATCTTCTGTGGCGCCAACCAAACGAAATCTTGATGGATCAAATCGGGACGATTCCTGGAAACCATCGCCGATCAGAGGTTTGGATGCGGGCTCTGGAAGACCCACGCACAAGTGAAGCAGCCGGCAGAAACATCAAAGGTTTGCCTGCCAATGAAGCATATGGCTGCTGGATGGCTGCGTGGAACAAACTGAAAAACAAAGGCAGCTACTACCAAAATCCAAAAGACGGTTTGGTTGAACAGATCGAACATTTGCCGCTTGAAGAACGCAGAAATGCAATGGCAATAGTAATCGAAGATGGCTTGGATGTGTCTGGAAATGCACTAAACAAGGCACTCCAGAGTGTCGATGAGCCATCACGCGTCAGTTTGTGGAACAAGCTGTTCGAAACGGCCAAGCAAAACAAAGAAGCCAGAGAGAAGCAAGAACAACCTGGCTCCTACGATTACTGGCATCGTGTAAGAGATACAGGCGTGCGCGGCTACATCGATATGAGACGCAACACGCGTCTGCCTGAAGGACTAGCGGCATCAATCGAAGCTTTGCCAGAGACGATGCGCACAAAAGCTTGGCTGGATACGGCAGAACTTGACCATTCGAAATACGGAAGAGATCTGATTAGCACCATTCAACATCTGCCCGAAAGCGATCGTCTGGCCGCCACAGAAATGGCGATGAAGAAATTCCCATTGGAAAACTTGGAGTGGAGCATGTGTCATGTTCCTCTCAAAGAACTTCCTCAACTAGCCAAGACGATATTCGAACTGCCCGATGATGCATTGAGAGCCAAGCTGATTCGCCAAATGCCGACTTGGCACCATCGCGAAGCCACACCCGAAGCAAAAGCGCAGGCGATGGTAGAACTATTCGACGTGGCCTTCAAACACGCAAAAGGTGACGATGTAAACGAGCTGCGACGTTGGTGGTTGTCGCTGCCAGAGGCGGAAAGCATGGACTATCCGCCACCACGACCGGTGCAAGAGCACTTGGCCTCGGTCATGGAACCTACACAACTCAGTCGACTTCTATTCAACAAATCAGACTGGTCATACGCCGAGAAGCTGGCTCAGGACAACCCGGCACTAGTAAGAAAACTGGCAGCGAAGATCGATACCGACACAGATCCCGAAGCACCGCTATCAGTTGAAGCCGAACACATGGGAAATGCGCTCAGAGAATATTATCGCTCGGGCACTTTGGGTCGCGCGGCACGCATCGCATCGAGACCGGCGGAGAGCGCCGCCGAGCCATGGGCAACACACGAGTTGGTCGCCGACATGATTGGCGGTTTGGCTAAAGATTCTCCACCCGAGCAACGAAGCGCGGCACTAAACTCCATGAAAGATCTGCTATTGACCGGCAGAACTCATGACACCGAAATCGCCGACACCCCCAAAGCAAGAGCTCATATCAGACTGACTCTGGAAATTGCAGCCAAGATTGGCGAGACTAATCCAGAATTGTTCCGCAAAGAGTTCGTCGAACCTATAGACACTGCATTGAATGACTCGAGCAATGACTACACATGGCGTATGTCGGTGGCTCGAGAACTGGCTGCACTACAGCGATCGGACAAGCTCAATGACGTGCCGATTCGGATGCCCGATTTGAGAATGCCGGAGGTCGGCAATCTCACCAATCAGCAAAAGTATGAACTGCGCACTAAGGCAGAAGAAGCTTTGTTTGAAGGCCCCAGCGCCATGCACAAAATGATGGGCGATGGCGAGCTTGGTCATCTGTTTCCATCCATCTTTGGTTATCACGAGCAGGGCGGCATCGTAGGGCGCCCGCAGCATGGCGGTCACGAATACCCATTGCATGCTCATACACTACTGGTGGTTCAGCGCACAAGAAATCATCCTGAATTTGCAAGTCTGTCTGAAAAAGAACAAGTCAACCTGCTATGGGCGGCTCTGCTGCACGATGTCGGCAAGCGCCCCGGCAAATCAGATCCTGGTCATGAATGGGCCTCCGCCAACCTCGCCTGGGGCGTTCTTCGAACCATGGGATATCCGGTGACAAGAATTCAGCGCATCGCAGATATGATTCATCGTCATTCAGACATGAGCTACAACCCCTACGAACTGACGTCTACGCGCATGACAAACAGTGATGGCGTATTAAATGATTTGGCAACATATTATCGGCACCCATCGGCAGTCAAGTCGCTGGCTATTCTCAACGAATCAGACATCAAGTCAATCGACACACATTCCAAGCTCTGGACCCCTGAAGTTCAATCGGAGTTGCGCAACATCTCTCGCCGTACGCAAGACCGCCTGCGCACTCTCAACAGCCACATGCTTCCGATTCTCACGACAGAACTTCCAACTCAGTTTCAACTCGTGGAATTGCGCGGACCGTACGCATTGATGGCGCACGCTTCATCGCATTTGGATCACTCTTTCCTCAAGCAGCTCTCATTGATTGAATCTCCGGAGTATTCGATCTCGGCCTCGTTAATTACACCGGAGCACAAACGTTTCTACCACCATGAACCATCCATGGTGGCACTGGTAACCGGACCGTTCGAACACATATCGCAGGCATATCGCGGCAATCTTGGCACAGGGACATCGGTTGACTGGAAAGGACACGTAGAGCTCGCCATGAAGTGGAACGAGTCATACAACGCAGAGAAGTTTATTCCCGAAGTAGACAACGCGGTTCGCTCGGCAGGCGTGCCCCGCGCCCAGGGTCAATTCGGCTCGCTGGAAGCTTTGAGAAGACGACTGGCACAATATGACACCCTCGACGAATTAATCGCCAAGGAAGGGCAAACAAGCCCCTATGTCAACGGTCAAAGAGCAATCTTCAAGAGCCTCACAACCACCGAGAATGGACAACCCTTGAAGGAACACAATGAAATCAAGCTCAACAATCCGACCGTAGTCGGATTGGGCATCATCAGACGCGGCAAACCAGTTGTATTGGAAAACATCGGAAGCACCGCAAACAGCAGCCACGTACAGACGCTTTTGGGCGGCCGCACTAAGCCTTCATGGTTGGTCACCGACGGCTCGCAGCCAGACAAGGGCGCAGTCGTAATTCCTGAGACGACTTGGAAAGAAGTCGTCAAACGACGTCTGCCGCTCGTCATTCTCGACTGATGCGCTTCCTATTGCGCTTCCTGTTTGATCGATTGTAATTTACGGAGCAGGAGGGACTCGAACCCCCAACCCCTTTCAGGGCAGCCGCTTTCAAGGCGGTGTCTTCATCCAGCCAGGTCTGCTCCATGGCCTTCTCGATAAATAATGCCACAGAATCGGGTCAACTGATCACCCGACAGGCAAACGTTAACTTGGCATTCCCTTTCCTGTTTCCCGTCGAAATGGGACACTTCTTGAAGGTTATGGGTGCTCCTTTTCATAGGGTGCGTCGCCTACCACCCGTCGCACCCCACCCAAAAAAATTCTGGAATTCAAAGGCGCACTTATTAACAATGGCTGAAAAGAAGAAGCGACTTGACGTTGCCGCCCAAGAAAAAGGGCTATTCGAAAGTCGACAAGCGGCTCAAACGGCCATTATCAACGGTGATGTATTGGTGGACGGGCAAAAAATAACGAAGCCCGGAACGGCGGTTGCCACAAGCGCCCTTATTGAACTGCGCCCAGGTTTTGTCACACAAAAATTCGTCAGCAGAGGCGGTCTCAAACTAGAGAAGGCGTTAGAAGAGTTTGGCATCAACACTCAAGATCGTATCTGCCTGGACGTCGGCGCATCCACAGGCGGATTCACCGATTGCCTGATCAAAAGAGGTGCAGCCAAGGTTTATGCAATCGATGTTGGTTATGGACAATTAGATTGGTCGTTGCGCACAAGTCCAAAAGTTGTTGTTGTGGAACGAACAAACGTTCGCTATCTGCAAAAAGATGAATTGTACGCAGACAACTACAAAGACGAAATCTGTGAACCTGGAGTTCTTGCCACACTCGCCACGATCGACTGCTCATTCATTTCTCTTGCAAAAGTCTTGCCTGCGACAGTTTCTCTTCTATCTGACGAAGAAGACATCGAGATCATCTGTCTTGTAAAACCTCAATTTGAAGTCGGCAAAGGTCAAGTCGGAAAAGGCGGCGTGGTCAAAGACCCGCAGCTGCATATCAAAGTACTGGAAACCGTCATAAGCGATGCAAACAGTTTGGGATTGAATTGTTTTGCAATCACCTATTCACCAATAAAAGGTCCGAAAGGAAACATCGAATACTTAGTCGCATTGTCAAAAACTGGCAAACAAGATCACTGCCCAATGCCAGACCTTGTGAAATCAGCATTCGAACGGCTTTCCGGCGATCACTCATCTCACGAGAATCAGTAATTCAATTCACGAACTCACTACTTTGTTTTGGTAGTTGTTGGCGCGGCTTTTGTAGTTGTTGTCGTTGTCGCAGACTTCGACGGAGCAGCAGACTTCGCTGGAGCAGTTGACTTCTCTGGAGCAGTTGCCTTCGCTGGAGCAGCCGCGCTTGCATCATTGCGGAAAGCGCTCACAGCCACGGTTACGATCACCGTATCTGCCAATTTTTGGAAGACGATTTCCGGTCGTTTGATGTTGTGATCTTTGAAGGGAACATTGAAGGTTGTTCGAATCTGAATCACATCACAATCAGCAAACTTGGATGGACAACGTTTCATGTAAGTCACATCAACAGGAACTGTTTTTTTAACTGTCTTTCCATGAAGAGTGAAGTCACCGGTTACTTGGAGTTTTGTCTTGGCTCCATCTTTCAAAACAACTGGGGCACCGACGCTGGTGAGTTTAAAAATTGCCTTACTGCCATTTTTTGGATCTTTGGTTTCCAAAAAATTGTCGCGCATATGTTCGTTGCGCAGTTCAATCCCAGTGTCTATGCTGTTTAAGTCGACCTCAATCGTTCCCTCCAAAGGCTTCTTGGCCAAATCCAGGGAATCATCGATTGTCACCGATCCGGAAACACCGTGTGTATTTCCTACGATTAACTCGACTGGAGCATCCGAAGTAAAACTGACTAAGTCGCGTTTCTTGTCGTCGCCAATTTTAAAAGAGACTGGCTTTCCATAAGCCGGACCAGTTGTCATTGCCACTCCGGCAACACTGATTACTGAGGCAAGGCAAAGCAAGCTGCCGCCAGAGGCAAGTAGTTTCGCAATTTTGTTATTCATTTGTCTAACGCTTCTCCGTTTCCGTTCCAATTAGTGCACCAAGACTTTGTAACGTATCGATCAGCGCCAGAAAGTCGTTCAATGTATCCTGCGGCGCCTGTTTTGGTGTCAATGAAACGGCGAGCTTCGCTAGATCGGCGAAGGTCGCGCGAGAATTGTCGATGGCGTGTTGCAACACAGCTGCTGCTACATCGCCCAACTCAACAAACTTGCATTCCAATGTCTGAGTGTTCCGGAAAATCGCCATGTGTCCACTACTAGGATCGGCTTTGACTCTGCGTGGAAGCTTTGCGTCTTTTTCCAACCAATCAACAAGTTTGGCAATTGGATACTTGTAGTGCCGCAAAACTAAAATCGGATTGACGATCGGGCGAAGATTCAAAACCTGCTCGGGGCTTGAAAGATCAACGCAAATTCCTGCGTGTGCTTGTCTTTTGTCTTCCAAGAGTTCCAATTCAAGCCACTCGTAATCAGCAAGTTCGGCAACGAACGCGTGCTTTTTGAGATTGCCGTGTTCTTGAAGATATTGCGGAAATCTCTGAGCAAGACGATTAAAGTTGTAGTGATCCGGTGGGTAGACTTTCAAATAGTCTTCCACTGTGGCACGCCACTGCTTTCCAATCACTTTTTGGCAGCCAGGATACACCGAAGCCATAAGCTCGTGG
This sequence comes from uncultured Candidatus Obscuribacterales bacterium, assembly GCA_964503045.1. Lineage (GTDB taxonomy): Bacteria > Cyanobacteriota > Vampirovibrionia > Obscuribacterales > Obscuribacteraceae > CAYZJR01. The sequence continues at coordinate 80,127 of CAZCZI010000028.1, forward strand.
TGACCATATGAGATGAGTCCGCCGTAGAGTGCAACGCCTTTGCGATCGATTTTGGATAGAAGCTCTTTTGACAGATCACCAGCGGTGCTGTCAGATCCTTCATCGCTATTTAGAAACTCTTCGCGAACACCGCGATTTGTCCACAATGCAGAAAGCGTTTGTTCGATTTCTTTCAGTGTATAGGTAGGCATCGGTCGCTCCTGTGTCTCAAATCAGAGACACTAGATTCTAGGCGCAGGGTGTGAGTTTGGTAGCGCTTACTTTTTCTTTTACTTTCGCTTCGCTGATCTTGGCAGAGCTTGTCGCTTGTACAAGATCAGATTGAACACGGCTTGTTTCTTGGATCTTCTTCTGGGCCCCGACCAAGAGCTCAGGTTGAACATGACGTGCAATCGTACGCACTTGATTCAACTCGCCGATAATTTCAGAGAAAGCTGGATAGTTTTGATCTCTTTCGAGCATGACGGCTTTAACATCCGTACGTCTCAAGATGTATTCGAGCAGTTCATAAACCGGCTCTATAACTTGAGCCCCATGGGTATCGATGATCATCTCATCGCCGTACGCATGTCCGGCAATGTGCATTTGCACTGTGCGTTCTATTGGAATGGAATCCAAAAACTTATACGGGTCAAAATTGTGATTGATAGAGTTGACGTACACGTTATTAACATCGAGCAGAAGCCCGCAATCAGCTTGTTCTAACACTTCTGAGATGAACTGTGCCTCGGTCATTTCATTGCCTGGCATGTACATATAAAAGGAAATATTTTCGATTAAAAGCGGGCGTCCGACGAAATCCTGCGCCGCTCGAATTCGTTTAGCCAAATGTTTGACAGCTTCTTTCGAAAATGGAAGAGGGAGGAGATCGTGCATATACGCACCATCCACGCTTGTGAAGCAGAGATGATCGCTCCACCACGGTGCATCGATCGAATCGAGCAGCGCTTTGATCTCTTTCAAATAAGTAGGGTTGAGCTCGTCGGTCGAACCCAATGAAAGATTGACTCCATGAGTTACGAGGGGAAACAAAGACGAAGCTCTTTCAAGCCGTATCTCTGCTTTCCCCCCGAGACCCATATAGTTTTCAGGCACGAGTTCGAGCCAATCAATCGAAGCAGTATGTTCGAAAGTCTCTTCGGCAAGTTCGCGACGCAATCCAAGTCCAACCCCTAATGTGGGGAGATCTCTTTTTACATCGAGAAATTGCTCCATATTGAGCACCTCATAACAACTGTCGACTGCTGGAAGAAAATGAACTCGAGCGAAAAGGTGAAATAGGCAACTATTCAGCCTTTTCTTTGCTCTTGCAGGAGCCTTCTTTACCCTTGCAGGAGCCTTCTTTGCCCTTGCAGGAGCCT